>JBLIRO010000075.1:0-23633 GCA_049472335.1 bacterium | reverse complement strand
GGAGGCAATGTGCTGGCTATCAAAGCTTTGAGCAATAAGCTGGCAAGGGCGACTTATTATATTATGAGGGACAACATAGAATATGATCCAAAAATGTTGTTTGGTTAAATAAACTGGGCTGAGGACAGTGAACCAAAAGTGGGGTTGGTAACCAAGCCATAAGACCTGATTGGAAAGCTGTCCCACCCCAACTATACTCCAGACACAGATTGCTTTGATGGATTGATTCGCCCGTGCCGCGAGCCTTTATGGGGTTGGCTAAAAACCATAAGATCTGTTAAATAAAACGATTGGACACGGTACGGCACCGATGATTTTTTGGGGTCTTTATCAAAGACCAGAGGCCATAAATAAAATAATATTGGCCTTGATCCTTATGGGTGACTGGTGCGAATCGGCCTTATAGGCCCAATACGTAACCTAAAAAAAAGAAAATTACGGGTGCGAGTAGAAAAATCAAACAATCCGTGCGCTGAAGTGATTGTTTGTCAAGAAAAGTTTTTCTTGTTTATAGGAGAGGTGTCTTTTTACTTGACAAATCCTTTAATGGGTGACCCCATTCGTGTGACCCCATTCGTGCTGACCCATTCGTGCTGACCCATTCGTGCTGACCCCATTCGTGTGACCTATAATGTTTGATCGGCAGCAACAGGCAGCGTGCCGGACAAACCGGCCCCGGTACCCGCAAAACAGAACATAAACGGAGCGCATGTTTGCACAAACTGATATGAAATCAATGTGAGACAATAATGATTGGCGGATGATGTTAGACTCAATAATATGATAATTGTATTTTGCTATTATCACTTAAAGTGTAATTAGTGTAATTAATAATATAAATATTTCGAAGAGGGGGGAAATTTTTTGAACATTTACGTCTATTAAGATGAACGCACAGACAGGTTTGAGTAGGCAAAGAAACGTCCATAGGATACAGAGTCGGATTGGTGTGCAGAGGTGCCCCGTATGGTTACTCATATACAGAGGTGCTTGAGGGCGGCAGAACATAAACAACTAAAAAGGATATCAAAGCCGTAACGTTATATAGTTTATTATAACAGATAGATTTGGCGATTGTTCAATAGCCAGGATAGGCATGGAACCACACCGGAATAAAGATCAGACCGTGTGGCGATCGCAGGAACGTTAGGTGATATTGTTAATCAACGAAATATGGATGTGATAAAACGGAGGTGAGAAAGGAATGAAAACGAGAACCAGATTAAAGGCCGGAGCAACTATATTGCCGGTACAGCCCGTATTATGATGGTTAACCTTAGGTGTGAGATATTGTATATCAATCGCCCAAGGAATGCCCGCGTGTGGAAGGGGATGCTGACACTCAGGCGAGTGCGGATCAGTTCAAGATCCGACCTACGGTGTCGTTGATCAGGTGTATTACAGTCCCCGTGTACACTGTTTAACTTCGATACATAGCGCAAAGGATTATTATAAGACATGTATAGGTTGAATTGCGCGGTTTAACCGGACCATGCGGTACCTGCTACAGATAACGTCTTAGCACAGCCACGTACAAAACGATGGAGTATAATGATTACTGTTAGGGGGCAATTAACAGTTAAATGGGATTGGAAGCATTGAACTGGAAGCGTAAGGAGTATACCAATGGACTCAAGCACAGAAGATAGTTCTAGGACAATGCAGCACGTTCAAACAAAGTTATCCGCTTAACAACGAGAAAAAGAATACGTATCCATCAAGTAAAAGATGATTTTTATCATGCAAACCAGCCACAGCCCATGTGACCCACTTTGATACATACTCTCCAAGCCGCCACGTTTGCTGTGTGGCGGCTCCTGCTCATAAAGCCGGAGAGCTTTGTTAATAAAATTGGTTATGGTCTTTGGACAGGGTGATCTTTTTTATGTGCATCGAAGCAATATTCACCCTGCCAAAACGTATCCATAATGAGCTTGGACTGATCTTTCCAGATTCGACGTAAATCCCAAATGTCAGACGAAGGCGGATGATTCTTCCTGCTGTGGCAGAGCCACTGATATGCATTGGAAAAAAGATGGGATGACAGCATATTGATAAATTTCCCGAAAATGCCGGTGGGGGATTGTCTTTAAAGTAGAGTTAAAATTGGATCATGTTCAGGGTATGTTAGGTTTTAATTAATCAGTCGCATCAGATTTTCCAGAAATCTTTTCCATTCCGCTTCATCCGTATTTTTTGTATCCATGATGAATACGGGTACACTCATAGAGTCTTTCCACCCGAGATCCTCTTTTGTTTTACATTTGACTACAATAATTATATTCACTGCCTTCAAAATGGGATCAGAATTATTGATAGGGCTATCTGTCAGAAATATGACTATATTTGATTGAAAATTATCAGGAGTGAGATTTCCTTCAATTATAATCCCTTTTGTCTGTAGCGATAATAGGCATAGAGCTTGATCCAAAGCATCAGTAACATCTTTGGGATCTGTCTGAATATCTATCACCTGTATGGCCCCGCTATCCCTAAGCAGATTAGGTTCTTCCCCTTCGGCCTCAGAATTGATGGAAGTAAAAACACCTTTTTCGTTAACCCGGATGACTGCAAATCCGGATATGGCCTTTAAAAGTTTGCAAATAAATGCGGTTTTACCTATTCCTGGCTTGCTTCCTGTTATCATTATCCTAATCATTTATTACCCTCTTATATCCTTATTTCGCAGTGATTTCCCTTCTTAATCTTTTGCCCTTTCCCCTGATTATCAAGGTTAATTCTCCCTTAATACTTTTTCGTTTTTTTAATTGACATAAAACCGTTTCAACATCTCCCCTAATACATTCCTCATATATTTTTGTTAATTCCCTGGCGATACAGATCTGTCTGTTGCCCAAAATATGCAAAATCGCTTCCAGGCTCTTCAGGATTCTATGTGGGGATTCAAACATTATAATCGTTCTCTTTTCATCCTTTAACAACTCCAGTTGTTTTTTGCGTTTGGAAGCCCTGGCCTCCACAAAACCTTCAAAGACAAATGAGTCCGTTGGGAGCCCTGAGACAGAGAGGCCCGTCAGAATAGCTGATGGCCCGGGTATTGGAACTATTGGTATGGAATGATCGATGGCTTGAGAGATAAGGAAATATCCGGGGTCTGATATTCCTGGTGTTCCTGCGTCGCAGACAAGTCCGATCGATTCTCCTTTTGAGATATGTTCAAGTATTTGCGCCGATCTTCTTTGTTTATTGAAATCATGATAACTGATCAAAGGTTTGGATATACTGAATCTTTTCAATAGCAACCTTGTCCTGCGGGTATCTTCCGCCGCGATCCTGTCTACGGATTTCAAAACCTCGATCGCCCTGAAAGTGATATCTTCCAGATTGCCAATGGGGGTGCTGATAACAAAAAGCTCCCCTTTTTTATCTAATGGCATGTTCATGTTTTTGATATTAGGCCATGATGCGAATGTTTGTCAAATCATTTAGAGAAATAAAAAAAAATATTGATTTGATATATAAATTATAGTATATTTTATATACAAGGAGGGTCTAAAATGAGGACACTTATAGATATACAAGATGAATTAATGAATGCATTATTAAAAGAGACTAAGTCACATACAAAGAAGGAGGCTATAACTATAGCTATAAAGACATATCTAAACTTAAAGAGAAGAGAAAGGCTAGCCTCACTTATTGGAAATTATGAATTTGGTTATACACATGAACATCTGGATAGGATGAGGTCAGATGAATAAGATTATAGTGGATACATCTGCCTGGATAGAATCTTTTCGCCCGGATGGTAGTGCCAGACTAAAAGAAATAGTGAAGAACTCTATTATGGAAGGGGAAATACTCCTCCCTGGTATTATAAAAACAGAGATTTTGAGGGGAACTAAGTCAAGAAAAGAATATGAAATGATGAATGAATTACTAAGAGGATTGGATTATTTGTCCGTGGAGGAAGATTTTTGGAGTAGATTATCCGGATTTTCATTTGAACTTTTCCGAAAGGGAATTAGTGTTCCATTAACAGATACCTATATAGCTCTAATTGCCATTGAAAACAATTTACCTATCTTACATCAAGACAACCACTTCAATTTAATAGCTCAAAAGACGTCATTAAAAATTATTATCCCTTAGATTTGTTTGCTGCCATCACAAGCGATATCCCCAATAAATGGTCGCAAAATGTCCATTTCTAGGATTGTGCATATTTCTTATTTGATCACGGATTTTGGAAAATCATTTAGAAAAATAAAGAAATTTTTTTTTAAGTTAGAAGGATTAGCGACTAAATTGAAAAAAATTTTAAAAAATTCAATACAATATGATGTATATTTGAATTATTTATAATACTACATATTGTGTTTGGGCCTGTTATTTTAGAAAATTTTATACAACTTTCGGAGATTTTTTTTAAAAAAATATATATTTGCCTCTTGACAAAAAAATCAGAGTGGGGTATCTTGTGGTAAAAAGTGGGAGTAAAATGTTTCAAAGTGGGATGAGGGGGGATAAAATCCCTTTAACACTTTAACATTAAAAATTGAGAAAATGCCAAGTTTTAAAGGAACTTATGAACATACGGTTGATCAGAAAGGTAGATTAAGTATACCTACGCGTATAAGAGATATATTAAATAAGGAATACGGAGGTGGTGATTTATATCTTACAGTATTGGAAGATTGTATAGAGGTGTATCCACTTCAGGAATGGAATAAAAAGGAAGAGAAATTACGTCTCTTACCCTCTCGTAACAAACAGGTGCAAATGTTTCTGCGTGCTCAGTATTCAAGGGCTTTTGATTGCACTATGGATCGTTCCGGAAGAATTTTGATTCCTCCCCATATGAGGAAAAAATGTAATATTAACGGTAGTGTCGCGATTGTCGGTGTGATGGATCACTTTGAAATATGGCCTATGGATAAATGGATGGAAAAGGATGAAGAGATTGAGGGTAATATGACCGCCCTTATGGAAAAAGTAGCTGAATTTGGGATTTGATATTTTTTAGACCGTTAAATGCTTATGGTTCCCTTCAGGATTTTGTGTTTGGAGTTGAAGTTAATGTGGTAATGGATGTAGTTAATGATTTATGGAATGGGAATAAGGAGGAGGGTTAATTGAAGGGGATACATACACCTGTAATGACAGAACAGGTAATGCATTATCTGGATTGTCCGGCAGGAAAAAACTTCTGTGATGGGACGATCGGTCTGGGAGGCCATGCAAAGAAAATCCTGGAAGTTACCTCTCCTGATGGTAGGCTTCTCGGCATCGATATGGACTCTAAGGCCCTGGCCATAGCAAGGGAAAATCTGGCAGGGTTTGGCGACAGACTCATACTGGTGCATGGAAACTATAAGGATCTTCCCTCGATCTTGGCGTCTCATCATTTTCCAAATCTGGACGGAGTTCTTCTGGATCTTGGAGTATCTTCTTATCAACTTGAGGACAATCAAAGGGGATTTAGTATTTTTAATGAAGCGCCCCTTGGTATGAATTTCGATTATGATGGGGGAAAAAGGGCATCAGAAATAGTCAATCAATATCCTGAATTCAAACTGGCAGAGATTATTTGGAAATACGGGCAGGAAAGATGGTCTCGTCGTATCGCTCGTAAGATTGTCGAGGAGAGGGCAAAGACTCCGATCGAGACAACGAGCCACCTGGTCCGTATTATATGTTCCACTATTCCCAGAACCAAGAGGAGATGGAAGATACACCCTGCCACTAGAACCTTTCAGGCATTGAGAATAGAAGTAAATCAGGAATTAGAGAACCTGAACCAATTCTTGCAGGTCGTTTGGGATTGCCTGGGAAGTGGAGGAAGGGTATGTATCATATCTTTTCACTCGCTTGAGGATGCCCTTGTGAAAAAATATTTTCGAGATTTGACCGGGAAGAAGGACAAGGCATCAGAACAAAAGAGAACAGTGAATGTTCTCACTAAAAAGCCGGTCAGGCCTTCTTCTGAAGAAATAAAAATGAATCCTCGATGCAGAAGCGCAAGAATGAGGGTCGCTGAATGTCATTGAAGAATTACAAAATACATAGGGATCTGGACAAGGGGGAATTTCTGAAGGCTTTTGGCTATACCATTGTTTTAGCCATTTTTTTTGGAATGGTCCTGATTTATATTTGTCAGTGCATCCTCAAAGTCAGGATTGAGAACGAGGTAGATGATCTGATTCAATCCAGAGCGAAGCTTATACAGACAAATCACAGACTGCGTTTGGAACGCGGATTTTTAAAATCATTTTCTCGTATTGATAAGGAAGCCAGAGAAAGGCTGGGACTTACGGATCCCGAAGAAGATCAAATGATTGTTTTGGCGCCAGTCTTTGAAACGATGAAAGAAGATTATAGTGATGATTAGCAAGAGGATACATATTCTTTTTATATTTTTCTGCCTTTGCAGCATTATTTTAATTGGCCGTCTTTATCACCTTCAGGTAATAAAACATTCTGAACTCAGCTCTATGGCCATAATAAGGGAAAAAATATCTGCCGATACAGGTGTTTCAAGGGGTGGAATATTCGATCGTTTAGGTAAAGAAATGGCTCTAAGCGTTCAAGCCGCTTCAGCATACTTAATAACAAAGAAATCCAATAGCCAAAAGGCGGTTATAAAAGCCATGTCCCGTATTCCCTGGATTAATTCCAGGATGATTCGAGAAGCATTCGCAAGGGACAAGGGATTTGTTTGGATCAAAAGGAGACTTAATCCTAAACAAAAAAATCGCCTGGAAAGATTAGATTTTACAGAGATAGGTTTTGTTATGGAGACCGAAAGGTTTTATCCCAATGCAGAGCTTGCCAGTCAGCTTATAGGATTCGTGGGCACTGACGGAAAGGGACTGGAGGGTTTGGAATTCTATTTTAATAAGCAACTAAATGCAGACTCTAATACATTCCCAAGGGAACTCAATCCATCTTGTTTTGATCCTTATGATTGCTATGAAAGAAAAGAACACAGCCTTTTTTTAACAATTGACCTGGTGATGCAATTTTTTGCCGAAGGTGCTTTGAAAAAAACCTGTGAGAAGGTTCATGCCCAACATGGTCTTGTGATAATTATGGATACCTATACCGGAGAGATATATGCTATGGCAAATTGGCCCGGTTACAATCCTAATAATTTTGCAGCCTATCCAAGAGATTATTGGCGAAATAGATGTGTTATAGATATCTATGAGCCTGGGTCTACCTTCAAGCCTTTTTGGGCCGCGGCACTTCTGGAAGAGGATATGCTCAATAGCAACAGTTTGTTTTATTGTGAAAATGGTGCGATGTATGTGGCCGGGAAGAAGATAAGAGACCATGAAAAATTCGGATGGCTTAGTTTAAAGCAGATCCTGGAGAATTCGAGTAATATCGGTGCGATAAAATGCGCTCAAAAATTAGGGGAGCAGAGGTTCTATGAATATATAAAAAGATTTGGATTTGGAGAAAAAACAGGGATTGATTTTCCCGGAGAGGTAAAAGGAATTTTACGTGCCCCTGATGATTGGTCAGGTTTATCACTTGCCTCCCTTGCCATTGGCCAGGAGATTTCTGTTACACCGATACAGTTGATCACAGCTTTTTCTGCCCTGGTTAACGGGGGAAGACTGATGAAACCTTTTATTATGAAGGAGATAAAAGACTCAAAGGGTAAGATCCTTTTAAAACAAACACCAACAATAAAAAGAAGGGTTATAAGCGACCAAACGAGTAATAAGATGAAGAAGATACTAAGAGGGGTTGTCAGCCGGGGGACTGGCGTAAAGGCCGGTGTGCCGGGGTATTGGATCGGAGGTAAGACAGGCACGGCACAGATGGTGGATAAAAAAACCGGAGAATATTCTCATGAGGACTTTTTGACATCCTTTATCGGTTTTTTCCCCGATTCCAATGCAAGGTTCGCCATGATAGTAATGGTTTCTCAACCTCGTAAAGCATGTTGGGGTGGAGAGGTGGCTGCTCCTATTTTTAGTGAAGTGGCAAAGAAGATTATACATTATCTTCAGATATCTCCGGTTGATAATGATATGGGGAGGCCGAAAAATCAATTAATTATAACAGCAAAACTCTAAAAGAAAACAAACAGCTAATCTTGTAAGTTTGGAAAGTATGAAAATAAAAAATTTAATCAAATCAATAAATTCCCTGGCTTTTATGGGGGATATGGACTTACAGGTTAATGGCCTTTGTTATGACTCAAGGCAGGTAAAGACAGGGGACCTGTTTGTGGCTATCAAGGGATTCAAATCAGATGGCCATCAGTTCCTGGGAGATGCCTTAAAAAGGGGTGCTTGTGCTTTGATAATTGAAGATAAAAGGGTTTGGGATGATCCTGTAATTAAAGATTGGGCGGAAAAAGGGATATCACTATGTCTGGTTTCTAACTCTCGTCTTGCTTTAGCCCTTATGGCTGATAAGTTTTATGAGCATCCATCCAAACATATGCATCTCATTGGTGTGACAGGGACAAACGGCAAGACAACTACGTGTAACTTAATATCCAGTATCCTTGAAGCGGCCGGTGAGAGGATAGGATGGATAACAACCCTGGATTATCGTATTGACAAGGATGTTTTTCAATCTGATCGAACTACTCCGGAATCGCTTGATCTGCAAAGGATCTTGCATCAAATGGTGAATGCAGGATGTGAGTGGGCAATTGTTGAGGTATCCTCCCATTCCCTTGTCCTGGATAGGGTTACCGGATGTTCATTTGATGCTGCTATTTTAACAAATATCACACAGGATCACTTGGATTTTCATAATACTCAGGACAATTATCGAAGAGCCAAAGCTAAGCTTTTCGAGATGATGGAGGATGAACCGGAAGGCTCTTTTATCAATAAAGTGGCGGTTTTCAATATGGATGATCACGCCTCAAGAGAGATCCTGGAGTTAAAGAGAACAAAATTTCCGGAGAGGTCATTAACGATCACCTATGGGATAATGAATGAAGCTGATGTAACTGCAAAAGATATTCAGGAACGCATAGACGGTATTTCATTTAAGGCTGTGACACCATGGGGAATCCATTTTATTACTTCTCCGCTTATGGGCAGGCCAAACATCTACAATATACTTGCAGCCCTATGCCTGACAATGGGATTTGGCATTGAAATAGGTGATATACAGAAAGGTATTCACGCAATGACAGGGGTTTCCGGCAGATTCGAAAGGATCATTCAAGGGCAGGATTTTGATGTGATCATTGACTATGCGCATACAGATGATGCACTTTCTAATCTCCTTTCTGTGGTGCGAACGCAAACCAGCGGGAGGATAATATGTGTTTTTGGTTGTGGGGGGGACAGGGACAGAACCAAGCGTCCCCTTATGGGAAAAGCTGCAGCAAGAGGGAGCGATTGGTCTATTATTACTTCTGATAATCCCAGGGGAGAGGAGCCTGACAGAATCATAAGGGAGATTGAGCTAGGGTTTCTTCAAGAGGATTCAGAGGGAAGATATGAAGTCTGTATAGATAGGAAAGAAGCCATTTATCGTGCTGTAAAAATGGCTAAGCCTGGTGACATGGTTGTAATAACAGGTAAAGGTCATGAAAAGACGCAGATGATCGGCACAAAGGTCATTCCTTTTGATGACCATGAGGTCGTAAGGGATGCCATTAATGATTTGATAATAAGAGATATTGGGAGTCAGACATTATAGACGATATTGGGACAAAAAGATTATAGGAGATATTGGGATATAAAAATAATAAATAATATTGGGACATAAAATCTTGAAGCTTACACTTGATATTTTAAAAAAGATGATTGAAGGGGAATGGTTAAAAAAACCGGAAAAAACTCTCTGTCAATCCCTTGTACGTCAGATATCCATTGATTCCCGTACCCTGTGCCCCGGTGATCTTTTTTGGGTTATTAAGGGGGAAAGGTTTGATGGTCATGATTTTGTCGAGGAGGCTTTTAGAAAAGGTGCCCTGGCAGCAGTGATATCAAGGCCGATCCAGTTTAGTCCTGTTAACGGAAGCCTGATAAAGGTGCAGGATACACTTATTAGTTTACAGAAACTGGCAACTGCATGGCGTGAAAAACACTTATGTCAAGTCATAGCAGTCACTGGAAGCTCAGGTAAAACGACAACAAAAGAACTGATTGCCAAAATACTCAGCCAGAAATACAACTGCCTGAGCACAAAAGGAAATATGAATAATAATATTGGTGTTTCCTTAACGATGATGAGATTAAGAGAATTTCATCAAGTCGCTATTATTGAATTGGGGATGAACCATAAAGGTGAGATTGCTCAATTGACCTCTATAGTAAAGCCCATGATTGGAATTATTACAAATATCGGGAAGGCCCATATAGGCCTTCTGGGCTCAGTGAATCATATAATAGAAGCAAAAGCGGAACTTCTTGAAGGAATGGGGCCTGAGGGATTGGCAATTCTGAACAGAGATGACCCATATTATTATATACTGGCAGAAAGATGTAAAAACGGTATTATCACTGTTGGTGAATCATATAAAGCAGATTTGAAAATACAAAATATAGAACTTAATCCAAGTGAAGGCAAAACAAATGTGGTTTTTAAGGTTAAGGGGAAAATATTCTCGTTGACACTCCCGGTGCTCGGGAAATTTATCGCCCATAACTTACTCATGGCTGTAGCCGTAGCAATGGAATTTGATTGTAGCCAGGAGGAGATCGAGGCCGGTATAGCCCAATTTACCAGTATACCCAATAGAATGGATCATCATATCGTTGAAGGTATTCACATATTGGATGATTCTTACAATGCGAATCCGGAATCAATGCACTTTGCACTCAGTACTCTTTTTGAGTGTAAAGGTTCCGGAAGGTCAATGGCTATATTGGGAGACATGCTTGAATTAGGGAGTCAAGCTGAGTGCCTTCACCGTCAGCTCGGGCAGTGGCTGGGGCATAATAGTAAGGTGGATTTTTTGATTACATTTGGCTCTCAAACAAAAATAATGGCCGAGGAGGCTATAAAAACAGGGTATCCATCCAAAAGAGTCTGGTCAGTAGAAAGACATGAGGATGCCTCCAGATTGGCCGGATCGCTTTTGAAAGAAGGGGATTGGGTCCTTATAAAGGGATCGCGTCAAATGAGTCTGGATAAGATCTCCAGAAGTCTCATAGAGATCATTGGTTCCAGAAATTATACAAAAAAGAAGACATTCAAAAAAGAAGAGGATCATCGATGCTCTACAATTTGATTTATTCCTTGCATGGTAGATATTCCTTTTTAAATGTATTCAGGTATATTACTTTTAGAGCTGCTTATACCGCCCTGACCTCTTTGATCTTCAGTTTTGTTTTCGGCCCTTGGATAATAAAAAAACTTCAGGCATTAAGTATTGGGGAACAGATTAGGGATGTTGTCCCGGAGGTACACCGGATAAAGGCTGGCACACCTACTATGGGCGGCATACTTATATTGATAGCGCTCATTATACCAACCCTTCTCTGGGCGGATTTGAAAAACCGTTATATATGGATCGTAATATTTGTTACCATTTCCTTCGGATTATTAGGATTTTGGGATGATTATTTGAAATTGAAAGGAAAGGGCAAGAGATCGGGGCTGAGCATAAAATCCAAGCTGTTTATACAGTGTGCTATCGCACTTACAGTTGGGATATATCTTTATCTGAATCCTTCAAACTCATATACAACTGAACTTGCAATCCCATTTTTTAAAAATTTAAAACCCAATCTGCATTGGTTATATATCCCATTTTGTCTTTTTGTAATTGTTGGTACATCGAACAGTGTTAATTTGACGGATGGTTTGGATGGTTTGGCTATAGGTCCGATGATTATTGCTGCGGTTACTTATACAGGACTGGCTTATGTAACAGGACATGCCAAGTTTGCTGATTATCTTATGATTATAAATGTCAAAGGCGCCGGAGAGCTGACTATTTTCTGTAGTGCTATGTTGGGTGCCGGTATTGGATTTTTATGGTTTAACACTTATCCAGCCCAGGTCTTCATGGGTGACATAGGCTCGCTTTCGCTTGGGGCTGCCCTGGGTACTGTAGCGCTTTTGACAAAACATGAATTGATCTTGATTCTGGTAGGCGGTCTTTTTGTAATTGAGACGGTATCGGTAATAATCCAGGTCGTCTCTTTTCGTGTAAGCGGTAAAAGGTTTTTTGCAATGGCACCGATTCATCATCATTTTGAATTAAAAGGGTGGGCCGAACCAAAAATTATCGTGCGTTTTTGGATAATCTCCATAATCCTGGCCCTGCTTAGCCTTAGCACGCTTAAGCTGAGATGAGCTATAAGATTGGTAACAAAACAAAGAGAAACACTATGATGAAAATTCGAGACAAAACCGAGACGTTTCCGGACGGCAACGTTTTAATCGTCGGGCTTGCGAAAACAGGCCTTGCTGCTGCAAGATTTCTAGCCAGTCAAGGATGCAGAGTTACCATTTCCGAGCAACATAATATTACAGAAGTAAAAGACGCTTTTCAGGAATTATCAAACCTGGATATCCAATGGGAATTTGGCGGTCACCAGGAAAAAACCTTTTTGGATAAGGATTGGATACTTGTAAGTCCGGGTGTCCCTATGAATATTGTGCCTTTATTGAAAGCCAGATCTAACGGGATACCAATCCTGAGCGACATAGAACTTGCATATCGTTTAACTGATTCTCCGATAATTGCCATAACCGGGACAAACGGCAAGACAACAACGACAACCCTGCTTGGCCAAATCCTGAACACGGATGGGAAAAGGGTGTTTGTGGGAGGGAATATTGGCACGCCGATCCTTAATGCCCTTGACAATGACATAGATTATGATTTTCTGGTGGTTGAAGTAAGTAGTTTTCAGTTGGAAGGTGTCGTAAGTTTTGCGCCCTATATGGCAATCATCCTTAATATTACACCGGACCACCTGGACAGATATTCTGATATTACAGAATATCAGGAAGCCAAAGCAAGGATTTTGAAGCTGCAAAAATCCAATGATTATGCGATCCTGAATGCCAGGGATCCATGGGTGTATGGCCTGGCAAAAAGATGCTCTTCCCAGGTATTCCTTTTTGATTATGGGAAGCCGGTATCAAAAGGGGCTAATGTCGAAGCAGGGCACATTATCATCCATGATCAGAAAAATCAAATAGATCTGGGTGCGGTGGAAGAAATGGGATTGACCGGGAACCACAATATGGAAAATATAATGGCTGCAAGCATAGCCGCTTATCTGGCCGGGGCTTCTCAAGAAAGCATTCGAACAACACTCAGAGAGTTTAGAGGATTGCCTCATCGTTTAGAGAAGGTTAGAAATATCCGGGGTGTAGATTTCGTCAATGATTCCAAAGGTACGAATGTGGGAGCGGTAATTAAGGCTATCGAATCAGTAAATGATCCTATAATCCTGATTGCCGGAGGAAAGGATAAAGGAGGGGACTTCAGCACTCTTTCTCAACTGGTTCAAGAAAAGGTCAGGGCAATATTTCTAATAGGGGAGGCCACCGAAAAGATTGCAGGCGTCTTGGGGGCTTACACAAAGATTATTAAATCAGACAATCTCCAATCTGCGGTCCGTGATGCTTACAGGATGGCGAGATCCGGGTATACCATCCTGTTTTCTCCGGGGTGTGCAAGCTTTGATATGTTTAAAGATTACAAGGACAGGGGTGAAAAATTTAAACAAATAGTCGAGGGATTAGAAAATGCCTAGAAAAAGGGGTTTTGATCAGTTACTATTTGTTACGGCTTTGATTATGATGGGGATCGGGGTGGTAATGATTTATAATGCGAGCGCCATGCTTGCTGTGAATAAATATGGACAGAGCCCTTACCACTTTTTAAAGATGCACCTTTTGCATATGTTCGTAGCCTTCTGTTTGCTTTTTGCAGCTATGAAAAGCCCATATTTTTTCTGGAAAAAATGGTCTCCAATAATTCTTGTTTTTAGTATATTTTTACTGTTTTTGGTCTTTTTCCCTCGTTTGGGCGTTAAGTGGGGGGGTGCCAGGAGATGGATCAAAATTACCCCTTTTTTAAGCTTCCAACCATCTGAGTTGGCTAAAATTGCGGTTATCCTATTCATGGCCTCGTTTTTGGCCAAAAAAAAGAATAGGTTGGAAGAATTAAATTCCATCTCATCCCCCCTTTTATTTATATTAGGAATCTTTTTTGCCCTTATAGTAGCTCAACCAGATCTTGGTACAGGCGCCCTGATAGTTATGGTCGGGTTTACCATGCTATTTGTGTCCGGGCTTCGGCTGCGCTATCTAATAATACCCTTAACTATTTTTATGTTTTGCTTGATTATCCTGGTTTTGATAACTCCTTACAGATTAAAAAGGATCTTTACTCATTTGAATCCATGGGAGGATCCAAGGGGGAATGGTTATCAACTGATACGTTCAATGGTTGCCATCGGGAGCGGTGGTAAAATGGGAATTGGAATCGGGAATGCGGTACAAAATGGTATTACTATCCCTGAGCCTTTTACGGACTTTATCTTTGCGATTATCGGAAAAGAGGTTGGTCTCTTAGGGACCTGTTTGATTGTGTGCCTGTTTTTTCTTATTGCGTGGCGTGGTTTAAGGATCGCTATCAATTGTAAAGATACTTTTGGCTTTTATCTGGCCACGGGGATAACTTGTATGATTGTCTATCAAGGGTTTATTAACATGGGGGTCGTGACAGGCCTTCTCCCTACAAAAGGGATTACACTTCCCTTTATCAGTTACGGGGGAACTTCTTTAGTGTTTAATGCCCTTTGTATTGGGATACTATTAAATGTCTCTCAATACACATAAAAGGATAAAAGTGCTTCTTGCCGGCGGGGGAACAGGAGGCCATATATTTCCGGGAGTGGCTTTGGCAAAAGAAATGATGAAAAGAGAGAATACGGAGTGCCTGATGGTGATTACCTCAAAGTCTTCGGATAAACAGATTGTAGAAAGAGAGCTTATCCCTTATAAAACCTTACCAGTAAGGGGAATGAGCAGGGGATTATCGCTAAAGACTGTTTCGAATCTATACAGGTTTGGCCTCTCATTCATTCGGGCCTGGCAGATTATTACCTCATACGCCCCGGATATCATAATAGGTATGGGTGCCTATGTTGCATTTCCAATAGTAAGTCTTGGAAGGATCAAGGGTGTCACAACCTTTATACACGAGCAGAATCTTCTGCCCGGAAAAGCAAATCAGTTTTTGAGTAAATGGGTTGACGGGATCTTTACCTCCTTTCCTCAAACGGAGAGATTTTTCTCCAACAATAAGCTCAAAATGTTGGGAAATCCCTTGAGGGTTATCCCCTCCAATTTAGATAAAGAGGAAATGAGGGTAAAATTGGGTTTGAAACCCGATTCTTTCACTTTTCTTGTCTTTGGGGGGAGCCGGGGGGCGCATTCTATAAATATTAAAGCTGTGGAAACGTTCAAGATAATAAAGTCCATGGATTTTCCTTTTCAGGTCATTCATCAAACAGGCGAAGATGATTTTGACTATGTTGCCGGCTTTTATGAAGCCGAGGAGATAATTTCACTCACAAGCCCCTTTTTTAATCAGATGATAGATTTGTATCTCTTGTCGGATCTTGTTATTTCGAGAGCTGGTGCGGGCACTATATCAGAGCTTGCCGCAACCGGAAAGCCGGCGATTCTTATCCCTTATCCTAATGCAAAAGCAGACCATCAAAAGCTTAATGCTCTGGAATTAGTGAGGTCGGGAGGAGCAAGGATGATCCTTGAATCTCGTCTGACAGGAAGCCTTCTGTCAAGTGAGATCATGAAGTTGATCAGAAATCCTGATTCACTCAAAAGGATGGCACAGGTGAATCGGGAGCTCGGAAGGCTGAATGCGGCAAAGGCAATTTGTGATCAGGCTTTATCATGGCATCAAGAGAGGAATATAAAGAAATATGCATCCTAAATTAAAAAGAATCCATATGGTAGGAATCGGCGGCATAGGAATGTGCGGCATCGCAGAGGTTTTAAACAATCTGGGTTATAAAGTAACCGGGAGCGACCTTGCTGAGAGCCGAACAATAAGATGCCTTTTGGATCATGGCCTGAGGATCCACATAGGGCACAGGGAAGAAAATATCTCCGACGCACAGGTAGTAGTCTATTCCTCTGCCGTACCTACTGATAATCCCGAGCTTAAAGCAGCCAGGGCTGCTATGATACCGGTAATCCCAAGGGCGGAGATGCTGGCGGAACTAATGAGGATGAAATACGGGATTGCAGTTGCAGGAAGCCATGGCAAGACAACAACGACATCGATAATAGCGTCTATTTTGGCCCGGGGCGGCCTTGACCCGACCATAGTAATCGGCGGAAGGCTCGATAGCATAGGGAGCACGGCAAAACTTGGACAGGGGGAATATATGGTTGCGGAGGCGGATGAGAGTGACGGCTCCTTTCTTAAGCTTTCTCCAACCATAGCAGTAGTTACCAATATTGACCAGGAACACCTCGACTTTTATAGAGATCTTGAGCACATAAAGGAATCCTTTCTTCAGTTCATGAATAAGGTTTCATTTTATGGCCTTATATGTATGTGTCTGGATAACCATATCATTCAGGAATTGCTTCCAAATGTCACCAAGAGGATTCTTACCTATGGTTTGAGCAGTCAGTGCGACCTTAGGGCCGAAAATATCCAAATCAAAGGTCTCCATTCAAAATTTGAGGTCTTTTACCATGACAACAAATTAGGGCTGATTGATCTCAAACTCCCGGGGATACACAATATATACAATACGCTTGCCTCGATTGGGGTGGCCCTTGACCTTGAAATCCCATTTATCGTGATACAAAAAGCATTGGAGACATTTAAGGGAGCAGACCGGAGGTTTCAGGTAAAGGCTGATATCGGAGATTTCATAATAGTGGATGACTATGGCCATCATCCAACAGAGATAAGGGCTACGTTGAGGGCAGCAAAAAAAGGCTGGGGGAAAAGATTGATATGTGTTTTCCAGCCGCATCGGTATACACGTACGAAGTTTCTGTTGGAAGAGTTTGCTACATCTTTCTACAATGCTGATCTGGTTATTGTCACTGATATTTATCCGGCAGGGGAATCCCCTATCCCGGGAATATGCGCTGAATTGATTGTTGATAGTCTAAAAGAGCATGGACATAAATATGTGCATTACATTCCCGATTTGCAGGAAGTCCCGGGCTTTTTGACCGAGATTATAAAGCCCGGTGATATGGTTTTGACCCTGGGGGCAGGGGATGTATGGAAGGCAGGGGAAGAATTGGAAAAAATGATCAATAAGGATCATTCTTCGATAAGGTTCGACAGGGGAAGGAAATGACGACAGCGACCCGTGGATCTATTAAAAGTATGAAAGAGATCTTAAATGAGAGGATTTACATGAATTATCCCCTGGCCCCTATGACATCCTTGAAAATAGGTGGTCAAGCTGAATTTTTCGCCATTGTTCACGATTTAGATGAATTACAAAAGATAATGATGCTGGCTGATTCATATGGGATGAAGGCGAGGATCTTAGGCAAGGGAACCAATCTTGTTATTCAGAACGGCCTTCTCAAAGGAATTATAATCCATTTGGGCGGTAAATTCAGGGAAATCAAGAGGAATAAAGACAGGATCATAATGGGCGGGGGATGTCCGCTCTCTTTCCTGCTTAAAGAGGCCATAGCATATAATTTAGAAGGGACAGAGGTGCTCGCCGGCATTCCGGGGACCCTGGGGGGGGCAGCAACCATGAATGCGGGAACGAGGCTGGGAAGCCTTGGAGATCTGATCGAGGATGCGGATATCTTAAGAGGAGGAGAGATAGAAACATGGAACGTAGAGAAGATGGGATTCTCATATCGTGAAAGTGCAATAAGTAATGGAAAGATCTTGCTCGGAGCCAGGTTGAAACTCAATCCGGGAGTTAACGTGAAGTCATCTATAAAGAAAACACTTCAAAAGAGATGGTCAAGGCAGCCTTACAGGGAAAGAAGCGCAGGATGTGTATTCAGGAATCCTGAAGGTATGTCGGCTGGGAAACTTATAGACGAAGCGGGATTGAAGGGATATCGAATAGGACAGATTGAGATATCGAAGAAACATGCCAATTTTTTCATAAATCTCGGAGAGGGAATATTTGATGATTTTATTCGTCTAATGGATATTGTCCGGAAAAGGGTATTTAAGGAGTTCGGGGTCGAATTAAGGCCGGAAGTCAAAATTTGGGTGAATGAAGATGAAGAATGAAAAAAAGGATAACATGAACCTGGAAAGGTCAAAAAGGATAGGCGTTCTTATGGGGGGGTGTTCCTATGAAAGAGAGGTCTCCCTGAAGACAGGGAAGGCTGTGGCATCCGCTTTAAAAACAAAATGCTGGCAGGTTTCAGAGATTGATGTAGATGAAAATGTCTGGGAAAAGATCAGGGATGAAAGAATAGACGCGGCCTTTCTGGCCCTTCATGGCCGTTTCGGTGAGGATGGGACAATACAGGGCATGCTGGAGATTATGGGTATTCCATATACAGGATCAGGGGTTTTAGCCAGTTCATTAGCCATAGATAAGATATTTACCAAGATCATCCTTCAAAGCGCGGGAATTTTAACACCCCCTTTTATGGTTTTAAAGAATAGTGATGAATTAAAGGGTGATAGTCCATTGGGATATCCTGTTGTTGTAAAACCAGCCTCACAGGGATCGACTATAGGCATACATATTGTCAAGAAAAAATCGGATCTTAAGGAAGCCATATCTGATTCCTTCAAATATGACAGAAAGGTAATGATCGAGGAGTTTATCCCTGGCCGAGAGCTGACGGTAGGTATCCTTGGGACAAAAGTCTTCCCTGTTTTAGAGATAATTCCTCAATCCGGATTTTATGATTTTAAGGCAAAATATACCCATGGGATTACAAAATATGTATGTCCCGCTCAGTTAGAACAGGACCTGAGCAGGAGCATTCAAAGGCTGGGCCTTGCAGCCCATAGCGCATTAGGATGTCGTGATTTTTCACGTGTGGATTTCCGTATCAATGAGGATGGTATCCCTTTCTGTTTAGAGATAAATACCATCCCTGGAATGACAGACACAAGTCTTTTACCTAAGGCAGCCGAGGTGGATGGTATCAGTTTCCCGGACCTGGTAGAAAGAATCCTGTTTATGGCATTGTCAAGACATGGATCGGAAATGCCACATAATAATAAGTTGGTGAACAAAGCACCTTTTTCAAACTGAGGAACGCTGATATGTTAACCAATCCTAAATTAGTGGGTAAAGACAAGCAAAAGATAAAGAAAAAAAAGAGCAAAAAGAACATAAGGCCTTCGAAATTCTTGCCCTGTCTTGTAATTCTTGCTTCTTTGGTCTTGATCCCTCTGTGCAGACATCTATTTATTTTAGGGGCAAGATGGGGCTATTTAAGGATCAAAGAGATAGAAATAAAGGGGATCAAAAGGATTACACCTGAGCAGATAAAAATGTGGACCGGGATCAAAGAGGGCCTGAACATGTTGAATTTCGACCTTAACTGTGCTTCAAGCATCGCTGAGGCCCAACCATGGATAAAGTCCCTCGTCCTGGAAAGGAATTTTCCCAGCAGGGTAACCATTGAGGTGGAAGAGAATTTGCCCGTTGCCATATGGGAGGACGGAGAAAAACATTTTTTAATGGACGAGTTTGGCTTCTTATTAGAGGAAATTAATACAAAGGACACATATATCAACTTGCCGGTTTTATCATGCTGCAAAGAGGCCGGGTTCCGGGCAGGTCAAAGATGCCCTTTCCCTTACTGGTCAAATGGACTTAGCATTGTGGAAGATATCAAGGGGATGATTCCCGAAATGATGAACGAAGTGGTTAAGATCTGTATTTTATCCGAAGATCGGGTGATTGTTCTTCTGACGAACGGAAGAAAGGTATTGATTAGTATGACCAATAGTCGTATTAAGTTCCCTCTTCTCAGGGCATTGATAGAAAAAGTTCCGGCTCAATGGCAATCCATGGGATATTGTGACTTGAGGTTCAATGACAAGATAATTTTTGGATAAGATACTTAAAATATTTAAAGTGAAAAAATCTTTACAAGAGACGTGTTGATTAGGGGCCGTTTTATCAGACTGAATTTAATGGACTTAGAGTAAAACGAGAGAAGCTGAAAATTTTTAATAAAAGGGGGAGTAGATAATATGATAAAAAAAGATAATATTATCGTGGGTTTGGACATTGGCACCACAAAGATTGCCGCAATTGTAGCCGAGTGCTCTTCAACTTCGTCCGTAGAGATAATCGGTATAGGTGTGGCACCTTCAAGGGGGCTACGAAAAGGGACCGTCGTTGATATCGACAGCACTGTTGAATCTATCAAAAGCGCAGTTAGAGATGCAGAGCTGATGTCCGGTCAGGAGATTAATGATGCCTATGTCGGCATAGCCGGAGGACATATAAGGGGTATAAATAGTAAAGGTGTAATAGCCATTTCCGGAAAAAATAGAGAGATCATGCCGGAGGATATAGATAGAGCCATCGATGCCGCAAAGGCTGTTGCATTGCCAATGAGTCATGAAGTGATTCATGTTTTGCCTCAGGAATACCTGATAGATGATCAGGAAGGAATCAAGAAACCGCTGGGAATGCAGGGAGTCAGATTAGAGGTCTGTGTTCATATCGTGACAGGCGCCATAAGCTCCGCGCAGAATATTGTCAGATGTGTAAACAGGGCGGGAATAGAGGTGAAAGACATAATACTTGAACAATTGGGATCGAGCCAGGCAACCATATCTCAGGAGGAGAAGGATCTTGGAATAGCGGTAGTGGATATTGGAGGGGGGACAACGGATATTGCCATATTTGTTGATGGAAGCATCAGGCATACTAGTGTGCTTTCCCTGGCGGGAGATAATTTCACCAGGGATATAGCTGTTGGATTGAGGACCCCGAAATCCGAAGCAGAGAAGATAAAAATAGAATATGGCTGCGCAATGACCTCCCTGGTTGACGAAAATGAAGTAATCGAGGTCCCGAGTGTTGGCGGACGGAAACCAAGGATTATTTCAAGGCAGGTCTTATCCGAAATTATCCAGCCCAGGGCAGAGGAGGTTTTTGATTTGATTGCAAGGGAGATCCATTCCAGCGGCTACGAAGATCTTATTTCAGCCGGAGTGGTTTTAACGGGCGGGGCATCATTAATGGAAGGTATGGTGGAGATAGCGGAACAGATCTTCGATCTTCCGGTTAGGATTGGCTATCCCAATTGTATTGAAGGATTACGGGATATCGTAAAAACTCCTATTCATTCCACAGGTGTTGGACTGGTCCTTTATGGTGCCCAAAACATAGATACTTATAGAAAATCTCAGGATGGAGGAGTTTTCTATGGAATAGTTAATAAGATGAAAAACATGATGAGTGATTTTTTCGTTCATTAAACGATTGCTTTAATGCAGAACAAGGCATTAAGGATACAAGATTAAACAAGGTTGGTTAATAAAGAATAACAAATGAGTAAACGCAGTATTAGATAAAATGTTTAAATGATTGTAGCTGGTTACTATTTATTATTAAAATTAAATTTGGTTGAAAGGGGGGCAATATATGCCACAGAAGAAGATGTTGTTCGATTTGGAAGAAGCAATTGAATCAGGCGCAAACATTAAAGTCATTGGTGTGGGAGGCGGTGGCGGTAATGCTGTGAACCGGATGATCGCTGAAAAGGTACAAAAGGTAAATTTTGTTGTTATCAATACCGATGCCCAGGACCTGAAAAGATCACCCGCACCCGTAAAGATCCAGGTCGGCACAAAATTAACAAAGGGGCTCGGAGCAGGGGCCGTTCCTGAAATAGGAAGACAGGCC
Organism: bacterium; assembly: GCA_049472335.1. Taxonomy (GTDB): domain Bacteria; phylum SZUA-182; class SZUA-182; order DTGQ01; family JAFGSM01; genus JBLIRM01. Next base: position 1,848 of record JBLIRO010000075.1, on the reverse strand, counting down.
GCCCTGGAAGACCTTTCCCGAATCTCTGAGGTTGTGGAAGGCGCGGATATGATATTCATCACTGCGGGAATGGGCGGAGGAACAGGTACCGGCGCATCTCCGATAGTTGCCCAGGCTGCTAAAGAAGCCGGAGCCTTGGTTGTTGCTTTTGTTACAAAGCCTTTTATGTTTGAGGGAAAAAAGAGAATGGACCATGCCGAGGCGGGAATTATAGAATTATGCTCAGCGGTTGACTCCATAGTAACCATACCCAATCAAAGGCTTATGACAATGGTTAATGAGCAGCTCCGTTTTGACGAGGCATTCAAAATGGCGGATCAGGTTCTCTGTCAATCCGTAAGGGGCATCTCTGATCTGATAACCAATCAGGGAAAGATTAACCTGGACTTTGCGGATGTAAAAACTATTATGTCCAGGAAAGGTACGGCATTGATGGGCACAGGTGTAGCCAAAGGTGATAACAGGGCCATCAATGCAGTGAGAATGGCCATTTCAAATCCCCTCATGGAAGACACTTCCCTTGAAGGTGCAACAGGGGTCCTTCTGAATATAACAGGTGGGAATGATGTAACCCTTAAGGAGATAGATGAAGCGGCAACCGCTATACATGAGTCTGTTCACGAAGATGCGATCATCATATTCGGTATGGTCGAAGATACTGAAATCAAAGAAGAATTGAGGGTCATGGTTATTGCCACCGGCGCTGATCATGAGTTAATGCAGCAAAGATCCAAAAAGGTGGTAGATTACCCGAGAGGAGTAGGTCCAAGAAGACAGGAGCCCACAAGTATGCGAAATCCTTTGATGACGGAAAGAACTAAATATCCCTATTCAGATCACGACAAGAGGCCTAAAGTATTTGAGCCGGGTGTCAATTCAAAGGATTTTGGTGTTATAATAGGGGAAGATGAAGACGAAAATTATGATGTGCCGACTTTTTTAAGACGTCAGGTAGATTGAATTTTTAACAAATAAAATAAGATTTGAAGGGTTCGTAAAAAGTAAGAGGTTTTTATTGTCTTGAATGAGCTTTTCTCATTACATTTAGTTTTTAAACAGACAGATATTTGGTTGAAAACAGAAGGTAAACCGGACCGTCAGCAGGCTGAGATGTTTTTGAAAAGGGCCTATGAGGATATAGAGGGATACATAGCATGTGATAGAGTTTTTTTACATGCCCTTCATCCCGTAAAGGTATCAGAAACAGCTCCGGACATAATAAGAGAGATGTCAGGATGCTCTGAGGAAGCCGATGTCGGGCCTATGGCAGGCGTTGCCGGGGCTATTGCTGAATATATTGGAAGGGGGATGTCATTAAGTCATAGATCAATCTTTTGTAATAACGGCGGTGACATTTATTACAGGTCTCCCCGGGAGGAATCGTTTTCTCTTTCTGCCCCGGGTTCCCCGTTTGATAATAAGATAAGGATCTGTGTTCCATCATCAATAGAAGGAAAGGGATTATGCACGTCCTCAGGGACTTTCGGCCATTCAATAAATATGGGCAGGGCCTATGCCGTGAGCATACTGGCAAAAAGTGCGTGTTTAGCTGATGTTTGGGCAACTGCTGTAAGCAATCGGATCAGGAGCCATCTGGATTTAGAGCATATATTAGAATGGTGCGCTGAAAAGGAATGCATAGAAGGAGTAGTTATTCTGGTTGATGACTACCTTGCGGCCTGGGGCGATATAAGGTTGACTCCGGCGGAATGAAATGGTTTTTTTTAAAGATATCAATCTCGGCCGATATACTTATCGTAACTCACATATTCACAATCTTGATCCCAGGGTAAAGCTACTCTCCCTGATTTTCTTAGGTATCGGTCTTATCTTCTTAAAAGGTGTATT
>JBLIRO010000074.1:0-24460 GCA_049472335.1 bacterium | reverse complement strand
GAAAGAGGACATTATTTTAGTGAAAATAAGATATTCTCTCAATATCCTTATTCCGTGTTTTTTTCTTTTTTTATTATTTCCCTCGATAGCGCATACAGAATTGATTATCAGTGGAATCAACATCCTCGGAAATTTTCCCATTTTCGAGAAAGAGCTGCAAAGGGTCATAAATATACGTATAGGGGAGGAATACTATCCCGATGTTGTTAAGGAAGTTGCAAAAAAGATTGAAAAGATCTATCAGGATGAAGGATATGACAGTGTCAGAGTAGAACATACATTGGAGGAAACGGAACCGGGGCTTGCCACCCTGAATTTCATTATTCATAAAGGGCCGCGAACAAAAATCAGGGAGATGTCCATTTTTGACGACAGTTCAGGGAAAAAGCCCAATATTGAATTTCTATTGGGTCTCAGAGAAGGGCTTGTCTTTAAGAGGAAAAAATTCAAGGCTCGTTTAAGTGCGCTTGAAGAACAATTGGTTAGGATGGGTTATCTCAGGGCGGATGTGAGATATGAGGAAGATCTGAAAGATCATGAAGTTTCCCTGAAGGTTTATGTTTACAGGGGACCAAAACTGGGTATAGAGATAAAAGGCAACAGGTATTTTACAAACGAGGAGATCCTTGAAACCTTAACCTTTTATGAAAACAGATTCTTTGATACTCTGGAGGCAGAAGAAAGTGTTGAAAGGATAACCGATCTATACAGGGACAATGGGTTTATTGACGCCGAGGTCGGTTTTTCCTGGAATGATCCGGATTTTTCAGGAGACAGAAAGATAGTTTTTAATATCTCGGAGGGGAAAAGGACCTATCTGAAGGATATCATCTTTGAGCATGGCGGATATTTAAAGAAAAAGAGGTTAAAAAGGCAATTTCTTTCCATACGATCCCTATCCATATTTCGATCCCGCCCTTTTAAAGCCATAACATTCTCTAAAGATCTTGAAGCACTGGAAGCCCTGTATCGTTCCGAAGGCTTTCCCAATGTCAGAATAAGCACAAAAACAGAAAGACGTGGTAAACGCATCAAAAAGAGGATCATTATAAATGAAGGTATCAGGATAATGGTCAGAAATGTTTCATTTAAAGGCAACGATGCATTTTCGGATGACAGGCTGAAAAGTATTTTAAAGGTTAAAGAACGGGACCCTCTCCGCCCAAAAGAGTTTCAGGATGACAGGAGACAATTGACAATATTTTATGGGAATAACGGATATGCATATGTAAAAGTGTCTGTGGACATGGAAAAGGATGAAGAAAAGGGATTTGCGGATATTCTTTATAAAATAAATGAAGGGCCTTTTGTTAGTTTTGGAAAAATTGATATTAAAAGAAATTTCAAAACAAAAGAAAAGATAATAAGATTAGCAACTTCTTTCAAACAAGGAGATACTTTTAGTTATCAAAAGATTCTGGATACCCATGCAAGGCTTTCCAGATTAGGACTTTTTAGGAGTCTCAGTGTGGAGCCAAAAGGTATGGATACGATGTCAGAAGATGTGGACTGTATAATCGAAGTGGAAGAGATGAAGACAGGCAAGGTAAATCTGGGTGCCGGTTTCAGTTCGAGGCTGGGTTACAGAGGGTATATGGAAATCAGAGAGGATAATCTTTGGGGCCGTGCCATCAGTGCAAGGTTCAAGGCAGATTTTACGGGCCTTGGCGGAGGCTCCCGAATAACAGACGAAATCGGAAGATCATCAAAATATACTATTACCTTCAGGGACCCGCTTTTAATTCCAAGACACAAAATAGAGGGGGAGGGCAGCATTTATACCTCCACGGAAGACCGCAGGGAATATCACAACCGCAGTAACGGGCTTGAATTTGGAATATGGAGGCCTTATAAAAGGAAGCTCAGAATCGGATTGATCTATCATATCGATCTGAACCGCCTGGACGACATAACTATAGATAAGGATGAAATACCGGAGGAATATGAGGAACATACCATTAGCGCTATTGGACCTGCAATTATCTATGACTCGAGGGATAACTTTCTGGATCCATATAAGGGCATATACACAAACCTTAGCCTGGACCACGCGGGAAGGTGGATCGGGGGCGATCAGGATTTCTACAAAATAAAAGCTGAATACAGGACATTTTTCCCTCTGAATTCTAGGCTTGTAATGGCCCTGAGCATCAGGGGCGGATATATAGGCATTTATGGCAAGACCAGCAAGGTTCCCATTCAGGAGAGATTTTTTGCCGGAGGCGGTAATACTGTCAGGGGATTTAAAGAGGACTCAATTGGCCCGAAAGATGATGACACCGGCCTCCCTCTGGGTGGAAGGGTGTTTTGGATAAACAATCTGGAGTTCCGCTATCCAATCTATAAAAGTATAAAAGCTGTTATCTTTTATGATACAGGAAATGTCTGGGATTCGAGAAAGGAAGAAGATTTTCCTGATCTCAGGCAGGGGGCGGGAATAGGTGTTCGCTGGATAACCCCCATAGGCCCTGTGAGGCTTGACTACGGCAGGGCAATCGACAGAAGACCGGGAGAAAGCCTGGGCAGGTTTTATCTGAGCGTTGGGCACGCATTTTAAAGTAAATTGACCGGATCTACATCTACCTCTAATTTGATACTTTGAAAATCCTTCTGTAAAGCAAAGCATGTAATCGCTTCACGAACCGAGTGATGGGCAATTCTGTAGTCTACTGCCTTAAGCATGATCTGATATCTGTAATTGCGTCTCAAACGGAATAAGGGGGCCATGGCTGGTCCCAGGACCCTTACCTCGTTTGGTCTGATTCTGGATTTTATCTCTTTGCTTATAAAGAGGGCTGCCTTGCGGGTTTTTTTTCTATCCATGCCCTTAATGATAAGGCAAACTATCCTTGTAAAAGGCGGATAATTCAGACGTCTTCTGAACCCTATCTCACGGTTGTAAAAGTTTATATAATCATGCCTGCTTGCAAAAGCAATGCTATAATGACCTGGATAAAATGTCTGCACGAAGACCATTCCTGGATCATCCCCTCTGCCCGCTCTTCCCGCCACCTGAGTAATCATTTGAAAGACACGCTCCGTGGATCTAAAATCAGGCAGATTAAGTGTATGGTCAATTCCGACAACACCGACCATTATTACCTTGGGGAAGTCAAGTCCCTTTGTCACCATTTGAGTCCCGACAAGGATATCTGTTTCGCCCCGTTCAACGCTATCCAGGATCTTGTAATGCGCCCCTTTGCGAGCGGTTGTATCCCTGTCCATCCTTGCAACGGAAGCTTTTGAGAAGATACCCTTTATCTCCTGCTCGATTTTCTGTGTCCCGTGTCCCATATATCTCATAGGTGTCTCTGGACAATGAGGGCAAGACGGGAGGAGGCCTTTCTGGAAATCACAATAGTGACACCTGAGATAATTATCCGTGGAGTGATATGTCAAAGACACGCTGCAATTAGGACATTTTGGCACGTATCCGCATTTGGGACAAAGCAAAAAAGGGGAATAACCCCGTCTGTTTTGAAATATCAGTGTTTGTTTGCCTTTTTTAAGAGTATCATCGATGGCTTCTATGAGGCTTTCTGAAAACAAGTTTTTGCAATCATCCTGATTGTCCTTTGATTTGTATTCTTCCCTCATATCGAGAAGCCTGACAACAGGGGGGGGATGAATGGTAACCCTTTCAGGGAGTGTCAGAAGGCGAAATTTTCCGGTCTTTGCATTATAATAGCTTTCCAGGGACGGGGTTGCCGATCCGAGACAGATGAGACATGGAGTCATCTTGGCTCTCATTATTGCGACATCCCTCCCGTTATATCGAGGCTGTGACTCTTGTTTATATGAAGGATCATGCTCTTCGTCACATATAATAACCCCAAGCCTGGATAGTGGCGCAAAGACCGCGGAGCGCGCCCCGATCACCACGTCGGCAAGCCCCTCTCTGATTCTCAGCCACTCATCCAGTCTTTCTCCTTCGCTCAGATGACTGTGAAGAATAGCAACCTTATCAGATAAATAGTATTTAAACCTTTCAATCAATTGGTGGGTGATGGATATCTCCGGTACAAGCACAATTGCCTGAAGATTTTTCTGCAGCGCCCTCAATATAAGTCTCAGATATATCTCTGTCTTGCCGCTCCCTGTAACACCATGTAGAAGAAAAGGAGTGAATCCGCCCTGATCTAGAGATGAAAAAAGGTGGGACAAAACACCCTCCTGGTAAGGAGAAAGCTTAATCTCTTTATATCTTTTTTGTTTATCCGGGCCAATATAGGGGTCCCGGAACTCCCTTTCCATGGAACGTATTAAAAGGCCTTTGGTCAGCATTTTATTTATTAATGGATAGGGGGTATTTTTATCAGGAAAGAGATCGGAAATTGAAGCCTTACCTCCTCTTGATAGAAGGGATTTAAGAATGTCACACTGTCTGGGCGCCCTCTTAGAATTGGAAGCTATATATTTATGTATTTCCTTTTCCTCAACCACTATGGCAATATGGGCAATCCTTTTTTCCTTGCCTCTGGGACAAAAGCTATGAACACCTGATTTGCCATAACTTAACTCTGGGATTAGTCCTGTCGGAATTAAGGCCCTGATAGTCATTCCGATAGGGCAGAAATAATAATCACTTATCCATTTTGCCATATCAAGGAGCGTGGAGTTTAAAACAGGGCCAGGATAGGGGAGGGCCAATATCTCTTTCAGATCGATTGTTAACTCTGATTCATCTTCTTTTTGATGATTGGTTTCAACGACAACTCCAATCTCTTTCCTCTTTTTCAGAGGCACATATACAAGATGACCTGGTCTAATAACACCAGTCAATTCTGAAGGTACGAGATATGAAAATAGCGAGTCTTTGGGTATATTGAGCGCAATTTGGGCAACATATCTATTCATATTTTATTTCTACAACAAATCAGGATTGCCGGCTATCATGATCTTTGTCAAACAAACCCAGTTTTTGATATAGGGCCTGAATCTTTAGCATATCTTCCCAAACGAGTTTTTTATCTTTTTGATTTCTGAGAAGATAGGCAGGGTGGAATGTAGGCATAACATAAATCCCGTGAAAGTGATGGAATTTTCCCCTGCTTTTGCTTATTGGCTCATTATTGCCAAGAATCGTATTAGTGGCCACTGAGCCCAAAGTACAGATGATGGAAGGCCGGATTGCCTGAATCTGCTGCAGGAGAAACGGCTTGCATGTATTTATTTCATCCTGCTCCGGGTTTCTGTTCCCCGGAGGACGGCATTTAATTACGCTGCTTATGTAGACATTGTCCCTGGAAAGCTTAATCGCCTCTATTATTTTAGTTAGAAGCTCACCGGCTCTGCCTATAAAAGGCCTGCCTGTTCGATCTTCCTCAGCCCCGGGTGCCTCACCTATAAAAAAAAGACTTGCTGACGGGGCTCCCTCACCAAAAACAATCCGTGTCCTTGACGATGAGAGCCTGCATCTTGTGCAATCCTTTAATGAGTCCCTGAGAACCGAAAGGATAGTTGGACCGAGGAATCGCTTTGACAAACTAAGCCATTCCTCTCCGGCTTCTCTCTGCGCTTTGAGGAATTCCTTAAGTTCCTTTATTATTTGTTGTGATTGCTCTGAGTTTTTATTCATTATTGTTTAAATAATACAATTTTTCAAATAATTGGTGCAACCTTGATTATGATTAAAAACGATGGTTTTGCCGATAATAAAGAAACTGATTGTTTTATTGATGTAAATAATATATAAGTATTTAAAAATAAAGAACATTAAATAGGATAGAGCAAAACGACCGTTGAATTTGTTAGATAATTTCAAAGTCAGGTTCGCAGCGGTACCAAAATTTGAACAAATTTAAATGTTATTATTTATAACTTTAAATAATTAGGAGGTGCCGTTATGAATCTTTTTAACAGAAAAAAACAAAAACCGGCCATATCCTTCATTTTGCATACCGAGGAGCTCATATATTCTTCAGCTTTAATTAGAAAAGATCTCTGTAAATATTTTATTTTGCTCTTTTTCTTCTTTTTTTTCTTTTCTTCCATTATTATTATACCCTCTGCCAAGGCAAAGATGAGACCTTTAAGGATAATCGACAACCTGCTCGTGAGACCTAATATCCTCATAATTTTTGACACCTCAGGCAGTATGCAGCGAGACCCAAACTGTAAAGTGTTAAATACGGCGGATTCAAAGGGAAGAAAATACGGTGCGCATGAAGATAGCCGTCTTGCCATTGCAAAGTCTGTAGTCTTCGATGTATTAAATGAAACCAGGCGAATTGCCAACTTTGGTCTTATGACGTTCAACCAGACTCATTATGGATTAAGTAGTGCTGCCAAGGGTTATTACACATATTATCGTGCTGGTTCTGGTCCCTTAGAGTATAATTACAAATATTGTTCAAAGGAATTTTTAAGATCACCTATCTTTACGGTTAATGAAAAACCTCGTCAAATGGCAAATGATGGCGACCCAAACTATAGGCCCATAGATAGTTTTACCCATCAAAGAATGACTTATACACTCAAAAGCACTGATAACAGTGTATATCATAGAAGAGTAAAGGGAAAAGACCACATATTAGATCATAATTATTGTGGTTTTCTTTGTGAAATAGCAGATCCGAATACAGGAATTTTGTATACGTGGGAATATAAGGGGAGTTATTATGGTTGGATGGAAGTCCCTAAAAATGACCAATTAGTTTATTTCAATGAATATTACGGCCCGCAATTCATATCAGACGGAACAGAGGAATGTTCAATCTGCCCTGTGGATCCAAATGAAGTTTTTATATATTATCAGGGCTATAACGATGTGGATTTTCTTTATAGCGAATACGCAACCTTTCCCAGCCCTTATCCAGTTGAAGTACCGGATGAAACATCAAAAGATCAGGGAGGGATTCTTATTGTCCCGTTTTCTTTTTCCGGAGAGCAGGAAGATCAGGATATCGTAGTAGATAAGATCCAGCAATGGATGGGGCCCCAAAATGACGGGGGGCTAATTGCTACAGGCTCTACACCAACCGGGAGTACCCTTAAAAATGCAACTTTGGATACAGATTTTTATAATGATGCCTATAGTTATTTTGTTAACGATGTTTTTGTTAAAGATACCCTATGGTGCCGCAATAATTATATACTCTTGATTACTGACGGTGAACCGACACCTGCTGAGGAGATAACGGGGGCCATTTCTGCGGCATCTTCACTATTTAACGATACAAATGTTACCGTTTATGTAGTAGGATTTGGTGCTGAAACAGTAGGCAGCACCATCCTTGATAAAATAGCAAATTCTGGTGGGTCCCCTTTGAAATCAGACAGTCACTACGCTTATTATACCAAGGACCGGGAATCTTTAAAGGAAGCCATAAAAAAAGTTATATATCAGGCAGCAGCCGGAGATTATGCAACATCTGCACCCACTTCAGGCTCAAACTCAAATTCATGGATAACAGGAAATGTCGGGCTTCTTGCCACATGTGAGTTTCCGGACTGGAAGGGCCATCTTATAGCTGTTGATCTTGCCACTGGTTTTATAAACTGGGATGCAGGGGAGATGTTGGATGCCAACCACATCAGTTATAATAAAAGAAAGATCTTTACATCAAGCTCGGATGGAAAGCTTGTTCCATTTTTTGATGGTTCAGGAAATCCCAATGCATCCCCACTCCACAGCCTTGGGATGGGGGCAAGCGTGGAGGAAGCCAAAGAGATAATAGAATTTATCTCCGGGAAAAATAATTTTTGGAGATTATATGATATCACAAATTGTACCCCCATTGCCATAGGGCCTCCCTTTAAAGCTGAAGATCCTTCAGTCATGCTGGGTCATGATGCCTTCGAAGTGAATTATAAAACACGGCACACTGTTGTATATGCAGGAGGAAATGACTGTATGCTGCATGCGTTTGATATGTCTACGGGTAAGGAGATCTTTGCATATGTGCCCCCGGATCTTATAGCAAATATTCAAAAAATATTTCTAAAAAAAGGACAGCCAACAAGTCCGTCTGAACATATATATGGGGTTTCAGCTTCTCCAAAGGCTCATGATGTCTTCTTCGATGGCCAATGGAGGACTATAGTAGTCTGTGGAGAAGGTCCGGGAGGATATTGCTATTTTGCTATCGATGTAACTCACCCTTCTCCAAGTGATCCTGATTATAACCCATCCGCGCCGTTTTCTGTATTATGGCATACCGGGTATGGTAGTTATAAATCCAAATATGATCCAATAGTTGGGGAAGCATGGTCAACACCAGCTATGGGCAAGATTTCCTATAAAGAATTTACCGAATTCAAATCAAAACACGTAGCCTTTTTTGGCTCAGGATATGATGACCCGACCAGCGCTGATACTGAAGGCCTAACATTTATGGCTGCAGGCTTTAATGATGGTCTGAAAATGGGCGATATTGTATTTTCTAAAAATCTGGGAACTGCCAGTACAATAGTCGACCATGGGCTGGTTGCTGATGGCGTATGTTATGAAAATGACGGGCTAATAACCGATGCCTATATGGTAGATACCGCCGGAAGGATCTGGCATTCAAAGACTGTAGGAAATCCTTCCAGTTGGACAATGGATGTAATATATGATGCAGGAGTAAATCAACCCTTCTTCTACTCGCCACCTGTACTTCAAATAGGATCAAGGGCTTCCAAATGCACTCTAATTGCAGCCGCATCCGGGACCTATGACGATCCTGCAATCAATAAAATAGGTTCGACATTCGAGGCAAAATTACATATTCTCAGATTAAATAGCAGTGATGTGGTTGCTGAATCCATAATCATCCCATTTACTGATATCATTATGGATACGAGTACGAATGAAAAGTTTCCGTTGAGGGCAAGAATCAACTCGTCTCCTATTATTGCGAAAAATGAGGCTTCATCAAGTTATGAGCTGATTTTTCTCGTTTATGTCCCACCAGCGGCTGTGGGATGTGACTATGGCGACACCTATCTCGTGGCATATAAGCTTGGGATATTAGGTGTATGTGGTTTAGAAAATATAAAACATATCACAACCATGCATTCCGGAGAAGGAAAAGTTACAGGGGTCGATATTGTCGGAGATCCCAGCGCTGTCTTGGTTGGAATATCCGGCCATGGTAGCGGGAAAAGAAGTAAGCTAAAAACCTTGCCGTCTACCCCCAGTTTTGCCGGAGGCACTGTCAGGGAGCTTTACTGGAAGGACGATATCAACAGAAAGTATTGATTCCGATCAGTTTTTTTAAATTTGAATTGTATTAGGTTAGGAAAGAAGGTGCCCAGAGCAAAGGAAATGCCTAATGTTTTAAAAAAGTGCGCTAAAGTGCCTAAAGTGTCATGTGCCTAAAGTTAAGGAATACTTTTTTATTTGAAAAAATTGCCTAAATGCCTGCCAAAAAATAATTTCACCGTGTGACAATTTTTCAGGCCATCTTCTAACGATTTTCAATCGTAAAATTCTCCAATTTCCGATTTTGTTTATCCGAATCATCAAAATTTAACCTAAATCTGAGTTTAAAAATGTCAACTTATTTTTGAATATGCGCAAAAGGTTTTGATAACAAAAAAAGAATTAAACTTACAACTATATTAATTTTATGTACTTGACATTTTAAGCACTTTAGCGAACAAAAAAAGAATTGTTGTATTCAATTTTGCAATAATACATAGAGTTCTGATATTATATTCGGAATGTGGAAATTCTTTTTCAATAGGGAATTATATGGAATTTAAGATTTTTATAAAACAAAGACTATTCTTTGCTTGTATTTTGTGTCTTACCGGGATTATTTATTGGATTTTTCTTTGTCCGGAAACAGGCTTTTCTCAAACAAGAAAATTATCTCTTTATGAGTGTATGGATATAGCCCTTAAGAGGAATCCCGAAATAAAATCAGCCAAAGAAAGGGTAATAAGGACCAGGCTCCAGATAAGAGAAGCCTTTTCGTCCATTCTTCCAAAATTATCAGGGGATTTTGAATACACGCATCAGGATGGAACGACATTATTTTCTTCTTTCTTCCCGGATGAAAACTACAGCTTCGGATTAACACTTCGTCAACCTTTATTTGATCAGGGAAAATATTTTATATTGAGACCTCAGGCGGATATAAGTGTTGAGATATCAGAATTAAGTCTCGATGCAACTAAGCAGAATGTTTTATTCGGGGTTGTCAGGGCCTATATTAGTACATTAAAGGCCAAGGAGATGCTTGCAATAGCCAAAGAGTCAAAAGACCGGCTGGCCGAACACCTTAGGGTAACAAAACGCAGATTTGAAGTGGGCCAGGTGGCAAAAAACGATGTATTAAGGGCAGAGATGGAGCTGGCAAATTCAGAAAGCGAGCTGATACACGCAGAAAAAGCCCTTGCTTTGAGTTACGAAACCCTAAGGAAGATAATATTTATTGAAGATGAAAACCTTTTAATAGACTCTATTTCGGATATCCGTAAGGATCAAAGAAGCATGAACGAAATGATCAATAATGCATATGAAAAAAGGCCGGATTATCAACAGTTGGTCAAGGGGAAAGAATTGGCTCAAAAGGGTATTTCATTAGCTAAAACGGATTTTTTCCCGATGATTTCAATTTTTGGTGAATATGAGAGAAGCGGTGAACATTTCTATCCTGACGATGATATCTTTACTGTGGGTGGCAGTATATCTATTCCCATATTTGAGGGAGGGATCAGGTATGTAAAGCTCAGGAGGGCCCGCCATGATCATTCTTTGGCCGAATATCAGGAAGCGGAGATGAAAAAGCAGGTCAGGCTCGAGGTTATTGAAACATTTCTTCATATGGAAGATCTCCTGGCAACATTAAAGGCCATTGATAAGCAGATAGAACATGCACAGGAGAATATACGAATAGTTAAACTCAGATATCAGGAGGGTGAAGCGACAAATCTCGATGTCCTGGATGCGAATCTTCTACTTGTAAAGGCTCGAACTGATTTTGTGACTTTAAATTATGACATCATGGAAGCCGGATTTGCCATAGATAAGGCTGTCGGAAATTTAAACGAAGAAAATATCAGGGAAACGCTGGAAAAGGAATGATGATCCCACCTGCCTCATTTTGATGAGGTTGGTGACCACCCCTGATGTCCTTTAATCATATCAATCATATATCCTTCACCTTTTTCAATCATGAAATCCCCACCAGCAAACTTTCCGAAAAACCAGTATCCGCATTTTCGTTTTCCTTTGTCATGCTCATATTTCTGGATACTTGTTGATATCCGCTCACCGGAATCAGAATTTGTTGATTCAAGGACTTTCTGAGGCAACAAATCCTCTTTATCAGAAATTATCGAGGAAATAAAATTACGCCCTGGCATAAGATCAATCGTTTTTATGGTTGGGAGGTCTCCTGGCAGATTGATATTCATGTCTTCGTTTACGAAGATTAGATATCCCTTGTTCCAGTCAATGGAAAAAAGGTCCCCTTTTGGTTGATCATCAAGATATGCTATTTTCCATAACTGGCTAAGGCTGTCGTACCCTGCAAATTGAACCTTTACATTTGAATTGAAATAGTTCTGAAGGAATTCAAACGAGGTTGATGCTCCCAGCAAATTCTCGGGTAAGCTGACAAGGTTTATTCCTCCCCTGAAGCGGACAGTATATTGGACGAATTCTTTCAGTTGGACATAAATGTCAAGGGCCCTGTAATTCTGATAAGTGGAGAGGTTCATTGGTATGACAGCAGCGCGTTTGTAAAGTCCTTCCGTTCCAAAGGATACGATCTCGATCCTGCCGACCTGTTCATCCCAGAAATCAATGGGAATATATCGCACCTCATGTCCTATATCCTTGAAAAGGACAAGCGCTACACCGAAATCAGAATAGTCCTGACCATCCATATCAATAACCAGTTTCCATTCCCCTGAAGGCGGCTTGAGGCCTATATAACAGCATGAAAGATGAGATATATCCTCTCCCAGATCCAGATTGACGGGATAATCACCATAATTCCCTTCGTGACGCACAAGGGGATAATGATTCCATTCTTCAAAGATATTCGGGTCCAATGTCAGCACCTTGACCCTGAAATCAGCAAACGCCTCCTCTATAGATGAGCCGTAATCCTGAAGGGCCTGTTGGACTGCAGTGAGTGCATCCGTATTGTAATCAGTAATAATAAAGCTGTCCTTTATGAAATCATCTCCGAACTTTGCAGCCAGGTATTTGGCCCACATAACCCCGCCGTATTCATATCTGTCGAAGGAGGAAGTATATCTCGTATCTAATGAGATATGAGGTGCTTCGAACCAGACATCGCTTTTCCTGCCGGATATGCCTCCATAATCACCATCATATTTATACCAGGTTTCCCCATTGTCCCACCTGAGATTTCCATTAGTATCATCATAACGGTTTCCAAGATAGTTGAGATATCCATCTACATCTTCAAAAACCTCGTCTTCCATCCAAACGGCGGTGTTCTCCTCCCACCATATACAGTCATCATTCCAGTCATCATAAAAGTACTGAATGGCATGAAAAAATTCATGGGCTGCAGTTATTTTCATGTTTCCTGCTCTGGATCCTTCCGGATCTAAATTTGATTCAAAACCTTCTGTATAATTATTGTGCACTACAATATAAGGATGACCATTTTCTACTTGTGTATATCCATAATAATTAATACTTTTTATATATATATCAAACCTGCTGTCACCTCCCTCGTTGCCATCGGAAGGAGGTGGGTCATATCCTAATTTATTAGTATCAATCTCATAATCCCATGCCTGTTCAAAATATGAACCAAATGAGACAACATAATCGGGAATAGTTGACTGTATCCCGTCTGAACCCAATACTGCATTGAAACCCGATTCACTGTAGTGAATTTTGAAGTGGCCCTCAGGGGTGTTATATGCAAGGGAAACAGATCCGTCAGGGGCATAATAACGAACATATGATGAATCATCGGGTCTAAAGAGTATAAAACGATTCTCCTCATCCAGCCAATCCGGATGGGCTTGAGCCATCCGGATAATAGGAGTCGCGCATTTCCCTTTAATACCAGAGGATTGCTCTCCTATAAGACTTTTTCGGGCTTGCTTTTCTGGTTTTCTATATATATCCGAAACCAGGCGGTTAAGTGATTCGGGGGATAAGGTTTCCCTTATTATTTCCTGACAATTAATATTATGGGAAAAAAGTATCGGAAGCAGGAATGAACAAAGAACCGATAGATTTAAAAATATTTTTATAGATTTCATCATATATGTGTGTTATTTCGTTAAAAAATATAATATGCACAATTATTATATATAATTATAACAAATATGTATTTTAAAAGATTTTAATAATATTTATTTTTACATTTATCAAGACATCTATATTGTTTTTATCCTTACGGAATAGATTAATGCCATTTTCATGCCAAGATCGGTTTATTTTGATAATTAAAGTCCCGTAACAATGGATCGGGTTTTGACACTTGATGATTCATTTTGTTAAATATTGCATAAATCTTATATTGTATTTAATATTGTAGTCAATATGTGGAAATTATAGGATAATACATACCCTGTTATTTTATCTATTTAATAAAACTTTTAAAAAAAATTAAACTTGATAAGATAATGAAAAAAGTCATTGAAAATTTTTTGTATAAAAAAACCAATAAACAAAGAAAATAGATTTTTATGATTTATTGGATAAATTCACAAAATGTCCGGACTTATAGAAAAATTATTGGATAAGCAATCAAAAGGACATATTCTTATAATAAAGCCTGGTGCCATAGGTGATGTTTTACAAATGACACCGGTTTTAAGAGCCGTTAGAAATAGTTTTCCAAGTTCAGTAGTCCTTTTTTTAGCAGGAAGTGTGGTTACATTGGAACTTTTATATAAAAATATAAATATTAATGAGGTTTTGTTGTTCAAGAAGGGAAGGGGGGTAAAGGAAGTATCTCGTGTAATAAAACTCGCAAAATCCCTTAAGCCAAAACAAATTTATATGATTCTGAATTTTCAGCCGAGTAATTGGAGATGGAGACTCCTTACGCTTATTTTAAAGCCCCAATATGTTTTTTTATATAAAAAACAAAAGAGGATAAATGAGGAAGAAAGGAGACTTCATGCCGTAGAAGATCATCTGAAAACCCTTTCTAAATTTAAAGCATGTAGAGAGGATTTACATCTTGATTTTTTTCTTACTGAGGATGAAATAGAGGAAGCAAAGGGCATTATTAACGGCTATATCTTTGAGAATAATATGGGTAAGGGTATAATATGCTTCAATATGGGGGCCTCTCATTCAGTTAACCGCTGGCCGGCTGACTACTTTTACAAGCTTAGTTCTATCCTGATAGCTGCCGGATTCAGGATTATCCTCATCGGTGGCGAGGAGGATAGAATGCTGGTTAATCAATATTTAAGCAATGGTCCTTCTGAGTGTCTCGATTTGGTCGGCAAGCTATCAATAAGAAAAACGGCTGCAATACTTAGCCAATGCGATTTGCTTGTGAGCGGGGACACTGGGCCGCTTCATATTGCTACATCTGTTGGTACAAAAGTTATAGGACTTTTTGGAGCTGCTGATCCTGCACGGACAGGTCCCATAGGATACGGGAATATTGTTATTCAGCCCAATTTGCCCTGTGTTCCGTGCCGAAAAAGGCGTTGTAAGAATACTAAAAGGTTATGCATGGAGGTTATAAAACCTGAAGAAGTGGCGTCGAAGATTTTCGAAATATTTTCTTGTGATATGCCAGAATGAAATTTATAAATTATGACAGCTAAGTTCTTTTTTAAACAACTAATTCAGAAAATCAAAAATAAAAGGATATAGGATGGATTATAAGGTTCCTTTAAAAACCATTGATCAAAGAGATAAATATTTAGCTTTATGGGATAAATTTGTAAGAAACCCTTTTTTAAAACCTTTATTCCATGGTTTATCTGTTCTTTATGGATTGGGAGTCCATCTAAGAAAAATTTCCTATAATATAGGATTGATCCCGGTTAAACATCTTCCTTTTCCAGTAATTTCTGTAGGGAACATCACGGTGGGCGGTACAGGAAAAACACCAGTTGTTGCCATGATAGCCGAATTTTTATTAGAACATGGACGGCGGCCCGTTATTTTGACAAGAGGGTATAAAAGGCGCGGACAGCATAAAATAAAGATCGTATCCGATACCAAAAAAGTGCTTTCACTTCCTGAAGAAGCGGGAGATGAACCTTATATGCTTGCCGGATGGTTGCAGGGAGTTCCAGTAATAGCTAATAAAGACCGATATGCTTCTGCTATATTTGCAATAAATAAATTTATGGCGGATTGTTTTATACTGGATGACGGATTTCAACATATTAAACTATTCAGAGATATGGATATTCTGGTGATCAATGCCAGGGATCCCTTCAGTAACAATAAGATTCTCCCATGTGGACAGCTTAGAGAGCCTTTAAACTCTATCAACAGGGCTTCTTTGATTCTTTTGAACAAGTCAATTTCCGGTCAGAATCTAGAATCAATCTTTTCTATGATACGCAAATACAATACAGATGCACCTATTATTGAGACTTCTTACACACCTGTATACTTTGTCTCGGCTTTAAATGATAGAAAATACCTTCCATTATCAAACCTAAAGGGTAAAACTGTACTCGCCTTTTCAGGTATTGCCGACCCAAGCTCTTTTATGAATAATTTAAAAGAGATTGGTGCTATAATTGCAAATTCCATTATCTTCACAGATCATCACTGGTATTCGGAAAGGGATATTGATAAAATCAAAGAAATTGCCAGGTTGTCGGCTGCTGAATATATTGTAACGACGGAAAAGGATGGAGTGAGGTTACCAACAGATTGTAAAGATGGTATATATCTCTTGATAATGAAAATGGGACTAAAGAAATCTCAAGCGGAATTAGAGAAGATTATGCATCCTATTCTTGTTAAATAAGGATTTTCTTGATATTATCTTAATAATATTGAGCATTTATAAAAAAATGGAAAGACGAATGAGACCAGGTGTATTTCTTGATCGTGATGGAACTGTTAATGAGGAGATAGGGTATCTTTATGATGTCGAAAAATTATCTCTTATTTCCGGGGCAGCAAAGGCGATAAGGAGGCTGAATGTTTCAGGCTGGCCGGTAGTATGCGTTTCAAATCAGTCGGGAGTTGCCAGAGGCTTCTTTACAATTGATTCAGTATATGAGGTCAATCAAAAGCTTAAAGAGCTTTTGGCGTTAAATGGAGCTTATTTTGATGGAATTTATTTTTGCCCTCATCATCCTACCGAAGGTCAATTTCCTTATCGTATGAATTGTGATTGCAGAAAACCAAGGGCAGGGATGCTGAAGAAAGCGGCGGATGAACTTAAAATAGATCTCAAAAGATCTTTTTTGATAGGGGATCGTTTGAGTGATATACAAACAGCTCAAAATGCCGGCTTAAAGTCAATTCTCGTATTGACGGGTTATGGCCGAACGGAACTGGAAAATAATAAAGATAAAATAGCTTTACAACCTGATTATATTTGTAAAGATATTAGCGCTGCAGTCGATTGGATACTAAAATGACTTTTAACGAATCCACCAATTTTAAAATCAATTGATTAAAATAAATAATCCTTATGCATTTATTTGCTTGATAAAATTTGGCCCTGAAGCGGAGGTTATTAACGCTCTTCCTGTTGCTTCCTCCATAAAGAAACACCTGCCATATTCCCGGGTAATCTGGATTACTGATGAAAGCGGGGCCGAATTGTTAGAAGGACATGCAGATATAGATCATCTTTTTAACTGGGCAAGAAATAAATGGATAAGGGATTTACCATATCCACACAGAACAATTCCTGTAATATGGGAGATCAGCCATACCATGTTTTGCCTGAAACAAGAAAGAATAGACATGATATTGGATCTTGAAGGAAGCTGTGTCAGCGCGATATTGAGCAGATGGACTGGTTGCCCGATACGTATTCTGTTAGGTTGTAACTCCCCTCAGAATAAATGGATAAGAGGATTGTATACTCGTATATTAGATATACCGAAAGAGATATGTCACAATATTGAACGGAACCTCTCTATTTTAGAAGGAATTGGGATAAAAGAGAGGTGCGGGTTCCTGGAGATAGAGATTCCTGAAGGATTGGAGAAGGTGGCTGACAATTTTTTCCATGAAAAAAAACCATTCATAGATCGACCTGTGTTTGGGATTTATCCCGGTGCTAATTATAGAAACAGATGCTGGGAACCAGAGAAATTTTCAGAATTAATAGATATAATAACAGAAAAGTTAAATATAAATTGTCTTCTTTTATGGTTTCCTGGTGAACTGGACTTGATTAAAAGGATCGAGAAAAAAATGAAATCATTGCCTTTCAGGGCATATCCTGCCAGAGGCAAATCGATGTTAGCCCTTATTAAACGATGCAATCTCGTGATCACAGGAGACAGTGCACTGATACAAATGTCAAATATTGTAAAGGTCCCTGTTTTAGGCCTTTTTGGACCCACTTCACCTCAAAGGAGAGGACCTGTCGGATTGAATGATGTGGTAGTTCAAGGGACCCTTCCCTGTCTGCCCTGTGATAAATTATATTGTAATAATCCTATTTGTATGAATACAATAAAGGTTGATAAGGTTGCGGATATTGCTGCGGAAGTGCTTGAGAAATAGGCCTAAATTCAGAACAACTAATAAAATCGGTTAAAAAATAAGGAGATTTAAAAAATGCGTTGTCTTGTTACCGGAGTGGCAGGCTTTATTGGCTCCCATTTAGCAGAAAGGCTTCTGGAATTTAAATATGATGTTATAGGGATCGATGCATTTATTGATTACTATCCAAGGAAGACTAAGGAATCGAATATCCAAGGGATCAGAAAAAATAAGAATTTCCGTTTCATAGAAGCCGACTTAAATGAGATAAACCTCGGAGAATTGGTTGACGGATGTGATTATATTTTTCATCAGGCTGCACAGGCAGGAGTAAGAGCAAGTTGGGGAAAGGAATTCAGGATCTATACGGATTGTAACATAAAGGCCACACAGGCCCTTTTAGAATCATGTCTCAACAAGAATATCAAGAAGTTTATTTATGCATCCTCATCTTCCGTTTACGGTGAGACTAAAGAATTGCCTATGCGGGAGGCTAATATAGTCAAACCGGTTTCTCCCTATGGGGTTACAAAACTGGCAGGGGAGCACCTCGCTAGTCTTTATGCAAAGAATTTTGGGCTTCCCTGTATTTGTTTGCGCTATTTTACTGTATATGGCCCCAGACAGAGACCGGATATGGCCTTTCATCGATTTATCAGGGCATGTATGGAAAAGAAACAATTGACTATCTATGGAGATGGAGAGCAGACCAGGGATTTTACTTATATATCCGACATAATTGATGCCAATATCGAGGCTGTAAAATCCGAGGCAATGGGAGATGTATTCAACATAGGAGGTGGCAGCAGGGTAAGCCTTAATCAGGTATTGAATATTTTAGAAGGGATCGCAAAAAGAAAAATCCCGCGGCAATATATTGAAACTCAAAAGGGAGATGTTATGCATACTTACGCGGATGTTTCAAAGGCAAGGATGTGTCTGGGGTATAAGTCAAAAATCGAACTGGAAAATGGATTGAAAAAACAGTTTGAATGGCAGTCTATTTTAAATAGATAAAATCTTACAAAATTTTTTATTTTAATGAAAGGAGTTGAATCACATGTCAATTGATCAAAAGCTTTTGGAAATCCTTGCATGTCCGAAATGTAGAGGCGACCTTGTCCTGACTGAAGAAGAAGACGGATTGGTTTGTAAATCCTGCAAACTGCTCTATCCTATTAAAGATGATATCCCTATAATGCTCATTGATGAAGCCGTCAAAATAGACTGAAATCTGGATTATTTAATGGAAAGAGGCTGCTCGTAAGGCAACAGCCTCTTTATGGTTTATTAATTACATTATGCGGGATATCATCCAAAGAGAAAGGCTTTCTTTAGATTTTGTGCTTTTCCAGAGGTGAGGAATCATTGAATCAAAAATAATATTGTCACCTTCATTCAGAGTTATTATTTCACTTCCCAATTCGACATCAATGGTTCCTTTTAATACCAAACAGAATTTTTCTCCTTCATGGTTTAACTTTTCCTCGTATGATTTCTGTCCTGGACTCAGATGGGACATAAAAATTTCATTTTTGATATTCCCTCTTTCTTTACATAGATATTCCAGGATGTTGTCATTACCAGAAATATGGAGTTTTTCCCTTTCGTTCTTTCTGGTAACAATCCACCTTTTATGGCGTTCAATCTCAAAAAATTCTATCGGATGGACCCCCAATGCAACAGCTATCTTGTTGATCGTTGTTATAGATGGAGATATCTTTCCGTTTTCGATCATCGATATAGAACTTTCAGTAAGTCCGGAACGACTGCTTAATTGTTTAATTTTTATGCCTTTACCTTTTCTTATGGATTTAATCTTCTCACCGAGTTTTGTTAGAATATCGTCTTTAAGATCGATATGTATATTCGCGCGTATAACATTTAACAGATCATCGTTTTTTATGGGCTTGGATAAATAGTCAATCGCTCCGTTCTTCATGGCTGAAACCGCTGTTTCTACTGAGGGTGAGGCTGTCATAACAATAATACGTGAATGAGGTGATATCCTTTTCAGGTCAAGCAGTCCCTTGTCATGTTGCATATCGGGAAGATTTATTTCCAAAAAGATAATATCGAAGATCTCATTTGCCACCTTATTAATGGCCTCGGATATATTTCCGGCTTCATTCGCTCTGAAGTTTTCCTTTTTAAGCAAATCTACCAATGACTTAGTTGTATTGCGATCATCATCAACGATGAGTATATTTGCCTTTTTTATTGGAAGACCCATAACCAAGCTCCTTTCACTAAATTAAAACATAAACAACAAAAATTATATTAAACAAAAATGTATTAAAATATAGTATACCAGATTTTTTACATATTTCAACTTTTATATTGATAAAATGATTTTTTTGAATTATTATTCAAAAAAAGGCATAATATAGAGTAAGATTGATTTCACAAATCAATTATATTTTATTGAATTTCTCCGGATCAAACATACTAATTTTAAAATGCTCGAAAAATAGGAGGAATAAATGAAGTCCATATTGGTTGCTGGATTAGCGATAATTGCGGTCCTTCCGGCTATTGCCATTCTGTTTCTTTTTATCTATAAATTTTATAATGATTTCAAGAAAAGAACATTTGAAAAAAAAGGCAATATTGTGTTAGACAGAAAAAGGATAGGTGAAGTCATCAAAGAATCAAATCCTTCCGAATCACTTAGAATTTTTAAATCAGCAATCTGTGATCATTCCGAAATAAATGGTCTGAGATATTATACGAAATTTCCTTTTGGTTTAAAGATTATTAACCCGCATGATAATCACAGAAAGGCATTCATCGCTCATGAAATAGGGGAAATGTTGGCAAAAACGGTTTTCTTGAATGGTGATATTGAATTTTGCATGGACATCCTTATTAATCTTACTAAATCATTTAAAGAGAAATATTATACCCAGATTATCGCCTGGAATAGCTTAGGCAAATTGGCTCTTTTAGATAAAGATGTTTTATTGGAAAAGATAGGATTGGATTATTTAAAAACTTGTATATCAAGGGATTTTATTACAGGAACCGGTGTCATTAAGTTTATTTTTAATCTTAAGGAACATATAGATTTAGATAACACATCGATAAATTATATTAATGACATTATTGTATATTCATTAGAGAAGGCGAGCCTGCCTTTGCTCGCACTTTTGGCATTTAAACTCAACAAAAGCCCTTATTTCAAACAACCTCAAAAACAGGATTATATGAAAAGATTACCAGATGATCCAAAATTTAACAGTTTTTTGAATCATTTGGATGTATTATCCCTTGGATTTATTAAACAAGAACTTAGTGAAGGGTTGAAAAATCTTGGCTTACAATCATTACCTTATTCTCAGAAATCAACCGAAGGGGAAATTGTCAGGTTTTTAATAAGGGATCTCCTGGAGGAGATCTATATCCCGACTTCATATATGTTACATAGTTTTAATCATGATGACCTTAGGCAAAACTTAACGGATTTTTTATGGTCTTAAGAACATTTTTATTCATTGATAAATGATTATTTTAAGATATTTGTTACGTTTTTCATAAATTTTGACCGATAAGATGAAACAAAAAGCAATAGACAAAGAAAAAAAACATCTAATAGAACGTATTTCAGAATTAGAAACCCTGGTTAATGAATATCAAAAATCTGAAAAATCCCTAAGGATTGCTCTTAGAAAAGAGTTTGACAATCGTGAGAAGATAATCGAAGAACAGACTGACGGTTTAATAGCCGCTAATGTTCAGCTTAGACAGGAGAACTCTGAACGTAAGAAAGCGGAAGAGGAATTACGTTATCGAGTGGAATTCGAAAAGATTATTACTACATTATCTACAAATTTTATAAAACTTTCACTCGATGAAATAGATACTGAAATAAATATTGCATTGGAAACCATAGGTAAATTTGTTGGAGTTGACCGAAGTTATGTCTTCCTTTTTAAAGAAAACGAAAAAAGGATTGACGATGTTTATGAATGGCGCGATAAAGGGATAAAACCTCAAATCAAAAATTTGAGGGGACGTTTAATCGACGAAGAATTCCCCTGGTTTGCCAAGAAGATTACAAAGCACGGAGTCTTTCATGTATCCGGCTTCGATAAGCTTCCTCCTGAAGCGGATGCGGAAAAAAAATATTTACTTTCCCACAATATTCAATCACTCATTGCTGTTCCAATGTTTTGCGGATCATCTTTTATAGGTTTTGTCGGGTTTGACTCGGTTCGTACAAAAAAGAAATGGGAGCTTGATATTATTGCGCTTTTAAGAATTGTTGGAGAAATTTTTGCCAATGCATTAGAGCGGAAATGGATGGATACAGTTATTAGGGAAAATGAAAAAAAATATCGACTGCTTTTTGAATGTGAATCAGATGGAATAGCGGTTTTGGATATGGGTGGGAATATCATTGACTGCAATAAAGCATACACAAAGATACTCGGCTTTTCCAGAAAGGAAATTATAGGCAAATCCTTAACAGACTTCTTATCTGAAGAAAATAATTTAAAATTTCACGAGAGATTGTCACTGCTTAAGAAAAAAGGACTTACTGAATCAGAAATCGCAATGATCCGAAAAGATGGGCAGACGATCCCGGTCTGGTGCAAAGCGACAGCAATATATGATGAACACGGCAATATAAAGAGCACCCTTACACATTGCAGATATAGAACAAAAAACAAAAAAATAATCAGCAATGATGAATTATTAACGGAAAAAAAGGCGGAAAAAGATAGCCAAAAAGGTATACATGACGAGCAACATCAAATGGATTTTGTTAAATTGCAAGCAAATGACTATAAAACCAGTTTGCAGGAATTTGATATGTTCAAACAGGCACCCAAGAAAATAGGTGTTGAACCTTGTTTTAAGAATATAATTTCACGAAGTCACAAAATTGGACAGCTTTTTGACATACTACCTTCAGTCGCTGAAAGCATAAGCACAGTTTTAATCCAGGGTGAAAGCGGCACTGGAAAGCATCTCTTCGCACAAGCTATTCATAACCTGAGTCCCCGTAGAGACAATCCTTTCATTATCGTTAATTGTGGCGCCCTCCCTGACACCCTGCTTGAATCAGAATTGTTTGGCTATAAAGCCGGGGCCTTTACTGATGCCAAGAAAGACAAACCAGGACGCTTTGCTCTGGCCGATGGAGGCACACTATTTCTGGATGAGATTGGTGACATTTCATCGGCTATGCAAGTACGACTTTTACGCTTTCTCCAGGAAAGGATTTTTGAGCCCTTAGGCTCCGTTAAATCAGTAAAAGCTGATGTAAGGATTATTGCTGCCACAAATAAAAATCTTATGGATTTAGTAAAAAAAGGCAAATTCAGGGAAGACCTGTTTTATAGAATCAATGTCGTCAGACTTGATCTTCCGCCATTGAGAGGCCGTCTCGAAGATGTTCCGCTTTTGATAGATGAATTTATTACAAAATTAAATCTCCAGCAAGGTAAAAATATAAAGGGAATAAAAGAAGATGCGTTAATTTGCCTTCTGTCTTATGATTATCCGGGCAATATCAGGGAGCTTGAAAATATTATAGAAAGGTCTTATGTGATTTGTAATTCAGATTATATAGAACGCAGCCATCTTCCTGAAATTTTACGGACTTCTCTTGAGATGAACTCTTCCAAAAAATCAGACAATATGAGCTTTATGAAGATGGAAGCAGCTTTTTTAATTAACGTGCTAAGACAGAACAATTGGAATCGACTGAAAGCTGCCCGACAATTAGGGATACACAAGGCAACCCTTTACCGCAAAATAAAATCTCTTGGTTTAAAGGTTCCACAGAAACAAAATTAGTTTTTCTTGTTTTCTATTGATGGTTTAGTTTATAGTTATTTCGTCGTCTCCGGGTTTTTTTAAGAAATGCCAATTACTTTTTCAAAGATTTTTTACGATTTTATCAGTGCTAAATATTGATAAAAATCAGTTTAATGTCGCTTTATTGCAACCCTGTATTATAGCTTAGTCGCATTTATGCGACTTTTAATTTAATTTTAAGCTTTAGTTGAATTCTTTTTCCCCTTTTATCATAGCCAGTTACAATAATTTTTATATAAATAATAATAATGGTATAAATTTTGCTTTAAATAATTGTAGCTAAGTATATCCAAATAAAATTAAGATAATTTTATTAAATAATTAAATATAATTTCCATAAACAAAAATATATATTTTGATTATTTTTTCTCAGGGCGCCGGAAAGGAAAATGGATGGATAACAGTTTTAAAGATTTTTATAGCGATAAGTCAAGTCATATGGAGCGAATGTATCAACCTGAAAGAAGAGATGGGGGTCAAATGGATGATATTTATAATCCCTCCCAGAAAGACTTAGAGGACATTGATCAAAACTCGTTGAAATTAATCACGGATTTTGATTTAGATAACGTCGTTGAAGTTGACTCTGCTGATTGTCAATGTGTCTTTGAGACCTCAAAACTGATAAATAAGCTTCTCCATTTTATATGTGAAAATATTGTGGGAAGAGAAGAGGTTGTATGCCAGAGTTTCTATGCCTTTCTGACAGGGGAGCATCAACTGATACTCGGAAGGACCGGGATGGCCAAAAGCCTTCTTGCCAGGCAGATCTTTGAATGTTTCCACAATACCAGGGTATTCGAAAAGCAGTTGACAAAAGACACCATGCCTGACAACCTTTTTGGGGCCTATAATATGGAAGATATGAAATGCGGGAAGATGATACATAATATCAAAGGTTCCATTGTCGAGTCGGATTTTGCTTTTTTGGATGAAATCTTTGACGCGAATGATATGCTTCTCAGGTCCCTTCTTTCGCTTTTGAATGAAAGAAAGCTGATAAACGGCGAGCAGATAGTGGATTCTCCATTAAACAGCGTTATCGCG
>JBLIRO010000073.1:0-24490 GCA_049472335.1 bacterium | reverse complement strand
GTTCATTGTCATTTAAATAATGAGTGAATATTACATTTTTATTATTCAAAACCATATAAACTAAAATAATAAAATAGTAGAATTCTTTGAAAAAATTTGGGCAGGCAAATATAGCCTGCCCAATATCTTTTTTAACCTAAATCTATGACTAAATACCCAAAATGGCACTGGCACTTAAAACAGGGGGGATAATTATAGAAGAACTAATTGGCGCAGTTACAAGCGAGTCTAGGAAACTGGGAAGAAGGGCTGGCAGTGTGAAACCCGGTGGAAGTACCGGGAAGAGGGGTGAAATGGAATTGGCATTATTTATATAATATTGATATGAAGCAGCATAATAGTCATTGACCAAAGGCACTGTACTTAAAATCCATGCGGGATCGGTAGGAGGAAGAGCGCTATAATTTACAGGCAGATTGATTGGAATAAAATTACCCGTTGGTGTTGCATTGATATAATTGAATCCATACGATACATAATTTGAGGGTGGCCAAGGATTAATGCCAAATATAGTATCAAAAAAGATGAGTGTATTGAAAGGGGAATTATAAAGAAGCCAGGGAAATTCCGTAATAGGGTCCCAGGTCAATCCAGGCTGAACCGGTAATATGGTACTTGGTGTCAAACTAGTTACTATTGGCGTGGGCAGGCCGGTAGTTGGGTTTACTGGTGATAAGGCAGGGGACCATAATGGCCAAAGTGTATTATAAGGTGGTAGTGCAGTCCAGTATTGACATTGAACCATTGATGAAATGATCAGGCTTAGGAATACTATAATAGTAATAACTATTAGGATATTTATCTTATTTGAAAACATAATATAACTCCTCACTTCTTACTAATAAATTTAATGGACAGGATTGGTTCATAAACTCCTTTTGTCCTCGGAAGCTATATAATAACTCAATTCGGACTTACAAATTAGAGCATAAACAATAATTCCAAAAGACTTTATTTCTAAATAATTTTTTTGTTCAAAAATTCTATTAGCCGGACACCTCCTAATATTCAATTACATTAAATAAAGATAACATTTTAGTTGTTTGAAAGTAAGTGGGATCGGGTCTTTAAATATGAGAACGGGAGAACAAATTCATTTCCGATTCTCTTTAAACTCATTGTCAATATTTCAGGACCTGACCCCTTGAGTATTGAAAAAGAAGTGTGCATTTTTAAAAAACTAAGATGTTACAAATTGATATATTTTAATGGACATGGTGTACAAACTTTTTATATGGACACTATCAAAGTATAAAAAATTCCTTAAAAATAGTTTCAATTAATTAATCATTAATAGTCTATAATAGTCTATAAAAATGGATCATGGCAACAATATTCTGCCCTTCTACATAAAATCAAAATCTTAATTAGAATTAAAAAATATAATCATATTATTAGAGTCCTTTATTTTAATTTTACCAAAATATACAAAAAAATCAAAATATACAAAATCAGTTCTCTCGAATAGGCAAAATATTTTTAACAATTCTCCTGTGATTGCTCAATCCAATTTTTATATAGACCTTATTCTCTTACTATTTTTCTACCAAAATGGCCTGTAAATTTGTATTGTTTTCTTCTCCTTAAAATGTAATATTATCTATTCATTTATCTCCAATAATTACAAAAACAAAATAAAAAAAATATGTACGCCGATTAAAGAAATATAAGAAAATTATAATATTTTCAAAAAAACATTAAACAATAGCTATTATTTCATTTGACTCCGGATAGTCGATTAAGTATAGTAGATTTTTATGGAAAGATATCTTTGTATTCATGGACATTTTTATCAACCTCCCCGTGAAAATCCATGGTTGGATGAGCTGGAGGTCCAGGACTCGGCAAAACCCTTCCACGACTGGAATGAAAGGATTCTGGCGGAATGTTACGCACCGAATGCCGCAGCAAGAATAGTGGATGGCAAAAATCGTATCCTTAAGATTTCCAATAATTACCGGTTAATGAGCTTTAATTTTGGCCCCACACTACTTTCCTGGATGGAAAGGCATGATCAAGAGACCTATCATTCCATCCTGGAGGCGGACAGGGATAGCGTAAAAGAGAGAAACGGACACGGGAATGCTATAGCCCAGGTATATAACCATATAATCATGCCGCTTGCATCCCAGCGTGATAAATGGATACAAATCCAATGGGGGATAAGAGACTTCCAAAAAAGATTCGATCGGTTTCCTGAAGGGATGTGGTTATCCGAAACCGCTGTCGATCTGGAAACCTTAGAACATTTAGCCAGGACCGGTATAAAATTTACTGTTCTGGCCCCTCATCAGGCTTCGAGAATCAGAAAAATCGACGCGCATGAGTGGATGAGCGTTACAGGCGGGAAAATCGACCCTACTTTACCCTACAGGTGCTTTCTACGAGACGGAAATCATATAGATATCTTTTTTTATGACGGCCCGATCTCAAATTCGATTGCCTTCGAAAAAGTACTAAGCAGCGGCGATTTGTTCATAAACAGATTATTATCAGGTTTTAATGATAAAAGGATTTGGCCATCGATCCTTTCCGTTGCCACGGATGGAGAGTCCTATGGCCATCATTACAAATTCGGGGATATGGCACTTGCCTATGTGCTTTCCCATATAGAGGAACGTGATATAAGACTTGTCAATTATGGTCAGTTTCTGGAGCACCACTCACCTATGTTTCAAGTGGAAATCATTGAAAACACATCCTGGAGTTGTGCTCATGGGATAGAAAGATGGAGAGGGGACTGTGGATGTTATTCCGGCTCCCGTCCGGAATGGAATCAGGGATGGCGAGTCCCGTTACGCAGGTGTCTCGATCAACTAAAAAATAAGCTGGACGATATCTTTGAAAAGCATGCCGGAAAACATTTTAAGGATCCATGGGATGCCTTTATTGACTATATCGATCTCATTCTGGATCGCTCGGAAAAACAAAGAAATGATTTTTTCGACAAACATCAGATTAATTTACTAGAATTATCAAAAAAAATAAAAGTATTAAAATTAATGGAGATGCAACGTTTCGGCCAATTGATGTTTACAAGCTGCGGCTGGTTTTTTGACGACATATCCGGCATCGAAGCCATACAGATCCTAAAATATGCATCCAGGGCCATTCAATTGGCCAGCCCTTTTACCGAGGAAAATATCGAGGATCCTTTTATGGAAATATTATCAGAGGCAAAAAGCAATATTCACGAAAAAGGAACCGGAAAGGATATTTATCAAAAGGAGATTCTCCCGCTTAGATTGGACCTGAAAAAAGTTTTGAGTCACTATGCTATCAGTTCCCTGTTTGAAAACTACGAACCTGAGCAAAAAATATATTGTTTTAAAATAGATGTCAAGGATTTTCAAAAGGGATTTAAGGATGGTAAAGGCCTGGCTATGGGCAAGACCAAGATTAACCACAATATTACCCAGGAATCTTTAGAGGCCCGGTTTGCAGTCCTCCACCTGGGGGGACCCAAATTTTTTACTTATGTAAAAGATTCGGCATTTAACAACAATTTTCTAAAACTTGTAAAGTATCACTTTTGGCAATTTAATTTGGGTAAAGTGGATAAGGTCAAAAAGAACCTGGACCATAATTTTCATTGCACTACCCTAAGTCTCAAGGATCTTTTTTTAGACGAAAGAAGGAAAATAGGACAACTGATGAGTCATCATATTTTGATGGACTTTGAACAAACCTACCGGAAGATCTATGACAGCCATAAGGCAATTATGGCTCAGCTCAACAGCATGGACATTCCTGTCCCCCGGGGATTTCTTCTTGCTGCCGAGTATTCCCTGACTATAGAACTTAAATCTGAAATTGAGGGATTAATGAAAGGTAAAAAAACCAAAAATTCAATCCTTGCTATTTTGGAACAAGGGCGCAAATGGCAAATCAATCTGGGGAAACCTTTATTAAGGGAGATTATCAAAAAAAACCTCGAATACACAATTAAGAAAATGACCAAAAATCCTCTTCAGGATTCTTTAATCTATATAGCAAATACACTTCTTGATATATCAGAAATACTTAAGCTGGATATGGAGATGTGGCAGATACAAAACCTTTATTACTCAATTCTAAATAACAGCCTGCCTGAATTGGAAAAAAGCAAACCGGGACAAAAAGAGTTTCAGAACCTACTTCAAAAATTCAATGCCCTTGGCAAAAGACTCAATTTTAGCATAGGCTAATTTTTGACAAATACTCTGTACGATCTTATATAGTAGACTGTAAATAATGAACCAATCATTATTTACTCTTATATGAAGCATATTATCTAATATGCTGACAAGGATACAAAAGGCAAAATATGCAGGAAATCCCGAAAGGAGGGATAGTTTATGTTTTCACTTATACCTTGGACGGAAAGACATAGACTGGCAGATTTCAGGTCAGATGTCGATTCTATTTTTGATGAATTTTTTGGCCGTAATATGGGCATGGATATTGGGCCTTGGGGAGTATTTAAATTCAGGTCTCCCGCGGTTGACATGGAAGAGAATGATAAAGAAATCATTGTAAAGGCAGAGATCCCTGGCCTTGAACCTGATGATTTTGAGATATCCTTAGATAAGAATGAATTAACCATTAAAGGGGAGAAAAGAGAGGAAAAGAAGGAAGATAGAAAGAACTATCATATGACCGAACGTTGTTATGGTTCTTTTTATCGATCCATTCCACTCCCCTCTGAGGTTGACAGCGATAAGGTAAAGGCCTCTTACAATAAAGGGATACTTGAGATTTCACTCCCTAAGTCCGAAACGCACCAGGCGAAGAAGATTACTGTCAATGTGAAATAAATGGTTAAAAGCCGATTTCAGCATCGATGGTAAGAATAAAAAGGGCCGGGAATTTAATTCCCGGCCCTTTTTATATGACATTGAATAGTAACTGCCAGACTAGTTGTGAATTTTAAGCAACTAAATTAAATTGATCACAAGGATATTTTATTTTATAATAATAATATAAAATTATTAATTATTTTTTACTTATTTGCATTAAGTAAAATAAATGAGAAGTTATTATGCACGCACCTGATGGTTTCTATAGTGTTGGCCTTTGTATTTCTCTGGATGTAGTTAGCCTTGGAATTATAGGCTATTGTGTAAAAAAGGTCTGGAGAAAAATAGACCGCACGACTTTATTATTGGCAGCTTCCATCGGGGCACTGGTGTTTGCCATACAACTTGCGAACTTTTCAGTAACCAGAGGATCTTCATGCCACTGCATGGGTGGAGTATTTTCCGCTATTTTGCTGGGCCCTTATCTATCTACCATTATGATAAGCCTGATGCATCTGGTTCAATTTTTCATCTTTCAGGACGGGGGTTTGCTCAGTCTGGGGCCCAATCTCCTGACACTTGCTATTATCAGCACTTTTTTAGGATATTATTTATACAAGACTTTTCGATCATTGGTTATAGAACCTTACGGTACATATATCGGAGCATTTATATCTTCCTGGTTAACACTCTTGATTACAGCCATAACGGTTTGCGTGATGCTTTACATCTCAGGAATCGACTCTCTGGCCGTAACCCTTGGCCCTATGGTTGGGCCACACGTATTGGCCGGGATCATGGAAGGCCTTATAAGTATGCTTTTGCTGGCCCTTATTCACAAAATCAGCCCGGGATTTCTTGCCATTTCAAGCGGCAATGAAGAAGGGATAAAATATAAAAATCTAAAACCAGAGATGAAAAAAATAATCGTGTTTTTATTGACTTTGGCATTTATAATAGGCGTATTCGTATCCCCTTTTGCCTCCCGCAAACCCAAAGGGCTCGAAAAACTTGCCATAGACCACGGCTTTGCCGGGTTCTATGAAAGGATTTACTATAATGCGCCATTTCCCAACTATTCTATTCCTTATGTAAAAAACAGAATAACAGGCCATCTTGTCTCGGGTTTATTAGGTGTTATATCCACGTTCCTTCTTTGCCTTGGTGCGGGGATATTACTCACCGCAGAAGCAAAAACTGATAAAGTTGAAGCCCATCTGGCAGAGGTCCTTTCTCCGTGAAAAAAATAAAAAAGGAAAAGGTTGCCCGAAAAATCCTTTTACCTTTTGTTATCATATTCTGTGTTCTTATCATTTCGTTAATAGGCTCCCTAAGCAACTTTGTTAATAAAAAAATAGGATTTATAATAAAAGAAGAGGCCCGGGGCAAAATAGATTCAGCAAGACAACATTTCGAGATTAAAAAAACATTTCTTCTGAATGAGATGAAAAACATCTCTTCACTCCTGGCGCCCATGCTTTCGGCTTCCGGGCAATTACCCCATATTAAGGAAGCCTTAAAAGGACTAGAAGGATTTACAGAGAACTATTCTCTCGGTGTTTTTGATCCAGAAGGCAGGATTATTATGCAAAGCCCAAACATAGATAATATATTTCCAAATCCGGGACATTGTTTTCATACAATAGAGAGAATCGACTCAAAAGAGTCTAAAAAAATTCATCTGATTCAATATGAAAACAGCCTGATCCTTATAGCAATTGTCCCTGTATCATATAAAGACCAAGTAATCGGTTTTATACAGTTGTGCAGCAACCTGGGAAATCAATTCTGTCAACAAATGGAAAAAGAGCTGAACACACCATTATATCTACTTGTGAACAATAAGGTGGTAGCCTCTTCACATATGTCAGAGGAGATTAGCAATCCGGAACTCCCCCCCAAAATCATAATGCTCATTAATGATGAAAGTGATGAAATAATATTAGAACGGGTACATTTTGGCAACAGGGAACCATCGGTCGCTTTTTTGCCTTTTTTGGATTCTGATAATAAAAATGTGATTGGCCATTTGATGATTTTGATTGAAAATCCACTTGTTCGGGACCTCTCAATGGGAATTATCCGAACCGGGACATTATATGGACTTATAGGAGTGGGAATCCTGACGATTATGGGGATACTCATTGCCAAAGGCATTACGCTTCCCGTGGTAAATCTGGTTAGGATTACCAAAAAGATCGGGGAAGGAGATCTTAATATTCGTATCAAAACAAATTCAAATGATGAGATCGGGGAACTGGCTTCTGCATTCAACAAAATGACGGAAGACTTGAAAAATACCACTGTTTCAAAGGAATATGTGGATAATATCATCAAAAACATGATGGATCCCTTGATCGTTATTGATTATTATGGAAAAATCATAATGGTCAACAGGGCATTTTCCGAACTTTTGGGCTTTCCCAATGCTGAGATTACTAATAAACCAATAACGGTTATTCTTGCTGAAAAGGATTTAAATGTCCTGATCGAGAAAAGGGAAATCAAAAATTACGAGACATATTTTAAAACCAAAGACGGCAAAATGATCCCTGTCCTTTTCAGCAAGTCTATTATGAAGGATAAAAATGGCCATATGATCTGTGCCATATGTACTGCCAAAGATATCACTGAGCGCATAATGATCGTAGAAGCGGAGCGTCAAAGAGAGGTTGCCAGGGCAGAAAGAAAAAGGCTTTTTTCTGTTTTGGATATCCTGCCCGCAATTGTTTGTTTAAAATCGAGGGATTATTCTGTACCTTTTGCAAACCGTAAATTCAGGGAAATCTTTGGCGATCCGAAAGGAAGAAGATGTTATGAGATTTTTTACGGTTATAGCGAGCCCTGTAAAGGATGTAAAATTTTTAATATTATAAAAACACATGCAATTCAAAAATGGGAGCTAGCCAACTCTGACGGCAGTATTTATGAGATGTATGACAGGCTTTTCACAGATATCGATAATTCACAACTGGTTTTGGAGTTAGGTATTGATATTACTGAGCGAAGACAGATGGAAAAGGCAAGAAAAGATGCCGAACGCCAATTAGAGGAACAAAGGGCGCGCGCAGTTGTATCTGAAAGACTGAGCGCTTTAGGTGAAATGGCTACAGGGATGGCCCATGAGCTGAATCAGCCACTTTCGGGCGTCCGTGGTCTTGCAGAACATATCCTTATCGGTTTTGACAGGGGGTGGGATCTTTCCAAGAAAACCATACGGGAAAATGTACAAATGATCATCGAGCAAACAGAGCGAATGACCCATGTAATCGAGCATACCCGTAAGTTCGCAAGGGGGGTTGAAAGTCCGGATCTTCTGCCTGTACAAATAAATGATGTTATAAGATCCGCTCAGGATCTCATAGAGTTTCATTTAGAGTATAGGGGGTTAAAATTGAAATGCGATCTTGTGGAAGGACTTCCCTTTATCCTTGCAAACCCCTTTTCTTTGGAAGAGGTGATTTTAAACCTCATCAATAATGCCAGGGATGCCCTGTCGGATCATAAAAAAACCGGGCATCCTAAAAATTCACAGGAAATAACTATACGCACTTTACAAGAATCGAGGGATTCTAAAAATACTGTAAAGATACAAGTGATCGATAATGGAGCGGGCATACCTCAGAACCTGATGCCGAAGATATTCGATCCTTTTTTTACAACCAAGGATCCTGATAAGGGAACAGGACTCGGCCTTGCAATCTCAAAATCTATTATTGAAGAATTTAAAGGCACAATTACTATTGATTCAATTCCAGGCCAGGGTACAACCGTAACTATCATTTTACCGGTTATCTCATAGAATAAACAGGTCTATAATGACGGATGAAAAATCATTGCAAATCTTAATAATCGATGATGAAAAAATATTGCATCATACCTTAAGCCGCTATCTGCATGACTCAGGCCATTCTGTAGATAGCGCATATGAAGGGAACACAGCTTTGAATAAGATCAAGGCCCATGATTATGACCTGATCTTGATTGATATTCTCCTGCCAGGTGAGGACGGGCTCTCCTTATTGCCTAAGATTTCGGCAATTCGTCCTGAGGTGCCTGCGGTTATGATTACAGGTCATGGAAATATGGAAATGGTCATAAACGCCTTAAGATTAGGCGCAGTGGATTTCCTGAACAAACCGATTAAACTCCTTGAGCTGGATGCAGTTTTAGAGAAAACCGCTCAAATACGCTACCTGCGCAAAGGTCATCGACACCTTAAAGAAACCATACGCGGAATTCAAATCTCAGAGGACCTTCGAATCAGAAACAGATCATTAATAGGCATAAGCAAAAAAATATGCGAGGTGCGTAGACAAATCCAACTGGCCGTTGAATCAAAGTGCGAAACTATATTGATTACAGG
Source organism: bacterium (assembly GCA_049472335.1). Lineage (GTDB taxonomy): Bacteria > SZUA-182 > SZUA-182 > DTGQ01 > JAFGSM01 > JBLIRM01. Next base: position 15,346 of record JBLIRO010000073.1, on the reverse strand, counting down.
AGAAACCGGAACAGGAAAAGAGATCGTTGCCAGGGAAATACATTTTTTAGGTGGGAATGAAGAAAGGCCTTTTATAGCAGTGAGTTGCCCGGCAATACCTGATACACTTATCGAGAGCGAGCTATTTGGTCATGTAAGAGGTTCATTTACCGGCGCAACAATGGACAAAGCTGGTTATTTTGAACTTGCAGACGGAGGCACACTTTTCCTTGATGAAGCCTCGGATTTGTCCCCTTCTGCACAGTCAAAACTTCTTAGGGTCCTTGAGACACGAAAACTGAGACGTTTAGGAGGATTAAAAGAAATTGATGTAAATATTTGTTTAATTGGAGCTACCAATGTTTCTTTAGAGGACATGGTAAAAACCAAGAAATTCCGTGAAGATTTATTTTACAGGCTTAATATTTTCACAATTAAACTCCCCCCTCTTCGCGAAAGACGTTCAGATATTATCCCACTTGCAGAACACTTTCTTTCAACCTATATAAAAGGAAGGGGCCTTCATATCGACGGCTTTTCAGATGAAGCAAAGGAAGCAATTATTAAATACGATTTCCCAGGTAACGTTCGTGAGTTACGTAATCTTGTGGAACGGGCGGCAATTCTCTGTCAATATGGTAAAATAGAGTCAAAACATCTCAATCTTAAAAGTTATTCCATGGATGTTCGATACAACTCCGGTCAGGCAGACAGTGAAAATGAGCGCAACATTATTTTAAATGCCCTTGAACAAGCCAGATGGAACCGGCGCAAGGCAGCCAAAGATCTCGGGATGCCTTATTCCACACTTCATTACAAGATGAAAAAATTAGGCATATCATAACCTTGATGGAATAATAATGAGTCATTTTGTCATTTAAAGGCCTTTTTTGTAAAAAGGCCCAAAATACTTTAACGAATTTTATCAATTATCATATTAATTAAAAGTTGGATATATTATCAGAAAGAGCTTGTTAAGTAGATTAGATTAAAAAATAAAAAGGTGTTACAATATATTAGTAAAGAGGTGATAAAAATGATTTAATTTAATTTTCGATATTTTTTTTACTTGGATCTTTTAGGCCAAGTTAAAGACAAAAGGTTAAGGATAATTTGACATGAAACGGCAAAAATATAATAAACTTAGCTTAATTTTGGTCCTAATTATTATTTCCATTACCTTATTTTTCCTCCAAACCACAACTTCTTCACAATCTCAAATGACCAATTTCCCTCAATCTTTATCAAATAATTATTCTGGATTGATTTTTCCTTTATTTCAAACTAGTGATTGGATGAATAAAACCTATGGAATGTCAGTAACCAATCTCAACCTATGGAGCAGTATGCCGACCAAATGGACGAATATGTATTCCAACCAGGCAGGGACCTTCATGAACAACGCTTATGATTTGCAAAGAACAGAAATGTATCAGTATAGCAATTTGTCGTCCATGAGGATTAATCAATTTGTCACTCAGTCTGGTAACTGGATGAATTCGTTTGGACTTTTATCAGGCATAGGAATAAACCAGTTTGGCAATCTGCAATCAATACAGCCTTATCAATTCGGAACTTATTTGAGTAATTGGACAGATTTGGATAGGTTCATGAGAGGAACCTGGGCAAATCCATTTAGCTATCAATCATCATCTTGGGCTTACGTTCCATCCGGTAGTAATCAATCTGATGGATGTGGGTGTGCAGAATAATCTCCTATAAGTCGATTCACTGTAATTGGATCATGTGCTTAAGGATATCGTTCTTTATCCATATTGTTCAGAGATTCATTTTGTATGATATTTTTACAATTTTTGATTAACACTGTATTTTAGAGAACTTATTATCAGAGTTTAATATTAATAAAACCAAATATTGAAGTTATATATTAAGAATAAAAGATTATAGCCTAAAATTAGAATTGCTGGTTTAGAATCATTTTTGTAAATAATCACAATGTTCTCCTTTAATACCTTCTTAAGATATTGACAATTATCATATATCATTCTTAGAAATATTTACTAATTTTGTTAATTTTTATTAGTAAATGTTTCTAAGCAAGACTCCTATCAATCAAAATATAAAAATCATAAAAATCTATAATACTCTGTTTTTAAAGAAAAAATAAACTTTTGAACATATAGGCATATCTATTGCAGATATTAAAAATGAAATATAAGTGATCCAAAAAAATCATCATTTTTATTATTATCAAATTTCTTATTTTTCAGTATCTCAGGAGGAAAAATATTATATTTAACCTTTTAAATTGTAAAACCTGATGGCATTAGAAAATTCCGCAACAAATTAGTTGTTTTAAATGTTTTCAAGGTCAGGTCTTGAAATATTGGCAACAGGTTTAAAGAAAATCATAAATGAATTCATTCTCAATTTTTCATATTTAAAGACAAAAACCTTTTGTTCTCTTTAAAACAACTGAATTTTACAAATTTATTCTTCTATCAGATTTCTAATAGCAATTTATAAATAAAAGGAGTGAAGAAATGAGAGCAAGGAATTGGAAACTTTGTATCTTTATCATATTTTTGACCTTTGGTCTAACATTTAGTGCTGTATGTGTATCATATTCTCAGGGAGATGATTATTTAAATCTATTTTTTCAGAATTATTATTCAACATGGTTATTCGTCCCATCTGATATACAGACATCTGTATACAGCGATTCTTCATTATATTCCATGTCACGGGATGATACCCTCACCCGGGGCCGAACCATGAGCGATTTCAACATGTTCTACGCACAGACTGGTACTTTTATGCCTCAATCCATCCATTACGGGGGCATGATATATGGCTATAATGGAATGAGCAGTGGTGTGCAGGACTACAATCTATTTCTTACAAACGATCCTTTATCCACGGATATCATCTTCAATCAGATTTCCGGTAACTACCAATCATTGGTAAATCCAGTGGGTATGTTTAATCAATATTATAATTATCTGCCTGACGGCGCTCAAAACCCCAGGTTGTCGATTCAGAAATGCCTCTATGAGCGTAAAGATCTGGATACAACCAAATGCATACTTTTTCATAGGGATCCAACCCTCTCTGTCTCTTCGGGAGACTCATTGGGGTATACATTTCCAACCCAATTGTCCGGTATCCCGTCAGTCAATTATCTAAGTTTGTATTTTATATGTTTTGAAGGATCTTAGAAAAAGGAGATGATTAAAATGACAAGGATGTTAAAAATATCAATAAATTCTATATTGACCATATTTTTATCGATAACAATCCTTTTTGTTACAGTTGGAAGTGCTCAGAATAATCCTCTTGAATTCTATAAACTCAATATATCAAATCAAGCCGATTATTGGGATGAATTATTTATTAGTTCCTGGTATTCAGGAGAATATGGGATCTCTTTCCCTCAACAGAATTATTCATATGACCATTATAACTATTTTGACTATGGATTTCCTGATACCACCTTTGTAAATCCCTGGTTATGGGGATGGGTCGATTCTTTCACCAAATCAGGATCTTCGAATTATACAAATTCAATATCGACATTTTTAAACAGGCCATCTTATGTACAATCGCTTTACTCTGGTGTACCCCTTGGATGTAGCTTAATATTTGAGAAAAAAACCTGTGTTTCCCGTGGGGCATGTCACATCCCATTATACTGCCCTGGCTATGTCTCTAATTATTTTTATTACTAGTATCCAGCAGCCAGCACCGCGAAGCTTCGCCATATAAGCGGTCTTAAGCCTTGTCAGCTTGAGGCGGAGCTTCGCTGGCCGGTTCCCAGAAACAGGTTTATTTATGATCTTCTTAACAACATACAGACATGTTCAAGATATTGATTTGGTAACTTTTAATAGTAAAAGTTACCAAAATACTTCTCAATGCATTTATTTTTTGAATTAATTTTTCCTTTAACTGTCTGTATTAAAAGTATTTTTTAGTTATATACCTTTTGGCACTACTATTGCTCTATAAGGATGCAATGAAAAAATCGTAAGGCATGGCAATAATTTTAAAAATTATTTATAAATTATCCCCCTTAGTAGTTTCATTGTAGAAGGATGGTTGTCAGATGCGCATATATTTAATAGATAATGAGCTGATAGTAACAAAAACTATCCATAGTTTTCTCAAAGATTTGGGCTATGATGTGGTTTCCTTTAATTCTATCTCTGAATTTTTGAGCACCAAGAAAAGTGAAGATGTATTCGTGGACGTCATTATAGTTGATCTAAAAATGCCAAAGGAAAACGGTATTAAAATAATAGCCGAAATCCATAAAAAATATCCAAATGCCGACATCATTGTCATGTCTTCCATTCTGCCGTTTCACAAGGCATTTTCGTATAGTGTGTATTCTTATCTTAAAAAACCGATTCATTTCGATGAATTAGAGCTTATATTAGCACGGATATCCGAAAGGCACAGAAATATCGAATTGGATCTTCAAAAAAATTTGAGGGGATTTGGATCTATATATAATCCATAAGAATAATTTTAATCCGGGGAGGTGAATTAATAGAATCTTTAACAGATTAAATCATAGAATTTATAAAATTTTAAAAATATTGTTATGAATTTAAGCAGTACAAATAAAGGCCATAAAGCCTTAATACATTATGGTCAGATAGTGCTTTTATTTATTTTACCAGATATCATTTCCAAACGTTCTATATAAAATTATTAAACTGCTATCAAATATCATATTGAAGGCCTTAAAAAAGTTAAAATATGATTTTGGATTGAAATTTTTTTATTTCACTGAGTTTAACCTTTTAGAAATTCGTATCGGATCGGATTTTCTGAGAGTTTTGTTAGTCAGTTAAAGGAGGTTAGTACGATGAACAGGAAAAAGGTTCGAAAGTTTTATATTATTGTTTTACCAGTATTAGTATCAATCATTTTTTATTCCTTTGCCTTCGCTCAGTTATCAAATTCAGCATTGCAGGACCTAAAATCTTATAACCAATACTTTCAGTACAACTATTGGATGAATCTATCTACTTTCCCTTCTTCAAGGTCAAAAGATGCTGCCAGCGGATTATCAACGTGGACTAAGTTTCTTAATTCTAATAGTTCATCGATGAATTTATCTATCTCCTCATTTATGAACAGCACATATAATACCGGCTCCAAACCAAACCTCTGGACTATCAATTCCATGAATCAATACGGCAACTTAAACTGGCAAACAGGGCAATCCATTTTCGGGCTTAATTTGTGGGGAAATTATACTAATAGAAATATCTATACGTATAGATTTGACACACCAAATATCTATACTTTGAACTATTCAGTATATCCATTTTACAATTCAAGCCAGGGACAGGGATGTTCATGTATGGTTAAGGAACCCAAGAAATCAGAAGAAACAATCGATACCCAAGGTCTGATGTTACTTATAGAGTTTGAAGGCACAGACGGGCTTAACAATTTTGTCTATGAATTACAAAAAAGGGATATTCCATCACTGCTTATAGTCACCGCTGATTTTGTCACCGAAAACTGCCAAAATATCAAGAAGCTGCAAAACTATGGTGTGGAAATAGGCGGGGTATATCCCCAAAAACCTTTTTGGGATGTATCCTATGATGAGCAGTATGACGCTATGAGAGAAACCAAAGAGACCATTGAGGCATGTACCGGAAAGCCTATGAGGGTATTCGGATCAAGATATTTTGCCTATGATGAAAATACTGTAATAGCAGCCGAATCGCTTGGAATCCCCTTTGTTTTAGCCAGAGGAACTACTGGCGCAAGGGCAACGATTTATCAACCTGAAGAATATAATGTCAGGATTTTTTCTGTTTCAAATGTTTCCTCAGAGAAATGGGGCACAGGAAGTCTTTGCGATTACAGTTATTGGGCTAGAGAAGGATCACCGGAAGAATTTGGAGATGAGTTATTTGCTGCCTTGGAATATGACAAGATCTCTCCTGTGTCCCATACATATATCGGAGGAATGAAGGCTGCATGGAATTCTGAGTACCTGAACTTTTTTGATAATACAGATGTAACATGGGTAGATTTAGACACTTTCGGAAAGGTTGATATTACGGAATCTTTTTCGGAAATACCAGATAACAGAGAAGTACAATATACCACGCCTAAGCCCCTAATCCCGCTGGATGAAGAATCCAATGTGGACAATCCTTGTTCTATTAATGATTTTCCGCCAATAGAAGGGCTTGGAGGCAATGTTGGAGAGAAGATCGTCGTATTTCATAACGGAACCGGCCCTATGTGTCTGGCTTTTCTTGATTTTGCCGTCACGATAGATTATCCCATCGAAGAACATCTGACCAGTGACGAGGGATTCTGGGATGCCTTTAATGCCATGAAGGCAGAGTTTGGCTCAAGTGAAGGCATATCAGGAAATTTCGGTTATTTTCCGGTTATTTATATCAAAGACAAGGCATATTCCGGTTTTGATGATGAAATTAAGGAGGCTATTATAAATATCATTTCAGAATAATTACTTTTAATCCCCCCCCAACTCCTCTATAACTAGCCTGTTGGGGCCAAACAACTTTTTTTAACAACTTAGAAAAGGCCTCAACAGGCTAAATTTTACAATTCCTTTTAAAAATAAAAATGAAGTATTATCAACATGCTATAATTATTAGATTAATTTAGATTAATAAATTCGGTTTGATAATCAGCCTTGAGAAGGTATAGAGAAAAATCAAATCCTACGAATGATAAGGCCGGATGGTAATTTAGGATAGAAAAAAGTTGATTTCTGAGGCATCTTCTCACCCTTTAAAGCAACCTTCTTAACCTGCTCAATTTTGGTCGGATTAACCAGAAACGCTGCCTGGCATGCATTCATATTAACAAGACTAATAGCTTTAACTGTGTCTGCTTCAAAAACGAGCATGTCCTTTTTTTCGAAATCGTTTGATGATATTCCCAATATCTTTTCGAAGATCAGGGCATGAAGGATGTTCACATCGAGACGCTTCCATGCCTTTGAACCTTCTCCTGACACGATCTCTTCAATATTTACATCATGTTTAAGGGCCAAAAGGGAATATCTTTGTTTTCCCATATATAAACCAAACACAGGCCGATTACCCCCCATGCGGGCCATTTGCATAGTTAGATCCTTGCGAGCTGTAGCCTCATTAATAGCGATACCATCAAAATGGAAGCTCTTGATATAAAACCATGGTTTCAATCTGGCTTCCAGATTATCTAATACTTCCCAGGAAAGATTCCTAACCGCCCTGTGATAAGGAAGGATGCTCAATCCCTCGTCCTCTGTATTGGCAAAATACATAAGACAATAATTATAGGATTGTTTTTTGTCCCTTAATCCATTTTTTTCTCTCATGAATTTTTGATAATTCAAGGCAGTCTCATAACGATGGTGGCCGTCCGCAATAAAAATCTTCTGTCCTTTCATAGCCTCGATTATCTTCCCGCAACTCACTGGATTTGTTACCTTCCACAATCTATGCAGAATCCTCTCCTGAGACAAAATCCTGATATCAGGAGGAGATAAAAATACATCATCCATGACTTGCTCAACCTTTCTTTCAGTATCCGAGTAAAGGCTGAAGATAGGGCTGAAATTGGCTGAGCAAGCCTGCATAAGACGAAACCTGCTCTCCTTTGGTCCAGCAAGTGTCCTCTCATGAGGGTATATGGATCCTGAACCAAAATCCTCCAAACGGAAAAGGGCAAAAAATCCCTTTCTGACTTTCCTTGTGCCGTCTTGCAGTCTATATTCATCCTGGCACACATAAATGGCTTCATTCAGGTCCTCAACCAGCAGTTTTTCCCTTAGCCAATTTTGAAAATACTGATTAGCTCGTATGTAAGTATTGTCTTTACCATTGTCCTCATGGAATTCCTTACCCTTAATCAACCGGACAATATTGTATGTACTTCTCTCATAAAGTTGTTCCTGTTCTATGGGTGAGATAACATCATAAGGCGGAGCAATAACCAGAGAGAGGTTCGTTATCAAATCCTCATTATAAAGGATACCCTTAAATGGTCTAATCTCTGCCACTATCCAAGCCTCCCGATCGCTTCCCCTCTGACCCGGCCCCGGAATTCCTCACTTTTTTTTATGAGAGAAAAACGATTTTGGCCCGTAATCATCTCTATGCGTGTAGGGAGCTTTCGCTCTTTTTCCAATACCGCCTCCCGGAAAGAAGGATTGGAGATTAGTTGATTAATGTAAGGGAATCCTGTTCGCCAATCCCCTATCATCTCCATGACTCCCTGTCTTCCTTTGTCCCAAAAAATCTGACAAATGACAGCAAGGATATCTGAGTGATTGGAAAGACATGCCACTTCAGCGGCTTCTATTGCGTAACGATTTCCATTAAAAGCCACTGTCATGCCCCCATTTTCTCTAACAAGCTGAAATGCTTCAACATCTGTTATACTGTCTCCAATATAAATCACGCTTGAAAGCTTTTGTCCTGTCTTCTCACAACTATCGCGAACGGACCTGGCCTTCTCCTCTCCTCCGACAGGCTCCACATGGTTCAGATAACCACCAAGGTATGATCCTTTCAATTCTTTCATTATAATCTCATCTATGATAGCAAATGCACTTTTCACATGGGCGGGAAGATCTTCCAATGATTTTACATCCGAAGGCCATTCCAAAAAAGACAGAGAGACAATCTTTTCCGCCATCTTCCGCACCCTGTAACATTCTTCTTCTGAAGGGTTTAAAAAGTCAAGATCAAGATTCGTACAATAGGTATTCCGGAAAGGGAATCCCACGACATTACACAAAGCCTGGATATACGGTCTGTAACTCGTACTGACTATAAATCCATGCGCACTTTCATTTATCCATCTAAGAAGCAAATCCGCTCCCGGCATCATCAGGATATTTTTTTCAGAAAAATCCATCACATCTTGATTTAGAATTCCAAAAGCCCTGAAAAACGGGCATATCAACTTGAGTGTATTTCCCGCTCTATATCCCGGCCTTTTGACCATAGAAGCAAGGATATCATCATAACGGCTCAATTGTGTAAACAGACGTTCACCATCAGGGAGAAAATTTTTACTTAGCTCTAAGGCATTGTCATTCTTTGTGAGTGGCCCTTCACAATCGATAGCAACAAGGCCTCTGATTTTTTTTGAGTTTTTCGTTTTCATTTGCTCTCAACAATCCTCTCTATCTGTTCGCTAAGACACACTCCCCCAATGCATTCCTTATCATCGAGATACACCATCTTATCTCTTATCCTGATTTTTTTGCAGCTCAGCCAACGAATGGTTTCAAAAAGAAGGGGGAGTTCTCTTTTAACCCCTTCCTTTCTGATCATTTTAAAGAGGAGATTTTCCTCTCCCTCAAGATCCTTAATATCAGGCAGGGAAATTCTCCGCCGCTTTTCATCCATCTCATCCCACAGGGCTGAAAATTTCTCACCCCTGATCTTATAAAGGCAATAGGTAATTGGAGGTCCCTTGTCAAGCTCCGGAGTTACAATGTGTATAATGATCCCGCTTTCGGAGGCATTCATCCCGATCAATTGCCAGATGACTTCCTGCCACGTCCCGGCAGGACCATTGGGAGGAGCAGGATGAAGATTGATCAGGTTGAGTGCGCGACACATATCCGGACTCACGATAAGCATATAACCTGCCAGAACGGTAAAATCGGATTCAATCCCCCGAACCCTTTTGAGAACCTCCTGGTGGAAGTCTCTGCGCCATTCCATTTTGGCATCCCGGCTTTTATGTCCCTCGGCCCGAAGCTCGGGCTTAAACTTTACAGAGGAAAAACATATCAACGGTATCTGCCATTTATAACTTAGATCCATAATTCTATCAGAAAAGCACCCCTCCCCCTTTTCGCGATTTATAAATATATAGGCAATCCGGCCTTCTATACTCCCTTCTTTTATTCCTTTATAAACAGTCTCCAAAAGGCTTACGGCCTCTGCGTCCCGGCCTGTCGTAAACCAGCCTATATTGCAGCCCATATTCTTTCTCTTTAAATACCTAAAGTTTAAAAAAAGTGCCCAAAGTTGATTATAACCGAAGGTCTAATCTTGATAATCTCTTAAAAAGATTATTTAAAGGGTCATTGGCATTTTTGCCAAGAGCCTTTAGCGCTGCAGAGCAAGCTTCAGTAAATCAATCCCTAAGTGATCAAAAAATTTTTTTATATTTTTTTGATAATTCGATTCAGCGTTTCTTCATCCGGATATGATTCTCTTCCATAGCCCGCTATACAGGACGCAGCTGCATGAGCTCCCAATAATCCGCATGTCTCTAAATCTTTTTCCATTATCAGACCTGCAAGAAATCCTGCCGCAAAGCAATCACCCGCTCCTGTTACGTCCTTTACTTCAACCTCTATTGCCGGAAAATCCAAACGCCGTTGATGATCTAAAAGATAGGCCCCCTTACTCCCTCGTTTACATATAACCATCTGCACACCTAATTCCAACATTTGGGCTGCCGCACGTTCATGATGGAGCCCGGTTATTCTTTCCAACTCATTGTCGGTGACAAAAAGGCAATAGGTCCTTTTCACAATAGGAAGGATTGAATTCAGTCCGGCTCTGGCATATAGATTGCCCGGATCAAAACTAATCAAAGGTCCCTGTTGTAATCCTTCAACCAGTTCTTGTTGTGTCTTTAACGGACGTGAGCCTGCAAAGGAAGTAAGGTGTACAAAATGACAATCATTAAAGGCTGCTATATCAATATCCTTTACATCGAGGGTATCGTTGGCATTTGGAAAGACTATCATGCTTCTCTCACCTTCAGAAGTCAGGATTGATACACAGATCCCGGATCTGCCCTCTCTGATTATGTTTTTTATGTTAACACCGCTGAGGCCTTTTAAGATAAGATCTCCCCACTCATCCTCTCCCAACTTTCCCATAAGCATGGTGTTAAAGCCCATTCTGGCAAGCGCACAGATGGTATTGGCTGCCTGACCTCCTCCTGATTCGGCCATTTTTTTTCCATGCCGTCTTAAGAGTTCCAACAAGGGATCCAACTTGTCTGACTCCAGTTGAATCTCTTCGCCAATTGCCATTGAGATATCCAAATCCCGCAACACAGCAAAATCAGGCAATTCATAAATAAAATCCCAATTCAGAGCACCAAGGCCTATGACCGCCCAGTAAGCCATTTATTATCTGATACCAAGCTCGAGTTTTTCATACATTCGCTCAAAGTCAATCCTTTCCTTTACCAGCTCCACTGCCCTTCTTACCTTTCTTTCATCCCTTATTCGTATCCGGCCCAGTATCCTCTCACATTCCTCGATAGTGCTCAAGGTGTCCTTCTTCACAATCATAACGGGAACATGCCTTTCCTCTGCCTGGGTGATAATGATTTCGTTTGGGTACAAATCTCCTGTAAGTATAATGCACTTCGTAGAAGTCTGTAAAGCAGCCAGTTGGATGTCAGACCGGTCTCCACCAGTTATAACGGCTTTATTCTTTTTGGCCCGAAAATATTTCAGGGCCCCTTCCACATACATGGCACCAACACTGAAGCTTTCAACCAGTTCGTCTGTTTTATCTTCAGAGCAAATGATCTGTCCATTCAGGATTTCAGCCAATTCCCTCACTGTTACGGAAGTCAATAATGAATCGTAGGGCATGATTCCTAAAACAGGTATACCCTTTATCTCGAGAAACGGGACTACCCTCCTTTTTATACATCCTTCATTTTCCCTCGAAACACGGTTCATTATAACCCCGATCAGTCTATCACCCAAAGCGTCCTTGGCCGCGAGAATACAATCTATACATACATCTTCCTCATATTTATCTACCAGAATAACCTTGGCCTTCAGCTTTTTGATCAAAGAGGCCCCTGATAGTCCCAGGAAAGCACCATCATAGATATTTTGCCCACCACCTATCATAATAAGGTCCTTATCCAGAGAAAGCTTTTTATGCGCCTCCATCACCTTTTCTTCCACACCCATCAGCTTTCCCATATAGGCCTGGATAATCATGTCCTGTGTCACCACCACAGGACAGAGCATCTCCAACGGTTCATCCAGGGAAAGGGCGCGGGCAATAAAAACAGCGTCCTCATCCGTGATCTTATCCCCCACCCTGGTAAGGGTTTTCCCTAGAGGTTTCAGATAGCCTATTCTCAATCCTTCTTTTTCAAAATGTTTTCCTAATCCCATACATAAAAGGCTTTTACCCGCATAAGGGGTTGTAGATCCTATATAGAGGGAAATCATCGCATTATCCTCTTCATAAAGTTAAGTGCCCTACTCAAAAACCGTGTGGTTTTAGAGCAGTTAATGAAAATTACAAATTGCAGAATAAAAAATGAAAATTTAAGGAATACATTATCGTGCATTTTAAAATTTGCAATTTGCATTTTGCAATTACTCTCAATAGCCCACCAGGATTTTGAGAAGTTACAAGTTAAGTTCCTAAGTCTTTAAAAAATCAGTGACAAATGGTAAACCTGGCATCCAGGGCAACGGCTCCTTTCCCAGCCTCCATAACTGCCAGAGGATTTATATCCGCCTCACAGATTTCCGGGAAATCAACAGCAATTTGAGATAAACGGATTATGGCTTCCACGATAGCATCCACATCCGCGGATTTCTGTCCTCTGACTCCCTTTAATAAGGGGTATGAATGTATTTCACTAACCATCGCCCGCGCATCCTCTTCGCTTATGGGGGCGATACGGAAGGTCACATCCTTAAGGACTTCCACATATATACCACCCAAACCAAACATGATCAATGGTCCGAAATGAGGGTCCCGGGACATTCCCAGGATTACTTCCCGAACATTCTGATACATATTTTGGACCGCTACTCCTTGTATATTTGCCTTTGGCACAAAACGCCGGCATTTTGCAATAATATCATGGAATGCCTTTATTACCTGATTCGGTGTTTGAAGCCCAATCTTTATACCTCCAACATCTGATTTATGTAAAATATGGGATGAGACAATCTTTAAAACAACAGGATATCCAATTTTGTCGGCAAAATATACTGCCATATCCGATGTTTCAGCGATTTCATATCTGGGGAGGGTATAATGATAAGCCTTCAATATTTCTCTGGCTCTTTTCTCGCTCAGTATCAAGGTCTCCTCATTACGCGCCTGATCCAACACCTTTTTAACTCGTCTCTTATCTCCTCTATAGTGTTTGAAATGGCCATCAGGCAAATCAACCCATCTTTTATATTCCCACATTTTCTTAAAGGCATCTATGGCTTGTTCAGGATAGACATAGTTAGGTATTTTATATTTGACTAACCTGTCTATCCCTTCTTTAATAGTATATTGCCCCATAAATGAAGCAAGAATGGGTTTATGTGTATTCATAGAAACCTCGCCAAGCACCTCGGCTGTCTGAACGACCTCTGTCATGGCTTGCGGAGTAAGGATCACAACAATCCCCTGGATCTTTCGGTCTTCTAAAATCACATCCAGTGATTTCTTGTATCTATCCGAGCCCGCATCCCCTAAAATATCTACAGGATTATAGAATCCGGCAGCGGGCGGCAAAAAACCGGCCAGTTTATCAATGGTTTCTTTGCTCGGTGTAATGGGATTCAGGCGAAATCTTTCACACGCATCGGCAGCCATAATTCCAGGCCCGCCTGCGTTTGTAACTACAGCAATATTATTTCCTTTTGGAAGTGGTTGATAAGCAAAGGCAAGGGCATAATTAAAAAGTTCCTGAATAGAATATGCCCTGATGATGCCTGACTGTTTAAAAGCCGCATCAAAGGCCACCTCAGACCCCGTTAAACTGCCTGTATGAGATGACGCAGCCCGTGAACCTGCCTTTGTGCTTCCCGCCTTAACTATGATTATTGGTTTCTTTTTGGATATTACCCTGGCCATTCTGACAAACTCCTCACCATTTTCAATACTTTCCAGATAGCCCAGGATGACTTTTGTTTGAGGATCTTGTCCCAATACTTGCATAATATCTATTTCAGAGATATCAGCCTTGTTTCCGAGACTTATAAACTTTGAAAAACCAATCCTTTCTCCTATTGCCCAATCAAGGATGGCTGTCCCAAGGGCTCCTGATTGGGAAAAAAAACCAATACTTCCAGCAAGAGGCATTTCCCTTGAAAACGAGGCGTTTAGCCTTGAATCAGTATTGATCAATCCCAGACAGTTGGGACCAAGGATACGGATTTGATGAAGATGGGCATACTCGATCATTTGATGCTCTAAACCGGAGCCTTCTTTGCCCGTTTCCTTGAAACCAGCAGATATGACTATAGCTGTAGGGATATTTCTATCCCCGCATTTATCAATAGCTTGAGGGACCAACTTTGCAGGTATGACAATAATGGCTAAGTCTATTCGCCCTTTGATTTCATAGATATCAGAAAAGCACTTTTTCCCGAGAATCTTATCCGCTTTCGGATTTATTGGATAAATATGTCCTTCAAATCCCCCCAGGATTAAATTCTTCAGAACTTCATGTCCTACTTTTCCTTGATCCCTAGAGGCTCCGATAACAGCAACAGAATGGGGGGAAAAAAGTTTTTTCAGCATTCTGATTATTTCTTTTTTATAGCCTTTTTTATCAGAAGTATACCGTTTTTGGCTCCCGGTACAGCGCCACGCAAAACCAAACAGTTTTGTTCAGGACGAACTTGCATAACCTTAAGGTTTTGAACAGTTACCCGATCAGACCCCATTCTGCCTGCCATTCTGAGTCCCTTGAATACCCTCGACGGGAATGAAGAACTGCCTATTGAACCTCCATGCCGATTATAATCATGAGTACCATGGGCACCCGGTGCTCCGTGAAAGTTGTGTCTCTTCATGACTCCGGCAAATCCCTTACCTTTGGAAATCCCGGTAACATCAACAAAATCCCCTTCTTTAAATCCATCGACCTTGATCTCTTGCCCAACTTCATATTTTTCCAGTTCTTTCTCATCAACCCTAAACTCATAAAGGAATCTTTGAGGGGGGATCCCTGCTTTTTTAAAATGACCTGCTAATGGTTTTTTCACCCTGGTTGGTTTCATAGCTAAAAATCCCAATTGGACAGCAGAATAATTATCCTTTTCCGGAATCTTTTTTTGGCTTATAATACACGGCCCTGCCTGTATGACTGTTACAGGGATAACATCCCCGTTTTCCTGTAATATCTGGGTCATACCTATCTTTTTACCCATCAATAACTCTGACATCGATGTATTCTCCTTATAAAATCCTCAATCAATAACCAATTTTGTGGTTAATATAAGATGTTTTGTTATAGTTGTTTTCTTTTTTAAACCATAAATTATGGCATTATCATTACTTGATGTCAAGGATATATTTTGTTTTGAAACTGGGTTTTCGATATAAGGCAAAAAATGGAACTTGCCCTCCCTGAAAACACTTGTGCAACAAGGGTTTTCAAGTGG
>JBLIRO010000072.1:0-25216 GCA_049472335.1 bacterium | reverse complement strand
GACATTGTCCAGTGAGATGTCCGTTTCCATCTTTTTACCAATATCATTAAAAACAGCGGCAGATAGTAGTTCCTGGTCCCTTGGGTTGAGCCTGCATACAAATTCGCTCCCCTCCCCTTTTAAACATCTCAGCGCGTCAATGATAAGCTTCTTTAATATATCCGCATAGTCAGCCCGGTCGGGAAGTGAAAAAAAATCCTGCTGAACCCGGAGGATGATCCCCTTTAATACCTCTTCCTTGCGCTGTAATATCTCACTGCGCGCCCTGAACTCTGCCAATGATATTAGCTTTCCGCTATTATTTGAATGCGATACTTGAGATAAATTAGATTTATTCAATTTAATCAAATCATTAGAAATACTAATACCCTTTTCCCTGATGGACTCCGATTCCTTTCTTGCCTTCTCTAATATAGCTTCCGCTTCCCTATAGGCATCATCCATTATGACACGTTTTAATATTTCAATATTTTGACCGGATAACATTTTTTACTTTTTTAAACCTTTCTATACCTTTATTCCTAATGCTGAAAAAATGAATTCTTCAACTGTATGCTTCATTGGCTTGGACCTGTGCGCATCGGGAATTTGAAGGATAAGATTGCATTTTTTTCTGTGGGATATGAGATTATCGATATTGTTGCGTATTTCCCCGGCCACTCTCTCAGTAATCAAAATGATAGCTATGTCCTTGTTATGAATGGCATATTTGAGGGCTTTTAAGGCCTCTGATTTTGTATTAACAACAATACCTTCAATCCCTATCAGGGAAAAACCTGCTATAGTGTCCCTGTCTCCTATGACCAAGAATTTCATCTAAATAGACCCAATATTTGCTATACAGTAATAACTTCAGACCATGCCCAGGATCATAATGGCAACAATCAGGCCATAGATGGCTATACCTTCCGCCAAACCCACAAAGATTAAAGCACGGCCTGCCATTTCCGGCCTTTCACTCATGGCTCCCATGGCGGAAGAACCAACAAGGCCGACAGCGATGGCAGCACCTATCGTTGCCAGTCCGGTAGATATTGCCGCGGCGATGAATGCCCATTTCATTGTGGTTGGATTCTTTGCTTCTTTAACTATTTCATGATTAGAGCTGTAGGCGTTTGTAATAAAGGTATGAGTAAATAAGAAAATACTCAGGACAGAAGCCAGACATATGGCAATGATTAAACATCTTGAAGGAAAATGCCCTAATTTCATTTTTAAGTAACCCCTTTCTATGAAGGAAAATATAAATATAAATTCATAACATCTTCATATCATTTTAGTTGTTTAAATTCATGCTTCTTTTTAAAGCCCTCTTTAGGGATGATAATTGGCTATTTGTTAATCAAGGGGCTATACAACTCTCCTCCTCCTTTGAAAAATTTGCTGAAGAATTCATAGTATTCCAACCTGATAGTTTGAATTGAGACAACCAGCCCCTCTATGACTATAATGCAAATATTCCCGATGATAACGACAATCCAATACCAGAAAAAACCCCATTTTACAGTTTGTAAGGTGTGCGCCAATGTGAATACTGCAAAAAATAAACCTGCATGAGCAAGCGCAAACGCTGAAATGCGTATAAAAGATACGGTATTGGAGAGAAATCCTATTACAGTGTCTCCTATCTCGATGAGCCCTTCCATAAAGTACAGTCCGAGATTTGATGGAAATATGGGAACTTCTTTCTTGAGAATAAATTTATTATAAAGATTATATAATGGCTCTTTGAAAAATATCATCAATAGAGGAAACAGCAAAAGCCACAAAACATAGCTGGAGGTAAAAATCAATTCTCCATTAACCATATATATTATAATTAACCCAACGCATGCCCAATAAAAAATGAGTCCCATAATACCCGTCTCTCCGAATATACCCTTTAGAAACTCCCTGTTTCTTATTGAATTTATGATATTTAATATTAGACCCAGGCTTATTATGACAATACCGAAACCAATAGTGAGTTTCATGAAATAATAAATGTTTCCCATGGGACTGAACCACAGGGCTGGTAAAATATGTTCAAAACCAAAAAATGAACCGTACAAAAACCCAAAAATACCTGACATGATCCCACATTCCATAACTATTAGTCCCATCTGGCCTATATAATCCTTTTTGGATTTTTTGAAGGCCAGGAGACCAAGAAAAAATAGAGTCAAACCATGGCCCACATCCCCAAACATCACTCCGAACATAACGAGAAAACTCGATGCAAAAAAGATTGTGGGCTCTACCTCATTGTAATCAGGTATGCCATATCCAAAGATTATTTTTTCAAATGGCTTGAGAAATAGAGGATTTTTTAAACAAGTGGGTATTTTAAAGCTGCTTTTAAGGCCTTTTTTACTTCCGTCAGGGATTAAGATGTTGATTTTTGCCTGATTGAGACTTGCCCTTCTTATCTCTTTTTCCAGTGCGGGAACGATATCCTGAGGTATCCAGCCGGATATATGGTATGAGCTGCCTACCTTGTCGAATGATTTTGCTGTTTCTAAAATATTTAAAGAAAGTATTACCCTCTGGTTTATTTTAAGTAATTTTTTCTTGATTATCATCCTTAATTTGCTTAGATTTGCTTCTGTTTCGGAAGTTTTTTGATCAATATCATTTATCTGGCTTTTCAAATCCTGGATATCGGAACTGTTTTCTTTGGATTTAATAATGCAAAAATCCAGTTTTTCAAAATAGGCGCTCCGTAATGCCTTTTCTATTTTTTCCTGATCCTTTTTTGATCCGAGCACAAAGGCCAGGCGTCTCTTGCCGATCTTTTTTGACGGTACCAGAATATGATAAAAATTGGACAGGCTTAGTTCCAATCCTTCAATATTTTCCGTTGGGATCAATCCTGCAGCTATATAGAGAAATTTGCATTCATGAAATTGATGTAAATCTATACCAGAGGTTAAGATTATCTCTGTATGAGTCAATAATCTCAGTTTTTCCTGTTTTTGGTCACTTAAGGATTTACGCCTTGCAATAAAAGGCATGGCCTCTTCTTCTAGTGTTTTAATCTTATTTTCGAGCCTTATAATATCAATATGAGGATTAATATCCTGTAAAAAAGGACACCAAGGTATTTTATTCAGCTCAATTTCCATTGCTTCGCATAGATTATTAATCCTGCGCTGCAGTTTTAGATATCTGCACACCAGAGAATTTTCCCGATTGGATTCAATATTAACTTCACCAAGAGGAGTTTTGCGGATATTCATCAGGTGTATGATGTTTAAATTGGTAATACCCAGGGTTATTTTAGCGATATGATCTTCCGGTATCTGAAGATCAATCTTAGCCATCTTAGCAGGCCTTAACATGATAACTACTCCCGATCCTTTATTATTAAGTATATGAACCTTGAACCATAACTGTTAACAAGTCAGTGATAATTGATGCACCATAAAAGGATTTATATTTTTCTCATGAATACCAATCCTTTTCCCCTCAGTAATTGTAATCAGATCCTTTATTTCAGTCTCTTTTAAAAATATATAACCTAAAATTGTACCAATTTGAAAAGGATATCTGTTCCAATTTCTTCTTACTAAAATCAATATATATTGTAATAACTTTATATAACCTATTTCCGGATCATCAATGCCTTTTAGTATTTCCTTATATGGGGTTCCTTCAAGATTTGATATTATGTCTTTCTGATTCACAGAATAAGCCATTTTTTTTCTGATATTTTTTGAGATGTATTTTCCGTTTATCAGGCTGTAATTTAGAATCTCTTCAGGAGAGAAAAGGAACCTCTCTTTAAATCTGATGATCCATATAATATTTAAGGCGTCCAGCTGAAGCCCCAAAATGTTTTTTGCTATCTTTTGATCCTGTCGGGACAGAGATGAGACAATATCCCAGAGATGGTTGTAGTAGGTTAAGTCTAAGGCCATCTCCAGAGGAAAACTTTCACCTTCGCTTTCAAAACGATAAAAGGAATTAATAAGCGGCTCATAGTACCATGTACCTTTTAATTTATTGATGATTTCGGATAAATTTTTTGACGCAATCAGGTCACTTGTGGAAAAGCTGGTATATTTAATCAATGGAAAAAAAAGCCTTTTTATTTTGTCTGATTGTCTGCAATAACAGATTGCCCTTAAAATGACTTTAAGATTTTCAAGCTCGTATCTCTGGTACAATTGACAAATTAAGCGTTTAATATTAATTGAGATCGAATCAATGACCTTTATGTATTCTCCTAAAATATTTTTATAATAAATTTCTATTAGTTCATCATAAGAGGAAATGCCTTTATCAATGTTTTTACAATAGGGAGTAAACCTCAAATAATCAGCCAATCCGTGATATCCCCTTGCTTTAAGAAGGTTTTCATAATCCGATTGCCTGAGCAATTGACTTTTTAATGACCGAATCTTGGCATTTATATATGAAAAACGAACAGCATTCTTCAACATATATTATCTATCATCCATTATCTGTTTAAATAAAAATTCGCAAATCTTTTTTATTGTCAATTCCTTTTTTGATATTGTTTGTTTGTCAATCATTTCAAGAGTTTGTTGTTTTTCTGCCTTTATCCGAGCCGCTTCTTTTTCGGTTTCTTCCTGTAGTTTTTTCTCTAACGCGAGCAAATCATTACTTAGCTCTTGTTTTCTTTTTTCTATGAGCCGTTCTGCCTCTTCCCTGGCTTCTGTTATTACTTTATTTCCCTTTTCTATTGCATTTTCAACAATCTGACACGCATTTTTTTCTATATTCAACATTTGATTTATTATTTTTGTATCTGACAATGTTTCCATATCTATGTTCATGATCTTATAACTCTCTTGAATGTTTTTTCCTGGATTCGTATAAAAGATAATCATCAGCAAATATTATGATTTGGCAAATTAATAAACAAAAATTATGCCAATTTCAAAGATATTCTTTATTATTTTATTAGATATATTTGTTTCAATTTTTATTGAAGAATGACAAAAAGAAAGGAAATTTTGATAGTCAGTATATTTTTTAAGCCTTTAGGTGAATAATTTTTATGAGCAGATAATTGGTGATGTGTTTTGATGGGATCAAGTCTTGAAATATAAGGATAAATATACATATATATATTTTAATATATTTCTTTGATATAATAATACCCGGCAAAGATTTTGGATATCCCGTACATGGAAAAGGATTTTAAAATGAAAGGATATTTTAAAAAAACAGTATTTTTGATAATACTCATATTTATAATCTGCTGCCATTGCAGGGGATGGGCCCTGCAAAAGCTGCAAGTAGTAACAAGCATTTTCCCTCTGCAGGAGTTTGCAAGGGTTGTCGGCAGCGAAAGGGTCAATGTGGAGATCTTCCTCCCTCCTGGCACCGAACCCCATACATGGAGACCCAGGCCAGTGGAAATAGTCAACCTTTCAAAGGCGGATATATTTATATATATTGGTTCCGGCATGGAGCCATGGGTTGAAGACCTGTTAGAAGGAATAAAAAGTGATTCGCTTCTGATCATTGAGGCTTCAGAGGGGCTGGACCTGATCAGCGCGGAGGAGTCAGGAAGGGATTTTCCGGAAAAAAAGGCTGATCAAAATAATAACTCACCCGTAAAACACGGTTCCGGGCATCATTATCAAAGAATGGATCCTCATATTTGGCTTGACTTTGAGAATGATCAGAAGATCATAGATAAAATCGTAAGGGTTTTTTCCAGCAAAGATCCTGAAGGGACTGCAATTTATACGCAAAACGGAAAAAGATACAAAGAAAAACTGGCTGAGCTTGACAGGAAGTATTCAAAGGGGTTGAGAAGTTGTGAAAGATCTGAAATCCTGATGGGAGGACATGCAACTTTTTCTTACATAGCAAGAAGATATGGTTTGAAACAGATATCCCTTTATGGATTGAGTCCTGATGCAGAGCCGAAACCGAGAGAAATGGCAGAAATAATAGATTTTGCAGGATCAAAAGGTATAAAGGCTGTTTTTATTGAAAAATTTATCAATGATCGACTTGCCAGGATCATTGCGGAAGAGATTGGGGCATATGTTCTGGTTCTAAATCCGGGTCCGAATTTAACCGGGAAAGAAAGGGAAAGTGGCATAACCTTTATCTCCATTATGGAGGATAATCTCATAAACCTTATGAAGGGGCTTGGATGTGAGTGAAGCGCGGGATATTCAGATATCCGTAAAAGGTGTCGAGTACAGCTACGGATCCACAAAGGTGCTTTCCGATATATCATTTGAGATAAGACAGGGTGATTTCCTGGCTATCCTGGGACCGAACGGCTCCGGCAAAACGACCCTTATAAGGCTTGTTCTAGGACTCCTTCCGCTCAGCGAAGGAGAGATCGTTTTATTCGGTCAGACAATAAGGTATTTTACAAAGTGGAAAAGTATCGGATATGTTCCCCAGAATGCCACACATATCGATAATTTTTTCCCGGCTTCGGTGAAGGAAGTGGTGTCTATGGGGCTTATATCCGGAAAGAAATTTCCCAGATTTTTTCGAAGGAATGATTATGCCCTAATTGATAAGGCCCTGGAGAAAGTGGATATGAAAGGGATTAAAGACCGGAGAATCGGAGAACTCTCCGGAGGGCAACAGCAACGTGTCTTTATTGCCCGTGCCATAGTCAATCAGCCCGATATTTTAATCCTGGATGAGCCGACAACAGGTGTTGACGCTGCCACTCAGACATACTTTTATGATATGCTAAATTTATTGAATAAACAACATGGCATCACTATTGTGTTGATTACACATGATATAGGGGTTGTTACCAGATATGTAACCAAGGTGGCATGCCTTAATCAGAGGCTTGTGTTTCACGGGACTCATGAGGAATTCTGTCAATCCTCCGAAGTTGAGAAGTTCATAAGAGGAGAGCAACACCTTATCTCCCACCGTCACTGAGTAAAGGGGAATTTTATTGAAATTCTTTTTGACTTACAATTTTATGCAGAGGGCGCTGTTGGCAGGGATTTTTATTGCCAATACCTGTGCTATTCTTGGAGTATTCCTGGTTTTAAGGAAAGATGCCATGCTGGGACATGGCCTTGCCCATATTACCTTCGGCGGTGTGGCTCTCGGCCTGTTTCTAAACATCCTTCCAATGACTGCAGCTTTGCTTGTGGCTGTTTTGTGCGCATTAGGCATCATTAAACTCAGGGAAAAGGCGGGTGTGTATGAAGATACCGCCATCGGGATCTTCAGCAGCATCGGATTGGCATTGGGGATAATTTTGGCCAGCCTTTCGGGTGATTTTAATGCGGGCCTTATGAGCTATTTATTCGGAGACATTATGGCCATTTCCTCAACAGAGGTATGGGTCTCCATGGTACTAACCATAATCACTTTCGCCATTATTGTCATATTTTACCAGGAACTGTTATTTGTCACCTTTGATCCCGATTCGGCAAAGGCTAGCGGCATAAAGGCGGGACGTCTGGAGAGCATTCTGATTTTGCTTACTGCTATTGTTGTTGTTCTGGGAATGAAGATTGTGGGGTTGCTGCTTGTGACGGCCATTATAGTTATTCCTGCAGCAGGGAGTCTTCAAATAGCAAAAAGTTTCTTTAGTGCAATAATAATCTCCATGCTTGTTGCAAGCCTTTCAGTTGCCATAGGTTTATGGCTGGCCTTTTATCTGAATCTGCCTGCCTCCGGAACGGTAATCCTTTTATCCTCGGTTTTCTTTTTGATTCTGTTTTCCTCCCGAGCTGTAAGATCGGGGATTAGAATCAATTAAATAAAAATTAAGGAACCATGCTCACGAACTTGATGCTTACCCTGGCAACAAACTGATTGTCTATTTTCTGATATTCCAGGACCCGATTAATTACTGCAATAAGTTCCTGGCTTGGCGCGAGTTTCCTGGATATTTGTCCGTAGGGGTCGATTGTGCCCACCAGAACTTCAGGTGTAAGTCCATTGAACTCTGCCTTTGAAAAGTACTGATTATATGAGATAAAAATGCCTTCATATTTATAGTTGACCCTTTTGAGACATTCGCATTTTCTAATAAAAAGGTGTATATGCGTAATTTGAGGGCTAATATAGTCACCTATCATATAACCCACCACATTAGGGCCAACCGCAGGGGCATTGAGAAAATCCTGGGCCAAAGTACCGTCGATATACCCCCCCGCATAGCTATAGGATGGCAGGGATATGATAAGGAAAAAAAAGATTAAGTATATATTGCTGAAAAATCTGATGCTTAATCCCGGGTCTTTTTTCATATTCGGCTCCTGATTTTAATATGTGATCATTATCGGAATAATTAGAACTGTACATGTTAAATCTAATGATCATGATGAATCATTGATTATTCTTTTTTGAATTATATATTTTTTCGAATGTTTGAGTCTCAAATTTTTGAGGTTTCAGTAATCAGTAAGCTGTTTTAAAAAAATTCATAAAATCCGTTTTTTATCATGCAACTGAAATGCCAGATAGGTTTACTATTCTGAATCATACGGAATGATTGATAAAAAGAAGGTTGGCAAAAGAATGCGTATTAGTTGAATGTAAAATGATTATTAATTGTACAATTTAATTGCTAATTTTTCTTACAATTATCCTTACTAGAGCGATATTGAAAAATGTCCAATTGATATCTCTGAATCATTTGGTGAAGCAGGGAACGGTTCATATTGGCCTGTCTGGCAGCCCGGCTTACGTTGCCCTTATTTTCCTTAAGAAGATTGACGATAAACTGCATGTCCAGATGCTCATCCAGTTTCTTTCTGGCCATCAATTTTAATCCCTTGTAGGCTCTGTAATCTTTTGAAGTGGAGGTTAAAAAACCGAAATTCAGGGGATCTGCAGCCATGTTTTTATTTGATTGTATGTAATCAGGGAGATTTTGAGGTGTGATAAAGGGTCCGTCCGCGATAACGAGGGCCCTTTTGATAATATTTTCCAGTTCCCTTATATTTCCCGGATACTCATACATAAGCAAAAGTTGTTGGGCTTCTTGGTTTAACCCCTTTACCTCCTTGTTGAGGGAAGGTCCGAATTTTTGTAAAAAATACCTTATCAAAAGAGGGATGTCATCTCTTATCTCCCTCAATGGTGAAAGCTTGAGGTTTATTACATTGATACGATAATAAAGATCATCCCGAAACCTTCCTTCTTTCATCAGCTCAGTAAGGTTTTTATTGGTGGCGGCGATAATCCTTACATCCAGCTTTTTTATCTTGCTGCTTCCCAGTCTCTGTATCTCCCCGTTTTGTAAAAACCGTAGGATTTTTACCTGTAATTTCGGCTCCATATCGCCTATTTCATCCAGAAAAAGAGTCCCTTTGTTTGCCTCTTCAAAGAAACCAATCTTTGATGATTGGGCACCCGTAAAGGCCCCTTTCTCATATCCGAAAAGCTCTGATTCCAGAAGATTTTCAGGTATAGCGGAGCAATTGACACAGATAAAGGGTTCTTCAGCCCTTGTGCTGTTATAATGAACGGCCTTTGCCATCAGCTCCTTACCAGTGCCGCTTTCCCCTTCAATAAGGACAGGGATGTTAAAACCGGCTGTTTGTTTTACGGTTTTCATGATCGAGAGAAGATTATCATTCATCCCGATTATCTCTGAAAATCCGTATTCTTTCTTTTTCTCACGTCTGAGATTCTCATTCTCTTTATTGAGGGATTCTTTGATTAATTTGAATTCATTCCAGGTATTGATATTTTCCAGGGCAATAAAGATTTGAGATACCATGATTTGGAGAAGTATCTCGTCCTCTCTGGTGAAAACGCCGTTCTTTTTGTTTAATATCTGAAACACTCCGAACGGTTTTCCGCTAGGATTGACGATAGGTGTACATAGGATGCTCCTGGTTCTGTAACCTGTTTTTTTATCTATTTCTGTATTAAAGTAGGGACATTGATAGGCGTCAGTGATATTTAGCAGTTTTCCTGTCTTTAAAACATGACCCGCGACCCCCAGATCCTTGTCAAAATGGATCATGTTGCCGCTCATGCCAATAGCTACCATGGAACATAGCTCTTTCTCATCCTTATCGAGGAAGAAAATGCTGCTTCTTTCTGCTTCCATAATCTCCGGGGCCTTTTTGGCGATCATTTTTACTAAAGTATTTATATCCGGATTATCACTGATAAGGATTCCGATCTCAATAAAAAAACTCATGGTTTTTATATACCGTTGGATATTGTGGCTTTTATTTTGAATCGCAAGGGAGGAGAGGGATTGATAATGCTTCATCATCGGCAGAAAAGTAGTATCTATCTGTATAGCGAGAGATTCAAGTAAATCTTCTTCTTTAATCACTCCACGCTGGATCAGTATTTCACCAATCCTTTTTCTCTCATCCTTCTGTTTTTTTTGTATATTGAGAGCTTCATCCAGTTGCCTTCTATTCAAAAATCCATTTTTGATGAGGATCTCTCCGATAAGGGGTCTTTTAATAATCTTGTCATCCTCCATTTTTTAATTTGTCTGTTCAGTGTATTCAGAAGAAAAAGCCCCTGACATATTATGGATTGCCTGTTCGACAGAATTATAAATAGTCGCGTAACGGGTTATCCCTATCAGATTGAAAATTTTTTTAAAGTGGCTTGAAAGACCTATAAAGCCTATTCTCTGATCTTTTTTTGCGCCTTCATCAATCAGACTGATCAGGATAGCAATCCCGGTGCTGGTAATATGATTCTCAGGGTTGAATTCAAATAGAATCTTTTTGTAACCAGTATCACATAATTCCTGATAGAGATCTTCCATGATTTTTTCCATGGAGAGTGTGAAATCAGTCAATGTGGAAATTACTACTATATCATTGACTTTTTTGATCTTGAATATGTCCTCTTGATTGACCAAAAGCCGTCTCCTTGTTTCCTTGTACTGCTTCTAATATCGACAGATTTCAAAGATCCCGACAAGGATGCAAAGTTATTCTCCCGGTAAAAGAGACTGTTTTCAAAATTTTGAGTTTATTGGAGAAAATTTACGATTAATCTGCCAACACAATTATTGAATACGCAATCGTATGATTGAGCCTTGGGGACAAGCTCCAGGAAATACCTTTCACCTGTTATTTTGACCTGTTTGTTTCGATTTTTTCTTTTTCTGTTTTTTTCGAGATCTATTTGGTTTTTTTTATCTTTCATTGAAAAATGCTTCAGATTATTTTTGATATCCAATCCCTCAGGGAAAAGTGAGACTATTAATTTACAATTACTCATTGATTTATAATATTTTATCGCGTTTATAAAACTTTTGTTAACCTCTTCTTTCAACCAGGTGGCATCAGAATCATCAAATGAAAACAGTTGAGCCAATGATTCAATACTTTGCAAGATAATACCTTCATTTATCAAATAGGATGGAAGGGTTAAAATGGTGTCAAGGGGAGGCGCGTCGGTTCGTTTCAGAATCAAAATTGTCAGGTCGTCATCAAAGCTTTTTTTGCCGGAGAAATTTTCTAATTTATTTATAATTCTATTATATATTTCTTCTGGCTCAAGATATATCAGTGATGAAAATAATTTTTTCAGTCTGGAAAGGCCGAAAATTTCCTTATCCTGATTTTGAACCTCAACTATACCATCCGTATAGAAAAGAATGACATCTCCTTTGCCCAGTGAAACCGTTAAAGGGGTATAAGAAAGGTTTTCCACAATCCCGATCGGAAGACGTTCTCCTTCATTTTCAAGAAAGCGGATTTCTTTGCTGTGATAATTAAAGTGTAAGGGGGGGAGCATTCCGGCGTTTGACATAACAATCCTTCCGTCCGATAAAAGAAGGGCATAGATCATTGCAACGAAGGCCTTCTTTTTGGTCTCCTTGATCATCAAGGTATTTACCGAATGCATTACCGAGGCTATGTCTTTTAAATAAAAGACCTGATTATGGCATATACTATGGGCTGCACTCATAAGTAACGCCCCGGAAATCCCGTGACCCGAGATATCACCAATGATTATTCCCAATTCCCCTGCCTTTTGGGATGGAAAATCGATAAAATCATAGAAATCTCCTCCGATTTCACTGCTTGGAATAATTTGATTGTAAATAGAGATTTTTTCCATCTTTGGGGCCGAATCTGGAAGCATTCTTCGTTGAATTACTCCTGCGATTTTTAACTCTTCCTCGATTTTTTCCTGTTTGATCTTGTTTTGGATAAGATTGGCATTTTCCAGGGCTATTGCAGTCTGATCGGCTATGATCCTTAAAAACTCCAGATCTGATTTGTTGTAGTAACTGCCTGATTTCTTTTTCCCGAGTATCATAAATCCGGAGAGTTTTTCATGCATTATAAATGGAAGTATTAACAGGGCATTCCATGATTCAAATAAAAGAAGCATCTCCCCGGCAAAGGGATCGGATTTTGAAAGATCGTAGAAGCTGTCCCTTGATATCTCTTTTTTCTCCTTCTCCAGTAGTTTTATCAGGGGGCTTGAAGAAGCCATAAGCTTTTCAGATTTATCATTGTTCATTTTCCCATTGGGATCATATTCGAAATATACATTTTCTTTGATATTATAAAGAAAGATACGAATATCCTGGATAAACATGGTATTAGAAAGTATATTCAATACCCTCTTGATAATGAGATCCAGTTCGAAAATGGAGGTTATGTCTTTCAGCAGTTGTTTGACAGGTTCTTTATAATCGTATCTTTGTCTGAAAAATAATCGATTCACAAGGATTTGTATAATGTTTGTAATAGGATTGAATAAGAAGACAACTATTAATATGAAAAGAAAATTAACCAAGTGCGGATGCTGGAGAAAAATCGTTTTCAGGAAAAGATTTACACTGAATACGAATAATAGATAAAAGAGTGCAATGGAGGCTGTTGCCAGTAAATACCCTGCCGTTCTTTTTATGAAGATATCTATCTCGAAAAGGTCATGTTTTACAATGGCATAGGCAATAGAAAGTGGGAAAGCCATGATGAATGGCAATGTGGCAATTTCAATATTGGGTAATATTATTATGCCAAAGGCGCTGTTCAGGATTGGCTCCGCCAATGGGAGAAGAACGCCTATGAAGAAACCGAAAAGAACAACCCTTATCTTCAGTTTTGTCACTCTATAGGGGATTTTTCTATATTTATACAGGAGCATATAGATAAAGACCGAAATAGAAAAAAACAGATAGAACAGAATGAAAATCCTCAGATATCTGGGGGACTCGGAAAAAGAAAGGGAAAGGGCTTTTATTTTAATAAATAATAAAATGGATATGATATACGGAATCAATATATAAAGGAAATACCTTTGCTTATTATCCTTGTAAAAAGGAGAAATGAGAGTCATATGCATAATCGTAGCAGGAAGCAAACAAAAACCTATAATATCGAATACTTGAATCCAATCAGGCCACAGGGACCTTCGATTGAAAAAGATCATAATCAAACCAGCGCAGCAACAGAATAGAAAGAAAGACCAATTTCTCTCTTTATCAAGAGTAGTATAAAAGATAAAGGACCCAATGCAAATGATAAGGATGCCGATCAGCCATGAAATACCGAAAACCATGGCAGCGCGCTTTAATCCGAATGTGTCGGTATGATAAGAAATTATATGTTTTTGTCCGTTTCTTATTATCGTAAATTGATTTAATGCCCCGATTTTTCTATTCACCAACTGCCTCAAACTGGCCAGATTCTTAACAGGTTTCCCATTGACCTCGAAGATCCTGTCCTTTAAACGAAAGCCCGCCTGATAGCCGTCTTCGTATACCCTTCCCACAATAGCCCAACCACTGAATTCCCTGTGCCCGAAACCGAAGAAAGGTGCGGACCTCCATTGATATATATTAAAGAGATATAAAATGGCAACAATGGAGATGGTGATTAAGAGAAAAAGAGAAATGAGATAATCAGGAGATCTGTTTTTTTTATCGATACTTATCATGCCTCAAAGTACGTACTCAAAAACCGTGTGGGCATGGAGTAGGTAATGCAAATTGCAAAATGTAAAATGAAAAATGTAAATTTAAGGAATACATTATTTTGCATTTTAAAATTTGCATTTTGCAATTTGCAATTTTTCTCAAGATCCCCCGGTATTTTGAGAAGTTATGCCTCAAAATGGGTTTCCAAGACCCTGTAAAGTAATATTTCTTTTTTTACATTTTTAAATTCTTTAGGTCCGAGATATTCCACGGAAAATTTTTCTCTTATACGGGCCGCTGTTTCGGCGCTTACCAATATCTCGCCGTTTTTTGCAAAAGATCCTATCCTCGCGGCTATGTTAACAGTGGAGCCAAGGGCGGTATAGGTCCATCTGGCTCCATAATAGCCCTCCATGCGAGTCGCTCCCATAAATGCCTTCCCTGAATGTATCCCTATATTTATGATCAAAGGGGTATTGGAATCCTTTACCTGTTGATTGATTATAAATGTCTTTTGTTTTATTGAAATGGCAGTTTTAACCGCATTCAATGCATGTGTCTTTTTGTCGATATTATAGAAGATTATCATGAGACCGTCCCCGGAAGTCATATTGATATCTCCTCCAAATCGATGGATGTCATCAAAAAAATGTGAGAAATAGGTCTCGATGAGCTTAGTGATTCCTTCATATTTGAGTTGTTCGCTTATGGCTGTAAAACCTTCTATATCCAGAAACAGGATTGAGATATCCTGTTCCTTTTTTTCAAGGTCCGGTGATTCAGGATGGTCTTCTATGAGTTTTTCGAGGGATTTTGGCACAAATTTACATAACAGGGCTTTGGCCTTTTCAAGCAACTGGATCTTTTTTAGAGTTTCTTCAAGTGTTTTGTTTTTGATATGAAGGTCTATATTCAGATTTTGGATGGTCTCAAAAGATTTGGCATTAAGGATATGAACGGCCAGTTGACTTGTAAGGGTCGATAAAAGTTCACGCTCGATTTGAGAGAACGGCATTTCATTTATTTTTTTACCCAGCGCGATTGCTCCGGAAAACCTTTTGCCAATATCAAAAGGGACGAATGAGGAAGTACCTGAAGATACTAAAAAATTGAAAAATTTTTTCTTTTCATTGCTAAGTTGTGATGCGTGGTTTAATGGCTGTTCATCAAAAAAGATAAGAGGCCTTTTTTTCGAAAAGATATTCAAAAGGTTGCCTTCAAAAAATTCCATAACAGGCCGGAAAGACCATTTTTTTTTGTAACTGTTTTCAAAAAAGTCAATTTTTTTGTTCTCTTTGTCCAGAAGTATTATGAAACCGTTGAAGATGCCGAATGTGCCCAGTATTGTCATTAGGAAAGCCTTCATAATCTCTTTCGTATTTTTGAGCGGGGCTATTTCCTGACTGGCATCATAAAGTGTCTTAAAATAAAAGTATTGAAGGTCCAGTTGCTGAAGCTCGTTCTCCAGGTTTCTTATTCTTTCTTTTAATATTTTGTTTTCTGAGATAATTAATGAATTGTCACACATAAGTAGCTAAGATGTTTTTCCTTTTGTGACATTGGATTTAAGATCGGGGGGCTCTCATTACCAATTTTTCCTACAAGTATTGAAATCGAGGCTCGGCTAAGTTTTGCAATCCGGAAGTGAGTTTTATTTTCTATCTCGAATTCAACACTTAAACCTTATAAAGTTTTATCGGAGATTTTTTTATCCTTGATCATTTCTGTTTAAAATACTTTAGAATGGAAATATTGACAAATTTGTAAAAGGTCATTACACTTTTTTAAATAGTTTATCCTTTTTATCCAGATATTAAAGGAGGGAGGCTGGAAATGAGACAATGGTTTCATAAAAGATCATGGATTACATTTTTTTCTTTAATGCTCATAGTTTTTGGATTGTCTGCATGTGGTAATGATGACGGCACTGTTCAACCGATCAGACGGGTAGAGATAATAGGCCAGATTACTGGTAGTGGGGGATTGTCCGGAGTAAAAATTTCTTCAGGAGACGTTTCGACAATCTCAGACTTAAATGGGTTCTATCAACTGGAAAATGTACCGGCTTCCAGCTCGGGACGAATAATAATTACCTACGAAAAGGATGGTTACGCAACTTACCAGAAAAGCCTTCTTGCAGGTGAAAAGAGTTACTTCTATGTAACTGCTAAACTGGCCAAATATACCTTTATTTCCTCAAATCTTGACCCGGCAAGCCCGCCCCCTGTTATTGAGCCTACAGATCCAAATGATAAGACATTTCAGATAGTACTTCCCTCAGATAGCCTTAAGGGAGTGCCATCGGGAGAGACTGTGACCGTTCACGCTTTGACGGGAGATCCTTCCACCCCAGAGGGTAAAGACATCTTTCCCGGAGATTTTATGGCTGCTGAGAAAGATGAAGAAGAACCGAGCATACCGCTCGAAAGCGTGGTTTTTGCTGAGATCACCATCACGGATAATCAGGGTAACGAGTATAGGGAACTTGATTCCAATAAACCCGCTACGCTCCGAATACGGATTCCTGATTCGCTTCAGACGGAATATAGTGTAAATGATGAGATTGAGTGGTGGTCATATGATGAGGATAAAGGCGTTTGGATACAGGAGGACGCTGATCCAATAACGCCGGATGTAATGGATAATGCTGTGGTGATAGAAGATCCCAATACGGGGATTCTGTTTTTCGAAGCCAAAGTGGCCCATTTTACCTGGTGGAATGCGGACCGTCCCCTGCGAGAACACGCGTGTGTATGCGTGCGTGTAGTGGATATTGATCAGAATCCATTGCCGGGGATTAGTGTGATGGCTGAGGGTGTGACATACAATGGTCGATCAATGCCGGCCATTACCGATACCTGGGGTATAGGCTGTGTAAATGTCAAGAAGAGCAATCCCGGTCAGGCCTCTGAGTCGGTAAGGATTTGGGTGGAAATGGGCGATCTTAATCTAGCTTACACTGTTACGGATCCTAATGAAGGTGATCCTAATACGGGAGCGATTTATGTTCAAACTGACCAGGGTAGTACTCTGGACGGCATCGATCCCAATGAGTGCCTTTTACTGGATAATGATATTATGTTGGGCTTTCCTGGCGAGATCACGGGTTCGGTCAGGAGGTTTGATCAGAGCGGGCCTGTTGTTGTCGATTTTACAATTTATGCAAATTTTGAAACACTTAATGGCAAAGTTGCCACAGCTACAACAGACAACGAGGGTGAATACATACTAAGAAATGTGCCTTTGAACCAGGGAATAAAACTATATGCACCGGGATACGCTATCGAGACTGTGACGATTGATGATGCCAACATCCCTGCAGTAGTAGATTTTATTCTTCCGAATCAGGCACCAACTATAATATCCCTGGATCGTTCCCAAGACGAGGTCCTTGTCGATGAACAAGTGACTTTTACGGTTTCGGCAAATGATCCTGACGGGGATGACAAAAATCTGCAATATGATTGGCAGGTTGATGCGGGTGATCCAAATTCGGGAGACGGAACATCATTGATCTGGACAGCGCCCGGAATACCCGGGGCGGTTACTGTAAAAGTTACGGTAACAGACGAGAGGGGTAAATCGGCTTATAGGGAAATGTCCTTTGTCGTGGTCTCCACTGCGGGTGAGACCCAGCTCAAAGTAACGGTTTTAGACAACCCAAGCGATAAAATACCTGTTTCCGGGATTTATGTAATTCTCCATAACGAAGACAATAAAACCATTCAGAACTACAAGATAACGGATCCCAATGGTGTGGCCGATTTTGGCACGATTGGCCGTTTGCGTGCAACTTTGACATTTTTAAAGGACGATCCCAACCAGGATATCTCAACATATGTGAATATTCTTGTGGAAGACGATATGGAATATTACTTTGATTATGGAGATGATGATTCTCCGGATCTGTTTGAATTATCTTTGGATCAGATAAGAATGTATTATGGGATGGAAATACCGTGTCAATCTCCTCAAGCCAATATAAATGTATATTTTACCGGAGCTACAGGTTCTGGTTATCCTCTGGTCCAGCCTGGCTTCCGGGTTGAAGAAGGGTTTTTTGATCAGAATTTGCCGGTACCCGCATGTGAACAGTTTATTCAAAGCGATGGGAAGTTAAGTCTCCTGGGGCAGGCCTGTGAATGGGGAATGGAGTATATTTCTATCTTAAAGTACGGAGTGCTTTTGGATCAGAACATAGTTCAGGATGGCAAATACACCATCAATCTAGACAAGGATCCCAATATCCTCTCATGGAATGCAAATATCGGGGATACAATGCAAGCGGCATATATTAACTCTTTACGAATCATGGGTAATCGAAAAGGTGTGCCGTATGTTTTGGGAAGTTTCTATGATTCCAATTCAAGGAGTTCCGGCACTATTAAGGTGTCGAGCGCCTTTCCTTGTGATTTTTATTATTTAAGTGGCGGGGCTTTCGATTATGTCAATAGGATGATTAATGCAGGAATTGTGAGACAAAATAGTATTAATGATTCATTGGTAATCGCTATGCCGGATTATTATATAGACGCGAACTATAACTTTCTGACTCATACCTTCAGTTGGTCGATTCAAGGACAGAATAATAAGGACGTACTTTTACTCGAACTAGAGTCAGACAATCCGGAATGGTCATGGCAGGTCTTTATGGATCCTAATGATCAAAGCTTAACAAGCTGGAGTCTCTCGGACCTTCCCTCTGCTATAACCTGGCTCGATCCTAATGATTCTTTCAATGCTTCTCTGATTGTCTTCGATTTCAAGCTGAACGGACAGAACGACATAAATGGATTCGACGATGCCTGGAGTATTATCGTGGGAGATGGCATAGATCCGATCGAATCTTCCAGTCGCATACTAGCAGGTTTTCGAGACATCAACGTTAATTATTTTCCTTCTCGGCGCTAGCAGTTTTATATTGAGAGATATCTTGACCTTAAAAAGGGGGAACCGGAAATTACAAAGTCTAAATATAAAGTTTTGTTTGTAGATGATTCAGAGGATATTTTAGCTACAATTGAGAGGATGTTTTTCAAAGAAGATCTTATTAAGATAATAACGGCTTCAAGCCCTGAATTAGCTTTAAAACTTATTTCTTCGACGGATCTGAACCTGATCGTTACTGATATAAAAATGCCTAATATGCATGGCCTGGAACTGATAGAGAAGATTCGAAAAATAAAACCTGATATCCCGATTATCATCTTTACGGGATTTAGAGGAATGAAGGAGGATTATATCGTACGGTTATATAATATTGAAGCATACTTTATTAAACCCGTTGACTGGAATCAATTATTCAAAAAGGTGAAACAGATGTCGAGTTCGGTAAAAATACCGGTGAAAAGAAAGAAAGGACCATCTGAATAAAATCAATATATCATTGAAAGCTATTATATCAATGAAAACTTTACAAGAAAGGAGCAGAAAATGAGCAAGATTATCGATTCACATTGTCCTGGCGATGATCCAGCTAAAAAAAGATTCCCTGAGACTTTTGAATGCCCAAATTGCGGAGAAGAATTGGAGATCTGGAGTGATGAGGAATCCGGAAGATGTTCAGGATGCGGAAAGGGTATTCATCGCAAGGACCTTAAAGAATCCTCTTAGAACAGTTTGGTTGCTAAAAAAACTCTCTTAAACCAGTTCAACTGTCAAAACAGAATCCAATAAAAAAGGAGACTTCGCATGATGGAGGTACATAAAGGTGATTTGCCGGAAATAGGGGCTATTGTTCAAAGAGACTATAATACCTATGCTATAGCACCCCACCTGCCGGGCGGCATTTGTGATCCGGCGACTTTAAGAAAGATTGCGGATGTTGCTGAAAAATACCAGGCCAAGGTTTTAAAATTAACCTCTGCCCAGAGGATTGCAATAGTGGGGATACAGGAAAAGGATATTGAAAATGCATGGATAGATCTCGGCTTAAAAGCAGGCGCAGCTATTGGCTTGTGTGTGAGAAGCATCAAATTTTGCCCTGGCACGACCTTCTGCAAACGGGGAAAGATGGATTCTGTAAGTATGGGAATGAAACTGGATGAAAAATACCATGGTATGTCTCTTCCTTCTAAGTTTAAAATAGGGGTGTCCGGATGTCCTAACTGCTGTGCTGAATCATGGATTAAGGATTTAGGGCTCATAGGAGCCCCTAATGGCTGGAGGGTGGTTGTCGGGGGAAGTGCCGGAGCGTCTCCGCAGATCGCACAGTTATTGATTCAGGATATTGATGACCAGGAGGCCCTGGATTTATGTGAAAAGATTATCTCTTATTATAAAGACCTTGACAAGAAAAAGAGGTTAGGTCGTTTCATATCCGAGATTGGCATGGATACATTTAAGAAAGAGTTGGGACTATAATAATAAATAATATAGTGTAATTTAAATGTTTAAGGGATTATATCACAATAACAAGATAATTTCTCAGAGTTTTGCAGTTGTCGCACTGATATTACTATTAATGGCCACATATCTTCCTGCGATCGAAGCAACTGAACTCCCTTCCAGCAGATATTTTTATAGCGGGGACGGGATAATTAAACTTGTAAATGCAAAAAACGGTGCATCGTTTAACGGGAAATACCGTGAAATGGATGGGAGCTATAAAAAAGAGGCACTCGAAGGTATACACCGCGTATTTAATGCAGAATATGGCAAGTCGATTTCTGCGATATCTCCCAGGCTCATAGAGTTCCTCGACTTTCTCGGGGACCAGCTTCGTCCGGAAGCGAAAATAACAATCATATCCGGCTGGAGGAGCCCTGAGTATAATACAAAGCTGCGGAAAAAAGGCAGACTTGCCGCAAAGGCCAGTCTCCATCAATATGGTATGGCCGCTGATATAAAGATCGATGGAGTATTGTCAGAGCGTGTCTGGAATTATGTCAAAGGGCTTAAATTCGGAGGTGCGGGTTATTATCATTCAGAATTCGTCCATGTGGACGTTGGCCCGGCTCGCTCGTGGGATGAGAAAACTTCAGGCGTCGGAACGGGCATATCAGAAGACAATAAGCTGATAAGGCTCGTGACGGATCGTGATATTTATCTTCCGGGAGAACGAATGACACTCCGGTTCATTAGGATGACGGCTTTTCCTATTGGAGTATCACCAGAATTCGTTCTGGAGGTTGTTGAAAAGGAAGGGAGTCCAAAAAAGATAGCTGCTTTCAAACCATCATTTAGAGTTGAGGCTGGTAGTGATTGCCCGCAGTTCAACGACATTAGCGAGATGATGGGAATCTCTTTCATGCTTCCTGAAGATTTGCCTTCCGGCCAGTATCAGGTCCGCGCATCATTTTGTGATAAGCAATGGGAGAAAATGCCACAGGATATAGCTGCCCCTGAATTTGAGATATTCAAACCATAATAAAAAGGGATGCGGCATCAAAAATATTTCAATTAATCAAGGGCATAGGCCTTTTTCCAGTCGGTTTTTTCAATCCATTCCGGCTGTTCCCTTTTGTCGAGAATATAAGATCCAAGGACCAGATAATCCATATCGGTTCGCATAAAACAGCGATACGCGTCTTCAGGTGAGCAGACAATAGGTTCTCCTCGCACATTAAAGGATGTATTGATGATAATCCCATATCCTGATAGTCCTTCAAAATTTTTGATAATTTTGTAATAGCTCGGGTTTCTTTCCAAAGAGACTGTTTGAACACGCGCTGAATAATCCACATGTGTAATGGCGGGGATATCCGATCTGGCCTGGTTGATCCGCTCGAGGGCAGAAAGCCCCTTTTTAGTATTGTCTATCTCTTTACAACGGTCTGACCTGACTTTTGTAACCAGGAGCATATAAGGAGATTCCCGATCCAGTTCAAAAAAGTCACTCACTCGCTCTTCAAGGCAGGACGGCGCAAAAGGTCTGAACGATTCCCTGTACTTTATCTTAAGATTCATGATTGACTGCATTTTGGGTGACCGGGCATCACCAATGATCGAACGGTTGCCTAGTGCGCGCGGGCCGAATTCCATACGACCCTGAAATAATCCGATGACATTTTGTTCATAAATCAGTTGAGCGATCCTGTTTGCCCACTCATCCTCATTTTTAAACCTGTGTGAGGGATAACCTTTTTCTTCAAGATATAACCCGATCTCTTCATCGTTGAACGCCGGTCCAAGATAGGAGCCTTTCATTTTATCATTTTTGCCGATCGTTTTCCTTTCTTCATTCTGAACCGTATGCCAAACCATTAGGGCGGCTCCCAGCGCCCCTCCCGCGTCACCTGCCGCCGGCTGAATCCAGATATTCTTAAATGGCCCCTCTCGCAGCAAACGTCCGTTTGATACGCAATTCAGGGCGACTCCGCCAGCCAGACATAAATTTTCCGAATACGTTAAATAATGGGCATAACGGGCCATTCTCAATACAATCTCCTCCGTAACTATCTGAATGGACCTTGCAATGTCCATTTCACGTTCTGTGATCTCGGTTTCGGGCTTTCTGGGGGGGCCGTCAAAGAGCCGGTTAAATCTTTCATTTGTCATAGTCAGACCATCCAGGAAACCAAAAAAGTCAAGATTCATTCGGAATGATCCGTCTTCTCTCAAATCTATAAGATTATCCATTATTCGCTCTACATACCTTGGTTCCCCATACGGCGCCAATCCCATTAGCTTATATTCGCCTGAATTTACACGAAAACCTGTAAAGTAGGTAAATGCGGAGTAAAGCAAGCCAAGAGAGTGAGGAAAGCGCATTTCTTTCAGTATACGGATCCTGTTTCCTTTACCCTTGCCAATTGTGCTTGTAGCCCATTCTCCGACGCCATCGATGGTTAAAATGGCTGCCTGATCGTAGGGTGAAGGGTAAAAGGCGCTTGCGGCATGTGATTCATGATGCTCAGGGAAAAATAGATTGCTGTTTGAACGAATCCCCATATTCTCCAGTGAAGATTTAATTTCCAAAGGGATCCAGAGTTTTTGTTTTAACCAAATGGGTATAGCCGTCATAAATGATTTTAATCCTTTTGGCGCGATACTGAAATAGGTCTTCAGAATTCGATTAAATTTTTTGATAGGCTTGTCGTAAAAGGCTATCGAGTGGAGATCATTAGATCCTATTTTCCCTTCTTCTAAGCAGAATCGGATTGCATTGAGTGGCAAACCGGCATCATGTTTTTTCCGGGTAAAACGTTCTTCCTGGGCCGCGCATATAATTTCACCATCCCTGATCAGGGCTGCTGCCGAGTCATGATAATATGCGCTAATCCCAAGAATATTCATCAAGACTGTCTCCTGTAATACCGGGAGTTGATGACCTGTGTGCGATCGTGCCAATATGTATCCGCGTATCTGTTTAAAGTCCTTTTCATGGGATCCTTTTTAAAGATTTTAAGGAACAGGCATGCCGGGGAAAAAATGAAATAAAAAAATGGGAGCAACAAAAGCCATGTTAATCCTGTCAACACCCAGCACATCAATAAACGAACTATTAACGCCATTGTATAAAAAAAAGGCAGTTGTTTTACACAATTACGGATGTCTGAAACCATTCTTAGACTTTTTTCATGGGATTTTTTCATGTATATAAATATCGAGAGTTTAGGCTATCAAATCCGTTAGTATTCCTAAGAATTTTATCGTCAAATGGCGAAGGTTACATTTTCTTAATTAGTCATGGCCGGAAATCCGACTCTTTCCATTTATCCACACTAATGCCCGCCTAATTCTGTAAAGAGCAAATGGAAAAGGCTCATTTGTTTGTTGAAAAATTTATACAGCTTTGATATTAATTAATCGGGTTGAAGCATCATCCAATGGATTTGGGATTTAATCGAAAGTAAAAGAAAATGAATAAAAGATTTTTAACTTACCTTTTTCTCACTATATTATCAGGAATCCTTTTTTTTGGACTGAGACCAAAAGGTTTTTATTTCTCCAACAATGCCAGATGGAATAATGATCATACCGGAATTCATTTCGATAAATATAGCATGGCATATACGGATTCCTCTTTTGTCCCTTTTGGAAGCCATTCTGATATACCAAGCAGCCTTTCTGTGGAGATTGCATTAAAACCCGCAATTATGTATGACGATAGATTCAAGATTATATTAGTATTATATAACGGTGATGATTCCAAACAGTTTCTTATCGGTCAATGGCATTCTTCTATTATTTTTATGAATGGCAACGATTATAGCGGCAAACAGAAAACCAAAAGATTAGCGGTTAGAGAAGCGTTATTGCCCCTAAAAAAAAGATTTTTAACAATAACTTCAGGGGAAGGCGGGACCAAGGTTTATATAGACGGACAACTTGCGGGAGCCAAAAAGGATCTGTTGCTGAAAGTGCCTAATGAGAGCGCAAGGGCGCGACTTATTCTCGGCAATTCCGCATATGGGAATCATTACTGGATTGGTGATATATATGGATTAGCCATTTATGGTCATAAGCTTACCGCCAAGGATGCCAAATTCCATTTCAAACGCTGGATTAAAGAGCAAAATTTCTCCTTTGCCAAGGATGCTGAACCTGAGGCACTTTATATATTAAATGAGAGATCCGGGGAGTTGGCGTTTGATCAGGCCGGGGGAAATCACCACCTTCAAATGCCATCGAAAATGCATATTTTGCGAAGAGAAGTTTTGGGATTGCCATGGAATGGAATCAAGATAGGCCGGTCTTTTCTCATTGATATTTTCCTCAATATCCTGGGATTCATACCCCTAGGCTTTTTGCTAAATGCCATATTGCTGAATAAGAACGGTTTTTTTGAAAAACATAGCTGTCTGATAACGGTTTCTTTCTGTTTTCTGATTAGTCTTGTCATTGAGTTTGCTCAATCCTGGGTGCCCTCTCGCAGTTCACAGATGCTGGATCTGATTTTAAATACATTCGGGGCATACCTGGGTGTGATGTTCTACCGGTTTTACTTATGGTTGTTAAAAAAAGCAGAGTGGTTTGCTTGACCGAAGCTTCGCTAACAGCCTGTAATATTCGTACACAGACACCTCAAGGCATAACCCCATCTCCCTAAGAGCTGAATCAAATGAATAATGATTTGAATTTTTTCACTCGTATTTATTTGTTCCTCTAAATAAAAGGGAAAAAACAATTTTATTTACGTCTATTAATTCAGAAAAGGAAAGAAGGAGGTGAAGACAATGAAAGCAAAGACCAACATTAAGGCAGGACCGCTCACTGCATTTCATGTATTTTAGAAACTGAATTTCCGGGCACCTATTAATGAGGTATTTGCTTATTAACCTCAGATAAGGAAGGCGATTTAAGTTACGACTAAGACAAAAACTGTAGCCGGACCAGAGAGTGCAAATTTTCAGTTGTTTTAAAAATTTCACTCATAGGTGTTAATGAGCCCTTGAAATCTTTTCTGCTTCCAAGGGCTTTTTTATTTCCCCATTTATTTTCACTGGT
>JBLIRO010000071.1:0-25645 GCA_049472335.1 bacterium | reverse complement strand
CCCCTGACAAAAATCACGGTTACAGATGATCGGGGCGAAGCCGTTACCTGCCCTCAGGACAGCCTGGATGTTGACACGTCCATGACCTGCAAGGCTTTCGGCACTGCCATGAAAGGTTATTATAAGAACACAGGAACTGCTGAGGGTAATTACGGCGATTATTCAACAGTTGCCAGTGATGAAAGCTGCTACACTGGAGTTATAGTAGAGATAGGGATAGAGAAGACGACAAACGGCAAGGAGTGCCCTGACATTCGAGTAGACGAAGCAGTGACCTGGGAATACCTGGTAACCAACGAGGGTACGGTTCCCCTGACAAAAATCACGGTTACAGATGATCGGGGCGAAGCCGTTACCTGCCCTCAGGACAGCCTGGATGTTGACACATCCATGACCTGCACAGCTTCCGGCACTGCAGTGGAAGGTCCTTATAAGAACATAGGAACGGCCACGGGTTACTATGGCACATACTCTGATGAGGCAAATGACCCAAGCTGCTACTATGGTTTTTATCTGGATATTAATATTGAGAAAATGACCAACGGTGAAGAATGTCCTACACTTTTGGTAGATGATCCTGTGACCTGGACATACAATGTATGCAATCAAAGCAACATCGGTATAGAGCTTACTGTGGAAGACAGTGAAGGTGAAACAGTCACCTGCCCGAAGAATACACTGGAAATTGATGAGTGCATAACCTGCAGCGCACAAGGTACTGCAATTGCGGGCGATTACTCAAACATCGGGATAGTGAATGGATATCATGCAGGAGCTGAGGTCCGGGATGAGGATTCAAGCTGTTATTTCGGCCTGGATCATAAAATCAGGATTGACAAAGAGATCTCCAATGATGGATTGAACTGGTCTGACTCTATTACAGTCCTGGTAGGTTCTGAAATATGGTACCGCTTTGTAATCATGAATACTGGTAATGTTCCATTAAGCGATATCAAATTAGTTGATTCTAATTATCAGTCATACATCGATGAAAATTTGGATTGCTTAATAGAATCCTTAGAGCCGGGTGAGCAAAGAGAATGTGTCATTGGACCATTTATTGCTGAATTCACCGGGGAAGACGGCCCATTCCAGAACACAGCAACAGTAACAGGGTGTTATAGAATATGTGTAAGTGATGATGATTCCGCCTCTTACCGTGGCCTTTATTGGGCATTTACACCGGGTTTTTGGAAAAATCATACTCCAAAAACTAAAAACGGGCATAATGCATGGCAATACACCGCTTATGAAACAGACTGGACATTGGGAGATTTGTTTGCACTGCCTGATTGTGGTGATAATGCCATAAGCAAATTTAAGGATATAACTCTGCTTAGAGCTTTAAAATTAAGAGGAGGAAACGGTATTATCGGTGCGGCAAGAAATCTTTTCAGAGCCGCAGTGGCCTCGTTGTTGAATGCTTCATTTCATGAAGAAATCAATGGTGACATTTACGGCCCCGGTTCTGTTGTATATTTCCCGTACTATTCCAATTCTAACCAATGCCTCATTCGTAATAGTGATATCGAATTCTGTCAAAAGACCAATATTATTGATCTTGTAAATGGTGCGCTTTCAAGTTGTGACAGAAATACTATGTTGGTGTTGGGAAGTCATTTCGATGACATAAATAATGGGATCCATGAAATTGATTGGAACTATTTGACGGTTGAGTCTGAAAAACCTGCTAAATCTAAAAAACCGGTCAAATAGCTTTGGCATCGAGATTCTGAAATTTATGGTATTTGAAATGAGTTATTCCTTTCCTAATGCCTATGCTGATCAAAACTAGGCAGCCTGGTGTGTGAAGCTAACTATCAAAAGGCCCTCTCGTTAACGAGAGGGCCTTTTGTATCCATTTTTTTCCTGCCGTATAAAAATTATTAATCTAAAAGGGCCATCTTGTATAATTTGGGAAGTAACTGCTTCCATACAGGCCACCAAAGATACTCGTGGAGCCGGGGAAGAAACTTCTCCCATACAGGCCGCCAAAGGTGCCCGAAAATCCACCATAAAAACCGCTTCCATACAGGCCGCCAAAGGTGCCTGAAAATCCGCCGTATAAGCCTCCGAAAGTGCTTCCGTACAGCCCTCCAAATCCACCATAAATAGAGCCAAAGAATCCGCTACCCCCGTATGGAAAGTTATAAGAGAAACCGCCGAACATAGAAGGAAAACTATAACCAGGAAATGTTGGAAATGAATAAGGCATTGTATAGGCATAAGGATTCATAATAGGATAATAAGGGTAACCAGGATAATAAGGATTATATGGTATGGTACCGGATGATTGGTTGTATTTAATAAAAACCGAGTCATCATCTATGTCATCCATGTATCCTCTAAAGATTAGATGTGTTATGTAAACAGCTTCAGTCGGGATATTAAGATCGAGGTAATCTTCCAAATCCTCTTCAATAGTGGATGTAAGTTCCGTATATGCCCATCGGGTAAGGATGTTGTTTTCATCTGAAACTGGATAAGGTCCGGCAAAATATACATCTACACCCCCGAAATTACTGCCCAGGGATGTCATATAGAGTGGAAATATTGGCTCATCAGGGTTAAAGGTGATCTCAATCGGAGTGCCTGCACCCTCAAAAAGGTCATAAATTGTCTTAAAAAGTTCTGATTCTATTAGATATTCTCCGACTTCGTCCCTTAATTTGGATGATGTTATATCATTATCATTCCAATCTTCCATCAGGTCTTCGTAATCATCTTTATCCATAATATATCCTATAAAGGAATTTGCCACATAGGCTTTATTATCCTTTATATCCTGAGCTATGGCATATTTCAGATCCTCGATTACGTCTGATATATCATCCGAATCTATATCCTCTGCCATTAAATCATTATATATCCCCAGGCTATATGCCTTAAGATCATCTAAAGAACCTGAAAATTCATTATTCAAATCAATCTTGTTGAGCACAAAGTAACACTCATCATATTTTTCAATGTAATCTTCAATAATATCTTCAAATTTGTTGGAGGGATCAAAGTTGTTGTCCTCTAAGTATTTGATGAGAATTTCCGCATCGTCAGCCCAGACAATAACCAGGTCATATACGCTTATTTCTTTTATTTCAATTACCTCTATACCTGCACCTGATCCGCCATAATTATATGAGGATGAATATTGTGTCCAATCTGACCTAACATTAACAGAAAAAATATCCTCTAAATAGTCAAAAACTTCATTATTTGAGCCGCGAACGGTCGGGTCTTCGTCTGATTGAAAAGGGATAATCCAGTAAAAATCCGACAGAGAGTCTATTCCAAAGGAGGCGTTAAGGACCAATATTTCTTCGTCTTCATCCCAGATAATAAGGGCCTTTTGCGCCAACTCCGGAATAATGTTTCCCTCAATTCCAATGCCGATTCCGTCGGCAAAGACAGGCTTAACTCTTGGAACAAAAATCGAAGAAAATATCAAGGACATTGAAAAAAATATTAAAAGGCCATAAATCTTTAACATCTTATACATAATAATCCTTCCTTTCAATTGAATACAATTTTATGATATTTTTAATATGGACAGGTTTAAAAGACAAAGTTCATTAATTCCCCCCTAATTGAGTAATTTATTGAATTATGATAATCCCGTAAGAAGC
The DNA here is from genome assembly GCA_049472335.1 of bacterium. Lineage (GTDB taxonomy): Bacteria > SZUA-182 > SZUA-182 > DTGQ01 > JAFGSM01 > JBLIRM01. Next base: position 22,022 of record JBLIRO010000071.1, on the reverse strand, counting down.
TTAAATACAAAAGATCCTGCCAGATTATGTTGTATCTCTAAGAAAGGTGTCTAGTTAACAACGTATAAAATCGTTTCAGTATGACAGGATGTAACTTTTTACAGGAACAACAGGTCACCGATATAAAATGAATTTTTTAACTATTATTTTGCCATATCTTTTATATATTGCATATTTTTTATAAAATAGAATTGAATTAATTTTTTTGCTTGAAACAAACAATGTATTCTCTAAATTATATAAATTTAAGGAATCGATATATTGGACGGCTAAAAAAATTAGTTAGTTACGGTTATTATTAATATTATTGGAGAGAGCGTAAAAACAAAGCTTCAAGCTTCTCCATCTGTTCAGGCTTTTGATTAGGATCACATTTGTGTTATGTGATTGTTCTATCCCAGAAGATCGCATATTGGATTTATGCCATAATGATAGGATCCAAGAGAATCTTTTAAGCTTAAGATGTCGATAATAATATTATGAAACAATGAGTTTAATAAATCACACTTAACCCAAATCTATCTCTCTTAAATTGGTTAAAAATATTCAATATCTAAAAAAATAAGATGATCAAATGAAAGTAAACTATTCATATTTTTCTGATAGACTTATCATTTCCTGCTAAAGGGAGATGGTATTCGGAAGCACTTCTATGTTCACCTTTTCTTCCAAGTGAACGAAAAGATAAATTAGGAGAGTCCTATACATATGCTGATGGCGTAATTGGCCACTTTGAGATTGGGAATAATGGTCATGGAGATTTATCCGTTCGTTCTAATGCTATCCATTTAGTTGTTATCGAAGTGAAGATGTTCAGCAAGCTCGCTTCTAGAGTTAAACATGCCGAATACTATAATCAAGCTGCAAGAAATGTGGCTTGCATAGATGAGATTTTAAAAGACAAGCGGAGGTCTGAAGAGTTATCTCTTATGCCCCGCTTCCCCCTAAAAAGGCAGTAAAAAATGGGCCGAGCTTATTAAGCTCGTGTATGAGGTGAACCCGCTTCATTTGCCGGCATTGTCTGCACGAAATGAGGATTGGCGCTATAATCAATAACCAGCTTGTCGTGGGAGAAGGTCTTAAAACATCTTGGCCTTTGGCAGCCCCAGGCCCACAGCCCTCCAGTGAGGAAGGAAACCAAGATAATTGAAGAAACAATGTACGACTATTATTTTTTTGATTATATTCCCGCATAACCCCTGGCTCTATCATAACCCTACCAATATTTTACACTATTGGTGTGCCTTAGGGGATTTTTTCCCCTTCAGAGGAATTCCGGAAGTGTCGCAATATTGATTACATCGATCTTGAGAGCAAGAATATGCACCTTTAGGTTAGATATGACATAGCATTATGTGGGTTTTTGTCAATAAAAATATTAGGGTTATTTTTTTAAAATGATGAATTGTTGGGTTCCACCACGTAACGGGGATGAGGTAGATTTTATAAAAGAATATCTCAGGTATTGCTTAGTCTATTTTATAATGTATCGCTTCAAGTCCGTTAGAAGATTTTAAGGGAAGGAAAATGAGTTGCGTTTCCTCATGTTAGCCTATTTTTTTGTATGCAGGATATAGTCAGATGTATTGGAAGTAGTGTGGTAAGCATTCATTGCGCCCGGCATCTTCCTTATTAATCATCCAAGGGACATCTTTCGCGTATGCAGTCAGGCGTCCAACCACTCGAGCACTAAATAATTGGTCGCATAGTCCTATCGACATGCACCATAAACGTGAACTATATATCATGGGCAGATTTAATCGCATAAAAAAATAATCAGGGGAAAAATATATTTTCTTTCGTCTATTAAACCAGAAAGGCACATTACGCACTTCTATTATTCAATCACGGAGAGGAGGTGAACGACATGAAGGCGCAGGCGCGAGTCATAGGAGGTGCTTTCATTCAGCCCACGCCCGGATGGTAGCGTTAGTGGCTGGTGTTAAAGTTATAGATGTAAAAGTAGTTTGCGGATGGATGGCATGTGCATTTTTGGATTAGCTCCGTGGCGCTAGGGCGAAATGGTAATTATAGTTAACCTTAATCACGTCCCTTGAGATCCCAGGTATCGCCGAATACGCACCTGTTAAAAGGAACCTTCGAGCCTGGCAGGAACTCAAGCAGCGGACGCCCGGACGACCAGCACACCCAGTGATATGGCGGTCTTCTTAACCTACTTATCGTATACTCTTCAAGCCGCCACGTTTTGATCCCATAGCGGCTTTTGCTCATAAAGCCGAAGAGCTTTGGTTTTGAAATTCGTGAGCGCCTGAAACCGGATCTTGTTTCAGGTGCTTTTTCATTTTACTAAATATTTCTTTAAAATTCTACAAATTTTTTTTGATGCAACAGGATTATACTTTTATATACCCCAAACAACCCTTTTCCTCTCCCTAACCAGCCCTAGAGGGGGTAAAGGGGACGGTGTTAGTTTATTAGTTTAAGCTCTTATAAAGCTTTTTATCGTATATTGACAACATCAGCTATACAGGGGCTTTTCCCCATCATCCTTTTTATCATCTATCATTGCAAAGCAAAATGGAAAATAATTATACAATTCTTTGATCTTTTCTTCCCTTTTAGCTAATCCTTTCTGTATATATACAGGATGTTACCTATATTTTCTGCGTCCTCTCACATCTCAGTGATGTTCAGATAAAGGGGGGGAGTTAAACTCAGGTTGTTTCTTCTGTAACTCAAATATATCTTCCATGACAATTTCAGGGAGTAGTTCTTTGACATAGCAGACCTCATTAAGGAAATAATCTCCGGGGCCCCAGGGATAAAACACTAGAAAATTTAAAGTAAGTCATCAGTGCCATAATGCCAACCATAACTAATAAAGAGATTCGTCAGGGGGATTCATAAGGGACTCGAACAGGGAATAAAACAAGAGCTGCTTGAGGCGATACAATTAGGATTGGAACTTAAGTTTGGCTTAAAATATATATGAAAAATTGATTAAAATATACTGCTCCCCATTATTTGATTACGGGATATCTTTGAACTATTATTAAGCTCTAAAACCGTTAATCCTATTCTTTCCTTCTTGTCTCATTTCTTATATTTCTTTTTTATTTTCTATTTCATTAATAACTTTTTCTATTTTTTTCTTTAGCTCATAAATCCTATCCTGTATAGTAGCCCATACAATATCCCAATTTACTCCAAAATAATAATGAATAATTTTATCTATCATTCCGGCAATCTTTTTCCATTGGATATCCTCATATCTTTCTTTTAAATCAGCAGAGATATTTTTTACCGCTTCACCTATAATTTCAAGGCTTCTAGTACATCCTCTCTTTAATAATTCATTGGAAACAAATTCTTCGTAGGTAAGTCCCCTCGTTTCATTTAAGAGAAATTCTGTTTCATCTAAAATGTGTTTAAGATATGGCAAGTTCTGCTTCAAGCCACTTAACCTCCTTTTCTATATATGGTTGAATATAGGGGCTTAAGCTACCACTTGTTATTAGTTCCACTTTTCTGCCGAATAAATCTTCAAGATAAAAAACCAGATCCATAAAATTATCAAAACTGGGCATTTCAAATTCAACGAGAAAATCAATGTCACTATCTTCCCTTTGTTCGCCTCTCGTAAAAGACCCAAATAATCCTATCCGCTTAACTTTATAATTTTTCAAGATATCAGTATGTTCCTTTAAGATCTTTACTATCTCATTATCCGTAAGTTTTTTAATTTTCATTTTAGATTTCCATTCTCTATTAATTGGCTATCATTTAATGCATATAATATATCTTTGATGTTTTAATATTGCAAATAATACCAAACACTATTTGTAAAGCAACAATTTTCTTTTAAGGGATGCAATATGTATATTAGTTCTGTCCATGCCTTTGATGTTTAGTAAGCTTATATTTCTCACTATCCTCTACGACTTGTTTGCTCGGAGGTAGATGGTTAAATGATTTGATATCAGGGAAATTAATAGGGGACGTTGTTTACAAACCTTACTTGTTTTTGTGCAATCTCAATAAGCTTCTCATCCAACGTTTCGTTTAATTTTAATGATATTGTTCTCAATACCTTCTCCTCCTAATAAGTATTACATGGTTGTCAATACTGTAAAATTATTTTGTTGTTTATGTCTAGTTAATAGAGAGTTAATAAAAAATGGTGATATGAGGTATCAGCAATAATGGTCCATAAGCAACATCAAAACAGATACGAATAATCAACAGAGAGGAAAAATCAATCTCCCCCGGAGAAGGTTTCCATAACGAGGGTGACCCTTCCGCTTGCTTTAATCGGCATGCTCTGGGCACTATACCTCACCGGAAAAACCCTGGAGATCTTCGTGCTCATGAGCGGGGTCATGCTGATCAGCATCGTGGTCAACAATGCCATCCTGATCGTGGACCAGTTCAATATCCACATCAGGGAAGGGGTGCCCAGGCACAGGGCAATGATCACGGCCACATGCGAGCGTTTCCGTCCCATCCTGATGATCACCCTGGCCGCGGTCCTGGGGATGCTCCCCCTTGCAATGGGCCAGGGAATCGGCGTGGAGATGAGAAATGCGACAGGGATACCATCCGCGGGCGGCATTCTGGTATCCGGCGTGCTTACACTCATCGTGATCCCCATCCTCTACGACCTTTTTACTCGCAGCCAGAGGATTATAGGTAGCGGGGAAGGCCTAAGGCATTGAAAATCTAACAGCCGGGACAATAATTAGAATCTTGCTGAGAGAATATGCGGGTGGGTTAATTCGGGATTCAACATCCATAACGAAGTGAAGATCAAAGCCAATGATGAAAAAGGAAAAGAGAACCTCTTAAGAATTCATTCTTTACTTCCTGAGTTACTAATAGCTTATCTCTCAGAAATTCCGATAGATGCCGTAATTGATCAATCAATGCAAAATTTGAAAGAACAGTATTATCAATAAGCCACTTATCAGGATTTACCATCTTTTTGCGGCCTCTGCTTCCGCTCTAATGTCATCTTCAGACAGTCTTCTTACAGGTATTCCTTCTGTTTTTAATTGTTCTTCAAGTTCTAAGCAGAAGCTATATCAGGGATATAGCCCTGGTGACAATGGCCACTGAGGAGCTGAGGAAGAAGGCCGATATAGACGGCTGCTCATGCATTGCCAGCAAGGTAATCAAAAAGGCGGATGCCAATGCCGTGAAGGTGGTGGAACTGGTAAAGGAAGCCATGACCGGATTGAGGGAGAGACTCTCCGGGGGTATGGAACTGGTCTGGATTACGGATGACGGCGTGTTCACACAGGCCACCGTTACAAGCGCCTGGAGAGATATCCTCCTGGGCATCCTGCTCACCGCAATGATCCTCTTTCTCTTTCTCTACAACATCCGCTCCACCATCGTGGTGGCCATCAGCATGCCGCTCACCATCATGGTCGGCCTCTTCTTCATGCAGGCCCTCGGTTTTACCCTGAACATGTCCACCCTTCTGTCCATAGGCATGTCAGTGGGCATCCTGGTGACCAACTCCATTGTGGTCCTTGAGGCCATCGTCAAACGGCTCGACCGGATAGGGGACCCTGGGGACCTTCACGCGGGGTGACAGAAACTATTACATCGTGGTCAAGCTCGAGGAAGAGGAAGGTAAGAAACAGATAAAAGACTTCCTTTGACAAATTTTTTTCACTTTCTGATAAATTATAATCGAATATTTGTCTTGACAAAAATTGAAACTACTGTTTATACTTTTATTTAGAAAGCGATTTCCTTGTCACGATCATACAAACAGGAGAAAAGTGGTTTTAAACCATAATCTATCAAGGGTGAACCTCGATAGAGATCATCTCGAAATGCATACCGGAGGAATCAGGAAATGAATAAAATTTCCGTATCCATCTTTGCAATATTAGCAATTGTATCATTTTCCGGCGTATTGGAAGGTGCTGTCAATGACCATGTCTCCGAAATCTCCATTTCAAAAAGCATAGAGCGTTACCAAGTCCCTGCAAAACAATACAATATCGACGTTGATGTCCAATGTGATTCTACTGTTGACAGTATAAGCGTTCAATACCCTGACGGGGAAACAGGAACCCTGGCATATGATGGTGATGGATGGTATAGCCGTCAGCGCTTCTTTGCTGACGCAACAGAAATGGAAGCATTCCAGCAAGGGAATTATATATTTACAATTAATTACAAAGAGGGTGCCTCTGTTACAACAACGGTGTTCTATGGAGAACCTGACGGCTCAAATATCCCACAGCCCGCACAGACACCGGTACTTGTAAATCCTTTGAATGGATCTATTAATGTCGCTACGCCTGTTACATTCCGGTGGCAGGCAGTCACAGATCCATATGTGACATCCATAGTACTGGAGTGGGAAGGCTCATCAGATTCTGACATATCGGGTTTTGTAAGTACACCTGCCGAGAGGACAGAGTACGGACTTGTCCAAATAAGTCAGAATGCAGGATATGTCCTGAATATCAGTTTTAATCGAGCATTCTGGGGGACAAATACTGATGGTATAAAGTATGTAATCGACACTGATATCGAGCAGAGATTTACCTTCACCACCAGTGATCAACTCAATTTCGCAGCTTATGACCTCTGGGATATGGGGAGTTCATGGACTTATCGGAATGCAGATAATCCTATTGACCAATATACACATTCTGTTTTTTCGTGCCCCGGCCTTGCAGGAAGCCCTGCCTGCTACAAAGGGACAGAATCGATATACATGACGGGCAGCAATAACGGATCGACTGTTACCTGGATGGAACATTATGAAAGCGATGACGGAGGCACCTATGATTTTCCTGATGTCACTATCGGTAATTTTAAGGATGGAGATTTCTTTTATATAGATTCGACAACAGCATTTTTATTGAGGATATGGGACAATCTTGATTCCACCAAGAAAAGCGTCTACGGAATAAATGAGTTATACAAGACAATTGTTTTGGTCGCGTGGTATGACATTAATCCTGACAGAAATTATCCATCTAACATCCAAAACACTATCGTTGAATCAAACCTTGCATCCCTTCCACCATTTGCCGGCTATGCAGTTACCGAACTGGACTGGTACGCCCCCGGAGTCGGGAAGATAGAGACATGGGATGTTGAAGCACTTAATGGCGAATTAATTCCTGGAAGTCATCACAGACTTGGCAGGTATACCCCTTTCATGCCCTCCGATTCTCTATGGGAGAAGAACCTGAACAACTCTTTATTTTCTCCCGGCTCAGCCGGAAACTGGGATGACTCAATAAGGGGAATCTCAGTATTGAAGGGCAATTACGAACCTTTTAACAAATATAAGATGTGGTACATAGGGGGTGAAACATCCGCCGGAGCAGGTAAGGGTATAGGTTACGCAACATCTCAGGATGGAATTACATGGGTCAAATATGCCAATAATCCTGTTATGTCACACGGGAGCGGATGGGATTCGAATGGAATTGAAAGCATCACCGTCATCAAGGAAGATTCTATCTACAAAATGTGGTATGAAGGTGAAAGCAGCGGAGCAGTCAGTACAATCGGTTATGCAACATCTCCAGACGGAATTAACTGGGCACCCTGCTCTCAGAACCCTGTATTTATCCCCGGAAGCAGCGGTGCATGGGACAATCATGGCGTAAAGGAACCATGGGTCATTAAGGACGGTTCGATCTATAAAATGTGGTATTCTGCAATTGCTTATCCCGAAGAACACGGTTTCATAGGTCTTGCTACATCCAACGACGGCATCAACTGGCAAAGATTAGACAGCCCGGTCGTCAGCGCGGATCGCAATCTCTGGTGGCAAACCGGAGAAGGACTTGGAAATCCCAAAGTTATAAAAAATGAGTCAGTCTATACCATGGCTTACTGCGCTGTTGACTTTTGGGGAAGAGAAAGAATCGGCATTGCTACTTCCATTGATGGAATACACTGGATCAATAACCTCAATCCCATACTAGATACAGGGACAGAAAATACGTGGGACAGCAGCGCTATATGTCCCGGTACCTTAATCGATGAAAATTCATCATTAAAGCTATGGTATATCGGAGTCAGTGGAGATTCAACCCCTGTAGTAAAAGCAGGGCTCGCGATGCCCTGCAATACAACCAGTCAGGATATGACTGACACCGATGGTGATGGCTGGAGGGACACCTGCTATGATGATATTGATAACGACAGCCTTCCCACGGCATGGGAAGTAGCACATGGTCTTGATCCTAATGACGACGGGTTGATTAATCCTGACAATGGCCCGAATGGTAATCCCGATAATGACAACGCTACAAATATGGAGGAATTCAAAGCAGGCAGTACCCCTCGCGATCCCGATTCCCGGCCTGTCAATGTTGACATAGAAATCAAAAAGGGCCTGAACATGTTCAGCTACCCTGCCACAAAGACTGGAGGTCTTACCTCATACGAGTTACTCGAATTACTTGGCACCAGTGATCAAATAGAAAGAATTCTCATTTACGACAAATCAGCAAGACTCTACAAAGAAACATACTATAACGTAACATCTCCTGCTGGTGACAACGTTGTACTTGAATTCGGGGACGGGACCCTGGTCTACTCAAAGGTTGATAAGACTCTCTCATTTAATTCAACGATTCATCCTTTTGACTCCTTTGTGGAATGTACTGCCATCGATTTAGTCGCAGGGATGAATGTAGCGGCGTTTCCCTGCGCTCCAGTCGGATATTCTGCATATGACCTTTTGGCCTATCTTGAGGAATTAAACGTATCAAGCATTTCTCACTATGACGCACAAACAGGAATGATTAAGACAGCGATGTATGTAAACGGTCAGCCTGCAGGTTCAGACTTCGATATCAGGGCCGGCGAGGCATATTTTATTTATATGAAACAGATGAAGAGTAATTTTAAACCATGACTTATCGAGGTACGACCTCATTGAATAGTATACAGACACTTATAAATTAGAATATGAGTTTATCAGCAAATTTCCAAAAGATAAAAAATCAATACAAAGATTCTTTAGAGAAATTAGAAAAATCTGGGATGAAATATTAGAAGCTCATTATAAACCGAATTTCTACCAAGAAATCGGTTTTATATTACAAATTTATTATACATTTTAACAATATATTGGTGCTTTTCGGACATCAAAATTACTTTTTACGAGACCATCATTATCTGGGTTTAAATGGTTCTTGACAGGTTTAGGATTTTTGTTATACTAATTGGTATAACAAAGGAGATTTATAGATGCAAGCAAAGGTATTTAATAAGGGGCAAGTCGTTATACCTGTAAGTTTAAGGAAAAAATATAAAATTAGAATTGGTGAAAAGGTAAATGTTATCGAAGAAAAAGATGGAATCAAAATTGTTCCCATTAAGGAGAATACAGGTATAGAAAAAATTCAAGGAATTTTCAATAAGTATAAAAAGAAAAAGATTCTTACGGAAAAGAATATAGAAAAATCTACAGAAAAGGGTTTCACAGAAGGGTATAAGTGAAATACATAGATACAAATATAATCATACAATATCTAATTGAAAGAAAGGGATCTCAATCAGATGGCTTGAGAGATTTTTTTATAAAAATGGAAAGTGGAGAGACAGAGGTGGAATGTCTGGATATCATTTTTTTTCAGGTCATATTTGTTTTGAAAAGCTTTTATAAAGTCAGGAAGGATGAGATTATTGAAAATATGAAAAAAATCTTTTCCCTAAAAGGCTTCCATATGAAAAATAAACGGATCATTGAGAGATGTTTGGACCTTTGGGGACTTCGTTCTGGAGATATCATAGATTGTTATCTTGTTGCGAATATGGAATTTGTCGGAGAAAAAGAGTTGTTTTCCTATGATCAAGGATTTAAACAATTGGGAATTACCATTATAGAACCTTAGCCTTTCATACGAAATCATTGTTTCTAATTTTCTTGAGTTAATCTTATATTAGCCTTTATATAAGAAGTGTGGACCAGTTCAATATCCACATCAGGGAAGGGGTGCCCAGACACAGGGCAATGATTACGGCCACATGCGAGCGTTTCCGTCCCATCCTCATGATCACCCTGGCCGCGGTCCTGGGGATGCTTCCCCTGGCAATGGGTCAGGGGATCGGCGCGGAGATGCGGAATGCCACAGGTATAGCATCCGCAGGGGGCATCCTGGTATCCGGCGTGCTCACTCTCATAGTGATCCCCATCCTCTACGACCTTTTTACTCGCAGGCAGAGGATTATAGGGAGCGGGCAAGACCTCAGGCATGGAAAATCCAGGAGCTAGGACAATAATTTTTTGAATTAGAGGGAATTCCATTCATGGTTATTTATTGATAAAAATAGCTTGTTCCAATTTATACCATTTTTTTGTATGATAAGTATTGAGAAGACATAACGAATAATTTTTTAATTTGCTAAATGAAAAAGTCAGAGAAAAAAACTAAGGATTTGAGTCTCTTCAGAAAGATCAGAAAACCCGTTCCTCCGCCATCCCGGCCTCACGAAAAGAAAAAATATGATAGAAAGAAATTTAAAAGTGATACCAGAGATGAAAAAGATAGCTCGATTTAATGGATTACTCGAATTTCAAACAGAGGAAATAAAAATCAGGGGATTTACATAAAAAATTAATAAACGAATCAATAAGATAAGGAGATATGATTTTGCTTCCAGAAGAAATTGAAAAGAAATATGATGATTTTTCCAAATCTGTTCGCGGAAATGATATATTAGATCCAAAGGCCACCCTTCTGATATATATAGCCGCATCCATGGCTGTAGGCTGTTCTCACTGATTGGAACATTTCCTTGGCGTTGCCCGGGAAAAAGGCATTAGTGATGAGGAACTGGGAATAGTTCAAGGTATTGTTATGGCCGTTTCAGGAGGGAGGATTCGTACCCAATTTATGGATGTTCAGAAAAAAATGAATAATAAAGAAAAACCCGCATCTGAGAATCCTTAAGATTTTATGAAATTGAATGCAGAAGATTTATTTAAGGTTAGAAAAAATGAAATATCCCTGTAATCATTTTTACTTTTTGAATCCCTATTGATAATTTCCATCCTACCTTTTGAATCAAAGGTTCATGACTGTTTCATATATAATATCTATAAAAATTTGACTTAAGTCAATGTAAATCTGTTTTGGAATTATTATAATTATATTAAAGTAACTAAACGGCAAATTATTGTGTCAATTAAATACAAAAAGGAGACAAAATCATGAGATGCCCGGGACAGGATACCCGCTTTTGGAAACCTGAAGACATCTTCGAGATGACTTGCCCCAAATGCGGACATCAGGTTGAATTCTTCAAGGATGAACCCTCACGCAGATGTAAAAACTGCGGGAACAGGGTCTTAAATCCGAAGATGGACTTTGGGTGCGCAACCTATTGTAAATTTGCCGAACAATGCCTGGGAAATCTGCCTCCCGAACTGTTAGCACAAAGGGAAGAGATGTTTAAAAACAGGGTGGCCATCGAGATGAAAAGATATTTCAATAAAGATTTCAAAAGGATTGGTCACGCGGCGAAAGTGGCTAGATACGCTGAACAGATCCTTCGAAAAGAAAAAGGGGACCCGGCTGTTGTATTGACCGCTGCCTATCTGCACGACATCGGGATTAAAGAAGTGGAACAGAGGTATAAAAGCAATGATGCCTCTTATCAGGAGAAACTGGGACCTCCAGTTGCCAGGGAAATCCTGGAAAAACTCAGGGCCGACCCGAAACTGATTGAAGAGGTTTGCGATATAATCGGTCATCACCATCACCCCAGACCCCGGGAAACCGACAATTTTAAAATCGTCTATGATGCCGATCTTCTGGTCAATATGGAGGAAGGCCATAAAAAATCTTCTCTGCAAAAAGAAAAAATAAGAATCTTTATTGAAAAGAACTTTTTAACGGATGCAGGTAAGGTCCTGGCAGACGAAATACTATTATCAGGGAAAAATTCGAATTGATTAATAAATAAGGAGTTAACAATGAAAATCACAAGAAAGATCATGGAAATAAACGAGGATTTATGTAATGGTTGCGGAATTTGTGTAAAGGCCTGCTCGGAAGGCGCCATAGAGATCATAGACGGAAAAGCAAGACTGGTGGCGGAAAAATATTGTGACGGGCTTGGGGCATGTATCGGGGAATGTCCCAGTGGAGCCATAAATATTATCGAACGAGAAGCGGAGGAATTCGATGCGGAAGCGGTAGAGGAATATCTTGAAGCCCGGGAACCCGGGGAAAAGGTTAAAGGTGCAACACTGGAATGCGGGTGCCCATCCTCCCATGTCCAGGAGCTCAAACCAGCAACCCCATGCCAAAAGGCGAACGAGCCCGTTTATCAACATAGTAAAACCTCTGCATTGTTCCATTGGCCGATACAGATCCGGCTGATTCCACCTACAGCCCCCTTTCTAAAGAATGCACAACTTTTAGTCGCAGCGGATTGTACCTGTGTAGCACTACCCGATTTACATGATGTATATTTGCCGGGAAAGGTTGTCATGATAGGCTGCCCGAAATTTGATGACCCGGAGCCTTATATCACTAAATTCGCGGACATCTTTAAAAATAATTCCATTAAGGGGGTCACAGCGCTTGTGATGGAGGTCCCATGCTGTCAGGGCCTTCCTGTTCTGATAAAAAAAGGAATGGAGTTGGCGCGAAAGGATATTCCTTTACAGAAGGTAGTTATTAATACCAAAGGTAATGTTATTCAAAAGGAAGACTTATATTAAAACAATAAAGATATTACAATAACCAAGAATAAGCTATGTCCGGAGAGTTTTTTAGGAAAAAAAGAGACAACAAGACTATTGAAGCCATGATAAAGATTTACTGTCAAGGAAGACACAGGACCGGAGTGAAATTATGCCCTGAATGTGAAGAGCTTTTAAGGTATGCCATGAAACGCATTGTCAGATGTCCTCTTAAAGAAAGTAAAACCACATGTGCTAAGTGTCCGGTTCATTGTTATACACCCATTATGAGGCAAAGAATTAGAGATGTAATGTGTTTTTCAGGTCCACGCATGATGTACAGGCATCCCGTTTTAACACTTTTTCATCTTTTTGATGGATTGAAACCAAAAATAAAAAGGGCCGCTTTAAAAAAAAATATGGAGTAAGTAAAATGCTTTTAAGAATAATACTTCTGTTGTTTGCCTATTTCCTTTTGGCGGCTCATTTTTTAAGAAGCGGCAATATTATATTAATGGTATTGTGTTTTATTCTGCCATTTTTACTATTAATTAAAAAACAATGGGCTTTAATAACCTTACAAATATCGTTATATGTCGGCGCATGGATTTGGGTACGTACAGCCATTATTATAATCCATGATAGAATAACGCTTGGTGCTTCCTGGATAAAGGCAGCAATCATAATAGGCCTTGTTGCCTTTCTTACACTTCTGGCAGGATTATTATTGAACTCAACAGTAATCAGAGATAGGTTTACATCTAATATTATAAAAAAAGAACAGAATTAAATTTGATTCCTTTATGCCAGCTCAGACAAGTGAAAAGATCACCTCTTGACAAAATTATAAAGTTATATTATTAATTAATATTAATACGAGAGAAACAGATGCTCAATCTCATCCACATTTGTAGCTTTTACTCTTATTTCCGGGTAGTCACTGCAATACGAATCTTCGACATGTTCCTGGAGTTCGTTTAGAAACTCATCCTATTTTGCAATACTACTTTATAATTCATATTCAGTACTTCAAGCCCGTTAGCAGGACTATCTGGGTTTTAGTTCAGTTCTACTCAGGTAGCCTGCTCCCTCAGGGCTGCAATCAAACATGGAATGACATATAACCTTGGGAGATTTTGAGTTCAAGGGTATTTGGGGAATATTTCGATGTCAAAATCGTTCTGAACAACTCCGCATGCAGAGTTCATTTCAGGTGGTAATAGATTTTAGATGCAAGATCTAAATTTAAGGCCTGGAGGGATAAAGATTCCTCCAGGCCTCTTTCATCCTTCTTTTATTGAATAATTAACAAGTGAAATCTAAAAGCTAATCAACGACTTATAGCTTCTTCAAATGGAACAGGCAAAAAGGTTATCAAGGTCCATAGTAGCCGTATAGTCCTCAATAGATGCCATACATGCCGTACAGGCCGCCATACATCCCGTACAGACCGCCATACATCCCGTACAGGCCGCCATACATGCCGTACAGGCCGCCATACATGCCCATCAGGCCGCCATACATGCCGTACAGGCCGCCATACATGCCGTACAGGCCGCCATACCTCCCGTACAGACCGCCATAGAGACCGCCATAGAGACCGCCATATAGACCACCCAATCCGAGAAAGTTACCCCAAGTCCAAATATACTGAGCGTTAGCCTGGCTAAGGAAGCAAAAGCAGATGGCAATGAGAAGGATAAAAATAAAACAGGCAAAAATTCCGTTCTTCCTCATCTTTATAACCCTCCTTCAAAAACCTCAACATATTAATTTTTGATAAAAGATATAAAAATTAATGAGAAAAAAACAATATGGGGAAAATATCTTTTTATTTCCTCACCTCCTTTCACTACCCCCATATTTTGTAATTGGCCTTTCGTCCTGGAATTGAATTTTTGTTTTTGACAGGAAAAAGATCCTAAATATATTATAACAAAAATTTTACATTTTTGTATGAGTAAATTTTGATTAAAGATCTAATTCCCCGAAGATTGTTTTGTTTGGACAAACAAATATAAAAAACCCCACAACCTATTAAAAAATTTAACAGAAATAATTAATTTTGTCAATCAAGGATAATATATTAAGGATGATATAAAACAAGGCAACCCAAAAACCAAAAGGTATATGCCTCTCTCCATTCTGTATTAACCGGACAACCATTAAAATAATTTATTATTGTGAAAGGCGTTTCACAATTTATGATTTTATTTTCAGTTAAATCTAAATGTTATAAAAAATTTCATAGGACTATTCAACTTCGTAAGCTCAGAACAATCTGGAATAAGAATTGCTTTTTTTCCCTTGATCAAATTAATTTTATATTAAAAATTTATATATTAAAAAAAGGAGACAAGATGAATACCCAAAAGGTAAAACAACAGCTTTGGTTATGCATGATTTTTTTAATATCCTTTGGATTATTGTTGTCTTCCCTTCCTTCAAACGCCATGGTAATTTCATGGGACCTGCAATGGGAATATTCAGGCGCTTTTCCGCCCGAAGGTCCTCCGCCCTGGTTGACTGCCATTATCGATGATGAAATCGATCCGGGGAATGTAACCCTTACCATGATATCCAACCTCACAGGTTCAGAGTTTGTCAACCTATGGTTTTTTAATTATGATACTGATAAATTTACACTCACTCCGAGTGATTTTGTATATCAACAATCATCCACCGGTCCGGAACCAACCATTATGATTGGAAACAACTCATTTCATGCAGCCGCAGACGGATGGTTTGATATTTCGTTTGATTTTCAGAATCCTTTCTCTGGAGAAAGGTTCGAATCCTCTGAAGTAGTAGTCTTTACAATCAGCAAGCCCGGGCTTACAGCGAATTCTTTCAATTCCATGAGTGTGTTTGGCGAGAATGAAATCGGATTATTCACTGCTTCTCATGTGGGGGGGATTGGTCCGGCCGGGGACAACAGCGGCTGGATCACTATAGTTCCCGAGCCATCCACAATTTTCTTTCTATTTTTCGGGCTCATAGGATTTTTAGGATTCAAGAAAAAAATCAGAGATTAACAAACAATACATCATTACAGGATATTCTAAAAGGCAGATCCGTCAGCGATGGAGCTGCCTTTTTGTTTTTATTTTCAGATAATCGGAAACTATTTTAAATCTAGGAACTCTTCTTATTAACTTCTTAAATCATCGTTAAACATGAAAATCTATATTGACAATATCCCCTTTTGGGAAATATACTTTGTTATCGAAAAACAATTTCTATCATTGATGAAATTACAAAAAGTCTATTGCCGGCAACCAGGATAACATATCATTATCATTAAACAGAAAGGAGAACCCCAAATGTTTGGTTCTTCAACCTTAGAGGTAGCGATTGGTTTAATCTTTGTATATCTTTTGTTGAGTTTGATTTGCACAGCCGCCAATGAACTGGTGGCCGCTGTGATGAAAATGCGCGCCAAAAATCTGGAAAAGGGGATTCGGAACCTTCTTAATGACGCGCCCGGAAATGAACTGGCCAAAAAATTTTATGACCATCCTCTGATTAAAGGGCTTTACTCTCGCGATAAAAAAAGACCTTCTTATATCCCTTCACGAACCTTTGCCCTTGCCTTGATGGACATTATCATGCCGGTAGACGGCACCCGCCCCAAAAATATTGAAGATATCAGGAAGTTGATTGATGCTAACAAGAGTCTAAATAAGCAGGTAAAGAAAACGCTCCTTGTTCTTATCGATGAGGCGGGTAACAACCTTGACAAGGGAGTGTCCGATTTTAATAAGGCCTTGAATAATATTGAATCATGGTTTAATAACTCCATGGAGCGGGTTGCCGGATGGTACAAAAGAAAAACACAAATCATTATTTTTGTCCTGGCCATTTTATTTACCTTTTCATTGAACATTGACACCATAGGGATTTTCAAGAGTCTCTCCAATGATTCCACATTGCGTGCCTCTATAGTCGCCGCAGCACAGGAGGCTGCGAAGCAACCCTCTTTCTTTAACTCAGGCAAACAGACCGGCTCTGAAGACACAGGCGCCGGGATTACAGATGCCGGCACCCAGCCTCCTTCGGGAGATATCCAAAAAACCTATGGGAATCTAAAAACACAGATAAACGAGATAGGCCAGCTCGGCATACCAATGGGGTGGAATACCCCCTTCTATGATAATAAATTAAAAAAAACCCAAAAGATATGGTGGTGGATCACAAAATTTTTTGGATTGATTCTGACTGTGTTTGCAGCATCTCTTGGAGCGCCATTCTGGTTTGATATCCTCAACAAAATAATCTCCATTCGATCCACCGGCAAGGCACAAAAGGACACTCCTAAAACTGAAAAGGCATCTGCTTCCGCTGCAAATCCATAAACCCGGATGTTCCGGGGCAGGGGTGATTGAGGGTCAGGCCTTCAAGGCCTGACCCTCTAGACTCTAACCAATTGAATTCCTTTAGAAAGGAGGCGGAGAACCGGCTTGAAACGAGGTTCTTCCTCCATACAAGCTGATCGTTGATCCGCCGTAAATGTCTACTGTTTGTATGCCACACAAGCCATATAAACCGCTGCTACACGTAACGAAGGTATTTCCTGAACCGGGATAAACAACGCCAATACTGGACGATCTGCAACCAAAGACATTGCATGTCCGGGAGGTGTTTCCGCTACTGATATTACAAAAGACTCCCCCGCTGCATGTCATTAAGGTATTGCCAGCGTTTCCGCAGATTACTCCGGTCGGGCAGGCAATACTGGTGCTTCCGGTACCATCACAGATTAAACCCGTAGGACCGGGACAGGTCAAACCGGTAAGGCCGCCACCATATAATGTACCTGCAGAACAGTAAGAAAAGGTCGCCCCACAGTCCCAATCACAGGTTGACATAGTTACGGCACATCCGCTACAGGTCATAATGGTCCTCATTTCAGTTTTATCGCTCGAGCCATCTTTTGGAATATTTAAGATTACGTTGCCCGGAAACAAAGCCTGATTGAACATAATATCACCAGGATATAATTCTGACGGAAACATAACATCGCCAGGACGTGCAATATCATAGTGATAGCCTGACTGTGAGCTGGAAAAAGACTGCCTGGAAAATAATATATTTTGAGGCGCCATACCTCCGTATCCGTAGCCTGAAGAATTACCACCAAAATTTGAGGCCACTTGAGCCTCAACCTTTGGAATTACACGAGATTGATTTTGAAAAACAAAACTCCCTATAAAAAAAGTCCCCATTAAAACCACAAAACCAAAAAACATCCAACTTCCCCTGTTATTAAAAAATTTCATAATATTCACTCCCTTTCATTACTTGAATTACCCCCTCCCAGAATCAAATTTTCTTTTAATCCTGTTATAATCTGGTCCCTTTTATAATAGACGTAAAAGATGCCTGTTTTTACATTGACTTACTGAAATCGAAAATATCCAAAATATTTCTTATTTGTTTCTTATTATTTTTTTGACAAATGACTTAAATTCTTTTATACTTGAACAAAATGAAGGATCGATCATAAATTAAAGAAATATCCTTTGATGTTTCCAAAGGCCAAATCTCAAGATACTCTGGTAAAATTCAAGAAATCCTGTCCCGTGTAATATAAGATTGGCAAAACATGGAGCTGTTTGATTCTATTAGTATTATTTTCATTAAAGCGAATTTTGAAAACCTCCTGCATCAAGCTGAGGTTTTCAAAAAACAAAAAACCGTACTAAGCCTCAAAAACTTTAAAATGATTAATAAGATAATAAAAAGGGAGGGGATCGGAGAGTTGGCTTCCCTGGATGTAAACTTCCTTGCTGAAGGCATAGGGAAAGGATCAAAAAATTTGCCTTCATGTCAAGGGACAAGAGCTTGCAGCCAGGAATGTCCACGCCGATCCTCCCAGAAATATTTGTTATGCATGCTCAAACAGAGGCGAATGCCATCTTGACGGGAAAGACGCTAAAGAACGAAACTCAAGGGAAATAATGGATTCCCTGGATCATTCTAAGAATATTGATTTACTTATAATCATTTTTTACAAACATCAATAATAATTTTATCTTTTGACCGTCTTATTTATAGTGAAGCAAAATTGCCTCTAAAAAAGTTTTTATTTCAATAAATTTCTAACATATTATAAATAATTATTATAAATATATCATATATGTCCTGCTTTTCTTTAAAATTTAGACTTTTTGTGACTGGAGCAAGTATAATCTATTTATAAGGAGCGAATATAAGGATCAAAGTAAACCATTTTAATTTAATGGTCCTAATTATATTCATATATATCTTTTTAACTTCTAAATGCGGATTAATTAAAAACCCTATCATTTATTCACCCATGCGGGAGAATAGATCGATTCAATAAAGGAGGAGATGTATTAACGAATCATTAAAATATTTAGAAGCAAAGTGGCTTTTCTATTGCCTAAAAATTTTTTAAAACATCTAAGTATATTTTAGGGAGAATTTATAAATGAGATCGCCCAAATTTTTTCTCATCAGTTTGTTTATAATTACAATTTTTATCCTGGTGTCAGCGCATGGTTTTGCCGTAATCCTGCCACCATTTACCACATTTCCGACAACCACGCTTGCCCCTGGATTTACAACCCTTGCCGCGCCGACCCTGCCCTTTACCCCAACCGTTCCAACAACTGTTGGAGGGCTTACATTTTGGCCAACAGCAACATTATTCCCTACTGCTACACCAACACTACCTGTTACCGGTCCTACCTTTCCAGGTGCTATGCCGTGGAGCCTGACCCCGACCTTTACTCCGACATTTCCGACATTTACGCCAACCGTTGCCCCGACATTTACAACATTTTTGCCAACCTTTACACCAACAGTAACACCAACGGTTACTCCGACCTTAACACCTACTTTAGTGCCAACCGTGCCGACAGCGATCTTTGCTCCGGTAGCACCGACATTCTCTTTGCTTCCGACGGCCCCTGCCCCCTTGACAGTTCCACTGGCCTGGCCAACGGCTACTTTTGCTCCCATTATTTCAACAGTGCCTATAACCGGTGGCGCTCTTTGGCCGGGAACGGCTGTGCTTCCGTTAATTTAATTGAATGATGGTATTGATATGATAGTAATACCGCTTGGATTGATAAATTTAAACAAATCTCAGAAGGACTTTCTTTGTGCTTTTTTAATTACATACTATAATCAAACTGATTTCAGATAGCTTTTTGAAATGAGTGGAAAATCTGCCTGTAAAAAACCTGTAAAAAAGGGATTAGAGAAAAATCTCTAATCCCTTTTTTGATTTTTAGTAATGGCCTTCGCAGCTTCACGGCAAATTTCTATGACTTACAGCATAGGTTCTGATCTACCCGCAATCTCCTGAAACAGTTTCCAAAATCTTTTCAATTACCATAGTAATCAAAGATAATCGTATATGATAAAAATGTCCTGTTTAAAAAGGAGTAGGAACAGGCGAAATCTGCCTCCTGAGTTTGATACGTATTAATACTTCTCATGTCGCAAACCAACAAATCCCCATATTCATGTCCACGAAGCATTTTAAGCGTTCCTGCGCCTATATCCTTTGCATCCCATGACAGGACAGGATAATAACCTTTCATTCCATACACTGCATATGGGCCGACCTCAACCAGCAAGCTCCAAACCTGACGGACAGGTCCTGTTTCCCTGATATCTTCGAGCAAGCCTCCGGCCAGCCTTAAATCAACGGTATAATTAGGCAGATACCCGGGGGCCTTGAAACTCAGAGGGATCATATCCATACCGATATATATGGTACTTGTGTTGTTGGCTCCGACCATGGCCTGCCCTGTCCCTGTTATTCCCAGTCTCCAGTTTTCATCCGCCGGTTCCGGGCTTACGATGCGCATTCTTTTAACCGGATTATTACCCTCGTTGCCGGATTGCAGCCTGAGCCTGTCGGAAGACTTCAATTCTTCTACCGTAATCACACATTGATCAACGACATCTTCAAGAAGTATCCAAAATCCCCCTGCAGGCTCCAAAGGCTCTGATTCATGAAAAACCCTTTGATATCCCTTTCCTTTTACAAATCTGTAAATAACGTCAATTTTACAGCTATCCGCCGTTGGCCGTGCATCGGATGTACATCCGCCGATCATCTCCCATCCATCACTATATACCGTCTTGCTATAGGAATGGATTGGCTTGCCGCAAAATTCACAGCTTTGACTCTCATGAAATAGTATCCAGTATCCTTTGCCTACCTGCAGTTCTTCCACACGAACATATCCCTTACCCCTTTCGTAGGTATAAACGACTACAGCATCAGGAAACAATTCTTTGACTTTCGGGTTATCCGGTTCTACAGAAAGCGATATCATACTCCAGCCTTCCGAGAAGTCCATTTCAACAGGCACACACTTGGACCAGATTATATGATAAGTAAAAACATACATATCTTGCGAAGCTAAATACTGTCCCTCTGATCCTTGTGTCTGATATTGACCGGTCTGAGACATGTCCGAAACAAGCAGGGTAAGAACACCCTGGTCATTTACTGAATATAGTTTCAGATAACCATTATTAGGATCCGGAGGACAAACTGCGTTGGCATCCCAGCTTAATATTGGGAAGTAATTCGGATAGTTGGGATCGGCAGCTTCCCCTATTATCATGCTCAACTCCCATATCTCTTGTTCAGATCCCGGTGGCCTTATGTCTCTGATAAAACCATAATCTCCACCCACGATTTTCAAGTAAGCTGTAGAGTCGGGCGGTGGACTGGGCGGGCTCTTTTCAGTTCCGTAGTTGGGATCTATGCCAATAGTAACCTCACTTATATTATTTTCATAACCTGTTATGAGCTGACCTGTGGCTGTTATGTCCAATGTGAATATACAAAAACCACAAGGAGGAAGTTTAGCAGTGCAGTCTTTCCATTCACCATTTTTGCATGTCTCTATTCCAGTTTCGCACACTGTTGAACAGGGTTGTGTAAGCGGGTTGCCAAGCTCATCTTCATCCACGCCACTATCACAGTCATTGTCAAACCCGTCACAGATCTCGTCACTTGGTGTAACCTCACCAACACATTCATCACTCCACATTCCTTCTGTACAGATCTGTGCTCCTGCTTTGCAAATCCCTATGTCTAACGTGCCTGCAGGTCCGTTGTAACAGGATTGAGTTAGCGGATTGCCAAGATCATCTTTATCAACCGTACCATTACAGTCATTGTCTAAACCGTCACAAATTTCTTGGCTAGCTCCTTCCATCGGATCGCAGATTTGGGTCACACCGCCAACACAATTGTTAATAGTGTGCAAACACACACCCAGACCGCATGTTGTCGTTCCCAGATCTTCATCTACTGCACCGTCACAGTCATTGTCTAAATTGTCACAGACTTCAGTGGCTCCTTGATTGATATTGGGATCCG
>JBLIRO010000070.1:0-25682 GCA_049472335.1 bacterium | reverse complement strand
GTTTACACGGCATGGTATCTATAGACTCTGTAAAAAGTATCTCTCCCGTGCCTTTTCTGCTCAACGTATGAGTGAACTCAATCCCGTCCACAGCCTCCGTCCACTCCTGTGCAGTGCATATGCTCCTCAATGGCGCCTCTATTACTGATATCAAAAACCGCCTTGGCCATGTTGATATACAATCCACCATGGTGTATCTGCACCTGAGTCTTTCAAGAAAAAGGGAGATCCAAAAGCAATTCATGGAATATGCCCGTTCTCCTATAGAATGTGATCCTAAAATAACAGAGCTGATTGACTGGGATAATAAAAAGGATATCCTGAACTGGCTTGATAGCTTATGACGGGCCTTCTATTTTGGCTCAATAGAAATGGGTATGTCCTGTGGAAAATATTATGTTGTCAGTGGGTTGCAAAAATTGTAACCCCAGTAGTATATCCTTTTGTTTACTAAAAGCAAACTCTTTTTTCTTGCGGCATTGTCTTTAAACCTTTTTTATCAAATGGTTAGCTCAACTTGCAACATAATGGTTATTATATTAACAAATTCAGAGGGCTTCGAAAAGAGTCAGAACAAGTGTCAACGGGTGAAATCAACAATACTCATAGCCTAGCCCTGGTTCGGGCATCCCCGGTTGCCATTTTTTTCCCTTACTGTAATATTAAGATATGGATAATAAAGAAAAAATCATCAATCCCCATGATAAATTCTTCAGGGAGTTCTTCTCAAAAGAGCAAGAGGCAAGGGAATTTTTGTCCCTGTATCTGCCGGAGGATATCAAAAAAATCATAGACCTCTCAACACTCTCTATCTCCAAAGATTCATTCATTGAAAAGGAATTACAGGAATACTTTTCAGACATCCTCTATAAGGTGGATCTTCAAAGCCATCCTGCATGGATTTATCTTCTTTTTGAACATAAAAGCTATCCCGATGCACTAGTTTCTTTTCAACTGCTTCGCTATAAGGTCTCTCATATTCAATCAGTTTGTCTATGGCAGACCCTACTGCTTCATCTGTATGATACAGGCTCGCGGTGGTCCTGCTCCAGTACTCCCTTTCAGACTTGCCAAGCCAAGCTTCCGCCCGATCCCAGGCCTCCTTAGAAAAAGGCAGATAGCTTAAAAACTGACCGACCTGTGGGGCTGACCAGCTCGATCTATCCAGACCATCGGCCCATGCCCAGCCATTTTTATATTGACGGCTGCAAACATAATCGCCTGTAAATTGTGCGAGTTTTTTATTATCTGTTTCCAGAAACGTTGGAAGTATGTGTTTATCAAATTTTGCTTTGGCGATAATACCAAGCGAAAATCCAACTTTCGAAGGCGACTCGACGGCTTGGGCAAATTGAATGATCATATTCATTCCACCATGGGCTAGAATATCTTTTATTGCCTGCTGACGTCGTTCTTCGAGCTTTTTCCGCTGTTCTTCCAAGTTCCCTTTTTCTTCGTAAAGATCGAAGTCATGGCCAGCAAACAACCTGCGATGAAGGTATAATGGATTGGTGGGGGCGAGTTTCGCAGCAACAGCCTCAATCTTTGAAATGATCTTACTTCCCAAAGCCCATTTTGCATCAGAAAAGCGTCTATGCCTGGAAGTAAAGTTACACAGACCAGTCCAAATCATCAGGCGTTCTTCTTCCGGTCTGCTGGAAACAGCTTTCGACGACATATGTTCCAAAATTTTATCAAAATGAGGTTTAGGCAAGTTGTCCAGATGACCGACAAGTTCATTTAGCTTCTCCATGTCATTGCTTGCCATCGAAACAGCCAGTTCAGAGTAAAATAAAACCAGATTCCGATATTCCTCCTCGTATTCCTTCTCGGTGACATCCCTTTTCCAATCATTGGGAATGGGATTACGCCATGAAGGCTTATTTGTACCGTTGGACACCTGATGCTGCTTCGGCCAATATAGGGAGAAGGTAGTTCAAACTGCCCCACAGCACCCAGTCAGCCTTGGTAAAAATTTCGCGAACTGCCAAAACCGCAATGGTCTTTGGACTGTTTTTTGAATAGTTGATCTGGTCATCTGGCTGAGTACCAAGAAGTGCCAGAGTTTCAGCCAGCCCCTTTCTAAGTTCGGGTGAATGCTTTAACACCTTTCCATGAATACTGGATGCATATCGTTCTTCGGATGGTAGATCAAACTTGGGATCACGCTCTTCCAGGACTGGGATAATACACTGCTTAAAGTTGTTCAAATTATCATCAAAGAGCCTTGTGCTCAAAGCCTGCCATAAACCCTTCCGTTCAGTAACCCGCCACCTTCCATTTTTTAGTGTTATAGGGCTTGTTGACTGTAAGAGTATTTCCCTGATTTTGGGGATCCAGGAACTGTTCAGAGAATGAAGCAGCGATAAGGTGATCCCTGCCTTGATATCCAGGTCATAGCCAAGAAGGTGAAAATGTTTAAGAAATTCAAAAAGAACTTCATCTGAAACGGGATTGCCACCATTGGCATTTTTCAGATTTATTTTGAAGGCCCGTAACTTGTTTTGTTTGCTCACGCTGCTTAAATTAGTCAACTCTACTTTCCTGATGAACTCCTCAGCGTTTTCCGAGTGCCTTGCCCATTCAAGAATAGTACGTACATCGTTGACATCCGTTTTACTTAATGGGCCGGTGATTAATACAATGGCGTCTTTGTTTCTTGAAAAAAGGCTGGGATTGTTAAAGTCGTTCCATGCGGCCTGAATGACCTCGCTGAAAACTTTATTGTTTTCAGTTATGTTTATGGAATGCTTGATCTGAGCAAGTATCTTGCATTTCTGATTACTGCCTGCCTTTTCAACAAAAACGATCATATCATCCGTGTCATATCCGATAAACTTGCCTTGCAGCTTTATCTTGTTGATAGGCCAGCACGGCATACAAGGTGCAAACCCGCCAGTAAGCATGAGCACTACAAAAGAAGCCTGCACATGTGCCTCGTTTTCTATAACTCAATAATTCATCAAACAGAATATTTCTGGCTTTCCTGAAGCATTCCCTGTAAATTTTTTCTTGGATTACATCCCTGAAATACTCTTGTGGCATCCTGATACATAAGACCTTTGCATAATTTTGTGTGTTTAAATATTCAGGGAAGTATGGGCTGTATGGCGGACACGAAAGGTTCTTGCCGAATTTATTGCAGGCTTCACATGCTATCTTATATTTCTTAGCGTGATCAAAGGAGGATATAGGTATTATGGTTTCATATTGCTCATAAAACAGACTTGCACCGGAGGTATCCTGATATTCCTTGACCATAACCTGAAATTTGTTTTTTTCGGATGGCGTGTCTTTATGTTTTGGATTACTTGGATCAATCATTTTATTACCTATTTAGTTCTTCCCTTCATCAAATTTAGTCTCAGGCTAGTTATTGACTCAACCCGTTTTCTCGGCTTAAATATCCTTTGGCCTGAGTATGGGCAAAGGTTCCCAAGTTATAAATGGGGTAATCCTGCGTTTATATCTGCCTAAATCATCATAATACAAAACGTCATAGACATGCTGATTTTCTGCGAAATGCTGGTTAGCCCTATGTAATGTGTGGTAGCATGGAATAATGCCGATATTGTCTTGAGCAAGAAGCCTTTTGCGAATTCCTTCCGGATCTGCAATCGAGATTGGAAATGATGCATCATAGATCGCTAAGAACATCTGAATTGTCTCTTTCAATCTGCTTATGGAAGTGGCACAGAGTTCAATCTTAAATCCCTCTTTTCTGTTAAAAGATGGTCGGGAAACACTGAGATCTATATGGGTTGTATTACCCCCTCGTTTGATCTCCCATGGATGTCCGCCAGTGTTTCTTTTTGGATGTTTTTCATCAATCCAATCGGAAAATTCCTGTTTTGAGTCGGCGTTTATATCAAGAAGCCCCTCATGCCTGCCATCAGCAAAGCTTTTATACATTTCCCGTCCTGACATATTCTCGTCTACATAATCATCCTTTCTTCTTCCGGCAATATAGGCGATCCTGCAATAGTCAAAGTAATCCTTTGCTGTCATGGATTCTAATATTGTATTACTTTCCTTATGGAAATAGCCCTCTTCCACCAGTCGAATAAATTTCCTGCTCTTTGATTTGCCCAGCTCCTTGTCAAGCCGATAAATATCGGTAAGCGAGGCTCTGATGAGATAATTTGGCACAATTCCGAACCGACGATTATGTGGATACAACTCCTGAGTGAGCTTATTGGCTTTTATCCAGTTTTGTTTAACTGACTTCAGCCATCTACAGGCCGACGCAATAATAGACCCCCATATATCGATAGGGTCGACTCTGCCATTCTCGTAAGATGAAAAACCTAGTGACCTCATCACCTGTACGCTCTTTTTTGGCACTACTTCCAGTGAACAGCTATTGCCGTCAATATGGCTGATAAAGAAAGTATGCCCATATTTGGTAATATGCATATGGTACCATTTGCCTTTATCGTCAGGGAAAATGAGGTTCCAGACGAGGTCGGTACATGAAAGATCATAGTCAAAGTGAACCAGTTCCTTCAAAAAGGTATGAACAGCATCTTCAAATTTCATAAGCTCCTCGTTTGAATTTGTTTCCAATATTAGAAATTAAGCTGCAAGATATCAACAGTCAACAGTTTGATTTACTTTGTATGAATTTTTATGTTTTTTTGAGCACTGCAAGGTAATTACCGTTTTCTTCACGGTATATAACCTCACATTGCCACCCGGCCAACTCAGCGTGATTTTTTAAAGTTTCAGCATCAGCATGCAACCAGCCACAAAAGGGTCCCTTGTTACCCTGAAACTCGAATTGTATTCGTATCTCTCCAATGTATCGTCCTGCTTGCCGATTGGCTTCATGATATGCAAGATCATTTGGGTTGTCTGTGATTCGAACATCGAGAGAGTCTAACAACACCTGACCATTCTCGGACAACAGAACGTGTGCGAAGGCAAGGAAACGATCCAGACCGGCAATTGTTTCAACTACACCAATCCCGTGCCCCATCATTAAGAGAGTATCAAAACACCCTCTCCGAAAATCAAAAATATCTGTACAATGTACATCTATCAAACCCTTTTGTCTCATTATGTCTACTGCTTGAGGATTGATGTCTATGGCCGTTACTGGTAAGCCTTTTTGTTGAAGGGCTTGAGTATGCAGTCCGGTTCCGGCCCCTATATCCAGTACATGTCCTGTGCAACGGTCGATCGCCGCATTATCGATGGGTGAGGAAGGATCCCGGAAGAAAAATTTAACAGGAAGGGGCGTTTCCTGTCCGTCGTCTCTGCGGACAATCAATTCGGCATTTGTTTCACCTTTATAGTAAGCAAGCAGTGCCATACCGTAAGGTTCCATAGCTTTGGGATTCACCTGGATTTACTCCTGTTGTTTTTTTAAAACTCATATAGACAAAAAAATATTAAGATTCCAGCTTGATTTATAAGATATAGACAGAAACCACTTATATTCTTTTATTCTTTTATAACCCATCTGTCAAGGTTAAAGATTATTTATTTCAAGAGATGCTAGAAAATTAGCAGTATGATAAAAAAGAGTCAATATGTAAATTCTCCTTTATTTTCAATATCATGCATAAATATATTTTTAGAGCCTCCAACTATTTCCTGCCAGAATTTAATCTCGCACTGGCTATTAAAATCAATGAAATATATAATCCATTTTTTTCTAATAGCTTGTAAAATAAAGCCTTTTCCCTTTATTCCAATCCGGTTAAGCCTATGGCACGTCCCTTGCCCTAATCTGATTTTAAAGAATCAGAAAAAGTTCATTTAAAGATATCTATTAATAGCCTAAATGATTTCTTTAAAATTTTGCTATAAGGAGGTGCATGCCGTGAGAAAAATCTTTAGTAGGATGATGGCATTTTTATTAAAAGATAATCAATTGTAAAAGAAGAATATAGAAGAATATAGGAGAATATATATGAAAAAGAAAGCATTGATCTGGGTTTTTGTTTTTTCGGCCTTTGTACTTGTCAATACAACTGCTTTTGCCCAGGAAGTTCTATTACCTGAGGATTTACAAATAAGTGGTGATTTTGCCTTTTATTCCAAATATGTCTGGAGAGGGTTTGTCCTCGATATCTCCGGGCATGTTGGTTATAACGAAGGTCATTTTATAGAAGGCACCGGAGGAGATATTACCATGGCAGCAGGATTTAATATCCCGTTGATGAAAACACTGACCATGACTCCAACCCTCTGTTATTCAGTGCCCTATGGTGATTTAGAGGATGAGCAGGATGGTGGTCAGGATAAAAAGGCATATGGGGGAGTCGTTATGGGATATTCCTTTTAAATAAGGAGGTGATGGATATGGAATTTTTTAAGCCGGTAATTTTAAGCATTGTTTTTAGTATCCTTGTTTGCTCGATTCTGATCATTTTTGGGGCGCCTGCACAATCTGTGATTCTGGGTGGATTTACAGTGGTAATCCTGGCTATGGGAAGATCCATATATGATCATTATAAGAAAAGAATCCAGCAAAAAATTAGTCCTTTTCTCTGATCTATGAAATATCAAGAGAGAAATATCGGATACTGTTTTATATTTTATTTTCTCAGATATTCAAATTGCAGGGATTACAAGAAAAGGATGGTTTGCAAGGCCTTTAAGGAGGTGTAAGAAAGTGAAAAAGATAGAGGCTATTATCAAGCATTTTAAATTGAATGAGACCAAAGACGAGCTGGTTAAAATCGGGGTTGAAGGTATGACCATTACAGAGGTCAAAGGCTTTGGCCGCCAGAAGGGTCATACGGAGATGTATCGCGGGAGTGAATACAAGATCGAGTTTCTCCCCAAGGTAAAGATCGAGATTGTGGTTCATGATGAGATGGTCTCAAAGATCCTTTCCGCCATTGGAAAGGTGGCAAGCACAGGCAATATAGGTGACGGAAAGATCTTTGTCTCTCCGGTGGAAGACGTGATGAGAATAAGGACGGGTGAGATAGGGGAAAAGGCTTTGTAAAGCTTATTTCAAAATTCCTCTAAAAAAACCCATTCGCTTTTTCCCATAAAATGAAAGCATTTTCATTAAGATACTATTGGTGCGCGATTTTATTGTGATAATTTTCAGGAGGTGAAAAAAATGAAAAAACATAGAGTTATGCTGATATTGCTCGTGTTTCTATGTTTTACATTGATTGTTTTCTGCTCTGCGCATTCGACAAGAGCAGTAAGTGATCCCACAGGGGAGGCCACCGGTACGGCGGCGGATCTTGGGGTGGATGTAGAAACATTAGATATAAAGACCCTGTCAGATTTTGTTGGACACAACAGTATATCCATCAACTTTATATGGGTCCTCTTGACCGGATTCCTGGTCATGTTCATGCAGGCAGGATTTGCCCTTGTGGAGACAGGGTTTTGCCGGGCAAAGAACGCTGCTGAAACCATGATGATGAACTTCATGGTTTATGGGATCGGTATGGCAGGTTACTGGATATGCGGTTATGCCTTACAAATGGGGGGAGTAGGAGGATTTGCCTCTCTGGGAGGAGGCGCGGCCCTCTCCAGGGAGATCACCATCACCCTTTTTGGCAAATCCTTTGGCATATTTGGTGGCACCGGTTTCTTCCTTTCAGGAGCGGCCTATGATGTGGCAATATTCGCCATGTTTCTCTTCCAGATGGTGTTTATGGATACGGCAGTAACCATCCCCACAGGCGCTATGGCAGAGCGATGGAAATATTCCCACTTCTGCATTTACGGCCTCTTCATGTCCATGCTCATCTATCCCATTTACGGAAACTGGGTGTGGGGCGGAGGATGGCTCTCTCAACTGGGCACCAATTTTGGCCTGGGGAACGGTTTTGTGGATTTCGCAGGCTCTTCTGTGGTTCATGCAGTCGGTGGCTTTGCGGGATTGGCCGGGGCCACTGTCCTGGGAGCCAGGATCGGAAAATACAATAAAGACGGCACCCCAAACGCTATACCCGGCCACGATATACCTATAGCAATTTTGGGAACATTGATTCTGGCCTTTGGCTGGTTTGGATTCAATCCCGGAAGCACTTTAGCCGGCGGTGATCTGAGGATCGCTGTTGTGGCTGTCAACACAATGCTTGCATCTGCAGCAGGCTCCATCAGCGCTATGCTTTATATGTGGTATACAACGGGTAAACCCGATCCCAGTATGACTGCAAACGGGATGCTTGCGGGGTTGGTTGCCATTACGGCACCCTGCGCCTTTGTAAACAGTGTTTCAGCTTTTATCATCGGAGCTGTTGCGGGTGTTTTGGTCATCTGGAGTGTTTACTTTGTTGAACGTGTATTTAAAATTGACGATCCCGTGGGTGCGATTTCCGTTCACGGAATAAACGGGATGTGGGGCTGTCTGGCCCTAGGACTCTTTGCGGACGGGAAATATGGTGCGGGCTGGAATGGCATGGAAGGGGCCGTGCGAGGTCTATTTTATGGCAATCCATCCCAGTTTGCGGCTCAGTTAATCGGCTGTATTGTATGTTTCAGTTTTGTTTTTATAAGTTTTTATGCGTTCTTCAAAATCAGCGATCTTGTTATGGGGATCAGGGTAAGCAGGGAAACGGAGATAAAAGGCCTGGATCTGCCGGAGGTAGGCTGCCTTGCATATCCCGATTTCCGGACCACTGAGATCATTTCAGATCTGTAATGATTGAGAGATTGTTGATAATGTCAGGACATCATCATAATGGGAGCAATTCTAGCAGCTTCACATGGGATTTCCCCCGGCCAGCGAAGCTGCCCCAAGCCAGGGCAGCTTCGCGGGTCTTTCCCCATACGCTTAAATATAGGCCCATATTGGTGCAAAATGCAAAATGAAAAATGCAAATTGCAAAATGCAAAATTAGAAAATAAATATGCTCACAAAACATTGTGGTTTATAAACCCCATAGAAGAATTAAATTTACATTTTTATTGAAAGCTTACAGGGAAAGGAAGTGAATAGTAGGAACTTTAAAAAATGACTTAAGTGCCTAAAAATCGTCATGTGCACAAAAACAGGCACAATTTTGTAACCTTTTGTAAATGCATGCTTTCCTCTAAAAAAGATCCTGGAAAAATGTCATCCTGCCACAATTTTGTCATTTCGGGAGGGTCAATACACTCCATAATTTTCTGCCATAAATGTCTGTATTTTAAATATATAAAATATAAAACAATGACTGGAATCAAAATTGCCTTGATATTGATTAATTCCCGGTTAAATTGTCCGGTTCTTTTATTTATATTTAAGCTTTTGTATTTAAACTTTTTTAAATCTATTGAAAGGGGGTCACATGATTTTCCGTAATTGGTCCAAACGATTTCCTATTATCATCTTTTTATGTATTGTGCTTGGATTGTTTCTTTTTAAACCGGCACTGGCAGAAGAGGCGGGAAAGCAGGCAGGCACGTCCGGTATTGACACCCTTTGGGTGCTTATTGCCGCTTTTATGGTTTTTCTCATGCAGGCAGGATTTGGGATGCTCGAGGCCGGATTAATAAGAACCAAGAACACATGTAATGTCTTAATGAATAATTTCCTTGATTTCTGTATGGCATCCACTGCATTTTTTCTTGTCGGATATACTATCATGTTCGGGAAAGGGAATGGCTTTATGGGGCTTAACGGCTGGTGTCTTATAAATGCGACACACCAGGGCACCATCCCTCTTGAGGCTGCATGGTTGTTTCATGCTGTGTTCTGTGGGGCAGCGGCAACCATTGTTGCCGGAGGCATAGCTGAAAGAATGAAGTTCAAGGCATACCTTATTTATTCCTTTCTTATTTCAGCCACAGTCTATCCTATTATCGGCCATTGGGTCTGGGGCGGCGGCTGGCTCTCAAGACTTGGCTTTGCGGATTTCGCGGGATCAACGGTTGTGCACGCTGTCGGCGGCACAGCGGCACTGGTAGGAACCATAATTGTCGGCCCCAGGATAGGAAAATTCAACAAGGATGGTTCAGCCAATGCCATCGAGGGACATTCAATGGCCCTTGCTTCACTGGGCGCTTTGATCCTGTGGTTTTGCTGGTTCGGCTTTAATCCTGGTTCAACCCTGAGTGTCGGTGACGGTAGTTTTATGGCAAAAGTTGCTGTTAATACAAATCTGGCAGCAGCTACCGGGGCTTTGGCAGCGGTATTCTTTGCCTGGTTCTTGTTCGGCAAGCCTGATCTGACAATGGCCATGAACGGCGCCCTGGCGGGTCTGGTGGCAATAACCGCTCCCTGTGCGTACGTCTTGCCTTATGAATCCATGTTAATTGGGGTGATTGGTGGTATAATAGTGGTTTTGGGAACCATATTTCTTGACAAGATACATGTTGATGATCCGGTTGGCGCAGCGCCTGTTCATATGATGAATGGAATATGGGGGACAATAGCAGTGGGAATCTTCGGGCATAAAGGACTCGGTGGTCTCGGTATGAATGGCTTACTCCATGGCGGTGGTTTTAAGCTGTTGGGCATCCAGGCAATAGGCACCATAACAGCAGTGATTTTCGTGGTAATTGCCATGACAATCATCTTCAAACTCATCGATAAGGTTGTGGGCCTAAGGGTTTCGAGAGAAGAGGAACTGAAAGGATTGGACATAAGCCAGCATGGAATGGAAGCCTATTCCGGGTTTCAGATATTTACCACAAAATAGACAAAGGAGATTCAATTATGAAACTGATAATTGCATATATACAGCCTCATAAGCTGAATGACGTGAAACAGGCCTTATATGCCGCTGAAGTCCATAAAATGTCCGTCACCAACGCCCTGGGCTGCGGCCAGCAGAAAGGATACACAGAGACATACCGTGGCGTATTCATGGAGGTGAACCTGCTCAAGAAGATACGCCTTGAAATTGCAGTCAACGAGGATTTTGTCCAGCCAGCCATTGACGCAATAATAAAGGGCGCTAAAACCGGAAAGATCGGGGACGGCAAGATATTTGTGCTTGACCTTGCTGAATGTATCCGGATAAGGACGGGTGACAAAGGGAATAAAGCAATTGGGTAGGTAATAGATACATGTTTGTTATTAAAAATAATTGTATTTTAGGAACTTATTATTTCAGGGGGAAAAAGAACTCTTGAAGATTGCGCTCGCTCAGATAAATACAACAGTTGGCGATATTCGGGGGAATGTGGCCAGGATTATTCATCAGATAAGATGCGCAAGAGATGAATATGCCGATATTGTTACATTCCCTGAGCTTGCCATCAGCGGATATCCTCCTGAAGACCTTCTATTGAGGCCAGGATTTTTAAGTGATAATCATGAGGCGCTCCTTGAAATAGCCAGGGAGACAAAAGGGATCACGGCTGTTCTGGGATTCCCCGATGCTATTGAAGGGCGTGTCTATAATGCCGCGGCCCTTATCCATAATACTGAATGGATAGGCACTTATCATAAGATAGATCTCCCAAATTACAGTGTTTTTGATGAAAAACGGTATTTTCACCCCGGTGAGGGCGCCCTGTTTTTTGACATGGGTGGAATACGGATTATGGTTACCATTTGTGAGGATATCTGGGTCAGTAACGGAAAAGCGGAACAAAGTGCAACAGAGCATCATGCAAACGTGATATTGAACATCTCTTCTTCCCCCTTTTATGCCGGTAAGCTCGAAGTTCGAAGAAACATCATTTGCCGGTTTGCTCAAAAAACCGGAGCCGTGGTTTTATATACCAATCTGGTGGGGGGGCAGGATGAGCTTGTCTTTGACGGCGGAAGTCTGGTAATGGGACCAAATGGAGAAAGATTATTGAGCGCGAAGCGTTTTGAAGAGGATCTCGTAGTGGCGGACCTTGATCATTGTCCATTTCCTGCACATGGTCCTCTCGATCGAATTTCAGATAAAAAGGTAAAATATTATCGCCTGAGGATAGAAGATTCACGGGATCTTAAACCCATTCCATTAGTACAGGCACCGGAATTGGACCGGTTAGAGGAGATCTTTAGTGCCCTGGTCTTGGGGACCAGGGATTATGTACATAAAAATGGTTTTAAAAAGGTAATCATTGGCCTGAGCGGAGGGATAGATTCGGCATTGACCGCTGTCATTGCCGTAGATGCGTTAGGAAACGAAAATGTCATTACAGTAACCATGCCCTCGGAATATACATCCGATGAGACATTGTCCGATTCCGGACTAATGGCTGAAAATCTTCATGTTGCACTCTTAACTATACCGATCAACGGGATTTTTTCCGCTTATACCGAATCACTAAAGGAACCATTCGGCAGCGGCGAGCCTGGGATCGAATTCGAGAACATACAGGCGCGAATCCGGGGGAATATTCTGATGGCACTTTCCAATCGGTTCGGATGGCTTGTATTGACAACCGGTAACAAAAGTGAGATGGCCGTAGGGTATTGCACTCTTTACGGTGATATGGCAGGCGGATTCGCAGTTATAAAGGATCTCCCTAAAATAATAGTATATGAAATTGCCAATTATATTAATCAGAAAAGGGGAAAAGAGATTATACCTGAGAGCATATTGAAACGCGCGCCTACGGCGGAATTAAGGCCTGATCAAAGGGATGAGGATTCGCTTCCGCCTTATTCAGTGCTGGATCCCATTCTGCGTGCCTATGTTGAAGAAGACAAATCACCCGTTGAGATTATCAAAGAGGGGGCTGATGAAGAAATTGTAAACAAAGTGATCCGTTTAGTAGATATAAGTGAATATAAACGACGTCAATCCCCCCCGGGGATCAAAATCACGCCAAAGGCATTTGGCAAGGACAGACGTCTTCCTATAACCAATCATTATCTAAAATGATTCTTAAATCTCTTTTTATCAATAAGGTTTAAATCCGTTATAATTCAATATACTGACCGATTATTTAAATAAGTATAGGACTAATTAAGATTTTGCGCTTACCGGTTCTTATTCTCAAGTTAAAAAACTAGAAAATCGATAAAAATTGATAAAGAAGAAATGGAAGAAAGAATTCAGATAGTTAGCCTCATATTAATAGTTTTTCTTATCTTGCTTCCCAAGGAAATTTTGTCTCTGTCTGTAAAAGTAACAGGAAGCTGGAGCGAGACTATAGACAATATGGATCTCCAAGGGGGGGCTGGGTCTGATCTGATTAATTCCTATGAAAGTGTTTCAAATGTGTGCGATATCGATATTACAGGTATTCCCAAGGATAACTGGCGCCTGGATGTGAGTAAGGTTGACATACAATGGCATCCCAATTTTCATCTGTATGTGAAAAGGACATCCGATGGAACGAATGGAGGGAGCCTTTTAGGTGGAACGACATACCAGGAGATAACGGATGTTTACAAGACTTTTTTTAGTGGTTCTGACAATGTAAGAAATATTACCATTCAGTATCAACTCACAGGGGTTTCTATTCAGATTCCGCCAAATATATATTCAACCACCATTTATTACACGGTTACAAAAAATTGATGAAAGGAGTGAACTTGATGAAGAAAAAAATCATAATAAGTTTTTCACTATTATTGCTTTTCTCAGCATGGATTCGAGTTGCCGGGGCACAGATAAATATTTTAGGAGAAATGTCGCATGAAAAGAAAGCAAGACCAGGGGAAACCTATGAAGGTGAGATCATTATTAAGAATAGAGGTCAAGGGATAGAAGAGGTCAAGATCTATCAGACAGATTATTTATTTTCCTGTGAAGGTGGAAGTACATATGGAGAGCCTGGCAAAATTCCCCGTTCTAATGCCCCGTGGATTAAGTTTCGTCCAAATAGATTAAAGATCGGGCCAAAACAACAAGAGAGCATTCATTATGTGGTGAAAACCCCAAGAGATGAGAGTTTGGTAGGTACATACTGGAGTATATTAATGATAGAGCCTATTTCAAAAGACTCCCCTGAATCCAGTCAATCAAAAGAAAATGACGTGGCAATAGGTGTAAGACAGATTTTTCGTTATGGAGTTCAGATCGCCACCCATATTGGTAATACTGGTGTGGGTATGCTCATGTTCTTGGATACGAAACTCCTCAAGGAAAAAGAAGAAAGGATTTTAAAAGTAGATGTTGAAAATATCGGGGAAACATTTCTAAGGCCATCCTTATCAGTGGAGCTTTTTAACGAGAACGGTACTCATGTGGGCAGGTATAAAGCAGGGCCTTTTCGAACATATCCGGGCACTTCAGTCAGATTTGAAGTGGATTTAGGTCAAATTGCAGAAGGCATTTATAAAGCCCTGGTTGTTGCTGACTGCGGAGGAGAAAATGTCTTTGGAGGCACCTATAACTTAAAAATTCAGAATAAGGAGAAGATTGCTGAAAATATAAAATAAAAGGGAGATAGAAATATAGATTGAGATATGAAGATGAGGTTTGTGAGAGAAGAATAATCCTGCCTTAATATTTAAAGGTACTTTAAAGGAGGTGATTCTTATAATTTAAAATTGCTGTTAATGCTATTAATAGATAAATTGATGTTGATTTTTGCAAACTTCATAAATGAATCTCATCTAAAAGGAGCAACCTAAAGATGATGAAGAAAACAATGATTTGGTTAATGGCTATCATAGTGATATTTAGCTTTGCTAAATTATCTTTCGCAGCCGATACGGACAGTCATACTGTAACTGTCACAGTAGGTATAGTCAATGAAATTGCCATCACCGGGGGTGGCCTTATCCTAACAATCGATGCTGTTGATTTCACAGCCACTGATACCACTTGTTCCCTTGATTGGGCAACAAACGAAACGAATAAGAAGGTTACCGTGGCAACGACCGTTGGGGTACCACCGCAGTTATTTGGTCTCACTGTTGAGGCAACAGGTATAGTTGGGGGCGGAGCTTCATCGGGAGTTGTCACATTGAGTCATGGAGCAGTGGCACAGGATCTTATGACAGGTATCTCAGAGGAAATAGGTGGGTGTACTTTATCATACGAAGCGAGCGCAGCTCCTGACCAAGGGACCGGAACCGATGTCCATACAGTTACATATACACTGACAGATGTATAATCTATTAAACAAACAAGGGCAGGCCTTATACGGGTCTGCCCTTTTTGCTTTAAGTTTTTAGCAAGACTATTCAATAAAATAAGGTTTATAGATGTTAATTGGTTAGGTTAATAAGGTTAAGAGTGTTTTAATGCATATATAGTATAGATGAAAAAAATTTTCCCGATAATTATATTATGCCTTTTCATAGGAAATTACATAGAGGCTGCTGAAAGATATATCAAAATCCAGTCTGTTGAAGAAGAATCATTTGTAATCAGACCCCGCAGTATACTGTCTACGTCCTTCAGAGTTACCAACAACACAAATCAGGAAAGAGAGTTTATTTCTGAAGTCAAACTTCCCGAAGGTTGGACACTAATTACTAAGGATTATCCTTTTGAATTGGAGCCGCAGGAATATGATATAAGACTATTGAGTTTCTTTGTCCCGCAAACAGCTTTAGCCGGTAAGTACCAGATTACTTATTTTGTCAGAGATAAAGCAGTGCCTTCCCTTACTGGATTTTATTCAATCTTTGTCCATGTGGTGCCGCTTATTAAAATAAAAGCAGAATTATTACAAGCCCCTAAATATGTTATTGCCGGGGATTCTTATCAGGTTATATTTGTTATTACTAACGAAAGTAATATAGAAACAACAATAAGGACTATAGCCAATAGTTCCGGTAATTTTCTTTTTAATATGGATCCGAATGATTTTAAGCTCCAACCAGGTGAATCGAAGAAATTAAACTTGATGATGGAGACGGATGAAAATATACAAAAAGAATTTAAGGAGGTTATCCAAATAAGTGCCGAGGTTATTGAACAGATTAGGCCGGAAGATCTTAAAGGAGAAGAAGAGTTGACGGAATGGTCAAAAACTGCTGTTAAACATGAAAGGTTTAAAGCATATGCTATAGCAACAATTGATATTATTCCAAGAATTAGCATCGTGGAAGACAGATATCATGAAATTCCCGGAGAAATTACATTTAAGTGGGCTATTGAAAAAGAAAAATATGAAAAATCCGGTTTTCAGACAAAAATTTCAGGAAAAGGGAAATTAAACGAAGAAGGTAAAAGGGATTTAGAGTTCTTGCTCAAAGTATCAGATAATGATTATGAATCAATCTATTCCTCGTATGATGAGCTTTTCCTGGGTTACAAAGATGAAAGTCATAAGCTCCAATTAGGTGATCTTGCGTATTATCTCTCATCATTGACTGAAAATTATCTCTATGGCCGTGGAATCGAAGGGGAAAAGGTCTTTGATAACTTTTATATAAAGGCCTATCATATGAAAACACAGAGATTTAGGCCGGGAGAAACACAAACAGGTGTTCATGTCAATTATTTGATGCACGATAAACATAAAATAGCCTTCAATTATTTAAATAAAAGGGTTGATAATGAAGAAAATAAGGGGATAGTAAGTTTGTCAGGGACAGTTAAACCCATTAAAGATACTGAAATATCAATGGAATTCTCAAATAACAATAAAAATAAGGATAATGCCTTTATGCTGAGTACTTCAGGTAATAAAGACAATGTGTTTTATTATTTAAAATATATTCATGCTGATCCTGATTTCCCGGGATATTATACAGACATGGATTTTATATCAAGTAGTTTAATCGTCTTTTTAACCGATCGTCTTCGATTAGAAACATATTTTCGACAGGAGAGAGATAATATTTCTTTAAATACTCAAAATGGTTCTTCTCTTGTGAATAAATTCTATGGATTGGGATGTAATTATC
The DNA here is from genome assembly GCA_049472335.1 of bacterium. Taxonomy (GTDB): domain Bacteria; phylum SZUA-182; class SZUA-182; order DTGQ01; family JAFGSM01; genus JBLIRM01. The sequence continues at coordinate 9,019 of JBLIRO010000070.1, read as the reverse complement.
ATTTAAAAACCGGAACCTATCTTTCTTTTGATTTGAGGTCCCAAAGCAGGGTAGACCGGGTCCCAAATTCAACCATAGACTATAAAGAAGACAGTTTTAGATTCAGCATAGGACATACCTTAAAAAAAGTAAATCTTTATTCTGCTGTTGAATTAAGCCGGGTTGGAGATAGATTAACCAATAGAACCGTAGGTTCGGAATATTATATGCTCAATGCTTTGTTCAGGCCAATGAATAAAGTGAATTGCAAAGGATATCTTTACTGGAAGAATAATGGTGATGTCAATGGAATAACAAAACACAATTTGGTAACAGGATTAGGGATTTCTTACAAGGTACTGGAAAGGACTTTATTTCACTTTAATTTCAAAAACGATCAATATAAAAAATCTGAGCAGAATAGAAGATTTTTTGAAACAGAATTGAATCATAGGTTGCTTAATAATCATACGATTTCAGTTTTTGGCCGCCATTTTTCTTATCAAGATCCCATCAGGCAAGATGAAACCGTTTTTATGATCCAATATTCCATCCCATTCGGTATGCCTGTGCATCGAAAGAAAGGTATAGGAGGCATCAGGGGAAAGGTTTACGATATAGAGACACAAGAGCCCCTTTCAAATGTGGTTTTAAGACTCAATGGCCTTTCAGCAGTTACGGATAAAAGCGGCAACTTTGTTTTCCCTTCTGTCTATCCGGGAACATTTTATCTGAGTGTGGATAGGTCACAGATTGATCCCGATAAAATGCCAATCAAAAAAACACCAATAGAAGTCACTGTTAAAGGTGGCACAGACAGTTTTGTAGAAATCCCCGTAGGCCAGAGTGCTTCCTTTAATGGCCAGGTTGTCATTTATCAACCTGAAAATGGCGGTTATTTCTTTGATGCCAATCAAAAACTGGTTAAAAAAGGGGGACTTGAAAACCTGATTCTTGAAATGACAAATGGAACAGAGATAACCCGCCGTATTACAGACAATAAAGGTTATTTCACGTTTAGAGAATTACAGCCCGGAAAGTGGACATTGAAAGTATATAAAAATAATATACCCGAATATCATTATTTGGAAAGAGATACATTTGAATTCGAATTAAAATCAGGGGATGAGCAATCAGTTTTGATCAATGTTTTGCCCAAAAAAAGACATATATATTTTCTTAAAACAGATGAAATGATAATAGGAGATAATTAAGGTTTTAATTGTCTGTTAGGAGGAAGGGCAATCGCTCTATCCTTTGCGACAGTGGTGTTTCACTTCAGAGAGTACCAAATAATATAACTATAGGCCCAAATCCTGGTGTCAGCAGAACAAATGTTATTACGGAAGCACTTAATGACAGCATAGATTCCTATTGGGCAATCCACGGATCAGGTGGTTCAGTTAGCACAGTTATAATTGAGCTGACTGCATATGCGAATAACAATCTCTTTGGTATTTATGATGCTCAAAATCCAATGAAAATAGTTCAGATCATTCATCAATATCAAGCACTTGCAGCACGTCCACCCGTTTCACTGCGAAAGTATAGAAAGAGAAATATCATTGCTATGGCACTCAGAATATGCCACCAGGCATGCCCCTGTAAAAATACTGCATCAGGTGAACATAAAGGCATACCTGTTCCTGATAAAATCCAGATCACTACGGCCCCGCCAAATACCGCAAAAAAAGTGATATACCAACGCCATTTGCGTTTTAAATTACTCGCCAAGTGTAAGATCAAATCAAAAATGCCGGTCGATACAGCAAATCCAATAAAAATGTAGGTGGCCACTTCAGGAATAACAATCACTAGGATCAATGCTAAAGTCAACACAGCCAAGGCGATCACCCAAGATAACCAGGAAAATACCTCACCACTAGTAACTTGATATAGATCGTAGCCAATAATAAAGGTCAACAGTAAAAACATCGAAGTACTATCGATAAAACCAGCCCAGTTCACCATAGATGCATGAAAATACATACTGCCGGGTCCCATAAAGATGATTACCCAGCAATATAGGCTTGCGATCCATCCGCCACTCAACATAGCATTCACAGCTCCACTATCATGGTTTTCTTTGCCTATTATGACTAATAAGGATAATCCGACAATGACAAAGGCCAGATCAGACCAGGTATTGGCCGGCTGTTTGACCAATCCTGAACGGAGGGTTTCACAATAACAACTATCGATAGCAACACCGTTTTCGATGATGAGACACTTATCAGGCCCGCCCGGCCAACCGGCGACGGCCAAAATAAAAAATACAATCATGGATAAAACAAATAGCGCAGCACCGATCCATAGTCCAATATATTGACGTTTCCAGTCCATATCCCCTCCCTGTTCTGATAATGAATAAAGGTATCTATGTTGCTCTTTGCAGCTCCCCTGCTGTTATGTATAGTTTAGCATTCTTAAAATACGGATGAAATGAGTTCATCAAAGGTTTTCCATACAACCTCATAGTCAATGTCAAAATATCCATGAATAAATATACCACGTTTATTCTTTATCTGTTCAAACTTATTCATTTTATACTCTGCATTAAATATTATTATGCCAATAAAAGTAAAAAAATTTTATCCCATAATATTTTATTATGTCAATCAAATATCAAAATCGAATCTTAAATGATAGAAAAGTTCCTTTAGTAGCATTTTTGTAACCGTTGTAATGGCTGAAGGTTTCATTGCTCACATTTAAGTTTACTTTTGTTATATAAACCTTAGAAACAACCTTGCGAACACTTTTGATAAAAATCTCACAGGAGTACTGATATTATTATTGCAGCCCGTAAAGATCTGGTTCAATGAATTAATGTTTTATCAGTTTTTAAAATCCTTTTTGTCAAATAGAGATATCTTTTAATGGCCGGTCTGTCCAGGTAACACATGTTGCCTTTTTCAATGGTTTCTCATCAAAAACCACTTTATCCACTGTGTTCTCAGTGGGAAGATTTATAAACCAAAAAGCACACAGGGGACGCAGAGTTTATATCAGACTTTGATTTTACCATGATTCCTTTAGTATTTGTCTTGACAAAAACAGAAATCCTGCCTATACTTTAATCCCGAAAAATCAAATTGTTATGGTTTAGCTTAACCGGTTCAAGCCTTTAAGCATCTTTTTATCAGCTTTTGAAAAATATAAAGGGGAATAAAACGAATTCTTATGATTAATTCTTATGATTCCATCTTATGGTTACAAATTGTTATGGTTCTTCTGATTATGGAGCAGGGAGTATATATCCCTGCTTGTCGTGAGGATCTCCATAGAAAAGGAGAAGGAGGAAGAAATGCGTAGAAAATTATTGTTAATGGTAGGAATTCTTGTTTTAATTGGTAGTATGTTATTTCTTTCTGGTAATGACTATATAGCCATAGCAGGGGGAGGGATGCACAGTTTGGCCCTCAAAGCCACGATACAACCATGTGCTAAAGTGCTGTTTATAGTTCAGGATGTCTCTAATATTGAACCATGGGAAGTCGAATACAAATTTCGCCTGGAAGGCAGAGGATTTCTGGTAATTCCAATGGGATGGCAAGAAATCATACCTTCCATAGATCTGAGTGAATTTAATCTTGTATATTGGACTGATGATACAGGGCAGGACAGCAGCACTTCACAGATAGATTATTTAATAGATGCCTTAGTTGAAGACGGGGTCCCCTTTATGACAGCAAATCCAAGATTTGTTATTCGATGGGGATTGGGCAGGAGTGACGGAGGGTATGGGGGGCCTGAATGGTTAGATGACCAGACAACGGTCAGGCTCGACTATCTCTATCAAGAATTGATGAATGGATTGGAGCCTCCTCCGGAGGTAGGAGACTGCATACAAATTTACAGGGAAGGCGGATCCGGGATATTTATTAGTGCTATAGATGAGACAGGCTTGTCTCCTGAAGCGATAAGGATTGCTTCTGTCTATAACACGGCTAATGATGCCTGGGACATCGCTATAACCGAGTTTCCAATTGGGGCTGATCAACCAAACGATTCTTATGGGCATGCCCCACCAACCGCCCCTTTTATGCATCTGAGTATGGGCTGTGAGGTGCCTGACGCAAATCCATATAATAGCGATGAGAATTATCCTATGGTCAATGATCATGAGAATTTCTGGACTATCTTTGTTAACGCAGCAATTCACCTGACAGGGCATACAACACCATGCTATGTTGACACAGATGAAGATGGAGTAAGAAATGATCTGGATAATTGCCCTGAGGTATTTAATCCTGATCAGACAGATTCAGATGACGATTTTATTGGAGATGTATGCGACCTGTGCCCCCATGATGAATTTAATGATGCTGATGCCGATGGTGTCTGTAAAAATGTCGATAATTGCCCCAACCATTATAATCCGGATCAGGCTGATTATGATAAGGATGGCACAGGCAATCTTTGTGATAATTGTCCATATGGTGATGAAATCTGCAATGATGGTAATTTTCATGTTGATGACGATTTCCCGGAGTATGAAGATGAAAATGGCGACCATAAGTATTTTAGAACCATTAAAGTCGCAATGGATGCTGCTCCTGATGGCACTGCGATAATCCTGCGGCCGGGGATTTATCGTGAACAGATCGCCTTCTCAGACAAGAGCGTTGTCTTAAAGAGCGCTGACCCGGGGAATCCGGCAATAGTAAATGCTACCATAATTGATGGAGATCAGATTAACAGCAGCACTGGAAGGCATATTACAGGTCCGGTCCGTTTTGGTAATAGTCAAGGGAATGAATCTGAAATAAGAGGGATAAGGATCCAAAACTCTTATGAATATGCCATATTCATTGGAAGAGCCTCTCCGATTGTCAGTAATTGTGTTATTACAGGCACGAGAGGAGGCGGAATATGGTGCACACATTCTTCAGCCACTATAGAAAACTGCCAAATCATGGATAATAATAGAACCTTGGGTATCTTTGAAACCGGAGGTTCTTTTGATTATAAGGGGAGCGGGATTCTGTGTGAGTATGATGCCAACGTAACCATATCCAATTGTCTTATCAGTAATAATATCGCCCAGAATGGCGGGGGCATCCGTTGCAGAAGGTCTTCGCCAACTATTATTAATAGTACTTTAAGTAATAACTCTGCGGAGGAAGGTGCCGGCGGAGGGCTCTACATTGATTATGATTCCCAGCCATCCATTATGGATTCTGAAATTATCAATAATTCATCGCCTGGCCGCGGGGGAGGAATTTATATAAGTAATAAAGCTAAGCTTACCATTAAAAATACAAGGCTTGTTAACAATTCAGCTTATTCAACTCATACTGAACCCACCGGAGGCGGCATCTGTTGCATTGCAGCCGATATTCTGATGGATGATTGCGAGTTTAGAGGAAATTCGGTTGGTGGGATATGCCCTGATGGTTCAAGTAGTTATGGTGGTTATGGCGGAGGTATATACACCAATTGTGATTCCGACCATATTGGCTCATCTGTTCTTATAAATAACTGTGCCTTTATCGAAAACAGCGCCACCGGCAATAACTTGGGGGAAGGCGGCGCTATTTATAATTCCTGGTTTACTGAATCCACCATTTCCAATTCAACTTTCAGCAACAACAATGCAAAAATCGGTGGAGGAATTTATGTGTACAAATCAAAACTGAATATTGCACATACCGACATAAGCAATAATAGTGCTACAGGCAATGGCGGCGGACTTTATTGTCATGAAACCTCACCGATGATTACCCATTGCACCTTTAGCAATAATGAATCTATCCATGGCAATGGTGGAGGAATCTATTTGAGATTTTTTTCTTTACCCGTCATTACCAATTGCCTGATAAATAATAATTCAGCCCCCTCTGGTAATGGCAATGCAATCTATTGCTATTATCTTTTTAACCTCCCTGAGATAAGGAATTGTGTTATATGCAACAATGGCGACACAGGGAGCGGAATCTATGGGTCCTCACCTTATATTGTCAATTCCATTATAAGGGGAAACGGAGAATATCAGATATATCCTTATGAGCATTCACATCCTAAAGCCTCCTACTGTAATGTTCAGGGTGGATATCCGGGTTTGGGAAACATTGACGATGATCCGTTATTTCTTGACCCGGAAAATAATGATTTCAACCTGAGCTCAGGCTCTCCTTGTATAGACAGTGGCCATCCAAGGATCTACGACATTGACGGCTCCCGCTCGGATATGGGAATTTATGGAGGAGAAGGAGGATATGATCCCAATGCAATGGAGATTATTGTGAATCAAGATGGATCAGGAGACTATATATCTATTCAAGACGCTATAGACTATGTTGTCCATGAAAATGACAGAATTATTATTGCCAGCGGTAGTTATTCTGAAAATCTTCTCATTGCAGGGAAAAGCCTTTATCTGACCAGTCAGGAAGGTGCGAATACTACAATAATCAATGGGGGAGAGAACGGATCGGTAATTCTCTTAGCCGGCTCCGGATTAACTATCTTGAAGGGATTCACATTGGAGAGTGGATATGCTGATTACGGGGGAGGTATAAACTCTATTTCTTCGTCCATTAATATTTCTGACTGTATTATAAGATATAACAATGCTGATTCTAACGGCGGGGGGATCTATTGTTTCTCTTCTCCTATAACCATGACAAACTCTGTCATCCATAATAATAGCTCCGATTTTGCAGGGGGGATCTATTTTTCCAGTTCCTTGCCCAGCAATATAGTCAATTGTACCATAGTTAATAATTCAAGTGGAATTGGTATTTATGATTCTCTTTTGACTATATCCAGCTCTATCTTGTGGAACGGCTCAGAAACAGAGATATCCTCAGGAGCGCCAGAGATTACATACTCAAACTTAAAGGGCGGGTATGGTGATCCGGCAGTAACGCACAACATTGATCAAGCCCCGCTGTTTGTGGACCCAACAGAAGGGAATTACCGCCTGCAGCCCGGTTCTCCCTTCATCGATGCTGCCACAAGCGATGGCGCACCGGCTTTTGATCTTGCAGGGAACGCCCGTGTTGATGACCCAAACGCTGAAAATTCAGGCGGAGGCCTGTATCCGTATTACGACATGGGGGCGTATGAATATGTTTCTACAGCTATCAAATCCGTAGATATGAACCTATCCCCCGGCTGGAGCATGATCTCCCTGTCTGTTAAACCTGAAAATCCTATTCTTTCCTCTTTGTTTCCGGGTGCAGTAGTAGTCTATGGTTATGAAAAAGGATCTGGTTATAAGAGAATAAGTAATGGTGAGGCTTTAGAAATAGGCCGGGGATACTGGATACTATTAAATAAGTCAAAAATTTATACCCTGAGCGGGGCACCGATATACAGCTATACCTTTGATGTTGGCGAATCAGGCTGGCTTATGATCGGCGGGTGCACAGAATCGGGCACCAAGGTTTCAGTTGATAATGGAATCATTGGTGTAATCTATGGCTATATTCAGGGAACCGGGTATCAGCGAGTGACCGAACAAATCCTTGAATCCGGACAGGGGTATTGGATACTGGTAAATGTTACGAATGAGACGGCTAAGCTTATGATTGAATAGATAAAAAAAATAGATGGATTATAATATTTAAGAGGTTAAATATTATAATCCATTTTAGTAATACATTATCAGAAAAAATGTATTGCATTGATCTGCTCTATAAGGTTATAATATAGTTATCAATATAATCGACTTTAGCTTAGATTCTCTCTCATTTGTCATGTCGAATGAATGTGAGAAATTTTATTTTGCCGGGAGATAGTAATATGAAACGAATCTCAAAAACAATAAGATTACCAGAAAAAATTCAAGAAGAGATACAGCCGATTATGAAAAAAAACAAATTAAACTTTACGGAATTTGTTATTGAAGCTATCAAAGCATATATCCGAGAGATTAATTACGCTCAAAATATTAAAAATAGTTTTGCAGCGTGGCAAAATAATAATCATCCTGAATTACAAAACGGGATTAATGATTATATAAGAAAAATGAGAGAAGGAAGAAATTTATAAATGGCTTTATTTGACACTGATATTTTAATAGATCATTTGAGAGGGAAAAAAGGAGCCCAGGATACATTACTGCAATTCAACTACGAAGAAAATTATTGCAGCGTAATCACTTCCGGAGAAATCCTCTTTGGGATGAGAGATGATGAGAAAGAAGCAACGTTTACATTATTAAATTGTTTTAAAGAGATATCTGTGGATAGAAGCATAATAAGACTAAGTCACGAAATAAAAGTTAAAGCAAAAGGTCATCGGTTACAATTATATGATTGTATAATTTCCGCGACTGCCATAATGTTAGATCAAATGCTTATTACTCGTAATGCGAAACATTATCCCGATTCGAGACTAAAACTTTTCATTCCTGAGTATTAAATAAAAAGAGAGACGCCTTTACTCCTATTTTTAGGTAGAAAAGGGTAGAGAAGGGGACGTTGTTTACAAATCTTACTTATCTATTATTTCTTGCTTTTTAAAGTAACAAGGAAATTTCAGGAGTAGAAACACCCGGATAACTGGCAACTTCTGCCCAGGATATTCCCTAATAACCTTCTCAATAAACTCGGAATTTCCCGGAATCAGGACATCGAATTTTTTTGTTTACCAAGTCCGCGAATAGATTTTACTACTATATTGTTAAGTATATAATAAATTTGTAAAATAAAGCTGATTTTTCCTAACTTTTTAGACTTTTTACGATTGCATCAAAAAATGATTCAATAAAAAATAAGTGAGTATTCCATTTACTCCGGTGAAATTTGCTTACATTTTTAAAAAGATATTTGAACATTTTAAATAGAAACCCCAAATATTTTTATAAAGCTTATTAATTATAAATAAATAGCCACAACATACTTATGTGAAAGAAATACTAATAAAAAAATTATTATATCCAATTTATTTAGAAATAAACGAGGTAAGGTTTTATAATATCTTGCCTCGTTTTTATTTATATTCTCATTAAAATCCAATCCAATAATTTAACGGCATTGCTTTTTTGGGCCTTCTTTTTGATTTTCCAAACATCTTTGACTGTATTAGA
>JBLIRO010000007.1:0-83165 GCA_049472335.1 bacterium | reverse complement strand
ACCGACTGAGCTACGCCAGCGATAACATAAACGGCTATTCTAAAATCTTGATACAAAAAAAGCAAGGCGTATTATAAGGTATTTATCAGGTCAAAATGACTAATAAGGACCATCTAATACAATTTTCCTCACTCAAGCTGTTATATTCTTCACTGTGTTGTTTTTTTAACGCATTTTAAGCATGAATATTACAAAATATTTTTATTATTTTCAAAAGTCAAATATTAATTGCTTATTTGCGTTGATTTTCGTGATAGCCAAAATGAATTATTTGTTTAACAATTAATAAAAATGTTAATCCGCGAGATATTTATATTAAGTCATTGAGCAGTAGGCGGCCCTCCTTGAACCCCTGGCATGGTTGGACTCATCGGAGGCATTGGTGCCGATGACTTATATTTCTTCAGTAGCTCCTGATTCGTTTCCATTGTTGCCTTTGATTTTAATTGGGCAATAAGGTCCCTTATTTTTTGGTCTCTTTTTTTGAAAAGAACTGCCTGTTCTATTTCAAATTTAACATCATTAAAACTGGAGGCCCCGGCTTGCTTATGGTCTTCCATTTTGATTATATGAAAACCAAAACTGGTTCGAACCACATCACTAACTTCTCCTATTTTTAGTTTAAAGGCAGCTTCTTCGAATAGTGGTGCCATTCGCCCCTTTGAAAAGTATCCAAGATCTCCGCCGTTCTTTGCAGAAGGACAGATGGAATATTCCTTCGCCAATTTTTCAAAATTCTCTCCTGCCTTGATCTTTTTTAAAACATCCTTTGCCTGCTCTTCATCAGGCAAAAGGATATGGCGAACCCTAATTCTCTCAGGCATATCGTTGAATCTTTCCTTATTGTTTTGATAGTATTCCTTAAGCTCTTCATCAGGTGCCTTCAAATCTTTTACATATTCCATGGCATATGCTTGTCCGAGAAGCCCGTTTTTATAAAGTTCAAAAATCTCTTTGAATTCAGGAAGTTCGTCGTATTTAAGACGCTTTGCTTCTTTAACGAAAAGAATATTATTTGTCTTCTCATTGAGCATATTTTTCAAAAAATCGGGCTGTTTAAGAAATGGGCTGTTAATTTGGCTGCCATACTCACCTCTTTGGGGTGGAATAATATCTTTAAGTTTTATTTCTTGTTCATTAACTTTTGCTAAAACCAAGTCTAAGTGTTTGTCTGAAACTTTTTCTGCTTTTTCGAGTTGCTTTATATTTTTGTCCATTGTTTCGATTTTAGCTTTGGATCTAAGTCTGTCTAGCAGGGCATCTTTAGCCTGATCTATTTTAGTTTTCTGAATTTTGTATCTAAGATAATTTTTCCTGCTCTCCATTTCTTGCTCGGATAATTCTTTTCTGCTAACAGCCTTGAAAATTGCGTAACCTTGGCGGGTCTTTATTGGTTCACTCAATTCATTGTCTTTTAGATTAAAGATCTTTTTTTCATCCTCTTCTGAGAGTTCCCCTTTAAAATACTCCGTGTTTGGAATTACATAACCAATTTGTCCGCCCTTGGAGGCATTTTTTGCCGTCGAGCGTGTCTTGGCCAGTTTGTTAAAGTCCTCACCCCTACCCAGGTCTTTTAAGACTCCTTCAGCGTCTTCTTTTGAATTGACGATGATCTGTTGGAAATTCACCTTGTACTTGTCAGAATCCTTTATCATTTTGTTGATTTCTTCATCTGTTAATACGGATTTCGCTTCAACCTCTTTCTGATACAGATAATTAGCGAGCTGTTGGTCCTTGAGCATATTCAATTGTTCAGTAAGCTCGGGGCCCATATCAACTTCTTTCTTTTTTGCCTCTTCTGCAAGAAGAATATATGCAATAATTTGTTCCAGCAGAGCTTCCGGATCAGATCGCCCTTGTATTAATTTTTCAAAAGCATCAGCATAAATCTTTTTGCCATTAACTTCTGCCAAAACTTCCTTTTTTGTAGTCGGTTTAGAACCATTCTCATCCGAAGCGGCTTGGGATATACGTGTCATAATTCCAATTATTAGTAATATAGTCAAAAAAAAGGAAAATAGCTTTCTCATAACAATGAGTCCTCCTCTCGTTCTTTGTTGAATATTTGATTAAAACTATTTATTGTTCTATATAGCTTCTTGTTCTGTATCGTAAACTAAATTAAAATATATATAATACAGATAATTAATTTAAGATAAAAAATCCTTATTAGCTTAATGAGGGGATAGCATAAGCATTTAACTGTTTGGAATATATTTATTTTCTAACAGTCTATAAGTTTCCCAATTACAATGCAAGGATTATACCATACAGAATGCCTTAAAGGCAATAAGATTAAAATTATATATAAAACTTTTATAGCTGTCAACTTAAAAATCCGGTCTTTTAAATCAAATAATAAATCCTCCGATTAGAAGGAGTTTATGATAAGAACTGCCTCACTGAAAGGGCAGGGGAGAATATTATGTTAAGTGTTGGTTTAACAGGTGGCATAGGTGTTGGAAAAACAACTGTCGCCCGATTTTTTGCTAAAAAAGGGGCTTTTTCCCTCGATGCGGATAAGATTGTACGCAAACTCCTTTTGCCTAATAGTCCGGTATGGAAGGAGGTAGTATCTCAATGGGGTCCTTCTATTCTCATTCCCGGGGAAAACAAAATAAACAGGAAGCGACTTTCAGAAATTGTCTTCAAAGGAAAAAATTCATTAGGAATTCTTTTAGATATTTTATATCCGCCCCTTAAGAGAGAGATTTTCAAGGAAAAGGAATATGCGTCAAATACCGGCATCCCCATTTTTCTCGTTGAAGCATCCCAGATAATGGAGGCCGGCTGGAATGATATGTTTGATTCTATTGTACTTGTTATTTCGAGTTTTGATGCTCGCCAGAAAAGACTTTTGATGGATAGAGTGTTGAATGATTATCAGATCCGTTTAAGGATGGGTTTTCAGTGGCCGGATTGGGTAAAAATAAGATATGCGGATTTTTTGATAGACAATAGCGGCCCTCTTTGGAAAACTAAGGATCTTGCTTGCCGCATATATGATCAATTAATGGAGTTTTAAAAGAATAATTTTCAAATAGATATTAGGACTTTGGCCATAAGGTTTACCAGTTGAACTTTATCTGTAAGCGTGCTAAAATTTATCTTTTTGAAAAATATTTTAAAAAAATTGGGAGTCGATACCTTTAGGCTTTATTTTATTTTATTGAAAGGAGTGTCTTTGGGATGCGAAAATATGAATTGTTGGTTATTCTTAATGCAGAAATCTCTGAGGAAGATTTAGAAAATATGATAGAAAAAATTAAGCAAAGCATCAAAAAGGAAGGAGTAGAAATTATTGGAGTAGATAAGTGGGGCAAAAGGAGATTGGCCTATGAAATAAAAAAATCCAAAAAAGGGTTCTATCTTTTGATCCAATTCTCTTGTGAACAGCAGGATCTAAGAGAAATTGAAAAAGGCCTTAAATTCATTGACGGAATTGAAAGGTTTATGGTGGTTGTTCTTTCTGAAAAGGCCAATCTTTCTGCTATTTCAGGGGCCTATTCTTCAGAAAATAGAGAGGAGGCCGTTTTATGATTGGTCTTAACAAGGTGTTTTTGATGGGAAATCTAACCAGAGACCCTGAGCTTCGTTATACCCCTAATGGTACGGCTGTTGCCGGTTTTGGTGTCGCAGTTAACAGGCGATACACTACTAAAGAAGGGGATCGAAAAGAAGAGGTGGATTTTTTTGAGGTGGAGGTTTGGGATAAGCAGGCAGAGAATTGTAACGAATATCTGTCTAAAGGAAGGGGAATTTTGATAGAGGGTCGTCTGAGGCAGGACCGATGGGAAGATGAATCGGGAAATAAAAGATCCAAATTAAAGATAGTAGCATCTTCGGTACAATTTATGCCTCGCAGGCTTGATAATGATCAAACGATGGATGAATTGCCGCCTGAATCCGCGAATGATTCTTACGAGGAACCCAATCTGCCTTTTTAATAACTTTTCTAATTAATCAAGACGTAAATATGTAACTTAAATTGAGAGGAGAAAGATGATCAGTAAATTCAGACGTAGAAAGGTTTGTAAATTCTGTGAAGGAAAGACATTTTATATAGACTATAAAGATGTCAGAAGACTGAGAGCATTTATGACGGAAAGAGGAAAGATTATTCCCCGAAGAATCTCTGGGAATTGTGCCAAGCACCAGAGACAAATGACAAAAGCCATTAAAAGGGCAAGAAATATTGCCCTGCTTCCCTTTACAGCAGAATAGAATAACTATTACTAGGAATAAATTTCAGGGCTGCAAAAAAGGGACCACTTCTTGACAAGGCAGGTCCGACCAGCCTCCTGAATCCCTGTTCATCTTTCTTGTTTAAACCCTTGTTCTTAAGTATTTTTGGTGTTTTGGCAACATTCCCATAGCGATTAGAGGGACCCATAGTGATTACAGGGATATTCCTTCTCAGGGAATGGCTGTTTTATTTTTATTTTATAAATTAAGGAGATTAATATGCAGGTTATATTGAAGGAGCATATCGAAAACATAGGGCAGGCAGGAGACCTTATTAATGTGGCGCCCGGATTCGCTCGAAATTATCTTTTGCCGAAAAAGCTTGCTATTTTGGCTGATGCCAGGAATATCAAGCAATTGGAGCACCAAAAAAGACTCAAACAGGCTATCAAAGAAAAACATCTGAAAGATTGTGAAAAATTGGCCAGGAGCCTCGAGAGCCTTTCCCTGACTATAATCCGAAAGGCAGGGGAGAATGACCGTCTATTTGGATCGGTTACTACTATAGATATAGCTGAAGCCCTCAAAAACGAAGGGATAGAGATTGAAAGAAAGAGGATGCATTTAGAGGAGCCAATAAAATCCCTTGGCATATATACAATTCCCATACGGCTTCATCAGGAGGTAACTGCAAATTTGAAGGTTTGGGTAGTGAAGGAATAAAGAAACAAGGAGAAAGTCTTGGATCCGAATGGCATAATCCTGGATAAAACACCTCCCCATAGCCTGGATGCAGAAAGGTTTTTTCTTGGGGCGATTCTTATCGACTCCGAGGCGATCACCAAGGTAATAGACTTTTTGGAACCGGAGGATTTCTATCTTCATGCTCATCAGGATATATATCGTTCGATGATAAATTTATATGAAAGGAACATCCCCATAGACCTTGTCACGCTTAAAGAAGAGATAAAAGGCCGTGCTTTATTAGACCAGATAGGAGGTGTTACTTATCTCACTAATCTTTTGGAGGCAATCCCCACCTCTTCTAATGTAAAGGCGCATGCCCGTTTGGTCAGGGAAAAGGCGCTTGCCAGAAGGCTGATCAGTGCGGGTACTCAGATCGCTTCCCAAGGATATGAAGAAGGTGAAGAAATAGAGGCCTTGCTTGGGATTGCAGAAGACCTGATACACGGAATCTCGGATAAAAAGATAAAACCGGGAATCTTTTCTGTAAAGGATATATTACCTGATTGTTTTCAAATTATCGAAGGGCTCTACGAGAAGAAGGGTAAGGTCAGTGGTCTTGTAACGGGATTCAGGGATTTGGATTCCATAACCTCCGGGCTTCAAAACCAAGACCTCATTATTATTGCCGCAAGACCTTCCATGGGCAAGACGAGTTTTTGCCTGAATATCGCTACTCATGTGGCTATTACTGAAAATAAACCGGTTCTTTTTTTCAGCCTGGAGACTGCGAAGGAGCAGCTTCTACTCCGGATGCTCTGCTCTCAGGCAAGGGTAAATTCACACCATTTAAGGACTGGTTTTCTTACCGAACGAGATTGGAAAAAATTGATAAAAGCAGCAGGTGAGATCTCCGAAGCCCCTATTTATATAGATGATTCTGCATCTCCCACAGTCATGGAAATAAGAGCAAAAGCCCGCAGATTGAAAAAGAAAAAGGATTTGGGATTGGTGATAGTTGATTATTTACAATTAATTCAGGGCAGGGCAAGGATTGAGAACCGCCAGCAGGAAATATCCGAAATATCACGTTCACTCAAGGGCCTTGCCAAGGAATTGGATTGCCCCTTGATCGCGCTTTCTCAGTTAAGTAGGGCAGTGGAGTCAAGGACCGAACGACGTCCTATTCTTTCCGACTTAAGAGAGTCAGGTGCAATTGAGCAGGATGGGGATCTGATCGCTTTTATATTCAGGCCCGAAGTCTATAATCCTGATAGCGAAAATGCCGGCATTGCGGAGATCATTATCGGAAAACAGAGGAACGGACCAATTGGCACTATCAAGCTGGCGTTTCTTAAGGAATATACTCGTTTTGAAAACCTTTCTCAAGAAGATATCCAATAAATCAAAGACAAAACCAAGAAAGTGTTTATTATATTAAGTGTCTGGAGTTTCAAATCCCTAGAGTTGAATCAGAATAGTTGCTAATTTGATAATATAGTGATTTAGGGTTATTATATTTCATCAGAATTCATGGATATCGGCTATTTTAAAAATAATGATTTTCATTTTAAAAAACTGAAATTTAATAATTTTTAAACTATACTAAAATGGGTTTGGATCTTGATTTGACGGGAAAAGGATGACAGATCACCCCACCAGAGCGGTCATAGATATTGCAGCCTTAAGTCATAATCTGAAAGTAATCAGGGATAGGATAGGCCAAGGAAGACGCTTGCTGGCTGTGGTTAAGGCTAATGCCTATGGGCATGGCGCCCTGAAAGTGTCTAATTATCTCCAAAAGATGGGGGTTGACATGCTTGGGGTAGCATACACAGAAGAAGGGGTGGCTTTAAGAAAGGTTGGGATAAGTCTTCCCATTTTAGTTATGGCAGGTACATTGCCTGAACAGATAGAGATAGCCATTGAATCAGACCTCATCTTGGCCATATCGGATATGGACACGATACGGGCCCTTTCCGATATGGCTTTCAGAATGAAGCGTAATGTAAAAATCCATATAAAGATAGATACTGGTATGGGACGTCTGGGCTTTCGGTTTGAAAACGCAGTAGAGGCTATAGTAAGTATTTGCTCTTTACCCAATGTTACCATCGAAGGGATTTTTACACATTTAAGTACATCTGAAGAATCAGACCATAGCTATACGCATTATCAGACAAGCCGGTTCAGGCAACTTGTTGAATCTGTCTCAAGCCATTTCAGCCCTTTGCCTATACTTCATATGGGAAATAGCGCTGCTGTAATTCAACACCCGGAGACCTATTTTGATATGGTAAGGGTTGGAATAATGCTTTACGGCCTTGCTCCTGTACCGGAATTACAAAAAAAATTGCCTATTTGCCCCATATTAAGCCTTAAAACAAGAATTATACATATAAAGAATGCGTCAAAGGGCAGCAGCCTCAGTTATGGCCGTTCATACATCTGTCAGTCAGATAAAACAATTGCAGTTATTCCCATTGGCTATAGTGACGGACTCGCCCGGTGCATGTCTGGCAGGATTCATGTACTGATCCGGGGCGTGAAGGTTCCGGTAGTAGGTACCATATGTATGGATATGGCGCTTATAGATATAACCGGACTTGAAGGGATCAGGGTGGGTGATGAAGTGGTGCTTATAGGTTCACATGGAGAGGAAAGTATTACAGCTCATGATTGGGCTTCCTGGCAGGGCACCATACCATATGAAATTCTTTGTGCTATCGGACCAAGAGTGCCCAGGATTTATCAGTAAAAGGTGTATCCGTTCGGATGAATAAAAAAAAAGACGAATCATTATTTGAAAATCTGGGAAGATTCTTTTATTACTATCTGGAAGAAGCCGGGAAGATCCTTTTATTGATGGTGCAAGCAATTATATGGCTTTTTCGCCCGCCCCTCAAATGGAAGGCAACTTTAAAGCAAATGGAAGAGGTCGGTGTTAATTCTGTTCCTGTTACTCTGATTACAGCCACTTTCACTGGAATGGTGCTGGCCCTTCAAAGCTATATAGGTTTTAAACGATTTAATGCTGAAACTATGGTAGGGACAGTGGTGGCCTTATCCATGGTAAGAGAACTAGGTCCGGTTTTAACAGGTCTTATTGTGGCTGGCAGAGCCGGATCGGAAATGGCTGCTGAATTAGGGACTATGAAGGTCACAGAACAAGTTGATGCATTATATACTCTGGCTGTAGATCCTATACCCTATTTGATTGTACCCAGGATTTTAGCAGGGATTATTATGCTCCCAATTTTGACGGTGCTGGCAGACTTTATTGGTATTGCCGGGGGATATTTTGTGGGTGTTAAGATGTTGCATGCAAACCCGATTATCTATATTCGTCGCACCTTTGATTTTATGGAATGGAAAGACATATATATCGGCCTGTTCAAATCGAGCTGCTTTGGTTTGATCATTTCCACTATCGGATGTCATAAAGGATTATCTACAGAGGGAGGCGCCGAGGGAGTAGGGAAAGCAACAACAGGATCTGTTGTGCTTTCCTCTATGTTGATTTTAATATCTGACTATATATTGACTGCATTGCTCTTTTAATTTTAAACCGGGGTTTTTATGGATTCCTTTATCGAGTTGATAGATGTGCATAAATCCTTCAACTCAAACTATGTTTTAAGAGGGGTTAATCTAAAGATTTTTCAGGGTGAGTCCATGGTTGTTATTGGTGGAAGCGGAAGTGGGAAAAGCGTGTTGATGAAGCATGTAATTGGGCTGCTAAAACCCGATAAGGGTAGGGTTCGGATTGAAGGAAAGTACATAAGTGATATGAGGGGAAGAGAACTCAATGATTTTCGAAAGAAATTCGGTATGCTATTTCAGGCCGGCGCCCTCTTTGATTCTCTCTATGTATGGGAAAACGTCGGCTTTAGTCTGCTTCAGCATACCAAACTCTCAAAGGAAAAGATTCGCGAGAAAGTGGCAGAAAAGCTTCAAATGGTTGGGCTGAAAGGTATAGAAGACTTGAGGCCATCGGAATTGAGTGGAGGTATGAAAAAGCGGGTGTCACTTGCCAGGGCTATCGCCATGGAACCTGAAATACTGCTTTATGATGAACCCACTACAGGGCTCGACCCAATCATGGCAGATGTAATCAATGAATTGATTTTAAGTATGAGAGAGAGACTCAATATCACATCTCTTGCTATTACGCATGATATGAAAAGCGCTTATAAGATTGCCGATCGAATAGCAATGCTATTTGAAGGCAGGATTATACAAGTAGGAACACCGGATGAAATTCAACAAACCAAAAATCCAATTGTTTTTCAATTTATTACCGGAAGCGCCAAGGGACCGATTACGAATCGTCATAGATAGAAAAGGAGGGTTTTGTGAAAGGGATATCCACTGAGGCCAAGGTAGGGCTTTTGGTCCTTTTGTCCATATTCATCCTTGCCTTTTTAACTTTTCGTGTCGGAAAGTTTTCTTTTAATAAAGAGGATGGATATCAACTTAAGGTTAAATTTAACTCTATTGCAGGATTGGATTTGAAGGCAAGGGTCAAAGTCAGTGGTGTGGATGCTGGTTATGTAAAAGATGTAGTTCTTATTCGTGGATATCCGGAATTGACCCTGTGGATAAAAGATGGAATCGAGATAAGGGAAGATGCAATTGCATGGATACGTTCTCTGGGCCTAATGGGGGAAAAATATATAGAAATTGAACCTGGATCCGAAAGCCTTTCTCTCTTAAAGAATGGGGATCGAATAACTAAAGCCATTGAAACGAAGGATGTGGATGACATGGCTCAACATTTAGGGACTTTGGCGGAGGAGCTTATATCCATTGCCCGGTCTCTAAGTGGAGTTTTTGGTACTCAGGAAGGGCAGGCAAGATTGAATCAGATAATGGAAAATATGGAGCAAATGACAACCGGTATAAATAGTATGGTTGTTCAGAACCAGAAGGATTTTAACAGGTTAGTAAATAATCTAGCTGATTTTTCTGAAGAGCTGAACAAATTGATGTTTGATAATAAGGAGCAATTGGCAGGCATTATAGATGACTTTGGCAGATTTTCTTCGGACCTTGCTACATATGGTCCGGATATGATGCAGGATATATCGAAAACGACGGAGTCTTTAAGAGATTTGGTGGACCCCAATGGCTATGGAATAGGCGCGACCCTGAAGGGCTTCGCCGATGCCTCCGGCAGACTGGATTTTACTCTTCAGCAGTTGAGCGAAGTTGCTGAAAGATTGAACAGGGGAGAAGGCACAATGGGTAAATTACTTACCGAGGATAAGCTGTATGAGGATTTCTCCGGTTCTTTAGACAATATAAATTCTATGTTAAGTAAAGCGGAAGCCTTTAGTCTGCATCTTGGATTTAGATCGGAATATCTGACCGAGTTTGAAAAATCCAAATCCTATTTTTCCCTGAAGTTTCAGCCTCGTGAAGGGAAATACTATTTGCTTGAGGTAATAGATGACTTCAAAGAGAAAGTCACTTCTAAACGAACGGTTATAGAGGGGGGGGAAGAAAAGGCCGTAGAAATAGAAACCGAGGAAGATCCTCTTTTGTTTAATCTTCTAATAGCTAAACAATTTGGACCTTTTTTTCTTCGGGGCGGACTAATGGAATCAACAGGGGGTGTTGGGATCGACTATTATCCTTTCAAAGATAACCTCCTTTTCGGGATTGAGGGCTGGGACCTTGGTGAGACAAAGCCCCATCTTAAACTTTTTGCCAGGGCTATATTAAAGAGGCACTTTATCATTAATATAGGCTGGGATGATGCCGTTAATTCACAAAACCAGAGTTTCTTTGCGGGTGCTGGATTCACTTTTGAGGATAAGGACCTGAAATACCTATTGAGCAAGCTCCCATTGCCAGGGCTTTGATATTATGGCTCAGTCCTTTGTTTGTCAGACATGTGGATTCAGATCATTGAAATGGATGGGCCGCTGTCCGGAATGCGGGGAGTGGAATTCATTACTGGAGGTTCCTTCTGTTAAGAATAACAGGGTGCTTGCTGGTTTTTCCGTCGGAGATGTCCCCTTCGATGTTCCTCCTATTCCTCTGCCCCAGTTGGAGGACGAAGAGGGGGAGCGGATCGGCATAGGGATACCCGAATGGGATCGGGTGTTGGGCGGCGGCCTTGTAAGGGGTTCTGTTGTCCTGGTATACGGAGATCCGGGTATAGGTAAGTCAACGCTTCTTCTGCAAATATCCGACAAATTAGCCAGACAGAAAACAGTTCTGTATATCTCAGGTGAAGAATCTGCAAGGCAGATAAAGATCCGCTCAGACAGATTGGGGCTTTCTTCAGCAAATCTGCATATCTATACGGGTACCCGCCTCGAGCAAATGATGAACTATATTGATACCTTAAAACCCCAGGTAATAATCCTTGACTCTATTCAGACGACCTATACGGACCGTATTGAAAGCCCTCCGGGCAGCCTGAGCCAGATCAAGGAACTGGCAACTCAATGGATGTACCTGTCCAAGCAGAAAAATATAGCCACTTTTTTAGTAGGACATGTAACTAAAACCGGATCTATTGCCGGGCCAAGGGTCCTGGAACATATTGTAGATACGGTTTTAGGGCTTGAGGGTGACCGTCACCATACCTTTCGTATACTAAGAAGTGTCAAGAACCGGTTCGGGCCGACAAATGAGATAGGTCTTTTCGAAATGACCGGCCAGGGTCTTATTGAGGTGACCGAGCCTTCCAAGCTTTTTCTCAACACCCATCAGGAGCCGTATGCCGGCTCGGTTATAGTTTGCAGTCTGGAAGGAACAAGGCCAATCCTGGTTGAAATGCAGGCCCTGGTTTCACCCGGTACTATTGGTATGGCCCGGAGGACTTGTAATGGTTTAGATCCGAACAGGGCTGCCCTTTTGATCGCCGTTCTTGAAAAGAGACTGGGATTATACCTGCAAGACAAGGATATCTATCTGAATGTGGTTGGCGGACTGAAGCTCGATGAACCTGCCGTGGATCTGGGGATAATATTGGCTATTTATTCCAGTTTAAAGGATTATCCATTACCCCCTGACCTGACAGTTATCGGGGAGGTTGGCCTTACCGGAGAGATCAGGCCGATATACCAATCTGCTTTGAGAGAGAAGGAGGCATGTAAAAGAGGATTCCGTGTTTGTCTTCTCCCTTCTGCCAATAAATCAGATGGGACAGGAGGACAAAAAGGGCTGAAGGTCATATATGCAGATACTGTTAAAGAAGCAATTGAACTAGTCTTTGAATCAGGGTATCGGCAAAGTCACCAAAAAGCTTAAAGATTAATCGGGACACAATACTTAATTATATTTAATCGGAATTAATGTGACAATCCTTGTTTTAATTTAATTAAGTTTTGTGTCCCTTTGCCCTAACAATGACTTTGCCGATACCCTGGTCTTTGAATCCAGAAGGTTTTAATAAAGGATAATTTGTGCTATAATGAGATCTCTAAAAAGTAGAAATAATGTTGGTTTGATCCAATATTTGGGCAATTATAAAGAGAGGGGGCCTATGTTTGAGGTTGGTGAAGAGATTGTTTATCCTACCTTAGGTGTAGGTAGAGTTGAAGCTATTGAGGAAAGGGAAATTCAAGGTAATAAACAACAATTTTACATTTTGAGAATACTGGCTGACAACAGCATGATCATGGTTCCTACGGATAATGCGGAAACAGTAGGCCTTCGCCAACTAATCGGTCCGGAAGAGGTAAGCAAGGTCTTTGAGATTTTAAAGGGTGACATAGAAGAGATGTCGGCTAACTGGACAAGGCGTTATAAAGATAACCTCGACAGATTAAAAAGCGGATCAATATTCCAGATGGCAGCCGTATTACGAAATCTGAGTCTATTGAAACAACAACGAGAATTGAGCTTTGGTGAGAAAAAGATGCTGGAAGATACAAAAGAGTTGATCGTTGTCGAACTTTCACATGCTAAAAAGATAACATCTCTCGAGGCTACGCAACTCATCGATCGGATTTTTGAGGTAGAAGAGGGATAAATATTAAGGATTATTGTTGCCCTCGTTGGTCAGTTTTCAGTTAAAATTTGGCGAAGCAATGCTTCGCCTTTCTTTTATGGAAAGGCCTTAAAAATTGAGCGTCAAGGTCATTATCCCTGCTGCCGGGAGTGGTAAGAGGATAAGAGGAGATATGCCGAAGCAGTATATGCTGCTTGCCGGGTTGCCACTCCTTGCGCATACTGCTCTCAAATTTCAAAAATCGGCATTGGTTGATGAGATTATATTAGTAGTTAGAAAGGATGACCTTGGGTGGGTCCGGGACAACATACTAGCAAACAACAATCTGACAAAGGTCGCTAAGGTTGTCGGCGGCGGTGCCCAGAGACAGGATTCCGTTGCCTGTGGCCTGCAAGAGATTTATGATACATCGAGTGGAGACGATATCGTCATTGTTCACGATGGAGCCAGACCTTTTGTGGATCAAAAAAAGATTGAAGAATCCATTAATGAATCAAAAAAAAGAGGCGCTTGTATTTTAGGCCTTAGGATAAGGGAAACCCTGAAGCGGGTTGATAAAAGTGGAATTATCCAAGGCACAATGCCTTCCAAAGACCTTTGGATAGCCCAAACACCTCAGGTATTTAAGCTCTCTTTGATCAAAGAGGCTTATGTCCTGGCTAAAAGGGAAGGATTCTATGGCACTGATGAGGCCTCGCTGGTGGAACGGTTACCTCATGACATTAAGGTCATAGAAGGCAGCTTCTGGAATATAAAGATCACTTATCCCGAAGATTTTCAACTGGCTGAGCAGTTTATAAAGACGGGTATATCTAAATGAGGATAGGTTTTGGTTATGATCTTCATCCGCTTGTGGAAGGAAGACCGCTTGTCCTGGGCGGAGTCAGGATTCCCGGTCTAAAGGGATTGGCCGGCCATTCGGATGCGGATTGTCTGATCCATGCAATCTGTGATGCCCTGTTAGGGGCCATTGGAAAGGGTGATATTGGAGAACATTTTCCTGATACTGATAAAAAGTATTACCAGATTTCAAGTATCTTTTTCTTGGAGAAGGTGATTGGGATGATTGAAAATTTCGGGTATAGGGTCAGTAATGTAGACACCACCATTGTGGCTGACAACCCCAAGATCTCTCCTTACAAAGCCGAGATGACAAAAACAATTGCGAAAATCCTTAAAATAGAAGAAAACAGGGTCTCAATCAAGGCTACTACCACAAATGGCCTAATCCTTTTTGCTAAAGAAGGCATTGCGGCTTATGCTATAGTATGCCTTGAAGAGTGTTGAAAGAAAACACTTTAGGCACTTATATTACTTTAGGCATTTTCTTTGTTTTTTTGGAGGAATTTTTGTGGCAAAAATAGAATTGTTTCAATAAAGGGGTTTTATGTTATGGGCTTAATGATATATAACACGTTAACTGGAAAAAAGGAGGAGTTTCACCCTTTGGCCCCCGGAAAAGTAGGAATGTATGTGTGTGGGGTTACTGTCTATGATCTTTGTCATTTGGGACATGCGCGGGGGGCGCTGGTTTTCGATATTATTCGGCGCTATCTCGAGTATAAGGGGTATCAGGTGACTTATGTGCGGAATTTTACGGATGTGGATGACAAGATAATAAACTGCGCAAGGCAGGAGGGCTGTGACACCAATGAAATTGCCTGTCGCTATATCGACGCATATATGGAGGATTTTGAAAAACTGGGTTTGAGGCCTGCTGATATTGAGCCTAAGGCTACAGAACATATACAAGACATGATAGCAATGGTAAGTACCCTGATAGAAAAGGGTTTTGCTTACGAGCGGGATGGTGACATCTTTTTCAGTGTCCGGCAATTACCGGATTATGGAAAACTCTCAGGAAGAGATCCGGATCAAATGAGAGCGGGTGCGAGGGTTGAGATAGATGAGCGCAAGGAGGACCCCCTGGATTTTGCCCTTTGGAAAAGATCCAAACCTGGTGAGCCAAAATGGGACAGCCCCTGGGGGCCGGGCAGGCCTGGCTGGCATATAGAGTGTTCTGTGATGTCTCAAAAGTATCTGGGGGACACCTTTGATATACATGGTGGTGGAAAGGATTTGATTTTTCCTCATCATGAAAATGAGATCGCTCAATCAGAAGCGGCAACAGGCAAACCTTTTGCCAGATATTGGATTCACAATGGATTTGTAAGCATTAACCAGGAAAAGATGTCCAAATCCCTTAAGAACTTTTTTACAATTCGTGAGATATTATCGAAGTTTCCTGCCGATGCTGTCAGATATTTCTTGGTCTCAACGCATTATCGCAGCCCTATAGATTTCACAACAGAAAGAATCGAGGAGGCAAAAAAGGCCCTGGAAAGAGTATATACGGCTTTCCAAAACATAGACCTTTTGGAGGAGACAGGGAAAGAAAAAATACAGCCTTCAGATGAATGCGTGAACCGAATACAGAATCTGAAAAAGGATTTTGAAGCAGCAATGGATGACGATTTTAATACTGCGGGAGCATTGGGTCATATCTTTGAATTTATTAAAGATATTAATCTGGCCCTAAGGGAATATCAGGGAAATCCTCAGGGTATTGTGGATCTTAGGACGTCTAAAAAGGCGGTTCAGAATTTAGGTGCAGTATTGAGCCTTTTCCAGGAAAAAGGGCAGGGAAAGGTATTAAATAACCTTGCGGAAGACCTTTTGAAAATCCTGGTTGATATTCGAGCCTTATGTCGTCAAAATAAAGACTGGTCCATGGCTGATCGTATAAGAGATTCTCTTGCATCTCTCAATATACATTTAGAGGATAAACCGGACTGTACCACCATATGGAAGATAACAGAATAGAGAGGTATTAGGCCCATGGCTATGCTCTTTGGCCGTCGTCCTGTATTGGAAGTCCTTTCAGGAAAAACTCCTGTTCAGAGGATCCTGGTGGCAAAAAACGCTCACGGATACCTGCTGGACAGGATTTTTAAGTGTGCCGGAGAAAAAGGGGTATCCGTTTTGCGCGTGCCTAGGCACCAAATCGAGACTTTATTTCCCGGGAAGGTTCATCAGGGCGTGGTTGCAGAAATCTCTACCCGCTCCGAGCCGACATATAGCCTTGAAGAATGTCTTGAGAAAATGGATAAACTCCCTTATCCACCATTTTTGCTGATTCTGGATAGTATCGAAGATCCTCATAATCTGGGAGCCCTCGTCAGGACTGCGAATGCTGTGGGCGTGCAAGGGATTATAATCCCTAAGCACAGGTCGGCGGGAATAACTCCCGTTGTGGCCAAAACATCCGCGGGAGCAATAACCTCCACCCCGATTATCCGTATTTCCAATCTTGTTCAAGCCTGCCTTATCCTCAAAAAGAAAGGATTCTGGATTGTTGGTGCGGATCTGGCGGGCAAGGAACTTTGGTTCCAGGTTGACTTTACATGTCCTGTTGTCCTTGTTCTGGGAAGCGAAGGAAAGGGGATGAGTAGATTGTTGCGTGAGGAATGCGACTTTATTGTCCGTATTCCCATGCTGGGCAAAGTTAACTCCTTGAATGTAAGTGTGGCCGGAGGTATCTTGATGTATGAGATGCTCCGTCAGAGAATGATAAAAGACATAAACTATACCAGCAAAGAATCAAAAAAATTTTAAGGCAAGACAATCGAAACTATTTAAAAAAATGTTTGGTTTTCGAGCAGTTGATGAAAATCGCAGGCAATCGCCAATTGGTTTTTATAAATTTGTCGGGTTCGGATAAAGTCAGGACGGCCCATTCACCAATCATGGTGAATGGGCCAATCCTTAGATACTGGGATATCAACTTAGGTTTATATTACCTTTCTGTAGTAGTCTATTGTGTAGTATCCGTGCCGGTAGTCGTATTAAAAAGATAAGGAAAAAGCTGGTTATATAGACCACTAACTCCTAAAAGCGGCGCAAGCTGGAGATAAGGAATCTGGTAACTCAATCCGGCAGTGGTTTGAATTGGGTAATAAAGATTAGACAAAGAGAACGGAGAGTATCCGCCGAGGCCACTATAAGCGCCAAGGCCGCCAAGTCCGTATAAAGAACCAAGACTACCCAAGCCACTGAGTCCTGAGTAAAGACCCAATCCGCCGAGCCCACTATAATAAGCACTGAGGCCGCCAAGACCCCCCAAACCACTAAGCCCTGAATAAAGACTCAATCCACCGAGACCTCCCAAGAGTCCTAGGCCGCTGCCATAGAGCCCGGCACCGTATGCACTACCTGCATATAAACCGCTATAAAGACTGCTGTAAGGAGAAGTTCCATATAATCCGCTATAGCTTCCGTAAGGGCTACCGTAGTAACTTCCATAGGGGCTGCCATAAGAGCTGCCATAATAGCTTCCGTAGGGGCTGCCGCCATAGTAACTTCCATAAGGACTTCCGTAAGAGCTGCCGTAATACGAGCCGTAACCGTAAGGGCTCCCATAGGCCCCGGAGTAAGAAGAATACGGACTTGAATAGCCATATGGACTATAGCCATAATTATATCCGGAATAGGAACTGTAAGGATTATATCCGGAATAGGAACTGTAAGGATTATATCCGGAATAGGAACTGTAAGGATTATATCCGGAATAGTAGCTGTAAGGATTATATCCGGAATAGTAACTGTATGGATTGTATCCTGAATAATATGAGTAAGGGTTATAAGTTGTGATCTGGGCATACAGAGTAAATGAGGTAACTGAAAAACTAATAAATAACAAAATCATACTAAGGCTCAGAACCCATAAACTACATTTTGTTCTCATAAGACATCATCCTTTCTACTTTTTACTTTATGTGAATTTATCTTGCCGCATTTTAGGCTGTCACCCATGAAGAGATGGTTGTCGGGTGACTTAAACAATTGGCATATCCCCCCCAGTTTTAATAGATTACCAAATTTACTCTGTGTTTAAGAGTGCTGGCATAAATTGAAGCAATAAATATGCCAAACAAAAGATATTTTAAAATTGATTTAATTTTACCAAACAATAATTTTGACATAAAATATATAAATAAACAATAATTTTGGGGCTTCAAAACCGTTGATTTAAGACCTTTTTAAAAGAGGAAACGCGGAACAGGCCCGGTACTTTGACATATACTTAATTTAAGTATATGAATAAATTGATAAAATTGGTATATGTGCAAAAATAATCATATTATTATTTTTATTACACATTTAAAATTATTATGAAATTTAATTCATAAAGCTGGGCATGGTTTTTTTCAATGGGCAACACCATTAACAAAACAGGTATACATCCAATTTGTTGCCTGTTAGAGTTTTTAACCCGGATCCGGGTTTATTCCTTGACCATCTATGAAAGATTGTTGTATAAAAGACTATGCTTTTGAAATTGATATTGCTTTTTACAATTGTTCCTTTAGTTGAATTTTATATCCTTATTAAGATAGGGACTATTATCGGTGCCGGAGCAACAATTTTAATTGTGCTGGTCACCGGGATTATGGGAGGGATCTTTGCACGGGCTCAGGGATTAAGAGTTATTCAGCATCTAATATCCGATTTAGGGCAAGGAATTTTTCCTGCTGAGCCGCTTTGGAACGGTCTTTTTGTATTGATAGGTGCGATATTTTTAATTACACCGGGTCTTTTAACCGATTTATTAGGTTTTTTCTGTATTATCCCGTTTACCAGAGAGCCGCTTAAAAAACTGGCTAAAAAGTATATTGGTAAAAAATTAGAACAAAATGGCGTTGTACATCTCCACTGGGATGGTTTTTAATCCAGATCCGGGTTATAAAAGGATCACTCATCTCTTAATCCCTTAATAAATTCTTCTGTCATCCTATGTGCTTCGTCATCTGTAAATTGTTTTGGCGGATGTTTCATAAAATATGCTGAAGGAGAATATAAAACGCCGCCCTTTCCTCTTTTCAACGCGAGCTTACAACATCGAATGGCATCTATGACAATACCCGCGGAATTTGGAGAATCCTCAACAGACAATCTTAATTCCAAATTCATAGGAACGCCGCCGAAGAGTTTTCCCTCCATCCTTATAAAAGCGATTTTATTATCCTTTTGCCATGAAACATAATCGCTTGGGCCAATATGAATATTGTCGGAATCCAGTCTTTTTTCATTGAGAACAGATTGTACAGATTCTGTTTTCGATACCTTCTTGCTTTTCAACCTGGACTTATTCAGCATGTTTAAAAAGTCTGTATTCCCGCCGGTATTTAGCTGATATGTCCTCTCTAACTTTACTCCCCTTTTTTTAAAAAGGGAGGCTAATGTTCTATGAATAATCGTTGCACCAAGCTGAGACTTGATATCGTCACCAATTATAGGGATGTTTTTTTCAGTGAATCTTTTTGCCCATTCTGGATCACTCACAATAAAGACGGGCATATTGTTTATAAAAGCCGTTTCTGAGTCGAGGGCGCATTCAGCATAAAACTTTGTCGCTTTTTCACTTCCGACCGGAAGATAATTCAGCATTATTTCCGCCCCGGATTTTTTTAATATCTCTGTACATTCTTCCTTGGATAGTTCTTTTTCGTCTGACAAAACAAAACGATATTTTTCATCGTACTCCTTCATATGTTCTGAAAGGCCATCCAATATGTTTCCCATCCTTACCTTAACACCTGTACTTTTGGCTATATCCTTAAAGAATATAGTTGTACAGTTAGGCGGAGCGAATATAGCCTCTGACAAATCCTTACCAACCTTTCTTTTGTCTATATCAAATGCCGCAACAACTTCTATGTCTGGGGGCTTATATCCGCCTATATCCCAATGCATCAGACCAATGACATCGCTTTCTTTTTTATTCCTGTAATATTCGATTCCCTGAATTAGTGAGCTTGCACAATTCCCAATCCCCACAATAGCTATTTTAATTTTATCCATAAATCATTACCTCTTTTTTTATTACTTTAGAAATCAGGATTTTCTCAAGTCCCTATTAAATTCAGTATATAAACTTTAGGATATTTAAATGGAATGGTAAAGAAACAGTAATTAATAAATAATTCAAAGTAAAATGTTTTTTCTAAAGCAATAATATATTACCCTGATGAGATAAAAAAGTATATCCAAACACCGGATTCCTTGTCAAGATTCCTGATAAATTCTGTCAATTCCAAATCAATTCAAAATCCGCGATCAATTTTTCTACCTCACATTATATAGGTTACATAAGAACTCCTTTCCAATTGCCTGGCACGGTATTTTTATGAGAAACTGCCACCGATAATGGTTTTTGATCCCGTATATTGAAATCAAGAAAAAAATATGTCTCAAAACGTAAGTTAATATTGGATATTATTGAAAGTTTTTTATTATACGGCCGATAATTAATAAGAATCAAAATACTTTTCCATATTATTGGGTGTTTGATTAAGTAATTTAAATTATAGTAGATCAAAAAATTTCAATAAAGGGGGGCATTTATGAAAATCTCGAAATATGATCTTCTAAAAATCTCTCTGGTAATTTTTATTGTTTTCGGTGTTTTCTTTTATTTATGCTCCAGCAAAGGTCCGGTTTCATGGGCAACAGAGGATGAAAACCTTTCGGAATCCGCACAAAGCGGAAACGAGATCTTTGAGGAAGTGAACTGTCTGATGTGCCACCTATTAAATGGAGAAGGGGGCGGACTTGACGATGCTCCTGACTTGGAAGGTGTTTCGACAAGACTGAAACCGGAAGAAATGAAGAAATGGCTAAAGGATCATCTATACGAAGAACCAAGGTTATCTATGTTTGAAGAAGATCCTACAGATGAAGATATAGATAATTTGACTGATTTTTTACAGACATTGTAATTTAATTGTTAATTTATATCAGATAAAAAAAGATGCCCCCTCTTTGCGGGGCATTTTTTTTAGATCCTTTCAACTATAACAATCCTGATATAGAAGACGCCTCCCTCTTCTTCAGTCCGGTTTACTTTAAATATCTCACCATCACGGGCTGTTTTAGGAAGCCTGATGGTGTGAGGCCCAGCCCTTGTAATAATTTCCTTAAATACCCCCTTTTTGATTTCCTTTTGAGTGACTAGAAGACTCACTATTTCTTTGCCCCGATCCCTCATAGGCTTACCGGTATAATTAAATAGCGATTTATATCCCATAGTCAAATTGAATTGGAGAGCAATCATTAAAATCACTAAAAAGGTCAAAATGGTTAGAGTCCCGAATCTATTTATGATTGGAACCCTGGCTTTTTTAATAACAGATGTTTTTGCTATCTTGTCATGCCAACCCTGTTTGTTCACATCGAAGGCTATCCATAAAAATCCTGTACCAAAGGGAAATCCGGAAATGAAATATGATAATGTCCTCAAAAACGTCTCTGAATAACCAAAGCTTGCGGAAGTCTTTGAAGGTATTATTGATAATCCGAAAAACCTTTTGCCGGGTGTTGTTTTAAATTTACCAAGGAATAGGGCATGATAGAAGATAAATAAAATAAGCAGAAACAGCATTATCTTTTCTGAATTTGGAAACAGATAGTCTCCTATAGCTGTGGAATAGGTGAGACTTCCCAAAAACATGGCTATCATCAAAATTATTAAGCCGTCCATCCAGAATGAGCCCAACCTGATCCAGAAACCGGCCCAGGGTTGAACCTGGAAATCCTTTGCCCGGTCTTTATCTGAAAATGAACATTCCTGTTCATGAGGCATTAGAGAATTCATATCTTCCAAATCTTGAATCCGGCACACCTGAGTTCCACACGACGGACAGAAGTTTGTGTCCTTTTCAAGCAATCTTCTGCTGCACTTAGGGCAAACAATCTCTTTTTCGGAATCAGAACTATTTTCCATGCTATCTACAATACCTATGCATTTGTAATTTCTTAAAAATAAATACAAAAAGTGGATAAAACTTTTATCCTGCTTAAGCTCTTACAGGCAACTGTAAAGCTATTAAAATTCATATTTCTGATAGAATTCTACCATATTAAGGTATTTATTAAAAGCTGCATTCAGTTGCTGTATCCAGTTCAATTGCTCCCAAATGATTACTTGTCATAGATATGAGCTATAGATCTTGTAAATACTTGTAAATATATTAAGCCTTAAGATTTTTATTTAGCCTTTTATACCCCTGACTTTAATATGTTTTTATCTGAATATCCATTGACGAATATAAAAATACATGATATTAATTATCATCAAACACATTTAATATTTTTGAAAAACAAAGGATTAAAAGGGGGACTAGCTCAGTGGGAGAGCGCTGCCTTCGCAAGGCAGAAGTCAGGGGTTCAAATCCCCTGTCCTCCACCATTTTTCTTCATTAAAACAATAAATTAAGGATTCCTATATTTCCTGATATAATCTAACATAAATCAGTAATCAGTCCCCACAAACTTTATAAATTTCCAGGTGAATTAAAGTGAAAAATTATGCAGGATTCAAATTATAAGAATAATTTGTCTTTTTAACGTTTGTTAAAATGGTAAAATGTCACATTATATGGGTTAATAATGTGATATTTATCACAAAAAAGAACCCAATATTTGCCTTTATGTATTTTCATATTTTAATTTTGAAGAAGAGCCTCACCTAGGCTCTTTACTCTTTAATTAAGTAGCCAGATTTATTGTCTGTTTTACTGCTTATTGAATAAACATTTTAAACGTCATTGTATATAAGATAGAAATTTTGTAATATATTGATATTGTTTGATATTTATTCAAAATACCTAAAAGCTTTTGATGCTTTTTTGTTGACGCGAAAATCGGTGATTAATAAAAAAAGAGATAGCCGAAGGGATAGCTGAAGGTAGAGTTGAGGGCAGAGCTGAAGGGCTAATAAAGGGTGAATTAATAGGTGATATCAGAATGGCCCAATTGAAAAGGGGTATGCCGGTATCAGCTAAAGAAGAGCTCGAAAAGCTGTCTACAGAGGAATTACAGAGGAGATTGAAAGATCTTAGCTAAATGTTAAGGTGAAAGAAATAGTTTTGGCTATGTAATTAAACTAATCAGATGGGAGACGTATATTGTTCAATACATGATTTGCTATTTTTTCTGCTGCCTCGATTGCCTCCTTTGCCTCATTTTTGCTAATATTTTCAAAAGGCAGATCTCCAGGATAACGTCCTTCAGTAATATATTCGTTTAGTATCTCGCATTCCGGAAACAAATGTTCAAAAGAATCATCATACTCAATACATAAATCCAGTAGTTCTGACAAGTCATGGGTTTCTTTCAATTCCCAGCCCATCCAAAGAAAAAACGTCTTCAAGTACTTTTCCGCACTTCCCTGACACATGAAACATACAGTATGATAGGGTGAAAAATCTTCCTTCATGCCTGCTTTGGCAAATAGAAGATTTTCCCTGACAAAGGAAAGCCAATTTTTTATTAGTTTCACCTTCTCAGGATTATTTTTCATAAAGCACTTTCCCATGTTTAAAAATATGATATAAATAGAATGGATTCTCGGCTTTGAAGTTCCATTCTACTTCTTCGGATTTCCGCACCAAAAGATCAATGGCAAACTTTCGCCCCCGCAACAAAGCTTCTATTTTCCGTCTTATCACTCGACTTGATGCTTCATCATCTTTGATAATAAATAGATCAAGGTCACTAGCCTGATTAAAATCACCTCTGGCATATGAACCAAACAGAATTATTTTTTCCGGTTTAATTTCCCGAACGATTTTTTTAACAATATAATTTATTAACTCGGGTGTTATCTTTTTTGTGCTCAATCTTTGGTCAATAGGCATTCCTATCTTCCTTTGGCAAATCAGGTTAGCGTTTATATATATTGAAAAACGTTGCCCAAATTTATCATTCGTATATATTGCTAATCATGGCTTTCAGAGAAACTTTTACATTTGCCTTAATGTATCTTGAATATATAATAAATGATATACTAAAAAGGTCAAGTCAAGGCCAGAATAGTGTATATTGTTTTATAATTTCTGGCAAAATCCTTCCAGTTTAAAAATAAATTTTTCACCTTTAAAATAGGAGCGGGGGGGGCACATTTACCGCGCCTTGATTTTTATTATATGATAATTGTATATTAAGTATATAAAAAGTTACGGTAGAAGATGGTAAGGCTATCCTCTTATTTTGGCCGATAAGAAAGAATAGATTGATGGAAATAGAATTTAAAGGCTTAACTACCTGTTAGTTATGCTTTAATAAGATAAAAGTTGCGGGTTTAAATTTTTGGTCTGACAAAATTTTAATTGAATTTAATGGCTTGCTTTTTATATGATTTTTATATATGTTTATTATTAATTCTGATTTGCAGGCACTAAGATTTAATTTTGCATGGTGATTTGGAATAAACAAAATAATCCAAGATCTTAAAGTTTAGGTGTTATACCTACTTATAAAGAAATATTATACCTATTTATAAATTATCGATGGATTATATTTAAGAAGGATCAAAGTTTAGTGCTTCAGATTTTAACTATTTTGACTTAGGTCCGGCTTGAAAGGATTTAAGCAAGAAATAGGAATTACTATTACCAGATAGGAGGACTTTATTTGATCTAAAAGTTATGATAAGGTATAAGTAATTTTGTTTAAGTTAGGTAAATTGGATTAGATAAACCTTATATAAAGGGGGGTAAGATGGCTACAAAAAGAAAAACCTCTACTAAAGCCTCTATTAACCAAAAAAAGACAGTAAACAAGACAACTAACAAAGCCGCCTGTAAGAATTCCGGGAATGGATCTAAAATGAAATCGATGGCTAAGCCGGCGCCGGAACCAAAAGCAAAGCCGCTATCAACTTCGCCTTCAAAACCGGCAACAAAATCAATACAGTTTTCTTATTATGCACCGGATGCGAATCAGGTTAATCTAGCCGGTGATTTCAATGACTGGAATACGAATTCATGCTCCCTTACCAGATCCAACTCAGGTGAATGGACTACTTCCCTTCAGCTTAAACCGGGTGTATATGATTACAGGTTTTTGGTGGATGGAGAATGGAGGGATGATCCAAAGAGTTCTGAAAGAGTTCCAAATTCATTCGGAAGTCAAAACGATAGAATCGTCGTAAAATAGTATTAATTTTTTAAGAATTTATCTATTTTAAGGAATAGAGATTTTCACTATAAGAATTATCTGGTGAAATATTTATATAATTAATCAGAATTAGAAAGGCCGTTACTTAATAATTAGGGATAACCGTATTGTTTTGTAGCGGCTTTTTTTATCAGCATGATTATCGGTTATCAGAAGACCTTACTGATTTTATTAAAGGCCTTAGCGCAGCGAAGCAAGCTTTTGTGCTTTCAAAAAAGGCCCCCGGAGACGACGAAACGACTTTTTTACGAATCCATCAAGATTTGGGTTAAAAGTCATATAGTCCTGGATCTCTAACAGGGCCACCATAGCCGGCATCATTTCCATATTCGCCTTCACCGAATAAATCACCCATTTCTTCTTCGATTTTTTCCGGATCCTCACCGGCCTCGAGCCTCTTTACCGCCTCTGTCATTTCTTCCGGCATTGGCTCTCCGGTAATTTCCGACATTCTTCTCATTAAACGGCCTAATTGACGCGGGTCCGGATTTTGTTCATCCATCCCGGCCATTTCCTTTTCAAGCACTTTCATAGCTTTTTCCATCCTGGCCTCTTCTGCAGGATCATAGGGCCTCTCTGATTCATCACCGCTTTGAGATGAAGGATGTTGCTTTGAGCTTTTGCTGATAAAGGGTGATACCAGGGATATCTGTTTTGTCATCTTCTTCCCTTT
This sequence comes from bacterium, assembly GCA_049472335.1. Taxonomy (GTDB): domain Bacteria; phylum SZUA-182; class SZUA-182; order DTGQ01; family JAFGSM01; genus JBLIRM01. The sequence goes on along the minus strand of JBLIRO010000007.1, from coordinate 57,636 downwards.
GCATTTAGGGCAATTGGGTATTCGGTCCTCATTGAATGATTTGGAAAGAAAACTAAAAATTCGGTTGCAATCAAGGCAAAGAAATTCATAAATAGGCATATAAATAATCCTCATTATATTTATGATTGTGCATCAGAAATCCGGAAACCCATTTTGGTTTTTTAACTGAATTGTGTAAATCAATAAGCCCTTTATTAATGATTTTCAGAGATAAGAATTCTGCAATGAAAAAAGGATTGTCTATATTTTTAGCATACTTATCATTAAAAGTCAATGAAATGAAAGGACATACGGCAATTAGCACACAAAAATAGTTGAAGGAGTATTTAGTATATAAGGTAAGGTGATTGCTGAAATAGAAATATAAGCTTTCGCGTATGAAAAAAGACAGCCTGAAATAAAGGACTCCTTGCAAAAGAAGAAAGTCGGAGATAAAATCAGTTTATGGAAAACAGGGTTTGTATACATAATCTTAAAAGAGGATTTTGTCCTTTTTCCCCGAAACCGGAGAGGCACATCTTTCTGTTTTTTATAGTACTGGTCTCTAGCAGTCTGATCTTTGAGTTCAACCTGTTTTGGCCTGATATATCTTTCGCTGAAATTACTTCTGAAGACAGTCTTTATACGGTAGCTCTCGGAGCATACAATAATGGATTCCTGGACCTTGCTGTAGATCAATTTCAAAAATTCTTAGAGCTTTATCCCGATAGTAAAAAAGTGCCCTTCGCTTGGTTTCGGATAGGGGAGGCTTGCCGTATCCAGAACAAGAACTCCCTGGCGGAAAAAGCATATAAAAAGGTTCTGGATCTGTTTCCCGGTCATAAATTGACCCATATAACACTCTTTCGGCTTTCCGGGGTGATGTTCAGACAACAGGATTTTTCTTCCGCTATTTCAGGTTACAGAAGGTTGATTGAGGAGGCGCCTTCATCGGATTTTGCCCCTGAGGCCAGATTTTGGATAGCCGAATCCCTCTATCATCTGAAGAGATATTCCGAGGCTCTAACCGCTTATAACACCTATGCCGGAGATTCAAACAGGGATAAATACATTCCTCAGGCCCTTTATGGTGCGGGATGGTGCCTAATAGAGCTTGGCCGTTATGATGAAGCAGTAAAGCAGTTCGAAGAGCTTTTGAATAAGAATTTATCCGAAGGACTTATTTCTCAGATTCATCTTGGTTTAGGAGATGCCCTTTTTGAGCAGAAAGATTATAAGGGCGCGCTCACGCATTACTCAGCCTATGTCAGGGATAACCCCGAAGATCAGGATAAGATAGTATTAAAAAAGGGACTGGCTTTATCTTATTTAGGAAGGGATAGAGACGCTATCGGAATCTTTCAGGCGTTTCTCAATAAAGCCCCAAAAAACGATTCCAAAATCCCACAGGTCCTTTTTCAACTCGGCCAAATCTTTTTTAAACAGAAGAGATATAAGGAGGGTGTTGATACTTTCACGATCATTGAAAAGAGATATCCTGATCAATCCTTAATCCCTGAAGTTGTTCTCCAGATAGGTCTTGGTTATTCCAAAATGAACAAGACGGAGCCGGCTAAGCAATATCTACAAAAAGGTATTAAACTTTTTTCAGACCTTGAAAAGTTATCAATGGCATCTTTTTATCTTGGAAATATTTATTATCAGGAAGGGCAATTAAAAGAAGCAATTGAGTTCTACTCAAAGGCGAGAAAAACAAAAAATTCATCTCTTGCTGCTGAAGCATCATATAGGCTGGCTGAGTCTCTTTTTTCGTCAGGTGAACATGAAAAGGCACTTCATGAATATAATTCGCTCGTATTTTCCGCTCCTGATCAGTTATTATGGATACAAATGGCCAGGTTTCGCCTTGGAAATATATATGAGCAGAAAGGAGAGGAGGATCTCGCGCTTCGTTTTTATAATCAAGTAACAGAAATGAAAGGCGGGACAAAGGATTTGTCACAGGCGGCTCAGGAGCGCATAATGGCCATTAGGAATATAAAAGATGTAAGAAAAAAGGGGGAGAGAATTAATGAAATGGGAAGAATTAAAGACAAGGAGAAAATAAATGAGTAGATGCCTCATCCGTTTTTTTAAAATGGTATTTGCTGTTTTATTTATCTCCATATCCCTTTTTCCCTTTTGTTCGGCCTATAAAAATGCCCTGGCAGCAGAGATACTCCAATTACCGGAAATAATCGCTGTGGGCCGGTCAGCCCTGAAGTTGAAGGAGGAACGAAAGGAGGCCCTTCCCCCCGAGAGAGTAACAGGGATAAAGGACATACCAGAGGATTTGGTAAAACAGGATGAATTGCCCTCCGGCCTGGAAGGAAGCAAGGTCGCTCCGTATGACTCACCTTCCTCATGCTGCATTTTTGGTTCTCCCATAGAAAAGCTGTTTTCTAAGACCATACTTGGAGACAAGGGCTATTACGATCTTGGCAGGTTTAAATATCAACAGGGACAATACAAAGAGGCATTCAATCTTTTTCTCGAACTAGGTAGCCGATATCCGGATTCGTCTTATCTTGGGCAGGCATATTACTGGGCGGCAGAATCTGCATTCCAGGCGGGTGATCTGGATATAGGGGCATTCTATTACCGTTATATAATTGAACATTCACCGAGATCGAGGTTCGCGGATTATGCATTTTATTCTCTTGGATGGATAATGGATCAGAGGGGTGAAGAAGAAGAGGCAATACAACTTTTTAGGACCCTTCTTTCCAGTTATTATAAAAGCCCTCTCCGGGAAAAAACCCAATATTTATTAGGAAACTCTCTTTACAAAGTCAGCCGGTTCAAAGAGGCTGCTGATGAATATGATCTTTTCCTCCATAATTATCCCATGAGCGCTCTCGTTTCTGAGGCAGGGTTTTGGAAGGCCGAAGCCCTTTTTCAGGCTGAGGAGATAAAAGAGGCAAGATCGGCCTACGAGTGGTTTTTAAAAAAATTCCCTGAGCATCCCAGGGAGCCTTCAGCCATTTATGGTTTGTCCTGGATTCATTATATTCAGGGATCATATGAGGATGTATTAGATCTATTATCCGATTTCGATAAACGTTTCCCCGAAAGTCCCTTAATAGCAAATGTATATTATCTAGAGGGAAAGAGTTTATTTTCTCTTAAGGACTATATAGGGGCATCCGATATGTTTATGAGAATAGCAGATCGTTTCCCTGGGCATCCCTTAGCGGAAAAGGCAATTTTCAGGTTAGGCTGGTCCTATTTCCATAGTTCGGAATATAAACAGGCTATACGCATTTGGCTTGAAATGACACAAAAATATCCGGAAGGGGAGATGAAAGAAGCAGGTATATTTATGATTGGGGAAGGACTTTATAATCTGAAGATTTTTGCTGATGCTGTCTCATATTACAGAGATGTAGCTGAGTATGTTGAGATGCCTGAGCTTTCACAGTTGGCGCTTTTCAGGCTTGGACAATCATATTATTTGCAGAAAGAGTATGGTCCTGCCGGTAAGGCATTTACAACCCATCTGGAGTTATTCCCAAATTCAGAGATTCAAGATCAGATTTACTATTGGCTTGGAAATACCCGTTTTGAAGAAAAGGATTTTTCAGGGGCCATAGAATATTACAATAAAGTTTTTAAGTTCCCGGAGAGCGAACTGGCGGAACTTGCCAGATTTGGTATAGCCTGGTCATACTATACACAGGAAGATTGGCCCAGGGCAAAAGATGAGTTTCAAAGACTTATAAGAGATTATCCAAAGGGGGAGAAGAGGCCGGAAGGCATGTTTCGATTGGCTGAATGTTTTTATAATCTTGGATCTTATAAGGCTTCGCAAAAGACTCTGCAGAGGATAATAAAAGAATATCCAAATATTGAATTTAAGGATAAGATTTACTACAGACAGGCCCTTGTAATGTTAAGGCTAAATGATCGAGACAAGGCTTTAGCATATATTAGAAGACTCGTATCCGAATATCCGGATAGCCCCTTAGGGGCCGAGGCCAGATACAGGGCGGGCTGGATTTATTTTATGATGGGTAAATATGAAGAAGCGCTCAATGAATTTAGTAATATAATCCGTATTTACCAGGATACCACATTTGTCCCCCAGGCAATGCTTAAGATCGGAGATTGTTTTTATAATATGGGAACGTATAAAAGGGCGATTCAGAACTACCAGAGACTAATAGATAAATATCCCGGGTCCGATTTGGTAAAAGAAGCAAAATACGGTATCATTTTGAGCCTTGATCAAACAGGTGATATGGACGGTTATATAAAAAACGCGGAAGAATTCTGGGAAAGATATCGACAGGACCCTCTTTCGGAGACAATCCAATTTCGTTTGGGATCCACCTATCAGGCCCGTCGGGATTGGCCAAAAGCGATTCTAGTGTATCAGCGCCTGGTAGATTACTTCCCTGAAGGCAAATGGTCAGCAAGATCCCTTAAGAAAATGGCTCAGATTTACAGTGAAATAGGAGATTATAAGATGGCGGTTGGGACCCTGAAGACCATCCTTTTTAGATATTCCGATACCGAACTGAAGGCCGATGCGTGTCTAAACCTGGGGAGTTTATACGCGTCACACGGAGAAAATGAAAAGGCACTTGAGTACCTTGATCAGGTTCTAACCCTGACAGATGATAATGGAAAGACATCTGAGGCATTGTTTGCAAAGGGTAATATCTACAATGAAACAGGAGAGTACAGGAAGGCAAAAGAGATATATGAACAAGTACTTGCTCAGTTTCCGGAAAGCCACCTTTCGGAAAAGGCAAATTATGCCCTTGGCAGAATTTACTATGAGTCGGGGGATTATAAAAAAAGCAAGGATCATTTTGAATCATCTATGCGGGCCGAGGATAAAGACCTGCGGCTCAAGTCCATTTATGATCTGGCCGAGACATATATCCACCTTGAAGATTATGATAATGCTATCCTTGAGTTGATGAAGATAATATATCTTTACCAGGAAAAGGATGAGTGGAAGGCTAAGGTTTATTATCGTATAGGCCAGGTCTATGAAATGCAGAAAAAGAATCAAGATGCCCTTACTGCATATAATCAGGCAATCAAATTTGATACGGAAGACGGGACCTGGGCAAGACAGGCAGGAAAGAGAGTCGAGGGATTAAAGAAGTGATTAGATTAATGAAGTAATGATAAGTCTGATGGATGGGAAAACATATTAAAATTAAATTTTGAAGCTTAGAATGCGTGATATGATGAAATATATTTTAATGAAACAGAAACATATTAAAATTAAATAAGGATTGGGGGAAAACATGATAGATTATATTATCAAGGGCGGGATAATAATGATACCCATTTTATTCTGCTCCGTGATCGCATTGGCTATTACTCTGGAAAGATTTTATTTCTTGAGGGGGAGCAGAATTCACCCTCCGGAGTTTGTCGGAAAGATGAAAAAAGTCTTGAATGAAGGTAAGGTGCAAGAGGCGATTGCCATCTGTTCTCATAATATCTGGCCTATAGCGAAGATCATGGAAGCGGGGATTTTAAAAAGGGAACAACCAAGAGAACAGATCAAAGAGGCTATTGAACATGCGGGTAAAAAGGAATCTGACAAACTATACCGTTATCTGGCTGTTTTGTCCACTATTGCCATTATCTCCCCATTATTAGGACTTTTGGGTACAGTCACGGGTATGATAAAGGTTTTCCAGGTCATATCCATTCAGGGTGTCGGGCATCCGACAGCTTTGGCGGCAGGAATCTCAGAGGCATTGATTACTACGGCAGCAGGCTTGGTTGTAGCCATACCGACTCTGGTGGTTCACAACTACTTTCTTAAAAAGGCCAATGCCTATATCCTGGAAATGGAGAGTACATCCATGGAACTTTTGGATATACTGGAAGAAAGGATAGGCCTTCATCATGAGCCGGTAAGGGGGAAGAGATGAATTTTTCAGAAAACAATCATCAAATCCTTCCGGAGATCAATATCGTAAGCCTTATTGATGTTGTGCTCCTTATGCTGATTTTTTTCATGCTTACAACAAGCTTTGTGGCAACACCGGGGCTGCAGATCAAACTTCCTAAGGCATCTTCGCAGGTCATTAAATCTCGCGAAAGACTGGAAGTACATATTACAAAAGAAGGGAAGTTTTACCTCAATAATAACAGGATGAGCCTTTCTGAGCTTAAATCGGCATTGGAGGCCAAAACCAGGGAATCAAAGGATCAGGTTCTGATAATCCATGCTGATGAAATGGCCAGGCATGGCATGGTAGTAAAGGTTATGGACATGGCCAAGAAGTCGGGACTCGAAGATATGGCCATCGCCACCAGCCCTGAATCGGGACAAGAGGTTGATTGAGGAGAAATGGACAAGAAGTTCGTTTATGCCATCCTGGCCTCTTTCCTTATACATGGGATCGTTATTTTTGTATGGCCGAGGATACCGGAGCCGCACACTAGGGAATCCGGCCGTATAGAAGGAGTTATCCCTATCGAATATCTTTCGTCTTTCGATTTTGCCACAAGAACCGATACAGGAAAAACTGATTCTAATCCTCCTGAAATCGGAGAGGGGCCAAACGGGATTCAGGGTACTGGTAAAATGATAACTGAGCGAATTCTAAGGGACTTTGAACATAAGAGGTGGGAAGGTATGCCTGAACAAGATAACATAGTTCCTGAGATCCTGCTTCCAAAGCATACCATAATGCCTCGCGAGGATGAATATGCTATGGTATGGCCGGAAGAATTTACTGAATCAACCCAAATAGACGAACAAACATTTCTAAATCCTCAGGGCGAAACAAGACACAAAGAAACACTGACAGAGTTGAACGATTCGGACATATCAGACTCGTTCTTTCCTGATGAGTTTCCAGAAGAAAAGCCGTCACAACAAATCCCTGATATTACATGGAAGGGAACTCCCCGAACATGGATCACCAAGCCGGAAAAACCTCCCACTTATCAGGGTGATGAAGAGGGCCTCGTAAAGTTGAGATTCTGGGTAGATGAAAAAGGCCAGGTAGTTAATGCGATACCTGTACAGAAGCTTTCTGTGGAATTGGAAGAAAAGGCATTAGCTTATATATTTTCCTGGCGGTTTGAACCATCTGTGAATGTCCCCCTTCAAGAGGGGATTATTCGAATCAATTTCAAACTGGGTCAAAACTAAAGGATAGTTTTTTGTTGCAAATACTATGACTTTTGTCTTATTGAGTCGATCCGCGGAACAGACAATGAATTTGGGACGTCTCCTTGCCAGACAGCTTTTAGCCGGTGACATACTGGCTTTTTTCGGGGAGCTGGGAGCTGGAAAAACATGTTTTATCAAGGGGATATGTGAAGGATTAGGTGTCCCGGAGAATGTGTATATAACCAGTCCCACTTTTGTTATAATAAACAGGTATAGAGGGCGCTTGCCCATATATCATTTTGATTTTTATAGACTCTCGTGCCTTGATGAAGTTATTGATCTGGGATATGAAGAGTTTTTTTTCGGCAAAGGGATATGTTTGATCGAATGGGCTGATCGGGCCGAAAACCTTCTCCCTGATGATTATTTTAAGATTAATATGCATCATATTTCTCCGACGGAACGAAAAATTGAGATTGTTGCTTATGGAAGCGAGCAACAAAAGCGTCTTTCAAAGTTGCATTCGATATATAAAGAAATATAGAATCTATTAGTTAACCTTTTTTATTGGAATGAAGAGAAAAGAAGAGCTTTCTAAATATAAAGCAGAAGCCTATAAAAGGAACAGAGAATTTTTTAGATAACCTTTTTTATTGGAATTAAATTTGGTTTGGGGGACAGCATGAAGATTATAAGAAGGCTGATTTATATCTTTTTTCTATTACTTTCGATTTTAGCCTTTGTTTTTTTTGGAGGGGGAGGCACACTCATAAAGGTAGGCGAGAGAATGGAAAAATGGGAGCTTTCCATGAAGAAAAGTCTCAAAGGTTTCTGCCAGGAAGGTGAAGAAAGGATCAAGGCAAAGGCTGATAAAGTCAAAGGTAAATTAACGAAGGGTAAGGACGACAAAAACGGTGAAGATTGAGCGTAGAAAGACACGGCAGATTCAACTGCGGAATACCTTGATAGGCGGTGATGCGCCTATCTCGGTTCAGTCTATGACCAAGACCGATACCCGCGATGTCTCCGCTACTTTATCCCAAATACGGTTGCTTGCCGAGGCTGGATGTGAGATAGTCAGGGTATCCGTCCCAGACCAGGATTCCGCTGAGGCTATTGGGAATATAGTAAGTGCCTCTCCGATTCCTGTGATAGCAGACTGCCATTTTGATTATCGGCTCGCTTTAGAGTCCCTTAGGCAGGGTGTGGACGGGATAAGGATAAATCCCGGAAATATAGGTTCAAAAGATCGAGTGGTGAAGATTTTAAAGGAGGCAAAATCCAGGCAGGTCCCTATTCGAATCGGAGTGAATGCGGGTTCATTAGAAAGGGATCTTTATGAAAAATTCGGCTCACCATGTGCTGAGGCCCTGGTAGAGAGCGCAATGAGGCATTTGGATTTTTTTGAATCCGAAGGATTTGGACTTACAAAGGTCTCTTTAAAATCCTCGGATGTGAATGCGACTATCGATGCGTATCGTCTTATAGCTCAAAAAACGGATTATCCCCTTCATCTCGGCCTGACGGAGGCAGGCGGTCCCTTCACTGCGCCCATTAAATCTGCAATAACTTTAGGTATATTATTATCTGAAGGGATAGGAGATACTATACGTGTATCCATAACTGGTGATCCATTACTCGAAGTCAGGGCGGGTTATGAGATCTTGAGATCGCTCAATCTCAGACAGGTGGGTGTAGACGTTATATCCTGCCCCACATGCGCACGTTGTAAAATCGACCTTTTTAGACTGGCTGAGCGGATCGAACAGGAGGTTTTGGAAATAAGGATTCCATTAAAGGTCGCGGTAATGGGTTGTGTAGTAAACGGCCCCGGTGAGGCCAGCGATGCGGATGTAGGGATTGCAGGAGGTAATGGGAAGGGTGTGGTCTTCCGAAAGGGCAGAATTATATGTTCTGTAAAGGAAGAGGATTTGTTGGAAGCATTACTTGCTGAGATAAAAGAGATTGTTCATCAAAGGAAAAAGGGGTAAAAGATGTTCAGACTAATGGTGGAATCCGGTTTTGCCGCCGCTCATCAATTAAAAGAATATGAGGGAAAATGCGAAAGCCTTCATGGACATAACTGGCGAGTCCAGGTGATGGTCAAGACCGACAGGCTTAACTCCATCGGCTTGGGCATTGATTTCAAGATATTGAAAAATATGCTAAACGAGATCCTTTCTAAATTGGACCATTCCTTTCTTAATGATATCACCCCTTTTAATTCTAAAAACCCTTCATCAGAGAATCTCGCGTGTTTTATTTTTGAGGAGTTTCTGAAAAAGACAGATAAAGAAACCTTACAATTGGATTGGGTAAGGGTTTGGGAATCCGATACTGCATGTGCGCAATACAGTCATGAATAATGGTTTATTCATCTATCTTAACAGCATAGTTTACTTCTGAAAATTCGGCAGGAATTTTTTCCCTTTGTTTTTTTCTTGTGATAGCAATTCCACGGGTTTTAAAAGGCACTTCATCATATTTTGTCTTTACCAAATATACACCCTTCGCTTTTTCGAGTTCTATTTCACCCAGCATCTCAGTGCTTGCATAAAGGGTGACAATCTCTTCACCAAAGGGAGGTCTCACCTCCAATTCAAATTTATCATTTCCTGAGGGTATCTCATAGACAACACCGCCATTGAAATACTGATCTCGTCTATAAGGATTAGGTAGGAGCTGGACTAAATTTCCATTAGCCTCCTTATAGAGAACTATTCCAAAGAAGGGCTTGTTCCCTCTTATATATATTTTTATTTTATCTCCTTTTGAATATTCTTTTTTATCAGTCCAGACAGAGACATTGAGAGGGGCTTCAGGGTTCTTTTCTAAAGCTTTCCCCTGTATTATTTTTTCCATCACTTCTTCACGGGGAATGACCTCTGCCTTTATGTGGACGTAAAAGCATTCACCAGAATCCTTGTCTTTTGACCAGCCCAATTCTTGCACATTAAGAATATGTATATCTGCATTAGTATATGCATCAATAATATCTTGCGTGAGGATAGCATTTTCGATCCTTGTTTCACTCTTAATATAAGTCACACAATGTTGAACTGCTTTTTTCTTTGCATCTATCAGGGCATCATCTCTTGTCTGCTTTCTCGATTTCTCATCACCCATGCATGAATAGCCATCTGCCTCTATAATCTGTGACTGCTTTGCAAAACTATATTGGGGAAGAGAAAAAAACAAAAGGACCAAAATGCATGAAGGCGTGAAAAATTTATATAATGTCATCAGACATTCTCCTTTTTCTCTACTACAACCGTCTTGCTAAAAAGATATCTCTGCTTTTTTATGATATTTATGATATATTGTAATATATAAATATTCAGGATCAATATTATAAAAATCCCTTGACTTATTTCCTTTGTAAAAATAGCTATATCAAATAATAACAACTGAAATCAAACTCGCAAATATTGAATGAGTTATAGTATACTATCATATTGTCTGTGATTTTTAAAAGTTATTTGTTTCAGATTAATGACTCGATCAAAAAAGCTCTTACTGATTATTTGTTTTGACAAAAGGTTAAAATTTAGCTATCTTAGCTATAGAAAGAGATTTTTTATATATTATACGTTTATTTTTAAATATTATAATTTAACGTCCAAAAAATTATTTTTTGATATCTTATTGTGTATAAAAAATACTTTAGCATACTTTTTTCATTTTTTGCAGTGAATAGATATTGTGACGCCGTTTAATGAAAAAAATAATTTGCTGTATTTTCATTATATTAATATTAGGATATTTTTTTTGTCCTAAAATAAGTTTTTGTGAGGATCGTGGTATCTTTGTGTCCTCAAAGGATATAAATAATCTCCCTTCAAAAGGTGAATTCTGGGGTTTTCTAATCGGGATCAATAAATATGATGAATGGGACCCTTTACAAACCGCTGTGAATGATGTTAAAAAAATATATGAGCTTTTAATACATAAATATGGTTTTCCTGAGGAAAATATTGTACTTCTTATTAATCAAGATGCAACAAGACGAAGGATAATAAAAGAATTTAGAAGTCTGATAGGAAAGGTTAAACAAGATGATAACTTGTTTATCTATTTTGCAGGTCATGGATATCTGGATACTGAGCTCAATACCGGAAATTGGATACCTTCTGATTCTAAATTTAGTGATTACAGCACCTATATACCAAATTCTACAATTCACGATTTAATTAAAGCCGCTGGATGTAAGCATATTTATTTAGTCTCTGATTCATGTTTTTCAGGCACTCTTTTGCTAAGATCGGTTTTTAAACCTCCTGCAAAAATCGACTATAATTATATAAAAAATTATGGAAAGCTAAAGTCACGTCAGGTCTTAACCTCTGGTCATATTCAACCAGTATCAGATACCGGTTTTGAAAACCATTCTATTTTTGCTTACTATTTTATAAAGATATTAGAAGATAATGAGGAACTTTATATTACCCCACTAAGTATTTTCGAAAAAATCAAACTTTTTATTTCCAGAAATGCCCAACAAATTCCTATTTGTAGACCATTAGAAGGAACCATGGATGAAGGTGGAGAGTTTATTTTTATTAACTTTCTTTATAATGATGATCTTAAAGTTCATAAAGATATTTTACTAAAAGACAAAGAAATTGATTTGGAGAGACAGAAACTACAAAAAGATATGGAGGAACTCCAGCAACAAAAAAAGAAACTTGAAGAAATGCAAAAAATACTTCAGGAAAAGAAAACTCTCATGAATGAGCAACAGAACATCAATGAAGAAATAAAGGCGGTTGAGGAAGAACTCTTTGAGATTCAAAAAAAACAGGAAATAAATTCACAAAAAAAACCCTTAGAAAAAGATGAAAAGAGTGATTTATTAGAAAAAAACAAGGAAAAGAACTTAAAAGAAGAAAAGAAAATATTCAAAACCCCATTTACTTTTTAGCCGCTTACGGACTATATAATGAAAATTTTGTTCACACTTTGTTGCTGAGAACTCAGTAGTATTGACTTGACTTAAGAAATCTCAGGAGGCAGAAGGAAATTTACAAGTGTGGATTCTGACTCCTTTTTTCCGAATAGGGCGTTTAATTCAGTTGGTTAGTTTTACGCCTGAAGGAATATCAAATTGTTTCGGAATAATTTGATTAACCCTGTGTTCTCTGTGTTCTTGAGTGGTTTAAAATATTACCACAAAGTACACAGAGAACACCGAGTATTTTTGAGAATTGGATTTTTAGTCTGAATCGGCTATTCTCCATTTGAAATCTGTTTGATTATTTATCAGTTGGATACCTCAGGATGATATTAAATAATATATATAGAGAGAATTCTAATGATTTATATTCTATCATTTGAGAGCTTTGTCAAAATCCAAAGTTAGCCATAAGGATGATACCATTTAATTTTTCATCTTCTCCTTCTTCCCAATCAAGATTCTGATATTTCCACCCCAAGCCCGCTGTTATTTTTTCATTAATCATATATCCAACACCTAATTCTAAATTAAATGTATTCACATGTCCCTCATCTGAACCTTCCTCATCTTCATATTTAGATTTCATTGAGGGTAAATAAGAAGCTATATAATACCCGTAAAATTTATCCCGAATAGGGAAAGCCCCAGATGCACCTAAGCCAAAACCTGTCATTTCTCCATCAGCATTTACTTGCTCATTATAGAGAGACTCAGTAGCCTTTATATCATATTCGATAATTTTATAACCAAGAGACAAACTCAGGTAGGGATCAATTATTCTATAGCTGGCATAAACATCAATATCCGAACGATCAGCGGATATATTTATTTTATAGTCATAATAACCATGATAAGAATCATATCCAGAACCAGAAATTTCAGACTCAAATTCTCCGGTGAGAAAAGATAATCCAAAAGCGAACTTGTTATAAGAAATGGAGCCACCTAATCCATACATCAATGTTGAGTCACTCAAATTCTCACCCGCATCCCAATCAACATACCACAGCCGGGGGGTTATATCCCATTTAAATTTTGATTGAGCCGAAGCTTTAAAGGCAATAAAAATAGTTATGAATACAATTGAACACATTATGATGATCATTTCATTTCTTCTTTCCATTCTAAGCCTCCTTGATTTTTAAAGAAGAATTTTTATTTTACTATTTTTTCGGATATTAATCCTTATATTTTATCCCTCTATATAATCCCTCCTTTCTCTTTAGGCATTTACTTCCCAAATTTGTTTAAATGCTTATCCCCCCCTCTCTTATAAAAAAATTTTGATCATAATGGGGTAATTGGGAGCAGGAGATCAGGTGCCAGAAGCATTTAGTCAAAATTCAGAAGCAAGGAGTCAAAAGCCAGGAATATAGAACCTTCAAGCCCTCTTATTGATTCTTAACTCCTATTCGGAACTGATAGCCACATTTGCCTTCCGCAGGTAATCATTGCCATGCATTGTGGTCTCGTAGATCTTTTGCGCACTGTTGGTACTGATTGCCAATATGTTGTCATCAGTGACCTTTTCAATGGGAATTATTAAAGGCTCGTCCCCTAATTTTTCGATTCTTCCAGCCTGCTCCAGCGTGTTAGCATAGCGGATGATTCCGTATTTTATAACTATCTCGGGATCGACGCGTTTCACTGAGTATACTGTGGACATACTGCCATCCTTGCTTAAAGTAACAACCACAGGCAGAAGTACCCTGCGGAATGGATGCCCTTGCAGGCTGAAAATGACGCCTGTTACCTGATTAAGTGATTTTTTACTTAAACCGTCATCATCGGATGTGCCCTGTGAGGGCTTCCGCAGGGCAGTATCCTGGGAATATCTCTTTTTAGGAATTAGCGGTGAATCCGCAAACTTGTTTAACTGTAGGGTGTCAATGAGTGTATTTCCTGGTTCGCAGCCAGTACCTTGCGCGCTCATGCAGATCCTCATGGTAACAGCTGTTATTGGCAGCCCCTCTTCCCATGTTGTTTTTGTGTCAATAACCTCTGCTCCTTTGAGCAGCCCCTCCACCTTAATGCGGGTAATATCCTCTTCAATTATATAGTCTCGCACCAAAACCTGTGAATCGATGTACACACCCTTGATAGCTTCCAGTAGACTTCTCATGGCAAGATACTTCCCAGCCTCTTTTGAGGATATTACTGCATAAGCTTTGTTTGTTCCCTGTTTTGCTGTCCCATATCCTGTGGCAAGGATGTAGCCGTTCACCCAGTCAACTTTTGTGCTATCCTCTGCATGGACCCGCAGAGGGAGGATTGAGAATATCAAGAAAACACATATCATTATGAATGATGTAGAGATTTGCATGTGTCTTAGGATAATTTTTGTGTGCCTCATGATAACTTTTCTGTACATTTCGGCTTCATACTAATCTCTTTGGGGAAATCCCCGATCGAGTTTTTGGGTTTACAGACTGTCTGTAACATTAGTCCTCCTCCATCTCCTTAGCCAAAACCAAACTGATGTTGAATGACTCACTTATAAGAGAGACCCTGGCGTTCCAGGTTTTAGGCTGCAAGGTGTCAGAAACCTCAGCATCTTCGACAGTGATGGTGATCTTCTGACGGTGTATCTTATCGGTGACAGGATCTATCCTGGAGAATATCAAGCCGCTAAAATAGTTGCAATCCTCAATCTCGGGATAGGCGGGGAATCCTATAGAAAGACGTTTCTTCCTCAGATCAATTGGTACTACATCAACAATCCAAACAGCCACTATGTCGAAATTATTCGCTTGGGCCCGTTCACAAGGCCACAGGATATCAGTTGGATGGGTCTCATTGGAGCCGGGCTCTATGATACTGAGACTCGCTCTAACAACTACTCCGGCTTCGTGGAAATCCAGAGGTTTTTCAATTTCGAGAGGCAAGATGTCAGATTCTTTCTTATCGTATGATAACATATCGATTTTACTAAGTTTGTAAGCAACGACAAGCCCCTCGCCCTCGGTTTCCGTATGACTTTCAGCTCCAACTCCTGCCGAGCCTCTTCCCTTACCCATTAGAGGTTTACTTGCAGAAATATTGAGCCCTAAATCGGTGGCCGTATCAGACTTGATCGTAAAACCCTTCAGGCGTAAAGCCTCTATTATATATGGCACTTCGGGTTCGAAGGGGATATCTGGCAGCGAAACGGGCTTGATGACCTCCACCCCTTCCAGTTTCGATCTGTCTGTCGCGGCGCGCTGGAACTCGGTTTCGCCTCCGGGGCCGGTAATACTCTGAGCCCCGAGACCAATACCGACATTGTAGGCAAAATCCTGTTGTACCTTGTTGAAGGATCTTTCCTTCTTGATCTTAATCTCATTTGTCAAAGGGTCTTTTACCGGTCCGAATTGTTTGGACCAGGCATAGCCGATGTAATGACGGTCAACAGGCACCTTCGGGATTTGGTACTCACTTTCGGTAAAGGTGCTCATGGCCTTATGATGTTTTTTTACTGCATTCTCACTATCACAACCGACCGCAAGGAAGGAGACGGCAAAAACAACTGCAGTAATTATTTGCAAACCTGTTTTAGGGGAACACTTTCCAAACATGATTTATTCCTTTCAAAGAAAGCCTGCTCACCCTATATCTTTAAAACTAAAAAATGATAAATTCATACAAGATACCCTTTAACTATATTTAAGGGGTTTTTCTTATCTTATTCCTGCTTGTATCTTTTTGTGCTGTAGTTATATTCCCACCATGACTTGGTAGTCGCAAAAATTGATCCACATCGATACATCCGCCTTACTTTGCACTCTCTAAAGGGGATTCCGGAACCAGACGGAAATATAGGATGAAGTATAAAATACTGCCATCTCTTCACGTACATCAATTACCTAGACCATATTATCTCACATCGGCCATCTATAAATAATAGCGATTATATTTATATGTATCGAGATAGATCTTACCTGTAAATGTACTTCTTTTAAACTAAGTTATATTACCTTTATACTTCGATTCTTTTAAAAATGCAATATCCTTTATCCTGGCAGGCGCCCAATGATACGAACAAGCATAATAGTTGTCTGCGGACATTGGAGAAACTGGAAGCCCAGGGGCATATCAAGCTGTCGCCATTACGTTTGAAAAAAGGGATAAGGAATGTGAAGGTAAACATAACACCATGCACCGATGCTGGTGGACTGGTACAGGGAAGGATGAACCAGTTGGGGGAGGTCACAATAAAAAAGGTTTCAAGGGAGCAGTTGGGTTATGGAACGAATATGTGCAAAGATATCATTATTTAGAATATAAAACCCCCTTTGGGCTACATCTGAGATATTTAATAGTATCGGGAGAAAGGATTTTAGGATGTATACTTTACACAGCCTCTACCTGGGCCTCAGAATACAGGGACAAAATAGGAAAAACCAAGGGTCGTGGGAGGCAGGACAGACATTCAAAGGGGCTGTTCACGATTGAGGATATTTATGTGTATATCTTGGATGCCAACTTTCGAGAGGAGTTGGCCCGATAACGAGGATGGAAAGACACAGGATGCAGGTGGCAGAGAGGAAGGAACAAAAGAAGGCCCGACACAAAGTGCAGGCAGGACTAAGAAGAAAACAATCTATAGAAGGGCTCTTCAGGACAAGGCGTATCGTGGTGGATAATGCAAAATCCGAATATATGACATATTCGGAAGAAATAGCTGCGCGCCAGGAGGCGGCCAAAAATTATTTGAAGATATTACAAAGGGGGCTTCCTGGTCTTCTAATCAGGTTTTATCAAAGTCTTGATGTGCATAGAACATCTTAATTAATATATTGGCACAACACTCAAATCTTTTGAGATCCCTTTGTATAAAAAAGGGCATGAAGGCATTTATAAAATTTTATGGATGAAACGTCCAGATTATTCAGACTTAATTTGGAGTGGAGAAGAAACTGTCTTGCGGAAAATTATTAGGTCAGGTATGTCTAAACCCGAAATTTAACAGTTGATGCTGGTTTTAGAAGAATCAATGGCTTGTGGTATGTTTGTATGGCTTTTTTCTCTTTTTTTGAAAAAAATTAGAGCCTTTTTCCCGGCTATTTCTGTAGAAAATTAGGTTAAAGAATAAAATTTTTATAAAAATTGGATTGAGTAATCAAAAGAAAACTGTTAAAAATATTTTATGCGTCAGAGCTGTTGTGAATTGTATTTGCTTTACTTTAAAGTCCTACTATGGTATTCTAATATCTTATATTAAGTCAGGAAGGAGGTATCAGCATATGACACTGGCTAGAGTGCAAAAAAAAGAGCTTATTGACACATACAAACTTCATGAGACAGACACAGGCTCTCCTGAGGTCCAAATAGCTCTGTTGAGCGGAAGGATATCATATCTGACCGAGCATTTTAAGATCCATAAGAAGGATCACCATTCTCGCAGAGGGCTGCTTAAGCTGGTTGGTCAGCGTCGCAGACTGCTAAATTATCTTAAGACAAAAGATATTGAGAGATATAAGGCGATTATTGATAAATTGGGTATAAGAAAATAGTTTTTTTCTCTACTTGATTAACGATAATATTTTCACATAAAAGCTAGAGAATGGGGGGCGCGGAGGTATGTATACATGATAGAGATTCTGGAAGCGGAGATCGGCCAAAGGACATTAACCGTTACAACAGGGCTGATGGCAAAACAGGCAGACGGGGCTGTTACCGTTAGGTATGGGGATACGGTCGTTTTGGTTAGCGCTGTGAGCGCTAAAGAAGGCAAAGAGGGAATAGACTTTTTCCCTTTAACGGTTAATTATATGGAAAAGTCCTATGCGGCCGGTAAGATTCCCGGGGGCTTTTTTAAACGTGAAGGAAGACCGGGAGAGAAGGAGACCCTGACTGCAAGGTTGATAGACCGTCCTATCCGTCCCCTTTTTCCAAAAGGATTCACTAAAGAGACCCAGGTCATTGCTATGGTCTTGTCTGCGGACCAGGAGAATGACCCTGATATACTCTCTTTAATTGGTGCCTCATGCGCGCTGAACATTTCTCAAGTTCCTTTTAACGAGCCTGTAGGGGCAGTCCGAATCGGATTGATCGACGATAAATTTGTCGTAAATCCTACTTATTCACAGCTTGATCAAAGCAAAATAAATATTATCGTAGCTGGGACCAGGAACGCAGTGACCATGGTTGAGGGTATGGCCAACGAGGTTTCAGAGGAATTGATGTTGGACGCGATATTTTTCGGCCATGAGCAGTTTCAGCCCATTATATCATTGCAGGAACAATTAAGAGAAAAGGTCGGTCTTCCTAAAGAAGAGGTGGAAGAAGTTCAGATTGAGTCCGAGCTTATTGAGCAGGTTCGAAATTTTGCGCTCCCTTTGACTAATGAGGGCCTGGTTATCCCGGGGAAATTGGAGCGAAGCCGCAGGCTTGCTCAGATCAGCGAAGAAGCTCTGGCCAAGTTTGTTTCTGACGAGGAAGATCAGGAGAAGACATGGAAGATAAAAACTATTCTCGAAGATCTGACAAAAGAGCTTGCCAGGGATTTGATACTTGGAAAAAAAATAAGGCCTGACGGTAGAAAATGGGATGAGATAAGACCGATTGATTGTCAGGTGGGTATTCTCCCCCGAACTCACGGGTCCGCGTTATTTACCAGAGGAGAGACCCAGGCATTGGCCATCGCCACCCTCGGGACCCCTGAGGATGAGAAGAAAATCGATGATCTTTTAGGTGAACGGTATAAGAGTTTTATGCTTCATTACAATTTTCCTCCTTTCAGTGTAGGTGAAGTCAAATTCTTAGGTTCGCCGGGAAGAAGAGAAATCGGACATGGCGTATTGGCTGAACGGGCTATTCAGGCTGTTATACCGTCCCAGGATATCTTCCCTTACACCATCAGGATTGTGTCTGATGTATTGGAATCAAACGGATCTTCATCCATGGCATCTGTATGCGGGGGAACGCTATCCCTTATGGATGCGGGGGTGCCAACAACGGCGCCTGTGGCGGGGATTGCTATGGGGCTAGTTAAGGAGGGAGAAGACTTTGCAATCTTGAGCGATATTATGGGCATGGAAGACCATTTAGGGGATATGGATTTCAAGGTGGCAGGCACGAGGGAAGGGATAACCGCCTTCCAGATGGATGTAAAGATTGCAGGTGTGACCAAAGATATTATGGTTCAGGCTTTACAGCAGGCCCGTGAGGGAAGAATGAAGATCCTGGATAGAATGATGGAGGCGCTTGCCAGTCCAAGACCGGAGATCTCTCAATATGCCCCTAAGATCATGTTTGTTCAGATACCGAAGGAGAAAATAGGCATCGTTATAGGCCCTGGTGGAAAGACTATCCGTGGATTAATTGAACAGACAGGGGTAAAGATTGATATCGACGACGAAGGCAGGGTGACTATTTCTTCCACTGATGCTGAAAAAAATCAGGAAGCCAGGAAAAGGATCCTGGCCATGACGGAAGAGCCTGAAGTGGGAAAAATTTATGAAGGCACAGTTAAGAAAATCTGCGATTTTGGGGCCTTCATCGAAATCCTTCCCGGCACTGACGGGCTTCTTCATAAAACAGAGATCAGCCATAAATATTTTCGACGCATAGAAGATGAAATAAAAGAGGGAGAAAAGATCCAGGTTAAGGTTATCGGCATAGATCCGGATGGTAAGGTTAAACTGGGCAGAAAGGAGCTCCTTCCGAAACCGGACCCGTCTGATCCGGATTATCGCCCGCCTCGGCATGAGGATAGAGGAGAGCGCAGGTTCGATAGACACGGAGATAACCGCAGGCACTCTAACCATCAGCAAAGGGATGGGAAATATAGGGGTGACCGGGATTCTCGCCGTGGAGGTGGGCGCTATTGAGCCCTGAAGAATTTCAACCCGGGCAGTATAAGGAATCAACCCTGAATAACGGGATGCGGGTTGTCACAGAATACATCCCTTATGTGCGGTCTGTGGCGTTTGGCTTTTGGATAATTGGCGGATCAAGGATCGAACCGGATCCTTTAAGCGGAGTGACCCATTTTATTGAGCATATGCTCTTTAAGGGTACAAAAGAGCGTTCTGCCAGGGAAATAGCAATAGAGATCGATTCTATCGGAGGCCACCTCGACGCTTTTACATCGAGAGAGTTTACCTGTTTTCTGGCCAATTGTCTGGATGAAAACCTTTCTTTAACCATGGATCTCATGGTAGATATCCTTTTGAATCCTGTTTTCCCTGAAGATGAGATTGAGCGGGAAAGAGCCGTTATTCTGGAAGAGATTCGTTCAATCGAAGACACCCCTGATGATTATATTCATGACATTTTGATACAGAGATTCTGGAAGGATCATCCGCTCGGCAGGCCGATTATAGGAATAAAATCCACTGTTGACTCTGTGACCGGAGAGAGTCTCAAGAATTATTACCATAAGGCGTATCAATCCCAGAGAATAATATTGGCTGCCGCGGGAAACCTGAAACATGAAGAGATCCTGGATATGGTAAAAGATATAATACCCAGTCCTGAGGAACCGCATACATTTCCAGAGCAGTCTTTACCGATGATTGAACATAATATATCCTTGAAAAAAAAGGAACTGGAGCAAGTTCACATTTGCCTGGGAACAGCCGGCCTGACACATGCCGACGACGCAAGGCATGCCGGATATATCCTTAATACTATATTGGGAAGTGGATTAAGCTCCCGGCTTTTTCAAACCATCAGGGAAGAAAGGGGACTTGCCTATTCTGTTTTTTCTTATTCCTCATCTTACAAGGATACAGGGATGTTTGTTGTATATGCCGGAACCAAAAAGGAAAGCGCGGAGGAGGTAATCGATCTGGTGTTGAAAGAGTTTCAGAAATTAAAGACGGACCCTGTTCCCGAAGAAGAATTGGAGAAAGCGAAAAACCAGCTAAAAGGGAATATGATGCTGGGCCTTGAAAGCACGGTAAACAGGATGAGCAGGCTTGCCAAACAGGAGATGTATTTTGGCCGGCATTACACTTTGAGCGAGACCCTGGAGGCCATCGACAGGGTCACACAGAAAGATATACAAAACCTGGCTAACCGGATCATGGATACCCGTTATCTGAATTTGGCTTCTATCGGACCGCTGGATGGGATATCCCTTGAAAAAAAACAATTGACTTGTTGATAGATATTATGAACAGGATCAGTATCCCAATCAAAAGACTAACCGGAACTGATGATATTCCTTATCCCGCATACATGACCAATCACGCATCAGGTATGGATATATGTGCTGCTGTCAGCGAACCTGTTGTTATTTCTCCGGGAGGGAGGGAAATGATACCTACCGGTTTGGCCATTGCGGTACCCAAGGGGTACGAGGCCCAGATAAGGCCAAGAAGCGGACTTGCCATAAGACACGGCATCAGTCTTTTAAATACACCCGGAACCATCGATGCAGACTATAGAGGAGAGATAAAGATAATACTTGTCAATTTTGGTAAAGACCCTTTTGAAATAAAACGTGGGGACAGAATTGCACAAATGGTGATTCAGCCTGTCATTACAGCATGCTGGGAAGAAGTGGCAGAACTCCCTGATTCAGATAGAATGGACGGGGGCTTCGGACATACCGGCATGTGATTTAGACATGTAGAGGGGGGGGAAAATTAGCCTTAAGATCTGTGTTTTGGGAAGCGGAAGCTCGGGTAATGCCTCATTTGTAACTTCATCTAAGACCCGTGTTCTGATTGATGCAGGATTTAGCTGTAAAGAGATTTTGCGGCGACTGGACCAGATTGGGATTAAACCGGATGAACTGGATGGCGTGGTGATTACCCATGAGCATTCGGATCATGTAAGGGGCTTGGAGGTTTTAGTTAAAAGACTCGACATCCCTGTATATCTGAGCCGTGGCACCTGGGAAAATCTTAAAAATAATATGAACAATCCTATTAAGAATCTTCATGTCTTTTCAGCAGGCAATGGTTTTGAAATAGGAGACATCGGATTTGAATCCTTCTCAGTTTTACATGACGCGGCCGATCCTGTCGGTTTTTGCTTTTATGGTGAAGGATCAAAAATAGGTCTGGCAACCGATCTGGGAAAGCCCACTCACCTTGTAAGAGAGTCCCTCAAAGGGTCTCAGTGTCTAATCCTGGAGTCGAATCACGACCCGGGCATGCTTTTCCGGGGGCCATATCCCTGGTGGCTTAAACAAAGAATCAAAGGTATGTTCGGACACCTCTCCAATGAGGACTCAGCATCCCTGTTGACGGACCTTATTCACACGGATTTGAAACATGTGGTATTGGCGCATATAAGTCAGACGAACAATATGAACGATATGGTACAGTTAAATGCCATGAAGGTCTTACAAAAGCTTGATTGCAAACATATTGAGCTTCAGGTGGCTTTGCAGGACAGATCCATAAGACCTATTGAACTTAGTTAGAATTAAGCAATAAAAATAAATAAAAATAAAGACGTAGGAAGTACTATGATATCAAGATATACAAGGCCGGAAATGGGAAGGATCTGGGAGCCGGAGAACAAGTTCAGTATATGGCTTCAAATCGAGATCCTTGCCTGTGAAGCTTGGGCAGAAAAGGGAGCCATTTCAAAGGATGCCTTAAAGGTTATAAAGGAAAAGGCCGGATTCGACATAAAGCGAATAGACGAGATCGAAAAGAAGGTCAAGCATGATGTCATAGCATTCTTAACCTCCGTTTCAGAGCACGTGGGAGAAGATGCTCGCTTTATCCACTTAGGTATGACCTCATCCGATATTCTCGATACCTGTCTGGGGGTGCAATTAACCCAGGCATCGGATATCCTGATCCAGGATTGTAAGGTATTGATTGATGCTCTCAAGAAAAAGGCTTTTCAGTACCATTCCGATGTTATGATAGGCCGGTCGCATGGAGTACATGCCGAGCCTGTCACCTTTGGTCTGAAGATGGCCCTTTGGTATGCGGAGATGGAGAGGAATCTTGTCAGGTTGGAGAGGGCCAGGGAGACTGTCAGTGTAGGAAAGATCTCCGGTGCGGTAGGGACCTTTGCCAATTGCCCTCCGGAAATAGAGGCATATGTCTGTAAAAAACTGGGCCTCAAACCCGCGCCTATCTCCACACAGATCATCCAGAGGGACAGGCTGGCGGAGTTTTTTACAACGCTTGCGGTAATCGCTTCCTCCATAGACAAGTTTGCCCTGGAAATCCGGCATCTCCAGAGGACGGAGGTGCTGGAGGCAGAAGAGTGCTTTACAGCGGGACAGAAAGGCTCTTCTGCCATGCCGCATAAAAGGAATCCCATCGTGTCCGAGCAGATGTGCGGGCTTGCAAGACTGGTAAGATCCAATGCCCAGGCAGCCCTCGAAAATGTGGCATTATGGCATGAAAGGGACATCAGCCATTCCTCTGTCGAGAGGATCATATGCCCTGACACCACCATACTGCTTGACCATATGCTCAATCGTTTTGCCAGGCTGATAGACAGCCTGATCGTTTATCCGGAGCGTATGAAACAAAACCTGGAGCTTACAGGCGGGCTTATATACTCGCAAAGGGTACTTCTAGAGCTTGTAAAAAGAGGGATCAGCAGGGAGGATGCATATCATATTGTCCAAAGAAACGCCATGGAGGCATGGGACAAAAAAGGGGATTTCAAAGACCTCCTGCAAAAGGACCCTGAGTTGGAAAAGGTTATGGACGAGGGAGACCTGGAGGATGCCTTTTCTCCCGAATATCACCTTAAGCATGTAGATACCATATTCAGGAGGGTATTTGGGGAGGGGATTTTTGAGGGGGAATGCAAAAACAAAAATGCAAAATGAAAAGTGCAAAATGCAAAATGCAAAGTGAAAAAAGGAAGGAACTATCATGGAAAAAGAAAATAAACTTTACGAAGGAAAGGCCAAGATTATATATAGCACATCAGATCCATCTTTGGTGATCCAGTACTTTAAGGATGATGCTACTGCCTTTGATGCCACAAAGAGAGGGACCATCATTGATAAGGGGATATATAATAACAAGATATCAACGGCCATCTTTAAGCTGCTGGAAAAAGAGGGAATCCCGACCCATTTCGTACGGCGGATAGATGACAGGGAAATGCTTGTCAAGAAACTCACCATCTTTCCCATCGAGGTGGTCGTAAGAAACAGGATCGCAGGGAGCCTTGCCAAGAGATTCGGAATGGAAGAGGGTGGGGAGCTTCAAGCGCCCATATTGGAATTTTTCTATAAGGATGATGCCCTCCATGATCCCATGATCAACGAGAACCATATCCGGGTATTCGGCTTTGCAAGTGATGATGATCTGGCGTATATCAAGGACATCAGCCTCAAGGTGAACAGGATACTGAAGAATTTTTTTGAAGAGCTGGATATCATACTTGTTGATTTTAAACTGGAGTTCGGAAAAACCCCCTCCGGGTCCATTTGCCTTGCGGATGAGATTACCCCGGATGGCTGCCGTCTATGGGACAAAAATACCCTGAAGAAGCTGGACAAGGACCGCTTCCGAAGGGACCTGGGAGAGGTGGAGGATGCCTACCAGGAGGTCTTTAAGAGGGTCTGCAAAGAGGCAGATATCCAATAGAAACCTTCGCACAATCTATTCTGGATTTTCACAAGACACGTCTTTATTGCTGATAGCGCATAATAGAAATATACTTTAATCATTAAATCCAAAAGTATTATTGACAAAACTATTAATAGTATTTATTATAGTATATAAAAGTAGATTATAAATTTAACGATTGGGGGTACTCTATGACGTATATATCTGCAAATGAGTTGAAGAAAAAAGGGGTATCTGTGATAGATGATGTTATAAAAGATCAGGAAGAAGTAATAATAACAGTCAGGGGGAAAGGTAAATATGTGGTGCTCGATATGGAAACTTACAACCGTTTTCGGGAATATGAGCTGGAAGCAGCCCTTGCAGATGCCCGCAGGGAATTAGAAAATGGTGATTATATAAAGGGAAATTAAGGGGAAATTAAGGAGGGGAAATTAAGGGGACACAATACTTAATTGCTCCTTTAAAAAGAGGATATTTTAACGGTAAATGCTTAACTCAATGACATTGCCTTCAGTATGTTTATTGTAAGAGAATATAATGATATTGCTCAATATCTATTCAGGATTTTTAAAATATATTTTGATTGCTGGGAGTATATTTAAATGTACTTTAATTATTTAATCTAAATGAGCTATTGACAAAACTATTAATAGTATTTATTATGGTGTATAAAAGTAGATTATAAATTTAAAGATTGGGGGTACTCTATGACATATATATCTGCAAATGAGTTGAAGAAAAAAGGGGTATCTGTGATAGATGATTTAATAAAAGATCAGGAAGAAGTAATCATAACAGTCAGGGGAAAAGGTAAATATGTGGTGGTCGATATGGAAACCTACAACCGTTTTCGGGAATATGAGCTGGAAGCAGCCCTTGCAGATGCCCGCAGGGAATTAGAAACTGGTAATTATATAAAAGAAGATGTGGAAGATCACATCAAGCGCATTACTAAGGGATGAGTTACGCTCTCATCTACACTAAGAGCTATATCAAGCGGGCAAAAAAATTTGCCAGGAAACACCCGGAATTACTTGGCCATTATGAAAAGGTATTAAAACTTCTAGAATTAAATCCTTATCACCCTTCATTAAGGCTGCATATGTTATCTGGTAATCTAAAGGATCTCTACTCGGTATCAATCAATATCTCCTATCGCATTACCATGGAATTTTTCATTTCAGAAAAAACCATTGTTCCTGTCAATATTGGACCACATGATCAGGTTTATTAAATTATTACTATTTTCTCTAATTCTACTTGAAAAAAGATTAAAAATATCTCTTACTCTATCTCGACTAGTAATTGGTCTCATAAATAATTTCTCCTATATGTAATGATTTAAATTTGATTTTTGGAGAAAAAATGAAACTTAACGTATTGTTAATATATTAATTTAAATCAATTGAAATGTTATAAAAGGGTTGGTAAAATGTCAATGAATAAAAGTACATTTTACATAAACGAAGAATGGCGCTCTTCTTTCTATCATTCAGGGGGAAATAATGAAGCATGTCAGAAAAGATGAAGTATTGGAATACCTTGTGTCTCAAATTCGAAAAAAAATAGGCAGTCACCTTAAACAGGTTATTTTATTTGGATCAAGGGCGCGAGGAGATGATGTTCAAGGCTCCGATTATGATTGTTTAGTAGTTGTTGACAAGGTATCGCGGAACGTCAACCAGATCATCGATGAAATAACAGGTGAGGCCCTTTATCAATATAATGCGGTTATTTCTGCATTTGCTATCTCAGAAGAAAGATATCAAAGGCAGATCTATAGTCCCCTTTTGATGAATGTTACAAAAGAAGGGATAGTCTTATGAACAATGATAAATTACTCAGAGATCAATTAAAAACGATGATAGAAAAGGCTAACAGATCTGTTGCATCTGCAAAACGGCAGATTGATGAAGGTGACTATGACTTTGCCTCATCCAGGGCTTACTATGCAGCTTTCTATGCAATGGAAGCTATTCTACTGACGAGACAACTTGTTTTTTCCAAACATTCTGCCGTGATTAGTGCTTTTAATCAGTATTTCATTAAAACTTCTATTTTTTCAAAAGAGTTTAGTAAATTGCTTACCCGTCTTTTTCGTGAAAGGCAAATTGGAGATTATGAGTTTGATTTGAGTATTGGTAAGGAGGAAGCCAAAGAGGACCTTAAGATTGCAGAAAAGATAACGAGTGCTATAACAAGCTATTTAATTAGGGAAGGTTTTATACAATCCCTATAATTAATGTGTAAAGTCTGAATTTTTCTTGGCAGCAATTTTTGAAGTTGTTCGAAGGAACAGGATCAAACTGATGGACAGATTTATCTTAGAGGACACAAAGTGGGCAAAAAAGGAAGCCAAAACAAGATAATAATCTATGCTGCCGGTTTAAAGGCTTCATCCAGTTTGTGTTGCCTCATCAACCAGTGTTAAGAAGCCTTCCAGCTTATCCCTGTTATATCTTTTAAAGTATCCTTCGGCTATTTTTTTCAGCCAGGTAAGGTCTTCACGACCTGCTTTTGCGTTTATCAAATCCTCAAGAGCGGCATCGCTTTCATCCTTTGCGAAGTGGGCAATGGCTGCCAGCCCGAGCGCCCGGGAATGCTGAGGACCGTTATGGAGTTTTTTGGCAATACTGAAAACCCCGTCTAGGTCATTTCGGCGGAGATCCAAAAAGGCCATCCTTTGATCCTCCAAAGCGATATTATCAGATTCATCAATGTCGATAAGCCTTGTATTCTCGAGCTTCTTTGCCCAATAGTCGCCTTCGTTGAATTCGCTTTTTCTGTCGACTGTGACAATGAGATCAAAGATGCTATTCACGTTTTTTAAGGTTTCAACCGACTCTCGCCGGAAATCGGTAGCTGCCTCCAGATCCGGACTCGACATTTCCTCGAATATACTTGCCAGTTGAGAAGGAGGCAACGGCGGTTGTCTCCTTTCTCCAAGAAGCCGGGAAAGCTCAAGCCCTTCTTTTGCAAACCTGCCTGCGTTATCCCAATCCGGTTCCGGCTGTTTATAAAGACAATACGACAACTGATAAAGGGTCCGTGCCCGTTCGGATCTTTGCTCCGGAGAGGTTAGTAAATCCAGCGCCTTTCGATAACAATCTATTGCCTGGGCCCAGTCCGGCTCAGGCTTATTATGGTAGCAAAAAGCCAGACGACAAAGCATGCGTGGCCTGTTGTCCAGCTGATCCTTATCCGTTTGCAAATCCAATGCTTCATTGTAACATTTGATCGCGTTGTCCCAATCCGGCTCCAGTTTTTGATGGTAACAGGCTGCCAGTTGAAAAAGGTTCAATGCCCTGTCGTCTTGCTGTTCCGGCTCTGTTTGTAATTCCAAAGCCTCAAGATAATACTTGATTGCATTGTCCCAATCCGGCTCCGGTTTGTTATGACACAACCAGGCAAACTGTATTAAAGAATCCAAAAGATCCTGCTTTTTATTCAGGTCCTTAAAGATTTCTACAGATTCTTTCGACGTTTTGATGGCCATAGACCAATCCGGCTCCGGCTGATTATGAAGGCAAGAAGCAATCCAGTATAGAGTCAGTGCACGGTTAGCCCTTTGTTCAGGATTAATCTGTAATCTTAGTGCCTCCTGGTAATATTTAATGGCTTCAGACCAGTTGGGTTCGGATTGATTATGAAGACAATATGCCAATTGATAAAGTGTCCATGCCCTGTCGAGTTGTTGTTCTGAAGATGTCTGAAATTCTAGAGCTTCCTGGTAATACATTATCGCTTCTGACCAGTCAGGATCAGGCTGATTATGGAGACAATAAGCCAGCAGATAAAGGGATCTTGCCTTGTTTGCCTGCTGATCCGGATCCGATTGGAGTTCTATTAGCTCCCGGTAATGGGTTATTGCCTCAGACCAGTCCGGCTTCGGTTGGTTGTAACATAACCAGGCATGCTGTATCAAGGAATCCAATAGTTCATCATTTTTTTCCAGATCCTTAAAGATTTTTACTGATTCACGCGATACATTGATTGCCTCGGACCAATCCGGATCCGGTTGTTTATAAACGCAATACGCTAACCAATACAGAGTCATTGCCCGGTCATATCTTTGATCGGGATCTGATTGAAGTCTCAGTGCCTCTCTGTAATAGGCGGCTGCCTGGAACAAATCCGGTTCCGGCTGATTACGGAGGCAAGATGCCAAATGATAGAGCGTTCGTGCCCGATCGATTCTTTGATCCGGGTCCGTTTGAATTTCTAAAGCTTCGTTATAATAGAGGATTGCTTTTGAAAAATTAGGGGTCGGCCTTTTGTGAAAGCAGGATGCCAGTTGATAAAGGGTCTTTGCTCTTTCTTTGCGATCTTCTTCCGTATCCGTCTGAAGTTCCAATGCCTCTTGATAATATTTGATTGCCACTGACCAATTTGGTTTCTGCCTATTGTGGAGACAAAATGCCAATTGATATAAAGTTTGTCCCCTCTCAGTTTTCTGCTCCGGGTCTGTCTGGAGCTCTAATGCTTTGCGGTAACAGGTAATCGCCCTTGACCAGTTTGGTTCCCCCTGATGTTGAAAACAAAATGCCAATTGATAAAGGGTTTTTGCCCTATCAGTCTGTTGCTTTTCATCTGTTTGTATTTCTAAAGCTTGCATATAACATGTAATAGCTTCAGACCATTTAGGTTCCATAAGGTTTTGAAGGCAAAATCCTAAATGATACAGAGTTCGAGCACGTTCGGTTCTATGTTCCGGCCCTGTAAGCAGTTCTAAGGCTTCCTGGTAACTGCTGATCGCTCTGAACCAATCAGGATAGCACTGATTATGGCACAACCAGGCAAACTGAAGCAGAGAATCCAGCAAGCCTTGCTTATCATCCAGGCTTTCGAAAATCTCGACAGATTCTATGGAGGCTTTGATTGCTTCCGGCCAATCAGGTTCAGGCTGGTTGTAAAGGCAAAAAGCCAACTGGTAGAGTGATAGTGCCCTTTCGTATTGATGTTCCGGTCCCGAAAGAAGTTCCAATACCTTCCGGTAATATTGTATAGCCTGTGCCCAGTCTGGCTCAGGTTGATTATGGAAACAAAATGCCAACCAGTAAAGTGATTGTATCCGCTCAGCTTCATGTTCCGTATCAGTAAGTAGTTCCGATGCTTCCTGGTAGTGTATTATAGCCTGTGCCCAATCCGGATCCGGCTGATATTGATGGCAAAGGGCAGTCTGATATAAAGTCATTCCCCTGTCTGATTGTTGTTCTGAACCGGTAAGTAGCTCCAAGGCCTTACTATAGTAAGTTATCGCCTGTGCCCAATCCGGATCCGGCTGATAATGGAGGCAAAAGGCCAGTTGATAAAGTGTCATTGCTCTTTCAGATTCGTATTCCGGATCAGTAAGCAGGTCTAAGGCTTCCCTGTACCGGACGATAGATTCCGCCCAATCCGGATCCGGCTGGCTATGAAGGCAAAAGGCCAACTGATGCAATGTCATTGCCCTGTCAGCCCAGTGCTCTGGATCAATAAATAGTTCCAGGGCTTCCCTGTAATGTGTTATGGCCTCTGCCCAGTCCGGGTCCGGCTGGTTATGAAGGCAAAAGGCCAGTTGATAAAGGACCATTGCTCTGTCTGATTGTTCCCCTGTATCGGTAAGCAGCTCTAAAGCTTCCTTGTAACAAGCTATGGCCTCTGCCCAGTCCGGGTCCGATTGGTTATGGAGACAAAAGGCCAGTTGATAAAATGATTCCGACCGTTCTTCTTTTTTTCCCGGGTCCGTAAGAAGCTCCAGTGCACCTTGGTAACAAGCGATCGTTGAGGCCCAGTCAGGTTTCGGTTGATTATACAGGCAGTATGCCAGATAAAATAATGCCTCCGCCCGTTCTGTCTGTTGAGTTGGTCCTGTCAGGAACCTTAATGCATCCTGATAAGATCTGATAGCTTCTTCCCAATCCGGCTCAGGTTTATTATGGAGACAAAAGGCCAACTGATAGAGTGTCAGTCCTTTATCTATATCTTGTCCCTGGTTCTGTTGTAGTTTCAACGCATCCTGAAAATACATGATAGCCCCGGACCAATCCGGATCAGGTTGATTATATAGGCAATATCCCAGCAGATAAAAAATCAGGGCCCGGTCGGCATTTTGTTCGGGGGCCTTTGGAAGTTCAAGTGTTTCCCGGTAACTTGAGATTGCCTCTTCCCAGTTCGGTTTAGCCTGATTATGGCACAACCATGCAAACTGTAATAAATGATCGATCAAACCTTGCGTGTCTTTAAGTCCTCTAAGAATCTTGACAGATTCATCGGATGCCCTGATTGCTGAAGACCAATCAGGATTAACCTGATTATAAAGACAAAATGCCATCTGATAAAGAGCCTGTGCACGCTCAGCTTGCTGCTCCGGCTCTTTCAAAAGATCCAAAGCTTCCCCATAACAAGTGATTGCCTGAGGCCAATCCGGTTTTGATTGCATCCGCAGGCAGTAAGCAAGCAAATAAAGGCTTTCTATCTCCTTGGTAATATCCTTGATTTTACGATATGTTTCCAGTGCCTGTCGCGCATGATGGACAGCCTGCATGATCTTATTGTCCCCTTGATTTATCTTCGCAAGTGCAAGCATTTTATTCAGATGCCCTACGTCTGAGTCTGCCCCGAGGAATTCGCAGGCATTTTTGGCTTCGTGCAAGAAAGATATGGCCCTTTCAATATTTGGCGGGTCGATATTGAGAAAAAGGTTTCCAAGAATTGCCTTTGCATAAGCAGCGTCTAATGTTACTTTTTCCATTTGCCCGGATTTTTCAACCGCACGCCAAAGTAGATTGATGGTGTCTTCACACCATTTCCCCTTAAGGCGATTTGTTGCCAATGCTATTTCAAACAGGGCCTTTATTTCCTGTTCTCCGGAGGCATATTCCAGGGCTCTTTCAGCACTATTTACGGCGATCTCTTTCTGATCATTTTCCTTTGCCAGGTCCGATAGGGATAGCCAGAATGTGCATAGTTTTTCATGGGAACCCTGTTCTTTTAGATGCTTCCAGTCTTTAAGAAATCCTTGGATCCCTCCCCAGATCTCATTCTTAAAGAAATCCGAGAGATTCCCCGGTCTGCAAATCTCTTCCTGTATCTGGGCATACATGAAGACCTTGTTTGGTTCTTCCGGATCATTAGATAATGCAAGAGATTGGCGCAAATCCGTTATGGTTTCTGCTGCCAGATCATCTCCGAAACTCTCGGTTTTTGAAAGAACATATGTTAATAGCTCCCAAGACGGCCCCTGAAGAAAGGCAGCGATGGCAATTGCCTTTAAACCGGCGATATTGTGAGGTAAAATCGACCTTACAATCTCGTCCACACCTGTAGGTTCTTTTCTTATCAATGAAGCATATCCAAGGCCTTCATCGAGTCTTTTGTCTTTAATCAATTTCCACACTTGACAAAGGAACCTGATCGGTGTTCGGTCCATAGACTTTATAGTGGCTTTTACATCATCAATCTGATTTTCTTCTCCATTGGCAATTAACAGGGGCTTTAGAACATGATCGGTGAAATAATCAACGTCTTTTTCTTCAATCAATCCACAATCATATTTTATAATCCCTTTTTTATTCCATGGATTTTCCTCGTCCTTGCTCAGGATTTCATCGAATCGGGAGCAACGGGCGGCGCCCCAGACCCTGCAATGATGGGGTGATTTTAATAATTCTCTGGTTATGGCAAATATCCCGGGCTTATGAATATTGTCAACCACCAGAATTGCCTGGTTTTTTTTGCCAAAGATATCCATATGCTCAAGGTGTTGAAGCAGTCTTGTCACTGCCCCCTCTATCTCTTCACTTTTTAGATCCTTGGTTGGTTTAAGCCGCACAATGGGCAACTGGTCTCCATATCGCCTCTTGGCTTCCAACGACAGAAATGTCAGGAGGCTTGTCTTGCCGCAGAATGGGGGGCCATACAGAAGTATATCCCTGTCCTTGGAAATCCATTCATCTATATGTTTAAATATCTTACATAAAGGGATGAAGTGATTTCGGATTTGCTCTTCCGTTCTTAATTCTTGGAGCCATGGCCCTTTTTTTTCAAATGGGATCTCAATATCTTTTTTCAGGTCCACCATTTGGAAGTCTATATCCTCTTTTGGTAAGAACATGTCTTTGATTCGTGTAGGACCACCCTGAAAAACCTCTTCGTGTAGCTCTCTCTTATCCATACTATGTATAGTTTCATAAAACTTACAAATCAGTCGGGCGGGTAAAAAAACATCTGAATGAAATGTTTCGATGCCTGTTTTTTCATGAATGCTGGGAATTTCATACACCCTTGATGGAGATGTTTCTCCGTTTTCTATTCCTGCGCCTATGCTCAGAGTATCCTTCATATCCTTCAACCAGGCGACATTCATCAAATAATATCTTCCATATTGATCCGTTTGTCCATCGTCTGTTTGACATGGAACCCATTCACCGGGTCCAGATGGATTATATTCCCTGAGCCATACTTCACCTTTTCCCTCTTCAAGGTTCAAACGAACGAAATTATATCCTGGTTCTTTCTCCGTATTATAGTAGCAAGGTCCTGCGGCAATCCGATTATGTTCATTAATCTGAGTTATCCAGCTTGTATGATAATGACCATGAAGCAGAAATTTGAATTCAGGTTCCAGTTTGCGTTGAAAAAAAGGGAATTCTTTTTTTGTAAACCAGCTAAGAGGGTGGTGCATCAAGGCTATGGAGAAATTAGCCTTATTGAGGATTGCCCGAAAGGATGACAATTGCCGTTCTCCATCCAGCCAAAGCTTTCCCTTTTCCTTTTTCCCTTTCCCGGAAGATGACCATGCAGAATTGAAACCTGCAATAGCGACCTTGATCCCTTTGAATTCCCGTATATCGGAATAAATAGCTTTTGACGGATCACCTATTAGATGCTCGTATCCGTAAGTTTTTAAAAACTCTTCATATTCTTTAAATTTAGTTATATAAGACTGCCATAGACTGGCAGGTTCGTGGATCACCTCCGTTAACTTCAGGAGATCCGCTTTTTCCCGAAGCCATAGTATAAGAGACTTATTGTCAACCGTAAGGTTTATATCGTGATTGCCAGGGACAAGAAAAATATTTTTTTTGGGAAAGCCTTCGTCAAAAGTGGTCCTAATGCTTTCAAGGAATATATTTGCTTCCTTATACTGTTCTGGTATCGATTTCCCTTCACCCGCGCTTTTCTGGCCGAATACAATATCACCTGTAAAAAAGATCATGTCTGGAATCAGGTTGTGTTCATCCTTGAGACGGTTCAAATCGTCCACTAACTTCTTCGCAACTTCCTCATAGCTGTGTCCGTATTTTGGATGACAAACATGCAAGTCTGATATATGAAGCCACGTTATCGAAGTCATATTTATTGCTCCCCCGCTTTAGTTACTGTAAACCCTGGTCAAATTGGCATTCTCATAAATCAAAAAATCTTGATTGTGTCTTTTTTATATAACACCAACATTTCATAGGTCAAGTACCGGCCTGAATCACTTATCAATAATGAAGGGAATTATTATTTATTAACAGGTTTCCAAAAGCCCTTTTAAATAATTTTCCGTGACTTTAGGCATGGATGTGAAATGGACTAAGAACGTGGAGGCATCGTCGGTTTTCCGGTCAATCACTTTTGCGTAAAGCTCAATGGGAATATCTTCGTCATTTTGTCCCACCAACAGAAATTTTAAATCACAGAGTTCTCGGACCTTTGTCTGGGATTTTATTTCCGCCTCTAAAGATGACAGTTTGATGATACTTCCCAGATGAAGTGTGCCGCTTGCGCTTTTATCTTTAACTAAAACAAACTTTATTGGTATCTCCTTTGGCAGACAGAGAAGTTCATCTCTAAATATTTCGGGCATATAAAGGTCATATTCGCCGCTGATTCCAACCACTTCATATATTGTAATCGGTTCATCTATACCCTTTGTTTCTACTTCCATCTCTTTACTCACCTTCAATATGTCACCCACATCCTTCTTGGTATTTTCAGAAACGAGTATTTGGCCGCCGACGGTAAACGATTCTATCCTGGAAGCAAGATTTACATTATTTCCAACAACGCCGTACTTGGTGCGTTTTTGTGAGCCGATATTTCCTACAACGACCTCACCGGTATTAATACCTATACCCATTTTTAATTCCGGCATGCCCTCTTTTTTATTCCTTTCGTTGACGGAATCCATGGCTAATTGCATTTCAATCCCACATGCAACTGCCTTAGCTGCATCATCCTCCATTTGGTTTGGCGCTCCGAAAATAGAGAGAATGGCATCTCCAATAAACTCCACAATAGTTCCATTGTAGTTAAAAATGATGTTCGTCATAGTCTCTAGATAGTTATTGATAACATTAACCACTTGCTCAGGTGTCAATTTCTCTCCCAGAGATGTAAAACCCCTTAAATCGGACATCATGATGGTCAACTTACGCTTTTCTCCGCCCAGATTAAGCCCTTCGGGAGATTCCAGAAGTTTGTTTACTACATCGTCAGACAGGTAACGACCAAAGGTTTCACGGATAAAACGGTTACGTAGTTCAAGCCTTCTTTGACTTTCAATCAGGGCCTGATAAGCTTCATTGCGTTGCAACAAATTGATATAACTTTTTGAATGATAACGAATCCGGGCTACGAGTTCGATTTTGTTCGGAAATTTTACCATAAAATCATTGGCACCAAGCGCGAAGGCCTCGGCCTTGATCTTAGGATCTTCTTCGGCGGAAAGAACAATCATGGGAACATCGCGGGTTATTTTATTTTCTCTGAGCTTGCTAACCATGGTTAATCCATCTATCCCTGGCATAACAAGGTCCTGAAGGATGACAGTAGGTTTAACTTCCTCGGCCATTTTTTCCTCTTGTGCCGGATCAGTGCAATAATAAAATTTTATATCCTCTTCATCCTTAAAGATTTCATTCATAGCCTCACAAACTGTACGTGAGTCATCTATCAATAGAACAGTTGTGGCATATTCGGAAATTGCCTCTCCCACAAACGCTCCATTTAAACTGTTAAATATAGATTCTTTAATGCCCATATTCTAAAATGATAAAGGGATTGGGATCTTAGCTAATAAATCTGAAAATTTTTAAAGAGATTCCAAATATCAAGATTGCCAAATAATATGACATAGTAAATATGATATGTCAAATATCAGCCGGCAGGTAGAATTTTGTCTTTAAATGCAAGCCTTAAGAGATAAAAGTTTGGAAAAGAATATAAGATAAAGCTGATTAGAAAGTGCGCTAAAGTTCCTAAACTGTCAAGTCCCTAAAGTTACAAAATGTTAAACTGTTACAATAAATCAAGGGCTTGTGCGCCTGTCATGCCAATCTCTATACCCCTGTTTTGGGCAGCTTTGTTTGCATCCTTAACAATTCCCCTCAAGAGGTCATCAACGTTGTCAATGAGACCTCCAGTATCTGATTTTAGCCTTGCTGCGGGGTAATCGAATTTATCCAATGCTAACACATCAAACATCCCGCATCCGATCATTCCGATATCTGTAACAACAGCCACCATATTAAATTTGCCAAAGGGAATCACATAACTCTCTGCTTCTTTCCGTGTCAATCTTATCTTTTTTTGAATCATGCATTCTCCTTATCATATCTGCTATCGAGAAGTTTGAGCCTTATATCAAACATCTCATCTATTAAATTCCCCATATCAGCGAGTAAATGACTTATTCTGTCCTGTTCTTTGGTCTCTAAATATTTTCTGATCTCCTCATCCCGTTTTTCCAATGCCTCAAAGATCTTTCTGGCTTCCTCTTCATGGTGGTGCCTCATCTCTTCAACCTGTTTATCCGCCTCTTCATAAAATTGTTTTATATCTTCGAAGCGTTCTTTCATCCCTTTAGTTTTTTATACATATCATCGAATTCTGAATACATTTTGTTTAACTGGTCCATAACTTACTCCTTCATCTCACCACGGAGGCTCAGAGACACAGAGAAAAATCAAAAGATAAAAATTTTATTACCTCACCATTATCTGCTCTGTAAGTGTTACTTCCAAAATTATTTCTCAGTGCCTCTGTGTCTCAGTGGTGAACCATTTCAAAAAATTTAATTCCCTGGCAGAAATCTTTGACTTTCTTTTTTTTCCGTAACCCCTTCAGAAATAATAAGCCCTTTGCCGATCCTTTTTCCATCATTCACCAGTTTTTCATCCCGGGTATAGATACTTTTGTTAAATGTTGAGATGCGAGGATATCTATAATGTAAATAATTTACAAATAGAGGGTCTTCAGTTTCTATAAGTGAACGGCTCATCACGGGACCTTTTTCCTCCTTTTCCTGAGAAGTTATTTTAGATCGAAAGCCTTCCAGAATGCCCACAGCAAAATCGGTCTTTCCGTGATGGTTTAATTCCTTATCTTTAATATAATATGACCATTGGCTCTTAATGAAATTTTGGATGTAATCATATATATAAAATGCTATCTGGATATTCCGAATAGTTCCGTTTATTTCCAAAACCCTTCCCATTTTGCCTTTTACCAGAACATAAGCAGAAACCCAAATCCCTTGCACGAAATAAAAATCATTCAGAATATTTGCAAGGAGATAATCTGCCCTGCTATGTCGAAGAGCAGGCTTGCCTAGGAAAATACTACCAAAATTACGGCTTTTTCCGGGTGCAAAAGGGTCTAGGTTGTATCTTGCCATGAACTCATGAGCTTTGGTCATTGCTGCTTCCGCCTCGTTTTTGTTATGACTTTTCGCAAGGGCCAAAAGCTTTTTTACTTTTATCAGAATCTTGTCTTCAAGATTGAGTGTTTTATTTGAAACCCTTTCATCAAGGGGTGGATAAGAACCCGATGCCTTTGGATTAGCCCTGAGAATATGGCATGCATTGTGGAAACTGGGCCCATGTGGAGGCTCATCCCGGGCGAATAGGATCATATCCGTATATTGATGGGCCATTTCATGAATCAGTATCTCCCTGACGGAATCCCATGAATGATTCAAAATAAGGTTCCGGCTTAATGAGATTTCACGCCTTTCTTTGCACCAATATCCCCATTTTCCTTTCATATCCTTGATGCTGAATAAGGGCATTTGCATAAGGTCTCTTTTGGGGAGATTTGCTATCGAAAGAGCCAGTTTCCATTCACAGCTAAGTCCGTATAGGATCCGGTTCTCTAGTTCCTCCTGAATAATGATCCATTCCTGCTTTTTCATATTCATAATGAAATGATTATATCAAAGTAAGAGATTCGGGTCGAACCGGTTTTGACCAGAAATTTTAATTTTGGGCTAATAACTTGTGATTTGGCAAATCCGCCGGTCGCAAAAAATTCACAAGGAAATTTATATTTTTTTTTACGTCTATTAAAAACGTAAGAGTTACAAATCCTCTGCGATGCGGTGTAATCTTGTCAGTATTAATTTTTCTAAAAAGGAGGTAGTACTATGAATAATAAGGATGTAGCAGGTTTGAATGTTTTTAACAACTTATTGAAAGAAGGGATAGATATGAAAAAGGTATTGTTTATTTTAATTGGAAGTTTCATTTTTGTTATTTTAGTATGTGCATCTGCATACACACAGATTGACTCGCCGCCTGATCACTACTGGTTAGATGGTGTGATTGATCCGGGCTTTAGTCCTTTTTTATATAAGCCATCCCTCGGAGAATGGCCCTTCACTAGCTGGATCACAAGCACAACTAATGGGCGCTACAACGCAAGCGATTACCCCATTAGTACTACCATTAACCCATTGACTGAATATACTAAATATCCTGGTTACATTCAGACATCAAGAATTGACATCGACCCGTACTTTAACGCTCGCTGGTACATGGGTTTTCTTGACGTTCTGCCGGCATTCCTGGAATATGTTTGGACATGGACGACACCATCCCTATCGGATTGGACGAGGGGCATCACTTACCAGCCACAGTATCCTTTCTTCAAAGGGGATGTAGCGGTTGTCAGTGATGGCTACAATGCGGTACTCGATCTTAGCCCATATTCTTTCTATAATAATATACCAGATATGATATCATTGTATGCGACGATTGCAAAAGCAGAGAGCGCATCCAGTATGAATCATCATTTTGTTGATGCTTTGTCCGGGCCCCCTACTATCGACGAGTCCCTGGCGGATACAAACACTAGTGTGACAATCTCTAGACCAGATATTAATGTCACGCTAAAAGACATCTGTAGCTGCTGTGACCCAGCAGGAAACTGTGTGGTGGGTAGTATCCGGGTAGCATGCTTTCCTTGTTTTTAGATATAAATTGTGAGCCCTTCATAGGCAGCGGTGCATTGGATATCAAGGCCTTTATCCTTGAACCAGGTGCGCGCACTGTTTTGGATGGCATCTATCTCTTTATCAGTGCGCTCAGGATCGTGGTGTGTCAATATCAAGTGTTTTACTTTTGCCTCCGCGGCTAACTTGCATACCTGGATTATCAGGCTATGGCCCCAACCATGCTTCTGAGGCATATCCTTTTCCAGATATTGAGCATCGTGTATCAGCAAATCCGTATCCCTGCAGAATTGGACAAATTCATAAAATTCTGTTTCTTTTTTATATGGAGGTTCAAGCTCATTATCAGTGAGATATATCACGGAATGACTATTTTTCTGAACGCGATAACCATAACCATTGCCCGGATGGTTCGTGGCTATCCTGGAGACAGTAAAGCCATAATGGCTGAGGAAAGACGAGACATCTTCATTTATGCATTGATGAAGGGAAGGTAGATTTTGTGGTTCAATGGGGAAATGGGCGCCGTCCATCTGATTGAGGAGGGATAATATCATGCTTTTCCCCTGTTCATTAGAAAGGATATTAACCTTTCTGTGCGATTCATAGATGGGCCAGAAGAATGGAAAGCCCTGAATGTGGTCCCAGTGGCGATGGGATAAAAGGATAAAAATTTCTTCATGGCCCCCTTTTATTGAATTACCCAGCTCACGTATACCTGTGCCTGCGTCTAAGACCAGGATTTTATTTGAGCCGGTGTGGATACTGACGCAGGAAGTGTTACCACCATATCTGACGGTAGACTTGCCGGGGCTCGGGATCGAGCCCCGGACTCCCCAGAATTTTATTTTCATCACCGAAGTCATAATTTTTTTCCAAATAGTCTGAATATTATTTCACTATTATATGTTATCGGCTTTCTAAATCAAGATATTTAGAAAAATAACAGTATTATATTGTAAAATGGGTTTTTATGATTTAAAAGAAATATAAGAACAAGAATATTTTCTATTGTGAATATACATAAATTAACGTATAATTTCGATGTGAAGAATTAATCCTTTTTTTGCCTTTATTTCATAAATATATTAATTACTTTAAGAAAGGGTGATCATGGTAGCCAAGATTTACATAACTCTGAAGTCCGGTGTTTTAGATCCACAGGGAAAGACAATTCATCATGCGCTTGATTCCCTGGGTTATAATGAGGTGGAAGGTGTGAGACTTGGTAAATATGTTTTAATTCACCTCAAGGATGGAGACCCCGAGGAAGCTAAGGGCAGGATAGATGAGATGTGCCGGAAGCTTCTGGCCAATCCTGTTATTGAGGAATACAGATTTGAAATACAGGGGGGTGTTTAAATGCGTTGCGGGGTAATTGCCTTTCCTGGCTCAAATTGCGACCATGACTGTTACCATGTTTTGAAGCATGTCATGGGTTTAGGAACGGATTATATATGGCATAAGCAAAAGGACCTGAAGGGATATGATTTTATCCTTCTGCCCGGAGGATTCTCATATGGGGATTATCTTAGGGCGGGCGCCATAGCGAGATTTTCCCCCATTATGAATGAGATAAAGGGATTTGCCCAGAAAGGAGGGCTTGTTATGGGAATTTGCAACGGTTTCCAGGTCCTCCTCGAGTCGGGATTGCTTCCCGGTGCAATGTTGACTAACAAGGGGCTCTGTTTCATTTGTAAATATGTTTATATAAGGGTGGAAAACGCATCCTTGCCTTTTACCTGCGCAGGCAATGTGGGGCAGATACTCAGAATGCCCATAGCCCACCAGGAGGGATGTTATTATAATGATATTGATAATATTGCAGAGATGGAAAAAAAGGGACAGGTGGTATTTCGTTATTGCGGAGATGATGGAAGGGTAGAGGATGAATTTAATCCCAATGGCTCTGTTGGGAATATAGCGGGGATCTGTAATAAGGATGGAAATGTGTTAGGTATGATGCCACACCCGGAAAGATGCGCCGAAACCCTGTTGGGTTCGGAGGATGGCAGGGTAATCTTTTCATCCCTTATTAAAGAGACTATGGGAGTTGCAGGATGAATCCTTATGAGATTAAAATCACACCAGAGATCATTGAACAGCATGGTCTGAGACCACAGGAATATGAACGGGCCAAGCGCTTGCTTGGCCGGGAGCTAAATTACACAGAGCTTGGTATTTTCTCTGTGATGTGGTCGGAACATTGCAGCTATAAGAGCTCAAAGGCCATATTAAAAAAATTTCCGACCGAAGGGGAACAGATCATTCAAGGGCCCGGCGAAAATGCCGGAGTTGTGGCAATTAATGATGATCTGGCTATGATCTTCAAGATA
The DNA here is from genome assembly GCA_049472335.1 of bacterium. Lineage (GTDB taxonomy): Bacteria > SZUA-182 > SZUA-182 > DTGQ01 > JAFGSM01 > JBLIRM01. The sequence continues at coordinate 16,577 of JBLIRO010000007.1, read as the reverse complement.
GAAAGTCATAACCATCCCTCCTATATTGAGCCATATCAGGGTGCTGCTACCGGAGTGGGGGGAATCATCAGGGACATCTTCACAATGGGAGCGCGGCCCATAGCGTGTCTTAATTCCCTGCGTTTTGGTCCCCTGAATCATCCTAAAAACAGGTATCTCATGACACGGGTAGTTGCGGGGATAGCCGGATATGGTAATTGCATGGGCATTCCAACGGTGGGTGGAGAGGTCTGCTTCGAGGAGTGTTATTCTCAAAATCCGATTGTTAATGCCTTTTGCCTGGGAATTGCACACAGGGAAAGGATCTTTTATGCGCGGGCATGCGGAGAGGGTAATCCAGTTATATATGTCGGATCAAGCACAGGAAGAGATGGAATACATGGCGCGACCATGGCCTCTGAGGAATTCAATGAGCAATCGGAGCAACGAAGGCCAACTGTACAGGTGGGTGATCCTTTTACAGAGAAGCTTCTCCTCGAAGCTTGCCTGGAATTAATGAAGACGGATTACATTGTCGGAATCCAGGATATGGGCGCCGCGGGTCTTACCTGTTCCAATTGTGAGATGGCGGGAAGAGGAGGGGCAGGGGTGGATATAGACCTGGATCTGGTGCCTGTAAGGGAAGAGGGTATGACCCCTTATGAGATCATGCTTTCAGAATCCCAGGAGAGGATGCTTCTTGTCGCCAAAAAGGGAAGGGAGAGGGAAATTGAGGAGATTTTTTCCAAATGGGATTTACATGGATTAACCATTGGACGGGTTACAGGGGACGGGCGAATGCGTGTGAAAAAAGACGGACGCCAGGTAGCTGATATTCCTGCCCGGGCATTGAGTGAAGACGCGCCTGTATATAACAATCCTAAAAAAAGACCTGCATATATAGAGGAAAATCGTGCGTGGGTATCTGATAACCTTCCGGAGCCCGATGATTATACGGCCGTTCTTGAAAGACTGATGGGTTCACCTGAGCTTGGTTCCAAGGGATGGGTTTACGAGCAGTATGACCATATGGTACGTATAAATACCATACTTCTGCCTGGCGGGGATGCTGCGGTTTTGAGGGTAATGGGTACATCTAAGGCTATAGGTATGACACTGGATGGCAATGGCCGTTATTGTTACCTGGACCCACGTATGGGAGGCAGACTCGCCGTGGCTGAGGCGGCGCGGAATTTGGTATGCACGGGTACAAGACCTTTAGCCATAACAAATTGCCTCAATTTTGGAGATCCCGAAAATCCTGAAGTCATGTGGCAGTTTGATGAAGCAGTCGAAGGTATTGCCGAAGCGTGCGAATTTTTTTCAACACCTGTGACAGGGGGAAATGTCAGCTTTTATAATCAGACGCTTGGAGAGCCTATTTTCCCCACACCTGTCATTGGTATGGTGGGCCTTTTGAAGGATACATGTGCACTTGTCACGCCATGGTTCAAGAAGGAAGGGGACCTGATTTGTCTTGTAGGTGAAATAGGGGATCATCTCGGTGGAAGTGAATATTTGAAAGCGGAACACGGTCTTATAACAGGAGAACCTCCACAGGTGGATCTTTCTTTTGAAGTCAAGGTTCAAAGCGCTTGCCTGCGCGGAATCGAGCTTGGAATAATCAAATCCGCGCACGATTGCTCAGAGGGAGGAATTGCCGTAGCACTTGCTGAATCATGTTTTTCCCCTTCAGGACTTGTGGGGGCTGAAATCAGATTGAATAAAGGTGATAGAATAGATTCCATGCTTTTTGGAGAGGCCCCTTCCAGAATTATTGTCAGTATTGACGAAAAAAGTATCCCGGAGTGGGAGAGACTGGCAACCAGGATTGCAATCCCATGGCAGGTTATCGGCCGTGTTGGGGGTGATGACCTGAAGATCGGCCCATGGATTAAGAGTCCTATAAGGAGGCTGAGCTTTCTATGGGAGAAAAGCCTTCCGGAAAAGCTGACATAGAACAAGATGTTTACAGAAAAAGAGAAAACAGGCCGGAGATGGAATGAACACTGCGGTGTGGTAGGTGTTTATAACCATCCTGAAGCGGCCAATTTGGTTTATCTTGGGCTTTTTGCCTTGCAACACCGTGGGCAGGAAAGCGCGGGTATTTTGTCTTCGGATGAAGGCAAAATGTATATCGAAAAGGCCATGGGTAAGGTAGCGGATGTATTTAGCCGGTCCAGGCTGGCGCAACTGCCTGGCAATATGGCAATCGGTCATGTACGCTATTCAACGGCAGGTGAAAGTTCAATAGCAGAATCTCAGCCCATTGTAGTCAAATATGCACATGGTACAATGGGCATAGCCCATAACGGGAATCTTGTCAATGCCGATCAGATCCGTAATCGTTTGGTGGAGGACGGGTCCATATTTCAATCCACAACAGACAGTGAGGTCATTGTCCACCTGATTGCCCGGTCTAAGGCAATAGGATTTCCGCAAAGGATTATTGAATCCCTTTCTAAGATCGAAGGGGCTTATTCGCTTCTTTTTTTAAGCGAAGGCCGGATGATCGGGATACGCGATCCCCGCGGCTTCCGCCCCTTAGCGCTTGGAAAGATCGGAGAAGGCTTCTGCCTCGTCTCTGAGACCTGTGCATTGGATCTTATCGGTGCCGAGCTGATAAGGGAGATCGAGCCGGGTGAAATGGTAATTATCTCTGATGCCGGCGTAAGAAGTTTTAAGCCTTTTTCTCCTGAAAAGACAAGTTTTTGTGTATTTGAATATATATATTTTGCAAGGCCTGATAGCATGATTAACGGCCTGAATGTCCATTTGACCAGAAAGGAGTTTGGAAGGCAACTGGCGAGAGAATCCGGGACAGATGCCGATATTGTCATACCTATACCTGATTCAGGAAACAGCGCAGCTTTGGGATATGCGGAGGAATCGGGAATCCCCTATGATATTGGTATGATCCGAAACCGTTATGTGGGAAGGACCTTCATTGAGCCAAAACAATCGATCCGTCACTTTGGGGTCAAATTGAAGCTGAACCCGGTAAAGGAGTTAATCAGAGGGAAGAGGATTATTGTGATCGATGATTCCATAGTCAGGGCCACAACAGGCAAAAAGATCGTTTCCTTGATCCGTTCGGCAGGGGCACGTGAGATTCATATGAGAATCTCTTCTCCACCCGTATGTTATTCATGTTTTTATGGAATCGATACTCCTACCAGCCAGGAGTTAATAGCATCTTCTCATACAAATAAAGAGATCAGCAATTTTATCGCGGCAGACAGCTTAGAGTATCTGAGTGTAGAAGGCATGAAAAAATCCGTCGGACATATGAAAGACAGGATCTGCTGTGCCTGTTTTACCGGTGAGTATCCCTTGCCCATAAAAGAGGAGCAATTCGTTCAGCTCCGTCTGTTCGAGCCTATCTGATTTTTTCCCTGATCATTTTTTACCCGAAGTCCGAAGATAAAAGAAAGGCACAAAGACTTCACATTTTTCTTAGGGGGTAATTCAGATTGGGCAAAAGGATCGTTGAAAGGCTACAAAGTGTAGTAGAGGTATTCATGGATGCCTGCAATGTTTGGGTAAATTACTCTCAAGACGAAATCCTCCTACCTGAAATCCAGAAGGCCCGAAAAGATCTTAATAATCTCGATATTGAAAAATGTAATGAAGAGGATTTAAAGTCTATTCAAGACATGACCACCAAGATGCTGGAGGAGATGAATAACTCACTGAAGGCCTCGGGATTGGGTGGACTACGTTATAAGGGTGTCAAACACTAATCAAACCGCCTCATCTTTATGTTCTGGAGTAGCCCGATAGCTATCAGGTTTCCCATCATTGCTGAACCGCCATAGCTGATAAACGGCAGAGGTATCCCTGTCACAGGCATAATACCAATCACCATTCCAATATTGATAATGATGTGCAGGGCAAGTGTTATTACTATTGAATAAGAGATTATTGTTCCCAGCCTGTCCTTGGCATTCGAACAAATATCAAGTCCTTTAAGAAGAAGAAAGAGAAAAATCCCAATGGTCAGGAGAGATCCTATTAGCCCCCATTCTTCAGCCAGGAGGGAGAAGATAAAGTCAGTATGATGCTGAGGGATGAATTTGAGACGGCACTGTGTTCCGCACAAAAATCCCTGTCCCCATAAACCTCCGGATCCAACGGCTATTTTAGATTGCGTTACCTGATAGCCTGCCCCGAGAGGATCCAGGTTAGGATTGATGAAACTGAGAATGCGGTTTTTTTGGTAAGCTTTTAATCCGAGCCACAGGAAAGGGGGGCCGAGTCCCATGCCTAATCCTATGACACCCAAAAGCCAGCTTGTTCTGACACCGGAAATATATAGCAAGGCCAAAAGAATAGGGATGAGAAGTATAGCCGTGCCGAGATCGGGTTGTTTGAGGATCATAAAGGTAGGGACCAATGTTAAAATAAAAGATAATATAAAACTTTTTATACTGATATCCTTGGATTTCTTTTCTTTTAAGAGTTGCGCAAGTATTAGTATCAGGCAAAGTTTGGTAAATTCAGAGGGTTGCAGATTCATTCCAAAAAATCTTATCCATCTTCTAACGCTGCTTCCTTTTATCTGCAAGACATAGCCGAGGGTTAAAAGATTGAAAAAATAAAAAACGGGACTCCAACGAGCCAGATGGTGATAGTCTATGCTTATCACTATAAGCATTACAACGAGACCGATGAATATCCAATAGATTTGTTTTATGTATAATCCCTGTTTAACCTCCGCGTAGGGACCGGATGTGGCGCTATATATGAGGAGGACTCCAATGGAGCAAAGGGCAATAGATGCCAGGAGGAGAAGCCAATCAAAATTTACAAGCAACCTTCTATCGATCATGTTTTTCTCCTAACAAATAAGCGCTGATGATCTCTTTCGCAAGTGGCGCGCTGCTATACCCTCCGTGCCCCCCATGCTCCAGCAAAACCACAACAGCGATCTCCGGCTGATTAAAAGGGGCAAAGGCAACGAACCATGCATGATCCCTTAGATGTTCAGGTATTTTATCTTCGTCATCACTATCTCCCTTTTCCTGATCTCTGAGTTTAGCTACCTGAGCAGTTCCCGTTTTCCCAGCAACCACGATTTCCGGAATATATGCCCTCCAACCAGTACCATTTTCATTGACAACCCCCCTTAATGCAATTCTGATAATTTGAAGGTTTTCTTTTTTTATAGGGAGGTCCTTCTTTAATACTATTGGGAATTCTTTAATTACAGCGCCCTCTGGAGTTTCAATTGAATTTATAATTCTGGGCTGATAGAGGAATCCACCATTCGCAAAAGCACTTATAAAAGAGACAAGCTGAATGGGAGTAACTAAGATATAACCCTGACCAATAGAAGCGCTTATAGTTTCTCCCGGGTACCAGCTTGTGTTAAGGGCCTCTTTTTTCCACTGTGAGTCCGGAATAAGACCTGAGTTCTCTCCCGGGAGAATTATCCCTGTGGGACTGCCTAGGCCGTACTTGCGTGCAAATTGTGCAATAGTATCTATGCCGAGTCTTGAACCCAACTGATAGAAAAAGACATTACACGAGTTGACAATGGCTTCATGAATAGATAGCTCTCCATGCCCTCCTTTTTTCCAGCAATAGAAAAGCCAGTTTCCGAGTGTAATGTGACCCCCGCAAAAAAAGGAACTCCATTCATCTATGGTACCTGTTTCAAGACCAGCGGATGCCAGAACGATCTTAAAAATAGAGCCAGGTGGATAATGGGCCATTATGGCTCTATTTTGCAGGGGATCTTTAGGATTGTTGATGAGCGCAGACCATTCTTTCTGGCTAATCCCTTTGGCGAAAAGGTTCGGATTAAAAGAAGGATAGCTGACCATAGCCAAAATGTTTCCATTTCCAGGATCCATAGCGATAATAGTACCACATTTTTCCCCCAGGATTTCTTCAGCCCTCTTTTGGAGATCCAGGTCTAGGGTGAGGATGATATTTTGACCGGGTATTGGTGCCAGGTATCCTATAGTTCTCAGCTCTCTCCCCTCTGCGTCGACCTCCACATTTTTCCCTCCATCCTTGCCCATTAAAAATGAGTTGGTGACTTTTTCCAGGCCGGCTTGCCCTATTAGATCGCCTGATCGGGCATTCCGGAATTCTTCTTTTTTAAGCTGTGAGAGATTTATCTCTCCCATATATCCGAGTAAATGAGCTGCCAGGCTTTGATATGGGTAATATCTTTTATCCTCAACATCCACTGTTATACCCGGCAGATCGTTTCTGTGTTCTTCAAGCAGAGCCACCTCCCTGAATGAAAGATCAGACTTCAGTATAATGGGCTCGAAAGGAAGGGATCGGGAAGCTTTAATTGTTTCTTTCATCTGATCTTTTGACACATCTATCAGACTGGACAATCGAAAGAGGACTTCATCCATATCATGCACATCCTCAGGAACTATGGAGACGGTGAAGGAAGGCCTGTTTTGAACAAGGACACGATGATTAAAGTCCAGAATTAAACCTCTCGGCGCTCTTAATCTTTTTAAACGGACCCTGTTACCCTCGGAAAGGGTTCGATATTCTTCGCCTTTTACTGCCTGAAGGTACCATAACCTGGTCAGGAGTATGAAAAAGATACCCAGTAAAACAAAAATAGTAAATGCTATCTTGTTTTTTGGTTTTGGGGATTTATCAAAAAGTGAAGGCAAGTTATCCATTCTTATATCTTATTCAATAAATGAGCGTTTTTCAATAAATGCCAGGCCATAGGAGAAAAAAGGCCAGATAAAACAATTATATATTGCCTGAAAGACGATAGAGTAAGCGATTCTGCCTTTAAAGGAAACGGGATGTCTTAATATTACTATCAGACAATGTATGAGCAGGCCGTCCAGGACACTAATACAAAAAAGCAGACCGATCTGTACGACTATTGAATGTGTATCGAGTCTCTGATTTGATTTGCCGGCCAGGTATCCCCACAGGCTTTTGGCGAAGGCGCCTGAGCCCAAAAGACCATTGGAAAAGAAATCCTGAGCGAGTCCTCCTATAAAACCGAATACCGTGCCGGTGATACTGCCCTCCCTGAAGCTTATTACAAAAATGAGAAGCAGCACAAGATCAGGTTTGACCCCGTATATGGACCAGAAATCAAAACGTGTACTCTGAATGATTAATATTATTATGAGCAGGCATATATAGTAAAAAATGGCTTTGTTTTTCACTTAAAATAGTCTCAAATTGTTTCGGTCTTATTTATACTGTTCCGTATAGTTTTCTGGTTCGTCGTCTTCTGATGAAACCTGGAAAGATGTTTCATCGGTCGTCTGTAATATAAGGACTTCCTCAAGCATCGAGAATTGCACGAGTGGGGTAACCTCCACATATTGGAAAAGTCCGTAAGATTTTTTCCCTACCTTTGATATGGTCCCGAGTACTAAACCTTTCGGAAATATACCACCCATGCCTGAAGAAATAACATAGTCTCCCGGTTGAATGTCCACGTCTCTGTCCAAATATTCTAAAATACATACAGGGCCCGATCGACCGTACAATATAGCCTCTGCTCTGTTTTTCTGTATCAATGCAGCCACCCGGCTGTTTTTGTCGGTAATCAATTCTACAAGAGCCGTTGAAGGTGTGGTCCTGATAACCTTGCCTACAAGGCCTTGATGGGTGACCACCGGTTGATTTACCTGCACACCGTCCCTTGTGCCTTTATTGAGTAAAATGCTTCTAAACCAGCTTGTCGCGTCTTTGCCTATGATTTGGGAAGAAATAATGACATTGGGTAAAGTCTTTCTGAATTCCAGAAGATTTTTAAGCCTCTGATTTTCTTTTTCGATTTCCAGGAAATAGTTATTGACAGCTTCGAGTTCTGACAGCTTTTTTCTAAGGATTTTGTTCTCTTTAGCCAATCCAACAAGCATGATATAACCTTCCCAAATCTCGCGAACCCAGTTGACCATAGAATTGGCTGCAACATGGACAGGTGAGAGAATTTCAAGGACTATCCGGTCTATTATGACCCTTTGATCCAACCTCCTGCCATAAAATGTCATAATGAGAAAGGATAGGATTAAAAAAAAGAACAGGGTGTAAAGGGACTTATGTTTAGCCCAAGATTCAAACATCAGATCAAAGTTTAAAGAGATATTTTTTTCAATAAATCAATTTCATCCAATATTCGGCCTGCACCAAGAACAACTGCCGAGAGAGGGTCTTCCGCGTAAATTATCGGTAATTTGGTTTCCTCCCTCAAGAGGCAATCAAGCCCCGTCAGCAAAGAACCTCCTCCTGCCAGCACTATCCCTCTGTCTACTATATCTGCGGCTAGTTCCGGAGGTGTCCGTTCTAATGCCATTTTGACGGTATCTACTATTGCAGATATTGGTTCTGTTAAAGATGACCGGATTTCTTCGTCATTTATTACAAGGGTTTTAGGTACTCCTGCCACAAGGTCACGACCTTTTACTTCCATGGTCTTCGGGTCCGGCAGGGGGTACGCAGAACCAATGGTTATCTTGATCTGCTCGGCCGTACTTTCACCTATCATAAGATTATATTTACGTTTAAGATGCTGGATGATCGAATCATCAATCTCATCTCCACCAACACGGACTGATCCACTATATACTATGCCGGATAAAGATATAACGGCCACTTCGGTAGTTCCTCCACCTATATCCACAATCATGTTGCCGGAAGGCTCTTGAATAGGGAGACCGGCTCCAATGGCCGCAGCCATTGGTTCCTCGATAAGGTAAATTTCCCTGGCGCCAGCTTGTAATGCCGAATCTCTGACAGCCCTTTTTTCTACCTGAGTAATGCCGGACGGTACACAAACGATTATCCTGGGCCTTACTAGGGCTTTCCTGTTATGCACCTTGGTTATAAAATACCGGAGCATAGCTTCCGCAACTTCAAAATTTGCAATAACCCCGTCTTTCATCGGTCGAATGGCCTCTATCCCTCCGGGAGTTCTTCCGAGCATTTTTTTTGCTTCTTTTCCTACTGCCAGAACTTGTCCGGTGGCTGTTTGAATAGCGACCACTGAAGGCTCGCTTAAAACCACACCCTTGTCTTTTGCGTATACAAGGGTATTGGCTGTTCCAAGATCAACAGCCAGATCATTCGAAAACAACCCAAAAATGGAATCGAAGATCATTTCTTTCCTCTTTCTAGTTTCCGGTTGAAAAAGTTGAAGTAAAAAAGACGGATTTTATTATATGTCGTTTTTTATATTAAATTGCGACATATTTTAACAGAAACCATAAACCTTGGCAAGCGGTTTAGTAAAGTTTCTCAAAAAGTTGGCATATGTGATTGAGCTTGCAAAAAGTAAGAAAATAGAGTAAAATTTATTTTTATATTTTATTAGATGATAATATCAAAAATTTATTTTTTTATCCTTTTTTGTGACATCTTAGTTGCTTAAAAATAGACGATTATACTTGAATTTTAAATATTTTAAATAGTCTTTAATCGCTTTCAAACAACTAATATGTTGGTTTTTTTTAATAATTTCTTTATATATTTAGGAGTTTAATAAATGCTTGATAAGGTTAGAAAAAATGTAAAATCCTTTGGTGTACAAATAGTGATCATTGTTGTCGTAGCTGCCTTTATAGGGACCATATTCCTGGTATGGGGACACGGAGGAAAACAGGAACGTCAGGGCATGGTAATAGCCAAGGTTTATGATAGTGAAATAACATATCCTGAATATCAGCAAGAATTCATTCAATTGACTCAGCAATACCGAAACATTTATAAGGACCAATGGTCCGACGAATTAGCGGCAAAACTTGATCTTAAGCGTATGGCCTTTGATAATATTGTTAACTATTATATTCTGTTTTATAAGGCAATGGAATGGGGTATCCAGGTTCCGGCGGAAGAAGTCACGGATTACATTAAAAAAGCCTTTCCGATATTTCAGGTGAACGGGGTTTTTAGTGCCGATCGCTACCACCAGGTGTTGGATATGCAGCGATTAACCCCCCAGAAATTCGAAAATAATATAAGAAAACTTTTGCTGTTTAAAAAGATTCAGGAAAGGGTTACCGGTGGATTTAAAATCAGCGATCAGGAGATTATGGAAGAATTTGCAAAAAAAAATGAGAAGATAAGGGCAGACTATATTTCAATCCCTTTTGAAAAGTTTTCCTCACAGGTTAAAACAAGTCTCGAAGAATTAAAGGAGTATTATGAATCACATCTGGATAAATATAACCTTGGAGAGCGCCGATCTGTGGAATATCTCTTTGTAAGCCCTAAGGATTTTCAGGAAGATGCCGAGATATCAGACCAAGAGGTTGAGGATTATTATAAAATGCACGAAGGCCAGTTTTACGTTAAGAAAAAGATCAAGGCAAGCCATATTCTTTTTTCTGTGCCAAATGATACATCCCCGGAACAGGAAGAAAAGATTAAGGAAAAAGCGCTCGATTTGCTTAAGAAAATCGAAAATGGAGAAGATTTTCATGAACTTGCCAAAACTTTTTCTGACTGTCCAAGCTCAAAAAGGGGGGGGGATCTGGGATATTTTGAAAAGGGAAAAATGGACCCTGAATTTGAGAAGGCCGCCTTTGCCCTCAATGTGGGAGAAGTGAGTCAAGTCGTAAGGAGTTCTTTTGGATACCATATTATTAAGGTTGAAGATATCAAGCCGGAACATGTAAGCCCTCTGGATGAAGTCAGAGACAGAATCGTCAGGGCCCTTAAATCAGAAAAGGGCAGGGAGCTGGCTTTGGTAAAGCTTGAGGATATAGTTCGTAAAATATACAGGGGAAAATTTATCAGGGAATTCGCATTCGAAGATCGTGTAACTTACAAGATGGAAGGGCCGTTTATAAAAGAGCAAACCCTGCCCGTAATCGGCAGGAATGAAGAAGCCATGGAAACAATCTTTAGTCTGGAGACCGGAGAGATCTCCCGCATCGTTGAGAAACCAAAGGGTTTTTTTGTTTTTCAATTAGACAAAATTGAGCCTCCTCGCCCTATGACCTATGAAGAAGTAGAAACAAGGATAGAGAGGGATGTGAAAAATGAAAAGTCGAAACAGAAGGCCAAAGAAGAGGCTGAAAAGATAAGAGAAGAATTGGTCTCTGGTTCGGATATCTCAGGATTGGCCAAGAAGCATGGATTGAGTGTCTCTGATACGGGTGAATTCGGAATGGGTGAGTATATCAGCGGCCTGGGTAATTTAAATGATGGACAAATGCAGATAATATTTTCGCTTCAGGCCGGAGAAATTTCACCTGTTTTAGATTCAGAACGAAGTTTTGTCATCTTTAAGTTAAAAGAAAAAACAGGAATCAGTGATGAAGAATTCGCTCAACAGAAAGAGGCCCTTAAGTCCCAATTGCTTCAGGTCAGACAACAAGAACTATTTAATGAATGGATTGAGAGAATAAAAAAAGAAGCGAATATCGAGATATTTAAACAGGATTTGATGAGCTAGGAAAAAAATAAAGGATACGCAATAAGAAGAAAGTAAGTATTTAATGATATTCCCGTCTAAAGGTATAAAAGAGATGATAAATCGAAAAAACAATAATAATGAATTGATAATTATAAGGGGGGTGATAAAAGATTTGGTTATATTTCGTAGGAGGTGAGTTAAGATGTTAGAGAGACTTTTGAATATGGAGACCTATGAAAAAGTGATTATACTTTGCTGCGGTTCATTCACCATGCTCATTTTATTTCTCATTCTCAGACAGGGATTCTAAAGATAATACCTCCATCTTTAATTATTATCGAATATTAATAATAAAGACGGATCATAGATAAATATTGATTTCAAGGCTGTCCAGTCCCCAAAAAATTGCATTTTTCAAACAGTTGTAAAATCAAATGGGGTCGCTGACAGTCTTTTTTTTTATACCTTCATTTGCCCAGAATTATATTGTTGCCTCCTTGACACCTTATCATTCATAATATAATATGCATCATATTTCTGCGTTTTGAGTTATCTTGAGTGTGAAGTCTTTTTGATATAAACGTCTCGCATTCATCATTGGTTTTTAATTTAAGATCCTGATAAAAAACCCAGAGAGACCAAATTAATTTCCACTTACATTTTAATGATCTGGTTAAAGAATTTTGAGAGGAGAATCGTATGCTCAATCGAAAATTAAAAGAATATTCAGCATTTTTATGTATGATAGGTTTTGTTTTTATTGGCTGTTTAAAAGTTCCTCCCGGAAATTTTAAAGATGTTACGAGTGAGTGCAAAGGCAAAACACAGCAAGATATGGTCATCTGCCGGGGATTAGAATGGCTGTTTCAACACCCGGTGGATATACAGGCAGATGGTTTTCTGGAGTTGGGAGAGGAAATAAATCTTTTCTATAAATTTTATTTAAAAGCGAAAAATAAAACAGAGAAAAGATTTTTTAGATCTGTGGTAGAATCGAAGATAGATTATTTACTCAATGAACATGATCTTGAAGTCGATTTCGCAGGAGAGATAACCGCCTATCTGAATTTTGCAAAGATTATGAAAAGGATGGACATTGAAAGACCGGAATATCAGGATTTTATTCAAAAGAAGATCCTGACAAATCCTATGACATATCCGCCTGCCATTACATATGCAATCCTGAATTCAGCCCTTATCGAGGATATCGGAAGTAAGCCGAAAGTGTCTTTTGGAAGCCTGGTCAGTCAGGGAGTAATTGCCCGTTTTAGCCAAAATCCTGAATTGGTACCCATAGGCAAGGCCTATGCGTCTCCTGATGATATAATGAACTTTTACTATGACATTACACACGAAATCTTTGCTGTCTCAAATTTTGGAGACAGGGACCCCACTCAATACCTCCTTGATAATGAGATAGAATACCTGAAAGATCTTATACCCAGGGGGATCGAGACCTATCTTGCTGAAGGTCAGGTGGATATTCTGGGGGAATTGATTATCTGCGCAAAATTACTCAACTATACGGATTTTGATAATTTTAAGAAAGGTGTACAATATATTTTAGACGCGCAGAAAGAGGATGGGTCCTTTGGCCTTATAGAAAGGATGGCCTTTTTGGGACGGCCAAATCTTTACAGGCATGGGGTTTTGGTGAGTGTTTGGGCTCTGATAGAATAAATAAAAAGAAGGACTGTTGGATATGTCTTCCAAGAATTGTCGTTTAACCATTTTCCCGGAAGGGGTAAACATAGAGGTCCCAAAAGGTAGTAATCTGTTGAGCGGCCTTCAGGATACCGGTATACAGATTGCCGCTTCATGCGGGGGCCAGGGAACATGCGGGAAATGCAAGGTTATCATAAAATCAGGGGATTATAATACTGGTGCAACCCCGTTCTTGAGCAAAAAAGAGGTTGCAGAAGGGTATTGCCTGGCATGTCTAACCTTGGTGGAAGGGGATTTAACCATTGATATCCCTGCCGCTTCAAGAACTGAGGGCAAAAGTATCATTTCCGGGGGAGAGGATATACTCATAAATGATCGATGGGCCATCGGAGCCTGGGATATCAATCCCCGAACAAAAAGTTTTTATTTAGACCTTTCTCCGCCAACCCTTGAAAATAACAGAAGCGATCTTGACCGAATAGCATCCGCACTCTTAGCGAAAGGTTGTTGCAAAAAGGCGACTTACGTCCATTGCCCTCTTCATTTATTGAAAAAACTGGCTAAACAGCTAAGAGAGGGTGGATGGAAGGTTACGGTTACGGTTATGGAAATCTCGAACGAGATCGAGATCATAGATATACAGCCCGGGGATATAGATCTTCATCATTATGGGGTAGCGATCGATATAGGGACAACCAGTGTAGTTTGCTATCTTATCGATTTGATCGATGGCCGGATAATCTCGAGCAGGGCCGATTATAATGCCCAGGTTAGCTGCGGGGAGGATATTATTTCCAGGATAATATATGCAAGGTCTCAAGAAGGGCTCGATAAGCTCCAACAACTGGTGATCTCGACCATTAACCGGCTCCTTGGCCAACTGGTTAAAGCCGTTGGAATATCCCCGGATAAAATAGACAGCCTGTTGGCTGTGGGAAATTCCACCATGATTCATTTGCTGCTTGGATTAGATCCCAGGTTTATAAGGCAGGAGCCATATATTTCAACGGTTTCCAGCATACCCCATTATCTCAAGGCATCCGAGATCGGCATCCGTGTAAATAGAAATGCTTATATAAGCGGACTGCCCTCAATCGCCGGTTTTGTCGGGTCCGATATTACGGCAGGGATACTGGCCACCGGGATATACCGAATCCCTGAGCTTTGTGTTTTCGTAGATATAGGCACAAACGGAGAGATCGTTGTGGGAAATAAGGATTGGCTAGTAGCGGCCTCCTGCTCCGCAGGTCCGGCATTTGAGGGAGGCGAGGTGAAGTTCGGGATGAGGGCGTCCAGTGGCGCAATAGATTCGGTTAAGATAGATCCTAAAACACTGGAACCTGTCTATGAAACTATACACAAGAAACCTCCACGCGGGATTTGTGGTTCAGGCATTTTGGATTCCCTTGCAGAGATGTTCCTTTCCGGAATCATAGACCGGCGTGGAAAGTTTCGTCAGGATATATCATCACATCCAAGGGTCAGAAAAGGTGAGGACGGATGGGAGTATATTATTGTCTGGGCGCAGGATACAGCCATAGGCAGGGATATTTGTTTAACAGAGGTTGATATTGATAATATAATAAGGGCAAAAGGAGCTGTTTTTGCCGCTATGAAGGTATTATTGAAAGAGATAGGATTTGGGATAGAGCAGGTAAAACGCTTTATGATAGCCGGTGGCTTCGGACATTGTCTTAATATCGAAAACGCGATAACCATAGGTCTGCTACCCGATCTTCCCCTGGAAAGGTTTCGTTTTTTGGGGAACAGCGCCATCATAGGGGCTTATTTGGCCCTGATAGCAGAAGACCTGAAGAAGGAAATATATCAAGTGGCCAAGGGGGTCACCTATATTGAATTGAGCACTTCACATTCCTTTATGGATGAATATGTCTCTGCCCTTTTTCTCCCACACACAGACCAGGATCTTTTCCCGAGTGTCACTCCCAAAATTGCCGTAGCCCCATAAATATTTTCTTATATATATTCTAATATGACTCCTTAAATAACCTTTTTACGATCTCATCATTATTTGGACTAAAGAGAATTTCACAACATAGGGGAAAAAACATTTTTCTTGCGTCTATTAGATCAGAAAATCAAATTAGAGGTTTTCGATAATACTAAACAAAGAGTTCTGCAAAATAAAAATTTAAACAGTGAGCTTAAGAGCTCTTAAACAAAAAATTGATAGAAGCAGACACTAGAATTTAATTTTTGTAATTTTATAAAGAAATTAAGCAAATTTGGGCATATTAGCCCCTTTCGTTCCTTGAAAATTTATATCAAAATTTTGCTCAAGCAGCAACTTTAAGAGGCAATGGTTCTTTAGCAAAAGTCTTATAGTATTTTATTTTGCCAGGTTTTTTAATCAAAATAGCAGATGCATAAGCAATCAAGCTCATGGACAGATGAGCGATAGTCATTTGGTTCTGTACCGACCTTAGCTTGTAATGTGTTGTTTGCTCTGCCTCACGGTCACCCAAGCGCACAAAATACTGTTCCACTCCTTGCCGGATATGATACGTTTTCTTAAAAAGGGCCGTATCTCTGGGGACTTTGGAGCGGGCGTCCTCAGTAACATCCAGGTATTTTGTACAACCATAACCTGAGATGAATCTTGGATTATCAATGGGACATTCGTTTGAAAATTTTTGGGCGAATTTAGAACTTGCTTTTATAGGGCATCTAAATTTAAGCCTTTCTCTTAGCCCTTCAGTCCATGAGCCCCAGGATTTCATCTCAAGTTTTGCCTCACAAAGAGGGCAGCCATGGGGGCCGAAAGTTTTCTCCTGCTGTTGGTTTCTGGGATTTATGGGTATGAAGGCCTGGCATTTCAAGGTGTTGACAATTAAGTTATAAAGCTGTCTGACATCATAAGCTGCGTCTGCTATGAAGAAGGATCCTTTTTTAAAAGGGAAAAGGCGTTTTAGTTTTTTTATTAATTTTTTGGCAACCTGGGCATCAGTTTTATTATTGGGTAGGGTCTTCTCAACAATAGGGATACCCTCTTTTGAGACTATGACATGGGTTCGATAGCCCCAGAAAAAAATGAAATCCTTTCTCCCGGGCAGTTGTTGATAGGAATAGTAGGATAAGGTCGCTCCGGGATTTCGCTTTGGTTTTTTTGATTTGTCCCTAGAGTTTCGTTTTGGATTCTTAAAGTTGTTTTCCTTGGTGGCAGCCATGACTGGTTTAGAATCAATAAGGAATGTGTCCAGGCTTAAGACGCCTTCTTTGTTGAGCTTGCGATTGGCTTCTATGTGGATGCCTTGCAGCAGGGAATTGGGCGTTTCTTTAAGAAACCGGTAAAACTGTGTTTCGTCGGGAAGCGATCCCATTCTGAAACCGCACATCTCAGTAAGCACTGGATGGGCATCAAGGAACTCAATAAGCCTGGGAACAGATTTTATTTGTTCTAAATTCTTTACAATAAATGCCCTTATCATGGCATGGCGAGAATAACCTGTGCGGCCAGTGCCGTAATTTCTGTCAGTAATATTTGTTAATGGCAGGCTTTTAAAAAGCAAATAATATTTTCGATAGAAGTTGGATGATTGAATAA
>JBLIRO010000069.1:0-25718 GCA_049472335.1 bacterium | reverse complement strand
TAATCTTTTCAACAGGAATAGGCAGAGGGTCCCCCGGACATTCAACCCAGACTGAATCTTCTTCGATCTTCGCAATTTTCCCTATCTTCCCATTGTAATACAATTTATTGCCTGACGTATCATTTTTAACAAACATTACCTGCGCACCCGTTTTGAGCTCCAGGTTATACTCCGTGGGATAAGAATAGTCAGGGAAGTCTCCTTCAACAACTGCAGTAAATACCCGCGGTTTTCCAGGCAGTTTTTTAAGCCTGGTATCATTGATCTCCTGCGCCCGTCTGTTGTGTGTAGTTAAGGTGATATACCCTTCATTTTCAGCAGGCGAAAAATTCGGAATATAGCGCTTGTTAAGTTCATCAAGCGCAGGTTTATCAATATTGTTGTTCCTGATCTTATTTAATATGTTGACAAAATATTCATCACTTTGCCTGTAAATATGTTTAAGCTCAATACTGATGAAATGGGTTTGGTTAAGGGCTTTGCTGCTGAAGAAATAAACGGTTTCATAATAGCTTTTCAGGATTTCCCATTCATCTTCCTTGACCACCGGTGCCAATTGCTGTATGTCTCCTATCATAAGTAACTGTGTCCCGCCAAATGGTTTGTCATGATCCCTGAATCTTCTTAATACATCATCAATCCCATCCAGCAAATCGGCCCTGACCATGCTGATCTCATCGATAACCAAAAGATCCATACTTTTTATAATACCTATTTTCTCCCGGTTCAGTTTTTTTATATTATATTGATTTTGGGCATAGGGTTGTGATGTGTCTGTTTCATTGGTATATCTTGCAGGCACCTGAGGTCCTAATGGCATTTGAAAAAAGGAATGTATAGTGACCCCTCCTGCGTTAATAGCAGCAACCCCGGTCGGGGCAACTACAATCATCCTTTTGGGAGATAATCTTTTCAGGTTATGTAAAAAGGTTGTCTTTCCCGTACCTGCCTTTCCAGTAAGAAAAACACTTTTATTGGTATACTGAACAAAATTAAAGGCAAGCTCTAATTGAGGATTGTCTATAGTTTTCATTTTACTAATATCACACCATGGAAAGTGCCATTATGGAAACGAGTACGCCGTGCCGGTATATGTTGGGCAAGGTTGGGTTTGTTATTCCAAAACTACCATTATCTTCCTGCCTTGAGAGGATAAATTCTACGCCTTGCTGAAAGGATGGGACATCTTTTAAATCAAGCAGTTTTACACACATTATCAATTCAGCCAGAAGATCAGTATGTCCTATAGCCATAGACCAGTGAATGGTCTTATCGAAAAATTCAGAAAAAAAGGCCTGGTTATTTGTTATAATAGATGGAGGAGGAAGTTCGCCAAAATCGGTCAAACAAAATATTTCATGAGTCAGATAATATAAGGTCAAAGTCATGGGATTAACGTATCCGGGATTAACCTGGCCGCTGACAAGCTTAAATATAAATCTTTTTTCCAGCTCTTGCCGGATAATGCTCTGACTCATCAATATCTCCAAATCCATTGGAGGGTCATAGCCAAGCCTTTCAAGATAAAGGGTATTCCATATATTACTAGTCATATTTTCGGAGTAGAGGAAGGGATTGGATATTAACTGATCTTCAGCAATTTTTCTAAAGTATTCGGGATGAATTCCCAACTGTTCACTAATCTTCGTAACAGTTAAAAACACTGTATATTCCTTTGGCTGAACCTTAAAACCCTCTTTTAAGACAATCAAATCTATCCTTTTTTGGATTTCATCTAAATAATCCTTTTTAAGGTTAATGTCTTCTGTGTTATTCCTTAGAAAATAGAAGGCTATTATCTCCTCCAGGATTGCCAGACACCCGCCATCTTCAAAACCTACAGGATGTAAATCCAGCCATAGGTATCCCTTGTTAATTGCCTGTCTGTAGATGTCTTCTTTTTCAGATACCGGTGTATCGCTTCTTTGATATGATTTCACAGCGCCTTGGCAAGAGATCAATAATAGAGAGAAAAAAAGGGAAAGCCAGCATCCTGATATTTTCCTGTTCCGCCAATTCATTTTTCCTATAATATCCTTATCATTTAAATAAATCCTGATTAAATGTTCAATGACCTATGAGTAATAATTTTTCTCTTCTGCACGGGTTGTTCTAAAAATATATTACTTTTTCATAAAAAATGAAAGTGGTTAAATTTTTGGCAAAGGATATTTCTCGTTGAAATGTCCAAAATAGAAAAATTAAGGTATATCTCAACTATATGTTTATGTTTAGTAATTAATCTCAAATTTGACATAAAGATTAATATCAGATATGATTTAATAAATTTCATGCATTTCGATTTTACAAAATTTTAGAAATCCGACATATTCATCCTGCTTTTACACCTAGCTCACATTCTATAATATCAAGTTTTTTCAACAAAATTTAAATCTTTTTCTAATATCTGATCGTTGATTATTTTTTAGGAAGATATTTCCAGATGATAAATTATATTGATTTATCAAAGAAAAAAGTAACAAAAATCAACAATAAACCCAATTAAAGCACTATGGGGATAAAGCCTCCTATAGTGCTTTTTTTTGGGGTCGGGAAAGGGGAAAAAAATGAGAAGACTGATTGTGCCAAGCTTATGTGTGTTGCTGGTTATATTTTCCTTACAATCATCCAGGTTATATGCGAATGAGCCGGTTAACGACCTTATTCAAGATCCAAATTACTATTTGGTTTTTAGCCCCTTTTCTGCTTCTCCCAACGTGCCGGAAATAACCGAAGATCCTAATGATAAAACATTATTACCTTCCCTTTTTTGCTATGGTTGTCATCAGGCGTATCATACCCTGGACCCATCTGATCCCAATAATAACCTCTGGCGATCCGAAGGTGCAGCGCCGATATATGGAGACCAGGTCGATGGTATTGAGATCGCAAATAATAAACACAGAAAGAATCATCACCCCATGGGAACTCAGGCCAGATTAACAGGGAATGTATTCGTGAGGGCTCCTGGTGCGGAAGCTACAGAAAACCTGAATAACAACCATGAAATCACCTGTATCTCATGCCATAAAGATTTTCATGAGGTGATAGACGGGAAAGATTATGACCAGAGCAAAGAAAATAACTTCCTCCGATGGGACTTCACCAATGACAATGCGGAGTTTTGTATAAAATGCCATAGCGACAAGACTATGATGAATGACGGAAAACACTTTTGGGATACCAATTCAGGCATTACAAGCATTACAAGAAAGGTCTTTGACCCGGCTGCAATTGATAACGATTATGAAAAGACGGTTCCTTGCAGACAATGCATGTTCTGTCACTTCATTCATGATGGTGAAGAAAGGGAAAACGAGGGTGTTCCCGGTTCCATAAGGGCGGATATAGACGCCTTAATTAGGATCGGCCCTCAAAACCTGGCCTGGGGAGACAGAACAACCGATACGGACCTCGATGACTATGAGGATATGTGCTATGGTTGTCATGGGGTAGAAAGCATTGTTGGCGGACAAGGCGCTGCCGGCTCCCTTCTTGACCCGGCCGGATTTTTTACCCATCCTTTTGCCGTTGAACCACAAAACCAAATAGACGTAAGCATGTTTCCCGTTTCAGACGGTAACAACCCGGCAGTTCCCGACGATTACGGATCAAAGGAGGGGCGAATCTTTTGCGGGACCTGCCATGATGTGCATAAGGCTGCAAACCGGCCCTATCTAAGATCAAACCGTTCTCCCTATGAAGTCTATGGTCTCTGCCAGGAATGTCATGATAGAGATGGACAATTTGTTTCAAACAGCCATCCCATAGGAGTAGGTCCTAACAATAATCCCGCCCAGGGGAAACCCACCGAGACCGCGTTTGTGGACACATATAATGGCGGAGGCCCTCTTTTTTCTCAAGGCGGGAGTGGCAGACCAGGAGGCATAACATATCCATACGACCCTGTTACAGGTGAATCCATTCTGGGCGGAAGCGGAAAAGTGGTATGTCTGACCTGCCATAATGCCCATGCGGCAGTAACCTCCTGGGAAGGGGGCACAAAAAACGATTCAAACAGAGACCACGGACATCTGCTTGTAAAGGATAACTTCAGAAACCGAGAACTTGTAAACGCCGGCAGTGAATTGTGCAAGGCATGTCACTCCTTTGGTGATAGCGAATACAGCTTTCCGGAAGGAGCTCACGGAGGCAGCACCTTTTCCCATGGACGCGGGATCTGCAGTGCCTGCCATATACCTCATGGGGCCTGTGGACCAAAGCTCTGGTCAATAGAATGCCCTTCACCGTCAGACCCTGACAGAGGATGTTGTTGCCTGGGGCCTTTCAAGGGTGTTCGCCAGCTTTGCTTTTGCTGCCATAATATTAATTATGTATTAAATGGTTCCAAGACTGTCTTTAAGGGTATTAAGTTAGGTAATCCGATCCCTGAGGATTACCTGGAAGATCATGTAATGAGTTACTGGGCGGACATAGAAGGGGTGAAGGATTTTGACCCTGACTATTATCCCCTGGATTCCAATGAAGTGGACACAATACCCACCGGTTTGAGACCCGATCCAAATTCAAATGACGGATTCTATTGCGGGACATGTCATAATCCCCACTTGCAGCCCGATTCAGGCGGGGGATATTATCTGAGGAGCAAGGATGGAACTGCCGGCTATCCGGGGCAACGCAGGGATTTTTGTAAAGGTTGCCATACGGATGCCCATGATAATGAAGGTTTAAAAGATGGTGAATGTTTGGAATGTCACAATCCACATGGTGGATTAACTCGAATCGATGAGGCCCCTGATTTAGGCCGCCTGATATTAACAAAGGAATTTCCGGATATAATCCCCCCTGAAATCACTGAACAATATCCTTCACAAGGAGCTGCACAAGTATCTCCAAACACTAATATTATTTTTAATATTGAGGACCCCGGATCAGGGATTGATACGAATTCTATAGAATTATTTGTTCAAGGCGTAAATCTTACGGCCTGGATTGAGAAAGAGTATGAAACACCGGATAAAATACGGGTAATTTGTAATCTTCCTTTCTCCTTCCGGTATGGTGAGTCGGTCCGGGTTTTAATAAAGGCTAATGATTTGGCTGTTCCCTTTAATGCAATGGATGCAGGGTATCAATTCACAATACAAGAATCAGGTCTGACTGAGCATTTAGCAGACGAAGGATGCTGGCAATGCCATCAGGACATGTATCCGGATCTGGCCCTGAATCCTAACAAACCCACTCAACCGAATCTCCTATGCTTTGCGAACCAAACGGGCCTGCCTAACCCACTCTATTATTCAACACTCGATTTTAAGCCCATTAAGAATTTCTTTGATTTCAATTTATCTGAAAATTTCACAGACAGCGAAATATATAAATACAGAAAAAAGGGGCATCTCAGTCATCTTGTATATCAACCTTTCGGCCTGGGAAGATGGTGCCTTGATTGTCACGATCCTGCTCGCTATACTCAGGCTGACGCCAATATACCACACCAATCGGATAACAATGTCTATTTCAAGGATGGGGAAAAACTGGAATACACAATCATCTGTACTGAATGTCATGGAGGTTTTTATCCGATGGAAAACATTGACCCCAATATTGATAATAAATCAAAGGTTCTGCAATGGGGCGATCCCGGCTCCGTGACTTGCCTGCAATGCCATGATGATTCATATGAAAACGGAGGGATATATGCTTCCTATATAAGCCGGTATTGCTCCTTTCCCAATATGTATTATGATAATGATCCGAATGGTTGTTTGATAACCGCGCCCGATCAGGACAAGGTCCCGGGACAGAATTACTGGCCGAAAAGCGGGCATGGAGTGACTACAAATCTGCACAGCAACATTCATGACCTCAATCTCGATCCCGAAGACGGGAGAAAGAACCTCTGCTGGGAATGCCATTGGTCCAATGAAACGGTTCTAGAAAAGGTCTGTGTAGAGACGCTTCAAGCCTTAGACTATCCTGATGGTTTTCCCATTGGCAAGTATAACGGACACCTCGATACAGCAAAGTACAGGGATGAAAGGTGGGGAGTGGACGAGAGGTCATATCCGGATCTATGCCGGGGAGACAAACAGTGGGAGCCTTGCAGGGAGTGTCACCCAACAAAATATTCCCATTTCGTCTATAAAGAACTAGGTATCGGACTAAGGAAACCGGGACCGGTATATAGATTTTCCCACTGTATTGTATGCCATAATCCGCATGGATCCGGAGACGAGCAGGGAAACGCCAATGTCTTTATGATCAAGGGAAGGATCTATAAATATATATGTAACAATTGTCATTACAGTCAATTCCGGGTGACAGACTGCGACCCGTTTGCCGACCTTCATCCAGATCCAAATAGGGACACATGGGTTGTAAATTTCTCTGATCCCCTGGCACAGGATGTCCGCGAGCCGGATTCTCCAGAGAATTCCATCTCTATTCCAGCAAGCACAAAGGACATCTGCGAAGTCTGCCATCAGGACAAGCCCAGGGAATATTGGCCAAATCCCGGAGATCCTTACGGGGATAAGGGATATGATTATAAACACCGAAACGGCTCCCGTCATTACTTCAATCCCGACAATGATCCCTGCTTGGACTCAAATTCCTGCACCATCGATTACCGCGGCACAGACTGTACCGGATGTCATATCCATGACCCCGGGCCAACTCCTGATCCCAATGATCCCGATTATGATTATGAAACAAGCGATTCCAGATCGGTTTTCAATTCAAAGGCGTTTGCACCCACCTGCCGGTGTCACGGGATAGGCAGGATAGATATAGACACATTTACCGTGGACGGAAGTCAGCCGGTTAACAGCCTGGGTGAAACCCTTTTCGGCAAGGGACACGGCACACCTCCCCCACCCTTCCCTGTTTCGGATTCAAGTCTGCCTGAGAAAGATCCAAATCAGGACGTGCATGCGGCACATGCGCGGGATAACTTCCCCTGTATAGCATGCCATATCGATCCCAACGGTCCATTATACGATCCAGATGATGAATATATATTCGTTTTGGACGACTATACCCCGGTTGGGCTTGACCAGTATATGAATCCCAATGATCGGTTAATGAATCCCAATGGAATATATGAAAGGGATACCAGGACATGTTCCAATCTTTATTGTCATGGCAACGCAAAAGGTGGTTATGCAGATCCGATTTCCTGGTCAGCAGTGGATAAATTTTGCCGTGATCCGAACAATCCGGTCTGTCTGGATAATTACGGACGATTTCTCTACTGTAATAATTGCCACAAAACATCGCCTGATCCGAATGACATATATCATTCAAGCTCAGATACTAGCTGTGATACATGTCATCCCCACAATGGCGTTTATGAAGGGAATGCGGAATTTTATAAACATGTAAATGGCAAAGTGGATTTTAAACCCACTGAAATAAACTTTCCCGAAGGCTGGAGCATGATATCACTTCCAATACAACCCAATGACGCAACACTATCCGCATTATTCCCAGAAGCTGAAGTTGTGTATAAGTTTGAAAGGGAATCCGGATATGTCAGGGTGAAAAGGAGCGAAGATTTGCAGATTGGTGAGGGATACTGGATACTATTCAATAAGGATCAGAACTATGTGCTCTATGGTAATACTATCTGTTCTCATAGTAAAACGGTTCAAAGCGATGGATGGGAGATGATCGGCGGATGCACCTTTCAAGCCAAGGTTTTATCAGATAATGGGAGTATCAAGGTAATCTACAGGTATGTACAAGGGAAGGGATATTTAAGGCTTCTTGAATCAGAGAATATGATGCCGGGCAAAGGATATTGGATATTGATCGAAAATATAACGGAAAAGGCGGTGCTCAAGATCAAACTCGCGGGATTTTAGACACATAAACTATATTGTGCCATAAGCTTTTATTATGCCATAAGCTTTGAAGCAATGGTTGCCACATGTCTACCCTGAAAACGGGCTGCCGCAAGCTCATTATCGCTGGGCATGCGTTCCCCTGTTGAACCGGCTATTGTTGAAGCCCCATAGGGAGAGCCTCCTGTAATCTCATCGATACGCATCTGCTCCTCAAAGGTATATGGCAGCCCCACAATTATCATGCCATGATGCAAAAGTGTAATATGAAAACTCAATATGGTTGATTCCTGTCCCCCATGTTGACTTCCGGTGCTTGTAAATACACTTCCCACCTTTCCCACCAGTGTGCCTTTCAACCAAAGCTGCCCTGTTGCATCCAGAAACTGTCGCATTTGTCCGCACATATTACCGAACCGTGTTGGTGTTCCAAAAATAATGGCATCCGCAGAACCTAATTCATCCGCTGTGCAAACAGGAATATGTGCAAATGTTTTTTGAGCATCTATGGCGCCCATTTTCTTGAGCACCTCTTCCGGCAATGTTTCAGGAACGCGCCTCATTTCCGCCATTGCGCCCTCTACTTTCCTTACACCTTCCGCCACGGCCTCTGCCATTCGATAAACGTGTCCATACATGGAATAAAAGACAATTAAGACCTTCATTTTTTTATCTCCTTTAAGACCTGGGAGTTTGTATTTTTGGAGAATTTAGATTTGCAGATCGAAAGCAAATTAATCAGTATTAGAAAAATGCTTTCTTATGTAGTTATAATATACAATATATAAAGACCTGAACTCAAGAAGATTGTACAATAAAATATTTTATAAATAATACATCTTATTATGAAAGCGGATTTGAATTACAAAGTGAATTACAAAAAAAGGGAAAAAATCCCTTTTTCTCTAGTGCTTATTTTTCTTTTTATAATCCAACCGCTACTATCAATTATATCATGCAATCCTCTCTTCTCTAAAGAGATTCCAACAGATTGGGAGACACGGGAAACTCAACATTTTGTCCTTTATTACCAACAGAAGGACCATCTGCTTACAGATTATATTATGGAGAGTGCGGAAAAGGATTACAAAAGGATTATCCATCACATAGGCATAGATCCGGGGATAAAGGCAAGCGTCTACATTGCACCCGACCGAGCCTCATATCAGGCATTGCAGCCAAGGGGAAAGAAGACCCATGAATGGTCCATAGGTGTGTTCTATCCAAATCAAAATCTGATACTGCTCCTCTCTCCTAAGGCTCAAAAGGCAACACATCCGGATCTTCAGCAAATCATGGCACATGAACTGACACACTTCATTCTTCATACAGTCACCAGAGAAAAAGGGATAGACCTTCCAATATGGCTCCATGAAGGTTTGGCAATGTATGAAGCAAAACAATGGAACTGGCATTATAGGCGTATAATGGCCGAGACAGCCCTTACCCGGTCTTTTTTACCGCTCTCTTCACTCACAAATGGTTTCCCCCCCGAGAAAAGACTTGCAGACAGGGCTTATGCCCAAAGCATTAGTCTCATTGCCTATATAATAAATAAATATGGCGCGGACTATTTGAATAAGCTTATTCGGAATCTTGTAGAAGGTAGCCAAACGCCAGAGGCCTTTTTTTATGTTTTTGGTATCACCCTGGAAGGTTTTGAAAAAAATTGGCATATGTATCTGCGGCGGCGTTATAACTGGATTCCCTTCCTTACCAGTGGTTTCGCTATTTGGTTTTTGATAAGTCTTCTCTTCCTTGGTATTTATGTTTATAAAAGACGACTGGCCAAAAAAAGGATAGCACTCTGGGACATTGAAGACCAAATTGATTCTCTCTACAAATAGTTCGTTGCCCGTTAATTTCAGAAAAAAAGTAGCTATTTTTCGAAAAAGTTAGTATTGTTTAGCATTTAAAAGTAAATCATTTCAAATGATGGTTAACAGGCATCTATTACCTAATAAACGGATTTGATTTTTTTATGGCCTGACAATATATTATTAGCACTCACTTAATGAGAGTGCTAACAGATTCAAGAAGGGGGTGAAGGAAAAACCTTGATCTTTCAACAAACATAATCTACTTGGAATTTTTCTTCAATCAATATTTATAACATTAATTAAAGACGAGGAAAGGGGTGACCTATTATATGAAAATCAAACCTTTACAGGACAGAATTTTGGTCAAAAGGATTGAGGTGGGCGAACAGATAAAAGGTGGCATTATTATACCTGATACTGCCAAAGAAAAACCCATGGAGGGCCAGGTCATATCTGTTGGTGGCGGCAAAGTTAAAGAGGATGGATCAAAACAACCAATGGACCTGAAAAAGGGCGACAGGATACTATTCGGGAAGTATGCCGGAACAGAGGTCAAGATCGAGGATGAGGAATTTCTTATCATGCGTGAAGACGATGTTCTCGGTATCATCGAGCAATAATATTGGATATTTATTTTTTAAAATAAAAACGGAGGAGTTTTAATATGCCAAAACAACTTGTTTTTGATGAAGAAGCAAGACATGCCATTCTAAGAGGCGTTGACAAATTGGCCCAGGCAGTCAAGATCACACTTGGCCCTAAGGGCCGTAATGTGGTTTTAGATAAAAAGTTCGGTTCACCAACCATCACTAAAGATGGTGTAACTGTAGCCAAGGACATCGAGCTGGAAGAGCCCTATGAAAATATGGGCGCTCAGATGGTCAAAGAAGTAGCCTCTAAGACCAGCGATGTAGCAGGTGACGGGACGACCACAGCAACGGTATTGGCAGAAGCCATTTATAAGGAAGGTGCAAAGAATGTTACTGCCGGCGCTAATCCTATGGCCCTTAAGAGGGGGATCGAAAAAGCGGTTGAGGTTGTGGTTGATGAGTTGAAAAAACTCAGCAAACAAACTAAAGACAAAAAGGAGATAGCACAGGTCGGCACCATCTCCGCCAACAATGACAGGACCATTGGCGATCTGATCGCGGAGGCCATGGAAAAGGTGGGGAAAGATGGTGTTATAACCGTTGAAGAGGCAAAAAGCATGGAAACCTCTCTGGAATTCGTTGAGGGGATGCAGTTTGACCGGGGTTATCTTTCTCCCTATTTCGTAACGGATCCCGAGAGGATGGAAGCTATCCTGGAAAATCCTTATATTCTGCTAAACGAGAAGAAGATTAGCAGCATGAAGGATCTTCTTCCCATCCTGGAGCAGATTGCCAAAATGGGCAAGCCTCTGGTTATCATCTCAGAAGATGTGGAAGGTGAGGCCCTTGCCACCCTCGTTGTCAACAAACTCCGTGGAACCCTGAATTGTGCCGCGGTCAAGGCCCCTGGCTTTGGTGACCGCAGGAAAGCCATGCTCGAGGACATTGCCATCCTGACGGGAGGACGGGTCATTACGGAAGATCTCGGTATAAAACTCGAGAACATTAAGCTGGATGATCTGGGTCAGGCAAAACGTGTCACCATCGATAAGGATAATACCACTGTAGTCGAGGGTTCCGGAAAAACAGCAGATATCGAAGCCAGGATCAAACAGATAAAGGTCCAGATCGAGGAAACAACCTCTGATTATGACCGCGAAAAACTCCAGGAAAGACTCGCCAAGCTGGTGGGTGGAGTCGCAGTAATCAATGTGGGCGCTGCCACAGAAACAGAGATGAAGGAAAAGAAGGCCCGTGTTGAGGATGCCATGAACGCAACACGTGCTGCTGTTGAGGAAGGCATTGTACCAGGTGGCGGAGTGGCCCTGGTGAGAAGTTTGTCCGCATTGGATAAACTGAAGCTGGAAGGTGATGAGGCAATAGGTGTCAGGATTATCAGAAGGGCGCTGGAAGAACCTATTCGACAAATCGCTGATAATGCTGGTGTAGAGGGCTCCATAGTTGTTCAGAAGGTAAAAGAGAGTTCCGGCAACTTTGGATTTAATGCTGAAACAGGTGAGTATGAAGATTTGCTTGCTGCAGGCATCATTGACCCGACCAAAGTAACGAGAACCGCATTACAAAATGCCGCAAGTATAGCCGGCCTTATGATCACCACAGAGGCCTTGATCACAGATATAAAAGAAGAAGACAAGACCCCTGCCATGCCTCCCGGAGGCGGCGGAATGGGTGGAATGTATTAAAAGTTTCCTAACAAAAGCCCTTGCCTTCTGGCAAGGGCTTTTGTTTTCTCAGGGAGAGATATATAAGGCTTGAAAAACAATAAAACTAAGTTATAATTAAGAATGACGGGATTATTAAAATAAAATTACCAGAATCAAAGAAGAGGGCAAGAATGAGCGAGAAGGATGATATCATTGAGGGACCCGGTTTTACTATTATCGACCGAAGGATCGGGGCAAAAAAGACAAAAGAGAGATCTGGAGATAAAGCTGATGAAACTGAAACTTCCAAAGATGCCAAATCATCTCTAAAAGAAGGGACCGAAAAGGAAAAGCCAAGAGAAAGAGAAAAGCCGGGGGAGAAGGTTTCTGAAGAGATTCCTCTTCCAGAAGTGGATTTCCCTTCTTTTATCATGTCACTTAGCACATCTGTTTTTATCCATCTGGGAGAAATACCCGATCCAACCACAAATCAAAAAAATATTAATCTGCCTCTGGCTAAGCAAACTATTGATCTTATAGCCATGCTAAAGGAAAAAACCGAGGGAAACCGCACCGAAGATGAAGACAGACTAATGGATGAATTGCTCTATAATCTTAGGATGAAATTTCTTGCCCTCTCTAGGGAAAATCCATAAGTATAGAAAAATTCTCATCTCTTTATATTTTTTGGAAATGTACATTCTGAAATCTTATTTCTTAAATATGAAACAGTTTGCATATGTAAATTAAAAAAAGATCACAATCAATAAATTTTTAAAATCAATTTTTTTAAAAAAAAAGGCTTTTTTTATGTTAAGCCAATATTTTAAGGGTAAGATCGATCCTCTTTTTAAATACCTCATAATGCCCCTTCCGGACAATAAGTCAATCCCTACAATACTATCGCTCATTGGCTTGTTTTTAAGCCTAATAACGGGCATTCTTTTTGCATTTGATTTTATTCGTATTGGTGGGATTTTTATTCTACTTGCCGGGCTATTTGACATATTAGACGGGGTTCATGCGAGGATAAATGGCCGGACCTCTTCATTTGGAGCGTTTATCGATTCAACATCCGATCGTTATTCAGACATGTTTATCCTTAGTGGACTTGGGATACTATATGCGCAAAAATTTGCACTAGCTTATCTGGTGCTAACCTTCATCACAATGATCGGTTTTGTGATGGTGAGCTATACTAAGGCGAGGGTGGAATCCATCATTTCAAAATGTGATGTTGGAATCATGGAAAGGCCTGAAAGGGTTATTGTGCTTGCCATTGGCGCCTTAACTCTTCAGATTAATGTCTGTCTGTGGATACTCGCCATTTTGACGCATTTTACAGTTTTGCAAAGAATTTGGTATACATACCAAAATACAGAGGTTAAAGAGAGAGAGGTTAAGGAGGTATTCTGAAAAGCCATGTATTCTATAGATAATGATATAGAAGATACATCAGATGAGAATGAAGAAGATTTAATTGATTACACTGGTGACGATTTAGAAAATGACACTGAGGAAACCGAAAATATTGAGACGGACCACCAGATAAAACTTTACCTGAGAGAAATAGGCAAAGTCTCCTTACTCAGCAGGGACCAGGAAGAGGACCTTGGCAGGAGAATAGCTAAAGGGGATGAAAGGGCAAAAGCCGAGCTTATTGAGGCAAATCTTCGCCTTGTTGTTAGTATCGCTAAAAAATATACCAATTGTGGCCTGCCGTTTATGGATTTGGTACAGGAAGGGAATATCGGCTTAATAAAAGCAGTAGAAAAATATGATTATAACCGTGGATGTAAATTCAGCACATATGCCATTTGGTGGATCAGACAGGCCATAACACGGGCACTTGCGGATAAAGCGCGGATCATCCGTATCCCCGTTCATACCCTCGATGCAATTAAATCAATGTTAAAAGCCCACCAACGACTTATTCAGGACATGAAGAAAGAACCCAGCTTAAAAGACATTGCCGTGGAAATGGGAGTGAGCATTGAAAAGGTCAGGGAGCTTTTAAGTGTCATCAAGATACCTATATCAGTCGAAACACCCATAGACGAATTTGGTAACTCCAGCATATCCGATTATATTGAAGACAAAAGAGGATCATCTCCCGTAGATTTTGTTATTAAACAAAGTCTCACGGAAGAGATTCAAAATATCCTTGATACACTTTCAGAAAGAGAAAAAAAGATCATTGAAATGCGTTTTGGCATAGGCACCAATAAGGAAAAAACCCTGGAAGAGATCGGAAGATACTTCCATCTGACACGTGAAAGGATTCGCCAAATCGAAGAGAGTGCTCTCCAGAGACTGAAAAATCCAAAATGTATTTTTCCACTGCTTGATTTTGTACAAAATTCTTGAAAAAATATTTTGGAAATTACTGGTTGAGAAATAATTTGAAAAAGGTTTACAATCTCTCCCTAACTGGTTATAATTTATAAATTATAATTTCATATTTGTAATCTATCCCCTGATCCTTATATAATTTTAAAATACAAGTTTAAATCAGAATTGCCGGAATTAGTTCTATTTAATGGAAATATAACTAAAAGGAGGATAAAATGGGCTTTAAAAGACGCTGGATACCTTTATTTATTATCCTTTGTCTATCCTGTTTCATTGGCGGTCTCATCATCGCTTCGAGAATTAACTTTACACCTCAAACCGTTGCGGGCAACCCTGAATCTGATGTCCAGGAAGAGAATCCGTCGAATGTTCAGATTATTTCACCTAATACATTTGTTGAGATCGCAAAGAGATTAAACCAGACTGTCGTATATATCAGCTCCACACAGGTTGTGAAGGGCTTCCAAAATTTCCATGCACCCTTCAAGGATCCGTTTCGTGACTTCTTTGGAGATGACTTTTTCGACAAATTCTTTAACATTCCAAAGGGTGATCTCAAGCAAAAGAGTCTTGGGTCGGGATTCATCATTGATAAAGACGGCTACATATTAACAAATAACCATGTGGTAAAAGACGCCGAAGATATTCTTGTTACCCTGTCCGATGAAAATGAATATACCGCAAAAATAATAGGAAGTGACGAAGATATGGATGTGGCCCTGCTCAAGATCGACGCAAAGGAGGACCTGCCTATTGCCACACTTGGAGATTCGGATGTCCTTCAGATCGGGGAATGGGTTGTCGCCATCGGTAATCCCTTTGGTCTTGAACACACAGTTACTGCCGGGATTGTTAGCGCCAAGTGGAGGGCTATCGGACAAGGTCCTTACAACTCCTTTATACAGACTGACGCGTCCATCAATCCCGGAAACAGCGGAGGGCCTTTGTTTAACATAAAGGGGGAAGTCGTAGGAATTAATAGCGCCATAGTAGCCGAAGGGCAGGGAATAGGCTTCGCCATCCCAATCAATATGGTCAAGGATGTCTTGGAGGATTTAAAAACCGAAGGCAAAATTAAACGTGGATGGATTGGATTAATGATACAAAGAGTCACACCTAATTTAGCCAAATCATTTGGTTTAAAAGAGAATAAAGGGGCGCTGGTAGCTGAGGTTGTTGAAGGTGGACCCGCAGAGAAGGCGGGTGTTAAAAGCGGAGACGTTATAATGAGCTTTAAGGGTAAAGAGATCAGGGAATACACCGACCTCTCCCGATATGCCGGTCTGACAAGACCTGGCACCAAGGTTGAAATGGAACTTATAAGAGACGGCGAAAATATGAAAATTACGGTTAAACTCGGTGAGTTTGAAGAAAGCGGAAAGGGGAGCTTAGCAGCAAAAGAAGAATCCGAGCTCGGCATGACTTTACAGGACATCTCTCCGGAGTTGGCCAAACATTTTGATCTTACCAACACGGAAGGTGTACTTGTAACCGATGTCAAACAGAACAGCCCTGCAGACAAGGCAGGTGTTCAGAGGGGAGATGTAATCCTGGAAGTAAACCGGAAAAAGATAATGGACACTGAAGACTTTAAAAAGGCGGTCAAGGCATCAAAGAAGGGGACGGTTCTGCTTCTTATAAACCGTGGGGAGCACCTCCTGTTTATGGCTATCGCGCCCTAAAAAAAGGAAAAAAAAAGGAAAAAGGGGACGGTTCTATTTTTGATGGATTCGTAAAAAGTCATTTCGGAGTTTCCGGGCCTTTTTTGAAGTACCTAAAAGCTTGCTTCACTAAGGGCCTTTAGCAAAAAAAGCCAATGACTCCTTCAATGACATTTTTACGAATTCATCATTTTTATTAAAAAATTTTCTTCTACCTCTTGACAATAAAAATTTTTTTTTATAATGTTTATCTCGAAAATGATGTTTATCGAGATAGATATTATATTTTATTCGGATTATATTCATTAATAATGAATATTTTAAGTTAAGGACTTTGTGCAATTTTCGGTTTTAAAAAGGCTTAATCCTTTACATAAAAAATATCTTGATTGTAATTGCCGGTTATAATTTTAGTCAATCAATAGGGACATTATTTGAACTGTTATGATAGAAGTTAAAGATTTGAAAAAAAGTTTTGGGCCCAATCCTGCTGTTGCCGGGATAAGCTTTGAGGTCCAGAAGGGTGAGATACTAGGATTTCTCGGTCCAAACGGCGCCGGAAAGACTACAACTATGCGTATCCTGACCTGCTATATACCCGCTGATTCCGGAACGGCAACGCTTGCAGGTTATGACACATTTAAGGATTCGATCGAGGTAAGAAAAAGGGTTGGTTATCTTCCCGAAAGCGCCCCTCTTTATCTGGATATGGGTGTTATTGACTACCTTAAATTTATCGCAACCATACGTAATATCCCGACCAATAAAAAGTCAAACAGAATAAAAGAAATGATCCAGGTATGCGGTCTTCAAAAGGAGGCCCATAAAATCATCGGACAGCTCTCCAAGGGATATCGCCAGCGGGTTGGTCTGGCGCAAACCCTTATGCATAATCCAGATATCCTCATATTAGATGAGCCAACTACAGGTTTGGATCCTATCCAGATTATCGAAATAAGGGATCTTATAAAGGAGATCGGAAAGGAAAAAACGGTCATACTTTGCTCACATATACTGCCCGAAGTCCAGGCTACTTGCGGAAGAATAATAATCATTAACAAGGGTAAACTAGTGGAGGCAGGGACGCCGCGTGAACTTGCAGAAAGGGCTAAAGGGCAGGAAACGGTATTCATGAGTATACGAGGCCCTCTCGCTGATATCCTCGAAAAAATAGGAAAAATGGAACATGTTATTGATGTTGTTACTCAAGAGGAAGTAGAATCGGATCAGCCCGACGATAAGAACATTCATAAAATTGAAATCAAATCGGATAAGGGAAAGGATATCAGAGAATCCCTCTTCAGGTGTGTGGTGGAAAACGGATGGTCCCTTACTGAAATGTGGGCGCATACAATCACTCTGGAGGATGTATTCAAACAACTAACCTGTCAGGAAACGGATGAATGAGGAATATAATAGCTATCTTTAAAAAAGAATTCCGCGCGTATTTTGATTCACCCATTGCTTATATATTCATCACTGCGTTTTTGATTTTAAGTATGTGGATATTCTTTAAAGGCTTCTTCCTTGTAGGCCAAACCGTAATGCGAGGATACTTCACTCTCCTGCCCTGGATTTTCCTTTTCTTTGTACCCGCAGTTACAATGAGACTTTGGGCAGAGGAAAAAAAGCTGGGAACAATAGAAGTTCTAATGACCTTACCGGTTAATGATTATGAGGTAATCATTGGTAAATATCTGGCGGCTTACCTGTTTCTCACTCTTACCATCCTGTTGAGCATTTCTCTTCCGATCACCCTTATCATACTCGGAGAAACAGATCTTGGGCCTATAATCGGGGGATATCTGGGGGCCTTGTTAATGGGAGGAGCCTACCTGGCCATAGGCCTTTTCGCCTCCAGTCTGAGCGAAAATCAGATAGTTGCATTCATACTGGGTATTGCCTTCTGTTTTGGCTTGTTTATCGTTGGTGAAAACTTTGTGATAATGGCAGTGCCGGCACGTTTTGCCTCTCTCTTTTCTTATCTGGGCCTAGGCACTCACTTTGAAAGCATTGGCAGAGGTGTAATAGATACAAGGGATATTATATATTATCTTTCTGTTATTGGATTCTTTATCTTTTTAAACATCCGTTCTTTAGAAAGCAGAAAATGGAGTTAAGACCGTGGGTATGAAAAAGATTGGATACGGAACCCATCTTTTTATTTATGTCTTGGTTGTACTTGCCATCCTGGCAGCCATCAATTATATCTCCCGGTCCGCGTTTAGACGTGTGGACCTTACGGAAAACCGTATATACAGCATTTCAAAAGCCACAAAAGATGTTCTAAAGGGACTGGATGATGTTGTCAGCATAAAGGCCTATTTCAGCAAAGAATTGCCTTCTCATCTAGTCATTCTGAAAGATCAAGTAAGAGATATACTTGATGAATATTCTGCCTATGCAAGGGCAAATTTATCGGTGGAGTTTATTGATCCTGAAGATGATCCGGAATTGAGTCAAAGGATGCAGTTTGTAGGAATACCGAAGGTACAGGCCAATATATTCCAAAAGGACAAGGTAGAGGTCGTGAATGTATATCTGGGCATGAGTATCATGTTTGAGGATCGTAAAGAGGTTATCCCGGTGATTCAGGATGTAAGGAACCTGGAGTATGACCTGACGTCCGCCATCCTTAAAGTGACCAAAAAGGAACCCGAAGTGATTGGGTTCGTGTCATGGAAGAAAAATATAGGGAGGTCACAGCAAGATATTCACTCAAGGATTCAGATGGCCCTCCAAAAACAATACGAAGTTCAGAATATAAACCTGAGCCAGGGGAAATCGGTTCTTGAAAATATAGACACATTAGTGATATTGGGACCTGAAAAGATTACTGACACTGAAAAATATCTTTTGGATCAATATCTCATGCGGGGCGGCAATGGGATATTTCTTGTGGACATGGTTAATTTGCAGGAGGGAAGACAGTTGGCCGCGGAAAAGGTAACCACGAATATCAATGATATGCTGGCATATTATGGAGTCAAGCTCGAGCCTGACCTGGTATTAGACAGATCCAGCTCCATGGCGGCTTTTAGCGGAGGATTCTTTCATTTTCAGGTTCCCTATCCATTCTGGCCAAAAGTGACAAAAGAGGGCTTTGACGAATCAAATCCAATGGTCAGCAAGCTGGAAAGTATTACATTACCTTGGACCAGTTCGGTAGAGGTTCAGGACAAGGTTATCGAAGAAAAAGGCCTGCAAAAAACCATTCTGGCTAAAACTACTCCCCATGGCTGGACACAAAAAGGAAGATTTGATTTAAATCCCCAGCAGCGCTTTAATTTTAAATCCACCGATTTTCAGCAAATTCCCCTGGCAGTCATGGTATCCGGTTTTTTTGAAAGCTTCTATGCTAACAGGGAAGCGCCTAAAAAAGACGAAGAAAAACTCACGAAATCCGCACAAGAAACACATATTGTAGTTGTAGGGAACTCCCGTTTTATTCAGGATGATTTCCTCGGCCGCTTTCCGGAAAACGCGGCATTTTTTCTAAATATAGTTGACTGGTTGACAATGGGTGATGCACTGATCGGCATAAGAACAAGAGAAAAGACAGAAAGACCTTTACCGGAACTCTCCGATGAAAAAAAGGCATTAATACGTTATATAAACATTTTTGGAGTATCTGTCCTGGTAATTCTCTTTGGTTTAATAAAGTTCATATTAAGGAGAAGAAAGAGGTTCGCTTCTTATGAGCTATAAAAAAACGATCATCCTCATAATTATCTTATGTATACTAATAGGGATAGCCTATTTTCTAAATAGGCCCGCAAAAAAGTCATCAGAGGAAATAGCCCTTTTTTCAGAGTTTGATTCAGAGAAGGCAACAACTATAAGTGTAAAAGGTGAGACAAATCAATTGACTTTATCTAAAGAGGAAGGCCAATGGGTAGTAATAGAAGAAGACAATCTTCCTGCGGATAATGAACAAATAAAACAGGCGCTTCAGATTGTTTCCGAGCTAAAGAGAGACAACATAGTATCTAAAAATCCATCCAAACAGGAGATTTATCAGGTTGATC
Organism: bacterium; assembly: GCA_049472335.1. Lineage (GTDB taxonomy): Bacteria > SZUA-182 > SZUA-182 > DTGQ01 > JAFGSM01 > JBLIRM01. The sequence goes on along the minus strand of JBLIRO010000069.1, from coordinate 5,795 downwards.
CCAATAAGGGATTTGAGGTTGAGATAAAGGGAGAAGAAGATAAAACATTAGCGCATTTCTATATAGGGAAAAATGGACCCGATTTCATGAGTACCTATTTTAGAAAGGCGGACAGTGATGAAGTAATCCTGTATAAAGGATTTCACCTAAGGTCCCGATTTGATAAACCTGCAGATACATGGCTGGATAAATTTATAATAATCGTCCAGGAACAGGACGTGGACCGTATCGAGTTTAATCGTGCGGATGGACCTTTCAGCCTCTTACATGATCATGAAGAAGAGAAGTGGCGCCTTGATTCACCCGAGGAATCGGACATAAAAGAAAATATGGAAAAGGATATTACCCAGACAGTGTTCAATCTTCGGGCAACCAAGGTCCAGAGGCTGAAACCTGACCAGAAACTTGAGGAATTCGGCCTTGATGTTCCATTTTTAACTATAAACCTAATTATGGCTGATGAAACATCCAAGACACTTCTTATTGGGAAAGAAGACGAAAAAACAGATGAATACTATACCAAACTGTTTGACCGTGATATAATCTATTCTGTAGGTAAATTCTCCATAGACAAGCTTAATAAGCCCTGGCAGGAAGTAAAGGTCGAGGCGCCTCCTCCTGAAGAGGAAATTGAAAAACAGCCTTCCGAAGAAGAAATGTCTAAACAGGGAAATGAAATGCAAAATCCTGAGGTTGCCGAACAAAATCCTAATGTTACAAAGCCTGGCCCTTAATTGAATGGGCGAAAAAACAATGCCCTGCAAAACGTCCTTTTTTTCTTATTGAAATAAAAACAGACTTTTATCTTACCTGAAGCAGTAAAGGATAAGCCCTTATCTAAATTGTCTTTTTTGAATCTTTATGGTATATTTATTATATAAATACGAAAATATAATATTCACTAAAAAAACAGATCAATTCCTGGTTGTAATCAAAAGATTTAAAATCATTAAGAACATAAACAAACACCTAATCATCTATTTTTATCTGACTATACTTGATACAAGTAAAAAGTCTAAAACAACGGGAAAAATTGATGCTATATTACAAAGACTAAATAATATAAATTTGACAAATCACTTAATTGGTTAAGGAGAAGGTTATATGAGAAATCTAAAACAAAAAAGGGTTGCTTTTTTTATTTATTTAACAGGAATTTTTGTCATTTGTCTAGTTCTCCTTTTTGAAACAGCACGATCTTCAAATAATCAAATTTCCATAACTAAAGAGACAGACTTCATACTTGACCCTGACCCCGATAAAGGATATACCCATGATCCAAATGAAATATACAACAATGTCATGGTCAAGATAATACCCTATAAAACCTTTCGCCTGGGTTTCAAGCTTCTTATGGAGGATAATACAACCCTTTGGATCTATTATGCACCAACGAGTTTGGAACCTACGCAATATGAATCCGGAAATATACACATAGGTCTGGACGCTGCTTTAATAGATAGTAATATTCATATAATTGATAGAGATATAAACCTGGATCTTGAAAATTTTCTCATTTCAGAACTTAGAGCAATTGAAAAAGTTGAAATAGTAGGTGAGCGGTTTGATCTTTACTATATAATTGCATACCGAGAGCTGAACGATGGCAGCCAGATCAAAATTACCATAGACAATTTCAATGATTCTAGTGAAGGACTGACTGAAAGGGGATGGAAATCCACCTCGAGTATGGATCAATTTAGTATTGATTATGATTCTTCATTTATAGGATATCTAAAAGCCAAATATATACCGGAAACCACTGAAGAAGATCCAAATGATACGGAAGAGACTCCTTATTATTATATGTATCCCTATGGAGGGTATTATGGGAGTTCATTATATGGAGGATATTACGGAAGCGGTTATTATGGCAGCGGATATTACGGAAGCAGTTACTACGGAGGTGGATATTACGGAGGTGGATATTACGGGGGTGGATATTACGGGGGTGGATATTACGGAGGTGGATATTACGGAGGTGGATATTACGGAGGTGGATATTATGGAGGTGGATATTATGGAGGGCTCTACGGTGGCATGGGATATTACGGAGGGCTCTACGGTGGCATGGGAGCCTATGGTGGTCTTCTTGGGCTATATGGAGGGCTCTATGGCGGTCTCAGCACTTATTACGGTGGCCCCATTGGATTATTGGGGGGATTAACAGGTCTTTTTATTTAAATCTTTATAATATCTTTAGCAGTTAAATAGGCATTAGAAATTGGGAGGGATAGAACGATTCTTGCATATATAAAACAGGAGCAATAAAAAAACAGAGATGTTAAAAAAATGGGGGGAACTATGAGTATATTTAAGGCTATCTTTATACGAAATTCCCACCTTTTTACGATGATTATCTTGATTTTATTTTTCATTTTTACAATTTTAGCGGAAACAGTTTGCTCACAGCTTCCCAATATTCCGGTTTTACCCGCTTTTTCCGGCTTATCCTTTCCAGGTGCAATCTTCCCTTATATACCCGCTGCCGGCACAACAAGTCAACAAATAAGCCCGATTATAATCGGAAGGGAGTTTCCGCCTGACCATGTCAACCAGGAAAATGTCTCATTTTATATAAAAACAAGCTCACCTGTTAGCATTAATTTGCAAATTATCACTAAAAATGGTCAAATCTTCCGTCTTGAGTTAATCCCTGAGAATGGGGAGACTTCGTTTACAGCTCAGAGTGCCCGGATAATCATTCATATGGGAAGTGAAAAATTAGATGGAAAATGGCATAAATGGGAGCTGAATTCGCTGGAGGATCTGCTTGCAGGGTTTGAAAGGGATTTTGCTTTTATCTCGAAACTGGAAATAAGGGGAGAAGAATTCTGTATTGGTTCTGTAACGGCTTTTTCAGAAGATGAGGGTGAAGTCATAGAGACTACATATCTTGTAAGTTTTATGGATGAGAGGGATAATATCCAGGACTACGGATTGACAAGTTTTACGTCTGTAAGCTGTGAATATCATAAATTAATCGAGCTTGAGAACGAAGAAATAGAAGAAGGATATGTATGTTTAAGCCCTGGGCAACAGTCCCAGCAGAGCCAGACACCCCAGATCCCTATTAATTTTGTGAGCGCGCCTCTTGGCCTGGGGCCGCTTCTGCCGATGACCGTTTTTTCCCCCACAATTCCTGCTAATATACCTAATGGGATTCTCCCTCTTGTATATCCTTCTGGTTTTTCCCCTGCAAGGCTGGCCTCTCAGTTTTATTCAACCCCCATAAACCCAGGCCTCGCATTCGGCCTTCTACAGTCCATCCCCTTATATATTAATGCTCAAACAGGTTTACCCTATTCAGTTACTAATAATCTAATACAATCTTATGATCAACTACCAGTTTATCCCACAAGGATAGACTACACTAACAATCCTGCATATTCATATCTGGGATTGAATGTTTCAGGCAGCACCTCCGCCTCTGAATCTGCCGGAAGTTTTATTCCTGCGCCGTATTATCCTTGAAATACCAATATTGTCTTTATCCAACCTATTTATTTACAGCAATTCTAATTTTAGCCTTATAACCTTTTATGTTTATTCTACAGCTTAACGAGACTAAAACATATTGAAATTAAATTTGGTTAACCGGATATTATTCAGAAAAATAAGTATAAAGGCCAGAGGACATAGGGGGGATTTAGGGAGCTAAAGCCCCTTATTGAAGATGGATAGGTCAAGCCTGAAGCAGAGACAATATTCCCTGTTGTTTCAGTTTTATATCCGCCAAATGCCCCCCCTGTATACAGATTGTTCGTAAAAGAAGTCTGAATAACTGGATAGGTATAATTAGTTAAAGGATAAGGCCAAAGGCTATAAGGATTTAAAAACAGACCATTAACCAAAGGATTTATAATCGCATTTGTCACCGGCCAAAGATTAATTTGACTTTGATATGGTAAAATGTTTTGTAGAAAAAGCGGTTGGTTATTCGTTACTGTCCTTTGACCAGATGTAACAAAGCTGGCGTTTGCCTGAAAAGAAGCCCTGTTTATGGCATCCGCAGAAATCTGTGAAGAATTATTAATCAAGCCAATCGGTTGATTGATTAACGGCTTGCTTGTGAATGGTAAAAAGTAACCCTCAATACTAGGTATTACAGCAGCCTGTAAAGCTTCCAGGGGATTGACAAGCCCCCAGCCATAAAACTGATCCCATCCTGGATCACCCAAATCGATAGCAGTACTATGAAGGATTTCCCTCATTTCGGCCGGCGTAATAGGATGGTTTGCATACGCCAGAATCAAGGCGGCCACCCCTGAGACAAATGCTGAAGCACTTGAGGTGCCTTCAGCAAAATAATAATCAAAACTTTTATAATCTATTCCATCATGTGTCTGCTGATAAATCCCATCCGGATTACCATCCTCATTAAGGTCCTCATCAAGGTTTCCTCCCGGGGCACATATATCAATAGTAGGACCGAAGTTGGAATATGATGAGGCAAAAGAGAGGTCATATGTTGTTGCCGAGACACTTATGGTGGCATCATAGGAGGCAGGATAGCTTGGCAGGTCTGATGCCTCATTTCCCGCAGAACAAATTACTGTCACCCCCTGAGAAACCGCATAATTGATTGCTTCTTCCTCGGCAGCAGATTTTTTGCTTGCGCCTTTACCTGGAGGCCGATTACCCCCAAGGCTCATATTTATAATCTGAGCACCATTATTGACTGCATAATAGATCCCATCCACAATGGAAGCCACATCACCATAGCCCGTTTCATCCAGGACCTTCACGGGCATAATGGTACATCCAGGTGCCACACCGGCGCCTCCGAAAAGATTGTTTGTGCTTTGCGCTATGGTTCCTGCAATATGAGTCCCGTGCCGGTTATCATCATCCGGGTAGGAATCATCATTGATAAAATCATATCCGGGTATAAAAATGGTGTCAGCCAGATCAGGCGCTTGTACATATCCTCCTCCTGTACGATAAGCTACCCCGGAATCCAGAATTGCAACGATAACATTGGAGCCAATGGACAGATCCCAGGCCTTTTGCATCATTGGATTGTTCAGGTGCCATTGATATTTATAAAGGGGGTCATTGGGTGAAAAATGAACCACACGCAGATAATTTGGTTCCGCGTAGGCCACAACCGGATTTAAGTTCAAGTTGGCTGTAACCGCGTCTAAAGAGATATTGGCAGAAACCCTCACCGTTCTGAAGCCATTGTAAGGACTATATGACACCTCATTTAAGCCTAAATTTTTATACGTGTTAGCAATATCAGAAAAGGTGGCCTCCGGGCGATACTGCACCAGGACCTCCTGAAAGGCAGGAGGGATCGGAGTAGACATCATGCTTGAATTTACCCATCCCCAGACAAAGCTGTTTCCCATGATGCTTTGAAAAAAAATGGACATCAGACAAATCCAAAAGAGGCCTTTTAAGACAGGTCTACATCTTTGCAGACAGGCCATTATCCCCCCCCGTCATATAACTTACTTTATATAGCACTATGCTTACATAAGACTATTCATAAGCAAGATATGTTCCAAGGCGTCCAATAAATAATGTATCCCATACTCAAATGTTTCTTTTTTAAAAAAGTTTTTTTTGTGCAAAAAATTACTTAATATGATTTTTTTTTCATAATTACTGTTTATATGCAGCTTCCTTCATATTTTTAATACCCGCCTTCAACTCAAAGATAAAATTAGCCAAAATAGACCATCTAAATAAACGTAATGGATTCAGAATGAAATAAATCACATAATTATGTTGACAAAAAAGACAATCACAAGTTAAAATCTTTCCCATAAAAACCGGGGCACTAATAT
>JBLIRO010000068.1:0-27021 GCA_049472335.1 bacterium | reverse complement strand
GGCACGGGCTGCACGCCTTACATATCCGGGAAGTGGGTGGGTACGCTCAAATGCTTCATACCCTGCAAGAAGGATATGTTGAAGGGTGGGCCGCATCTGATTTTTCATGGATAGGTCTTTATGTTTGCGTTATATCCGGCCTGTGCCATTTCGCTTCCCCCGCGACAGCGGGCCAGTCCAACGCTTTGCATAAGCGGTTGCAATGGAGCGCAGCGGAATTGCAATCCGTCTTAATGCAATTTGTTATGTGGCAGCTACAAAGAAAAGGCCTGACAAACGACAATAAGATGCATAGCTATCAATTAGCCACCTCTCTTTTTGTAACCCTAATTTCATCAACTGATCCATATAAAGCCATTAACTTCTACTATATCGCTGACGCAACATGAGAATGGTGATGAAGATGAGCAGGACCGCGATTACGAGTAAAAGAGCAACCAGCGCCTTAGTCCATGACAATGCAGCGATACGGCAATACTTGCTGCGTTGGTTGGCTCGCAAGCTTACGTCATCACTTCCAAAGACATACTTGCTCATACTACGTTCGCGCACTATCCTATCGCCACTCGACGCCTTCCCAAAAACACGATAGCGAAATGCGTAGCTACCTGCCTGCGCCGTGTTTATGAACTTCGCAGCGTAGTGGCCGTCTCTTTTACTTCCATCATCATGCATTCCATCGTCGAAAAGACGGAGTTCTTGTTGCTCACGAGCGGGATTCACCACGGTAACAATGACCTCAGCGTCAGCAACCGGTACCCCGCGTTCAAGCAAATCCGCTCTAAGCACAATCGGTTCGCCGATGACTAGCCTCTTAGGAGAGATCTGTGGTTGCAAACGCAGATTTGAGCCGGCGCCAACGGCAAAACTATAGCCCGCTAACTGGGGTTTTTCTGCTGACGAAATAATCCCCGTGTCCGTTTTTGGGTACGTACGGGTGTTGCTTTGTGTCCCCGTGACTACCAGTCGCCAAATACCACAATAAAGCTGGGGGGCATTGGTCGCAAAACGCAGACGCAAAATAGCCGATTGATCACGTTCAATTAGTCTTTGCTGAAAACCGGTGGGGGGTATCGATGCAGGAAAGCGCTCGCCCGTGGGGCTTTCAAGCACCCACGCAAGCGGATGGTCTTTATACAGAAGAACTAGCGTCAGCGAAAAATCGGCCTCGACTATGTAGATATTGTGTACATTTTGAGTACCTGGTAACACCGTGTACAGTGGATCGACTAGCATCTCACTACTGCTCAACAACATAGCCGCCTGGATATAGAATTTTTCCAGTGCGAAGTAGTCTAGTCCGTCTAGGTCACCAGTGGCATCGTAGGTTCCACCGCTTTCCGTAGCAACCTGCGAAAGGATACCCTTGTCAATGTTATCTTCGCGGCCCAAGCCAACGGCGTACACCGCAACATCGGCAGGTACGCTCACTTCTTCCACCCAAATCTCGTCACCGCCCACTAATGCTGGCTCGTTTTCCTTTCCGTCGGTGAGCACAATTACGGCCTTTTTTTCCGCAGTACTGGCGATAAGTTGATTCAGCCCTTCCAACAGACCTGCGGCGATTGAGGTGCGACCGCTCGGGGCAAGGTTCGTTGTATTGATTTTTTGCTCGATGCTTTCCTGGTTGGTTGATTCAACTCGGATAATCGTTTGAAAGGAGCTGCTTTCAGTATTAAAACGAACTAGAGCGACGCGATCTTGGTTGTCCGGTCGTAGTAGGCGAACGAAAAGGCGACCAGCGCGTCTCTCTGCCTCGCTCTTTTTCCTCTCACCGGCAAGCTCGCTCATACTGCCTGACCGGTCCATTACGAGGGCGACATCGAGTGATTTCGCCGCAACAATTTCACCGAGCAAAGTGATACTCTCATCAGAGCTTATACTTATGTCATTAATATCACTGATAGTCAACGTGCCCGTGTAACTATCCAACGGCTCGGTCGCTCTGAAGGTGATGGCGATCTGAACTGCTTCCCCCGGTGCTACAGCGAAATCGGTCTCGCTTAATATGAACGGTGCAGCACTGTCAAGAGAAGCGGTGAACGTTAGCTCGGCTTCGCCTGTGTTACGTACCTGTACGGCTTTGGTAAAGTCAAAGCCCTGCTCAACCTGACCATAAAACAACACCGTAACAGGCGGATCAATGAGGAAGCCCGGCTTGGGTGCGCAACTTGTGTCACAGGGTGGCAAAGGGTTGTTCGTGTCGTTTAGCTCAGGCGGCGCATCTTCGCAAAATCTGTTCAGCCTGGAATTGGCCGCGCTTCTCAGCCAATTTTTGATTTCATTAATCCGTGTAGACGATAGACAAGTAAAGCCAGTATGCAATGTACCATCTATCCAGCTTTTCTCCAACCAGTATTGAATGCCGTACGGTGATAGGTTTGTCGTATCGTAACGCTGATCACAAGCTTCGCTACCTAAAGGACAACAACTTACGTGTGGGAAACCGTCAATATGTCGGGCCTCATGCATGATCAGTCCAATGTTTCCGGCTATGCCGAGCCAAGTCCGGTCATGTTCTCGATTGAAATCGTCCGAGGTTGTCAAGGTGATATATGTCTTTCCGTCCGGCCAGACGCCGCAGCAACCATTAAATATTGCGGTGGAACTAATATTGAACCCGCCGACTTTGCTTTTTAACCAGTCATAAAGCGACAATGAAGTCCATGGCAGATGACCGGTTCTTCCCTTGTCCATATAGTAAATTGTTCGTAAACATTGGAGCAGAATAAGCTCGTCTGTATATTGTGCAATCGGAAGTGACGAGATCGGTTCAGCACAAGGGAAATCCGTGATTTCAACTCCATCCTTTTTGATGGTGAAATCGCTAAGTATCTGGCTGATTGCAGGATCTAATGTAGGACATTGTTCGAGAAACGTGTCAATATTTGTGATGTAACAGGTATCATTACCAAGGACGTCACTAGAACAAGCCAACGTGAAAAAAATACTCAAAATACAGCTCACTACGAGTCTCAAAAACCGGGATTGCACTATTCTCATAACCCCTCTCCATTTCTACGTACAAAAGGTGTAGTGGACAAATTAATTATGAGTGTTATTTGTCTCAGCCCCTTTGTACTCGGCCCATTCTATAAAACAGGCGCCTTTTTGAATTTATAGCCAATATTGATGAATCGGAGAACATAACACTAATCATCAGGCGCCTTGAGGGCCAAAGGAGGAATGCGGAATTAAAACCCGGAATCAAGCCCGAAAGGTCGACTGAATGAACTGGTTATTTAAAAATTATATATTAATGTATTGATTTAAATTATATTTCGCAGATTACCATTATCAGGGTGTGAAGTAAAGTGAAAGGAAACCGTTCCAGAAAGAATGTTTCAATTTTTCTTATATCATCATTATTTAGAATTATATTAATCATTCATTTAATTTTCAAATAACGACCTCATATTTAAACTTAGATCTATTAACCAAGTTTAAGATTTTCATTTTTACATCTTGATAATCGAGGAAACTTTAAGTATTAAAAATTAAGATCCGCTCCCTGACACCATTAAAATCTCTTGATAATCAAGACCCAAAGTTAAATTTAACATATCATAAGGTAAATAAAGTGTCAAAAGCAAAAGACTGCAAGTTGATTGATGGACTTTATATTGTTGCTCCCAAATACCTTTTATTGATTTGATTAACCACTTAATTTATAATAGATATTAAGCTTCCAAGATAGCAATTTTAGGATAACATTTCCTTAGCGGCAACAAATTAGACCTGCATTGCAAGGCCTTGGATCAAAAATAATCTTTTAATCAAATAGTCAATTAAATTAGTTTATAGTTGCATATTTGCTTCATAATGATAATTATATTACGATGTAATGAAGAAAATGATTTATAAACAGCCCTGATAAACAGACGAAACAGTCTGATTATCGGATTCAACAGGATCAATTAATAGCGGGATTAAAAGAATGATGACAATTGAAACCAGAACCCACTTACAGGAAAAAGATATTAAACTTGTGGAAAAAATCAAACACCTGAAAAAATTACGGAATGCAACCATATTGGTGCATAATTACCAGAGGCCCGAGATCCAGGATATCGGTGATTATCTTGGTGATTCTCTTGGTCTTTGCAGGATTGCCGCTGCCTCTGATTCGGATGTAATTTGTTTTTGCGGGGTCCTTTTCATGGCTGAAAGCGCCTCCATAATTTGCCCTGAAAAAAAGGTCGTGCTCCCTGCCCCGGAGGCGGGCTGTTCACTGGCCGATGATTTGAGCGTTGAGACCTTGAGGGAAATGAAGATGAAACATCCGAACGCGGCTGTTGTCTGCTATGTGAATTCAAGCGCCCAGGTAAAGGCTGAAAGCGACATTTGCTGCACCTCAGCAAATGCCATCCAGGTTGTCAATTCTCTGAGAGAATATGATGAGGTCATTTTTGTGCCTGATCGCAATCTCGGCCATTATGTGAGCCTTCACACGGAGAAAAGGATCTTTTTAACGGACGTATATTGTAATGCTCATAATCTCCTGACAAAGCGGGACGTGATCAAGGCAAAATCCAAATATCCAAAAGCCCGGTTTATGGCCCACCCCGAGTGCAAACCGGAAGTTTTGGAAATGGCTGATTTTGTCTCCAGCACATCAGGCATGTCCAAATACGTCAGAGAATCAGGCGCAAAGGACTTCATTGTGGGCACCGAGATAGGAATGCTATATCCCCTTGAGCAGGAATTCCCCGGGTTTAATTTCTTTCCGGTTTCCGATAAGATGTTATGTGAACATATGAAATTGATAACACTGGAAAGACTGGCCAAGTCGCTTGAAATCCTGGAACCTGTCATTAAGGTCCCTGAACGGATTCGTATCAAAGCAAAAAAGGCCTTAGATAGAATGATGGAATTGACATGAGAGGCGAAGACATACGTCAGGCTTTTTTAAACTACTTCAATGAAAAGGGACATACTGTTCTTCCCAGCTCTTCCCTGGTGCCCAGCCATGATCCAACCCTTTTGTTTACCAATGCCGGAATGGTTCAGTTCAAGGACGTCTTTACAGGACAGGTTCAAAGGCCTTATTCCCGGGCGACCACATGCCAGAAATGTGTTCGGGCCGGGGGAAAGCATAATGACCTGGAAAATGTAGGATATACCGCCCGGCACCACACCTTTTTTGAGATGCTGGGAAACTTTTCTTTCGGGGATTATTTCAAGGAGGAAGCCATCCGTATGGCCTGGGAATTTCTGACTGACAGGGTGGGTTTTCCTAAAGGTCCTCTCTGGGTCACTGTGTTTCATGAGGATAAGGAGGCCGCCGAAATATGGAAAAAACGGATCGGGGTCCCCTCTGACCATATTATAGGAATGGGCGAAAAGGACAATTTCTGGTCCATGGGTGACACAGGCCCCTGCGGACCCTGCTCTGAAATCATCTTTGACCAGGGCCCTGAATTTTCCTGCGGTAAACCGGACTGCAAAGTAGGGTGTGACTGCGACAGATACCTTGAAATCTGGAACCTCGTATTTATGCAGTTTGAACGGCATCAGGACGGGAAAATGACCCCTCTCCCGAAGCCCAGCATAGATACGGGCATGGGTCTCGAGAGGCTGGCGACCGTGATCCAGGGCGGAAAGTCGAATTATGACTCGGACCTGTTCACTCCTATCATCAAGGCCTTAGAAGAATATACGGATCAGGGCTACGGAGGTGACCACGGCCATGATATCTCCTTCAGGGTTATCAGTGATCATATCCGGGCCATAACGTTTCTGGTTGCGGACGGGGTATTACCCTCCAATGAAGGAAGGGGCTATGTGCTCAGGCGAATAATAAGACGGGCGGCACGTCACGGAAAGCTCATCAATATAAACAAACCCTTTCTTTACAGGCTGGTCCCAAAGGTAGCGGAGGTTATGAAAGGCCCATATCCGGAGCTGGAGGACAACCTCAATTATATAACCAATATAACGAGTCAGGAGGAGGAAAGGTTTCAATATGCCCTGGACCGTGGTCTATCCCTGCTCAACGAGATAATGGACTCCTCCAAAAAGAAGGAGTCTTTCCGTATACCGGGTGAAGAGATATTCCGCCTTTATGATACCTTTGGTTTCCCGTTGGATCTTACCCAGGAGATACTTTCCGAGCAGGGTTTCAGCTTTGACCAGGAAGGGTTTGACAGGGCAATGGCAAAGCAGCGCGAACTGGCCCGCAAACACTGGCAGGGATCAGGTGCGACTGAGATCAAGGGAATATACAAGCGGCTTTCGTCAGAGCTTCCCCATACGGATTTCCTGGGTTATGAAGACATATCCGGCATAGGGCAGGTCCTTGCAATAATCTCCGGACCGGACAAGATCAATGAGGCAGATGAAGGACGGGACGTGGAATTGATACTTGACCGGACCCCATTTTATGCCGAAAAAGGAGGCCAGGTTGGGGATAGCGGTATAATCAAGGGAGAAGGGTTTCTTGCCGATGTAAAAGAGACGGTGACCCTTGCGGATATGTGTGTTCATAGGGTCAGGATAAAAAGAGGAAAACTTAAAACCGGAGACCAGGTATATCTGGAAGTAAACAATGAAAGACGTTTGGCAATAGCCCTGAATCATACCGCAACCCACCTGTTGCATTCGGCCCTAAGAAATATCCTGGGAGATCATGTAAGACAGGCCGGGTCTCTTGTGGCGCCGGACAGGCTAAGATTTGATTTCACGCACTTCGCGCCCCTCACTCCCAAAGAGATTGAGAGGATCGAAGCGGATGTCAATGAGCAGATCAGAAACAGTATAAAGGTTACAACCCGGGAAATGGGATTGAACGAGGCCATGAATTCAGGGGCCATGGCACTTTTTGGAGAAAAATATCAGGATCGCGTCAGGGTAGTTCAGATTTCCGATATAAGCTTAGAGCTGTGTGGGGGCACGCATTCAGAGGGCACCGGACAGATCGGTCTTTTTATAATACTTTCCGAAACCGGGATTGCAGCGGGAGTAAGAAGGATCGAGGCACTTACCGGAAAGAAGGCATATGATTATGTGAGGAAACTACGTAATGAGGTTGCTGATATAGCAAGTATGCTCAAAGCGCCGGAGATGGAAATTGCGCAGAGAATAAATCGTCTTATCGGAGAATCACGTGACCGGGAAAAGGATATCAAAGAATTAAAGGCAAAACTGGCCCAAAGGGAGATAGGCGGAATATTGGACCAGGTTCAGACAGTGGATGGAATCAAGGTGCTAACCTACCATCCTTCAGGACAAAATATGGACATGGAAAGTCTGAGAGGCACAGCGGATTTAATCGCCGATAAACTGGGTTCTGGTATAGTCGCGCTTGGTACAGAGCTAAAGGGCAAGGCAAATATCCTTATAAAAGTGAGCAAAGACCTTACAGAAAAAATAAAGGCACCCGATCTCATAAGGCGCATATCAGGGCATGTAGGGGGATCAGGCGGAGGCCGTCCGGATATGGCCCAGGCAGGGGGTAATAACCCGCAGGGGATTGATAATGCCTTAAGATCATTACCCGACACCATAAAGGAACTATTAAAATCAAAATCAAACAAGTAAAGGGGGATCAACGATGTGCGAAGAGCATAAATTTTCAGATTTTTTACAAAAAATGGTCAATGCCGGCTGGGGGTTTATTTCACTGTCCGAGGAAAAGACAAAGGCGTTTATTAATGATTTGATAAAAAGAGGTGAAATCAGTTCAAAAGAGGGTGAAGGGTTGCTCAAGAATATGCTGGAAAAACTGGAAACAACCGGCAAGGATCTGGAATCCAAGGTATCCGAACTTGTAAAGAGGTACTTGACAAGGGAAAATCTCTGTAAAAAGAGCGATCTTGATCAGCTCACTCAAAGGGTCGAAGCCCTTGAAAAAAGACTTGAGGCGATCGAGAAACAAAAGAAGCAGCACTAAAATAGTCGCATAAATTTAAGGTTATCCGATGCCTTTAACCAAAATAGGCCAAACCTACAAGAATATCCAACGCCTGCGGCATATAGTCAATGTTCTTATAAAACATGGTTTTGGCCAGATCATAGAACAGCTCCACCTGCAGGATTTCCTCTCCATGGGCATGAGGGTGGTGACCTTCAGGCCCCCTATTGGGAAACCTAAGACACGGATATCCGTGCCCGTCAGGGTAAGGCATGCATTCGAGGAATTAGGCCCGACCTTTGTAAAATTCGGCCAACTGCTCTCGATGAGGCCTGATATCATCCCCAAAGAATTCATAAATGAATTCAAAAAGCTCCAGGACAGCCTTCCCCCACTCCCCTTTCCCATCATTAAGAAAGTCATAGAAGAAGAGTTGGAGTGTCCTCCCGACGATATTTTTTCAGATATCCGGGAAATACCATCAGGATCGGCTTCGATCGCTGAGGTTCATGAGGCCACCCTTAAGGATGGAACATCCGTAATGATCAAGGTCCAGAGGCCCAAGATAGAACAACAGATAGATACCGATATTAATATCCTGTTCTATATAGCCCACCTTCTTGAGAAATACATCCCTGAAAGCAGATTTTATGATCCTGTAGGGCTCATTGAGCAGTTTTCAAGATCCATCCACCAGGAACTGGATTTTACCCTGGAGGCAAGCAATACCCAGAAATTCAACACGCTATTCGAAGGAGACTCCACTGTTGTAATTCCAAAGGTCTACTGGGATCTGACCTCGAAAAGGGTCCTAATACTCCAAAAGATTTCTGGTATAAGGATAAACGACCTGGAAGAGATCGATGCCAGAGGATGGGACAGGAAATTGCTTGCCCGGAATGGGTGCCATGTCTTTTTAAAGCAATTTCTCGAGTTCGGCATATTTCATGGGGACCCCCATCCGGGAAACCTTATTGTGGTGGATGATGGTGTTCTGGGATTAATGGATTTCGGTATTGTTGGACGATTGAATGAAGAGGTAATGGAAAGCTGTGCCCAGATCTTCTTTGCGTATATGACCAAAGACTATGACCGTCTCGTCGAGGAGTATCTCAATCTGGGTTTTTTTACAGAGAATATAGATCTTAAAGCATTCAAAAGGGATTTTATCGACCTCACGGAGATATATTATGATCGCCCGCTAAAACATATTTCCGTCAGCGAGATATTCAGCAAGACACTTGAGATGGCCATGAAACATAATATGCGTGTTCCCGTGGACCTCATGCTCCTGGGAAAAACCATCCTGTTCACCGAAGAGGTGGGCCGTCAGCTTGATCCGGATCTCAATCTTATCGAGGTATCCAGGCCCTATGCCAAACGTCTTATCAAGAAAAGGCTTCAACCCAAGCGCATCCTTAGAGACCTGACAAAAAATATATCCAATATTTCAAAGATTTTGAAGCTTCTCCCAAACCAGATGAACACCCTGATCAAGAAGCTCATTAAGGGAGAATTAAAGATCGAATTCGAACATCTGGGATTGGACAATCTCATAAGGGAAATCGATCGATCGAGCAATCGCATTGCCTTTGGCCTGATCATATCGTCCATTATCGTAGGATCATCCATCATCATGTCACTCGAAACAGGTCCCCTTATTTACGGCTACCCCTTGCTCGGTGTATTGGGCTATGTATCGGCAGGTGTTATGGGCCTGGGGCTTGTAATATCCATCCTTAGATCGGGAAAGTTTTAATATTGTCAAATATCAATGGCCGGCCTCGTTTGACAATAATCGCATTCATTGGATATACTTTGTAAGAAAATCGATCCCTTTGATTTTAAAAAAGGAAAAGCCCCTGAATCACTGAATAATTATTTACGAAACCATCATAAATGAAGATTAAAACAAAATACTGGCTTTTAGGTCTGATTATACTGATTGCGCTGTTCGTCCGTTTAACGGCGATAAACCATGGTCTTCCGGACATTATGTACATAGATGCTCAGAAAACGGTAGGTCTGTCGAAAAGAATAACCTTGAACATTCTAAATGGAAAATTTGATATAGATCCAAAACAATACCAATATCCAACCCTTTTCTTAAACCTCCTGGTTGTTGAATTTACTGTTTATGCGGTCAGTTATGCGCTTATTGGCAACTGGCAGGGCAGATTTAAAAACTTTACCGAGGCCGTCAATGCGTTATATACCCCAAAAGGTTCGGGATATTTATATCAGGCCGTACCATCTGTTTTTTATCTGATCGCAAGGATAACAAGCGCACTTGCAGGCGTATTAACCGTATTCTTTGTCTTTCTCCTGGGGGCAAAGGCGTTTAAGGATGACCGGATAGGGCTTTGCTCAGCGCTTTTTTTGGCCCTGATGTTCTTTCATGTTAAAGACTCCAGATATCCAATGACCGATGCGATAATGGCTCTCATGTCGGCCATTGCGCTTTATTATATAGCATGTCTGAATCATGACGGAGGATTAAAGAATTATCTGCTGGCCGGAACTTTCATCGGACTGGGTGTATCTACAAAATATCTGCCGGTTTTTTTGGTGATACCCTTTCTGGTTGTTATGGGATTCAGATGGTGGGAGGAGCATAAAACCACCAGTGACACCAGAAAATTATATGGTTATCCATTATCAGGTTTGGTAATGATTCCCATAAGCTTCATCATAGGAACACCTATCATCCTTGTCCGGTTCAGTAACTATTTTGGCCGTTATTCAAAACAATTGGCAGCCCAGAGCGGAGGGAAACTTGGTTTTACGCAAAGCTGGTATTTTGATTATTTATTCTCCCGGATACCAAGCAATTACGAACCCCTTGCCATTGATTCCTTTTGGGGAGCAATGGGTTTACCCATTCTGATTTTACTTCTATTTGGGGTTATTTATGCGTTGTACAGAGGTTTCACTAACAGGGACAAAATTCAACCCCTTGATATAGGATTTGCCCTCCTTATCATCTGCTATTATATTTTTCTTGCAGGTCCAGGTAATAAAAGGATAATAAGATATTTCTATTTTCTCTATCCTATATTTTGTGTTATGGCCGCAAGGTTTCTCGTGGATGTCTTTTCCCGGATAAAATTGCTGAAGTGCAAGGGATGGATATTGCTATGCCTGAGCATTTTATTTGTCTTACCTACAGGGATAAGGACCTTCAGATATGTTTACCTGTTATCGCATCCTAATACCAGAATAGAATCGGGTCAATGGATCGAAAAACATATTAAGCCCGGAACAAGAATTTTTGCTCCGATTCTTTATCCTCCCTGCATTTCCAGCACCACTTATAAAATTTTTTACTATCGGGGCGAAAATATGGACATAGTTCCAAATATTGAAATGCTTAGAAAGGCGGGTTTCGAATATGTTATTACCTCAAGCTATGACAACATAATCTATTTCTATCCGGATTCTATGAGGGAACACCCGGAACTCGTCTCCGGATGGAAAAATTTTTATCTTTCACTTGATGAGTCACTACCACTGTTTAAGCAATTTGAAAACAATTTTGTCGATAAACCCGGCCCTGAAATAAAAATTTACAAGCTTTAACCCAAAACAGGAAACTACCACAACGCCCTTGCCGGCGGCTTAGAACATTAGTTAAAATTTTTCAACACCTCGTTGATTAAAAATGTGCGCATCTTTTTCAATGCCCCCTAATATAAAACATCTAAAAGCAAAGAAGCATTTTTTTCGCATTCCTGTTTGAGCAGGTTTATCCTTTTTTTGAGTTTAAGGGTCAGGGGACCCTTGTTTTTCAAACAATAATCAACCAGATTCATAAGTTTTTCTTTTTCCAGGGTATTATTAAATTTACGAAGATCCAGAGTAATATCTTCCATTCCGATCATTCTCATATACCGGATATTTTTATCAGCGTAACAGAGAGAAATAGCCGGTGTTCCGGCAGTAGTTGCAAGGATTACAGAATGAAGAGGCACACCGATAACCAAGTCCACCATTGAAAAAAGCCCTTTTATCTGAGCAGGGGTATAATGTTTTTTAAGTATCCTTGTTGCAGATTTATGCTTCATGCGTGCAACCACTTTCTGAGTAAAAATATCGTCCCTGGGAGAGAAGAATGATTCACCGGTATACATAGGAACAAAAATCAGAATTGCATTATAGCGCTCGATTAATTCATCACAAATATTCGCAACTTTGTTCTTAAAAATCTTTATCTTTTTTTCCCAATTATTATTCATTAGCCCAAATTTGATTTTTACACTTACTGGTAAAATCCCGCCGGTACGGTGAAAAACCCTTCTTAGCGAAATTGCGATAAGCGGCCTGTCATCCGGTTTAATACCTAATTCTTCCAGAATTAAATCGATTTTCTCCGGAGGTGCTTGTCTATGCAAGACTGCCGCATCAGCAGTAATAAAGGTGGGAGGGCGTGTCACCCCGATTTCTTCGGACATCTTCGCTGACTCGGTATCACGTAAAGTTATCATGGCACAGCGATTTAAAACCATCCTGGCAAGCCACCTGCCGAATGGTGAAATTTCACTCTTCCCGCCTATTCCAATCGCATAACACATGACTTTCTTGCGGAATAATAAAGCCAGGCAGGCAAAACTCAGATTGAAAATTATTACCATCTTAGAGGATTTATCCTGAATAATTGTGCCTCCTCCCAAAATCACAAGATCTGCTTTGGCTAATACCCTTATACCATTGATAAATCCCTTTATATTGAAAATGTTGATCCCTTCACAATTGTATTCTGAAGGTAAAAATTCAGGATTACGTGTGTAAACAAAAAATCGAGCGTCGGGAACCGCCTTTGATATGGCCGAAAACATGGCATTTGAGATTGCCCTGTCTCCAATATTCGATCCGCTCCGCTGCATCTGCTGCAATCGCCAGAAAAGAATGTTCTTTGACAAATTATTTACCTCTTTGACTTGTATCTAATACTAGACCTATAAGAATACTCTATTGAAATGGTATCTGTATACGACAACTACTCCTTTATATGCAGTCGTTAACTCTTCTAATACAATATATAAAATTTGCTGAGTAAAATCAATGGATTTTTTTAATTTAAAATATATTTCAGATACTTAGAACAGATCCTAAAAACTCAGGCGCGAATAGATTTAAGCAATTGTATGGCGAGAGAAGAATTGAGCAAGGCTTTATCTCTTGCATCCTCTATTTTTGATTCCGGAACCATAAAATCTTCAGGATTAACTAAAATTTCATCCACACGGATTAACAAATCATTATCTGAAATATCATCGAGACGTATTACATGGTCACCTAATCCAAACTCTTCCATAAAATCTTTCATTTTCATACCATATGCGATAGGGATCAACGGAATCCGGAGAGGTACTGCAAAAATCGCTGAATGGAGACGCATCGCAATTAAAGCAGAACATTGACCAATAAGGCTTTTAATATCTTGAGGCGAATAATCACCCTTTATAATGTGAACGTATTCAAGTTTCTGTTTCATTTTACCGGCAATATCATTTGCCGCCTCTCGATCATCTTTTGTTCCTACAATAGACATGGGAATAAATAAAATATGCCTTTTATGCCTGGCAATTATATGATCAGCTATTCTAGCAAATGACTCTATTACGCCTTCATATTTCCTTCTGTTCTCCGCACTCCAATATGGTACACCTCGCAATGACTTACGATGAGTGATATACCATTGCCGAACGCAAAATCCTACAAATTTGAAGTTTAAATCAATCCCTTCGGATTCTAAAATTTTTTGGGCTATGACCGCAGGTGATGGTTTTAAAGCAACCGCGGGATCAGCAGTTACATAGATAGAGGGCCGTTTGATATTCATATCTCTTAGCTCATAATATGAAAACTTGCCTCGCAGGGTAATCAAATCCATACGGTTGACGATAATCTTGCATAAAAACCTCATCAATCTTGAATTCATTGGACCAACACCGATTCCATACATCATTGTTTTTTTTCTGAAAACATAGGCAAGAAATATTTTTGAAAGCCAGAAAGGAATAAAAAAAATATTTGTTGAGTCCTGAAGAATTGTTCCGCCCCCTGTGATAAAGAGATCACACCATATAATGGCTTTAATATTCTCATAAAACCATTCGATACTTGACAGGCCTTTTTTATTTTCTTCAAAAATTCCACGCCCTCCTGAATAAATAAAATGCTCTTTAAATCTTTTACAGGAAAAACTTACATTATCGGAAAAAATCTTTAATTCGCAATCGCCATCCAGCTCATTTCTTAGATGTTCAAGCATTGTAATCAAGAGAGCCTCATCTCCCGCATTACCATTGCCATATCCGCCTGAAATGAGAATCCTGTATTTTTTCCTTTTACCCTTAACCACTTTTTTTTTCACCAATAATGTAAAATATGTGAGCATAAATATATTTAATCAAAAGGGGCATTGGAATTGATTCAAAAAAATACACCCCATAGATCCATCCTGGATATTTACAGGTCTTCATCCATTCCAGGGTTTTTGATCTCCATTCCGTAGCCATCTCTTTTACACCAAGACGATGAAGTCTGACATCTCGAAATCCGAGTGAATCAGGCCAGAAAGGGCAATCTGTCACACCGGTTTTAACTATATTCAAGCCGTGTAGTTTTATAAAACGGTCCAATCTTTTCGGGAAATTGAAATTAACATTACCATGTGTCCAGGGTATGTCTAGCACACGGTGTAAAATCCTATGGATATAGGCGCCGACATTTCTACCGTTCACTGAAAATATCGCAATATAGCGATTTGACATTCTTTTCATTTCTGTCAATAACAATTCCGGATTCAAATCCATGGGAAAATATGCAAAATTCCAGACAAAATCGAACGAATTGTCCGGAAATGAAGTATGATGTATTTCATCCTGATTGGAAATCGTCATCAAGTGCTTAAGATTCACTTCCTCCCAGTTCGACTCTACCGATGGTGACGGGTTTATTAGTGTTACATGAGCCCCTGCCTGTGCCAACCCAAGAGAATAGATCGACGGCATTGCCTTTGCCCCATGGGCGGGCAGTTCAGCGCAACTGCATATATTATATCTTCTTACAATTTTACCAAGGCATTTTGCCAGGGAATATCGCTCATAATCGACTCCAAAGGGTTCAATCTCAATCATGTTATTATCCCTTTTAAATAAAATGATTTTCCCGAAGCCATCTTATGGAATCTTCCACGCATTGATCCAGGCTTGTTTCTTGTCTGAAACCTAGCTCTTTTTCAGCCTTTTTAATAGAGAATCTTCTATTTGCTACTACACCCTTGATATTTTCCATTGTGATTAGAGGTTTAATATCAAGGAACTTATAGAGACATTCACAAAAAAACGCTATCGTATATGCTGCGAAGACAGGAATAGTGAATTCAAAAGGTCTGTTATTCATGGATTTTTTTACACTTGCAGCCAATTCCCTTATTGAATATGACCGAGAAGAAGCTATTATATATATTTCACCCGCCCTTCCTCTTTCAAGAGATGCAATGCAGGCATCAACCAATTCATTAACATGAATCAGAGGCGAGAGATTTTCTCCACGTCCTATATGTGGCAATATACCTCTTTTTACAAAAAGAGCCAGTTTGCGAAGATCTCCTACCATTCCATTGCCATAAAACACACAGGGACGTAAGATTATTACCGGTAATCCATATGAGTTGTAATACTCTTTCAATAACTCTTCCGCTTCTGCCTTGGAACATTGATATGGAGTTTTGGGTCGCATCGGCGTGTTCTCATCCACAATTATATCCGGAATGATTCCCATTGCGGCTGTGGAGGAAATATAAATAAATCTTTTCAAAGGACGAGAGATAAAACGATTGACAATATTTCGTGTTCCTTCCACATTAACAGTTTTGAACAATTTCCAATCCCTTTCCTTCGCACTGAAGGCTCCTATATGCCCCATCACTCCGGCAAGGTGAAAAACTGCGTCAATACCATCCTCAATACCTTCAAGTGTTGAAGGATCATTCATGTCAGCATAAAACCAGTCAATTTTATAATTGCCGCTAAATGAATCCATAATGTTTTTGGAACGAGTAACACACCGGCATTGATAACCTGTTTCACAAAGTGCATTGACAAGATTTTTTCCTAAAAAACCTGTCGCCCCTGTGATAAGAACCTTCATATTAACTTTCCTTTTATAAGCCCCCTGATATGTTTTTCTTCAAAAATATTAATGGGTTATTTACCTTATTCAGCTTTATTTCTTTTAAAATAATGATAAAATCTAAAATATACTATATTCAAAAAACCTTTGATTGTGGATGGAATATTGCAAAGTATATTGGAATACATTTGATTGGCTAACGGACAATAACAATTTCCATCAGTGATATATCTTCTTACTTCTTTCGCTTGAGATGAATGCCAGATCTTGTTGAAATCATAATTAGTTTCTCTAAGATTTCCCATAGGCTTGGTATATCCAAGAACACAGCATGGCCAGACATCACCGTAAGGAGTCAAATGAATGTTTGAAATCCCTGCATAACAAGGTATAACCTGCTTTTTCATCATTAATGTCCTTGCTGCAAGATCGTAGTAAACCAATCTGAGAGATTCCGTAATCTTGGCAAGATCTCTTTTAGTAAAAATATTTTTTCGGATCTTTTGTGAAAAATTTTCCATAAGTTGTTTATAGACATCCGGTGTTGGCGTTATGGGATCATTTATGTTGAAAAATTCTTCTCTTTGTTCAGCGATTTCATTCCTATAGCTTTCCACTCCAAGGCCGTGGACAAAATCCGAAATCTTGTCCAGATCGTCAATGTTTGCCATAGATACCACGGTCCCTAATTCCAGATGCAAATTCGGATGTTTCTTTTCAAGCTTTTTGAGTCTTTCTATGGTCTCGATTAATTTCTCGAAATTTCCCTTAACCCCTCTTATACGATCGTGATTTTCACCAATACCGTCGATTGAAGGTTTTATAGTCAGTGGCACTTCAGGACTATAGTCATATACAGCCTGAGCAATTCGATCTGTCATCTTTTCAATACGTTTCGAGAGCAAAGCATTTGTGGGTATATGTATAATTCCGGGTGTAAGATAACGGCATGCGAGTTTGATGATTTCTACAAGATCTTCACGTAGAAATGGTTCCCCGCCGCTGATATTAAAGAAAAAGATATGAGGCATGGCCTGAAAAATTTTTTTTATTTCATCTATATTGAGCTCTTCTCTGATTCTTTCCGGATGTTTTTGATATAGTTCCCATATTCTGCAGGTCAAACAGTGAGATTGACATCGATTAGTCACTGAAAATGTCAAAACAATGGGACGAAATGACACATTTATTCCAAATCTCATCAGTCTATACCGGACAATCTGAGGAAGTATATCCTTAAAATAATAAAACAAGTCCATCTTTAATCCTTTTAAGCATTAATCAACTAAGCTTTTACACCATAAATTCATAAAATACAGACAAAAATATTTTTTATTTTTATTAATAATTTCAAGACATTATACTCGATCAGGGCCTTTTTATCAAACGATTATGCTGCCGACACCGGATCGGTATTTTATCTGACATTCTTAAAAATCTGACCCCAATTAACCTCTTTCTTATAACCAAAATGTCAGGTTCTTATAAATATTTCCCTGATACTCTTAATGTCTTCAATATTTATTTCTTTGCAAATAACCATTATCGTTATATAGATAAGGAATAAAATAAAACATTTTATCAATATTAATAACCCATGCAATGGTAAAAGATAAGAAGATATTATTACTGTTGATATCCCCAGGATTGTAATAAATATCGTTTTTATCGATATAGATATATTAAGACACTTCATTACATACCATGAAGAAAGGATCAGGCCGGTTAAATGCGATAAAGTAGTAGCCAGCGCAGCGCCAATCAAATTATATTTAGGAATTAAATGCAGATTCAAAATGATTGCCAGAGGAAGGGAGATACATAAAAAAAAGAAAGGGGTCTTCGGTCTTCCTATGGCCATAAAGATCGTTGAACAGAAAAGGAAATATGCCAGAAATGCGTTTCCCCATATGATTATTGAAAGTGGTTGTGAACTTGGAATGAATCTTTTCGAGTAGATTATAGTTATAATTTCAGAGGCTAAAATAGATATTATGGTAACAGTCGGGAGCATTATATGGGTGATATATTTTGCAAAACGTCTGATATAATGACGAATTTTTTCCAGATTATTCTGGGCATGGGCTCGCGAAACAGAGGGAAACAGCGTAAGGGTAAAAGAGACTATGAAATGGTAAGGAAGTTTTCCGATCATTGTGGCCGCCGTATAAAATCCTGTCTGATCATTACTGCGCAGTAGGGATTTAACCAAAAAAAGATCGAGTGACATCAAAATCGTTATCCCTGCTGAGAATAAAATAATAGGGGCGGCAAATGGAAGGATTTCTTTAATGGATAGATTGAAGTCACCTTCTTGATCAGACTCCGAAGAAATACAAAGATACCGTGTTAAGATTAAGGCCATCAGAGGGGCAAGAAAAAGCCCAAAAATAATTCCGTTAATTCTTAATCCGAGCATGACAAAGGCAAAAACACATAAAAAACGCATAATGCCATAAAAACCGGATCCCAGAGCTTGTTTATGAAATAATCTCAAACCATTAAGAGAGCCCATATAGATAAAAAACAGGCCTATAGGAGGAAGAATAAATGCGGATAAGCGAATATAAGAAATAAATTTTGGGTCATGTAAAAAATCTGCCATAATATTTGATGAAAAAAAATAGACCCCGGAGAGTAAGAAAACAAGCACCAATTGCAGCTTTAATATTTTTCTTCTTATGGATCGGGATTGATTATGATGTGCAGATGTATAACGTGATACAGCATGAAACAATCCATCCTTTAAAAATACTCTAAAGAAGATGAGCAGAGCCAACAGAATCCCTACGACTCCATAATCGGCCGGCCCGAGATATCTACCCAAAAAAAGGTGAAGGGCATAAGATGAAACGATAAATACACCTCTGGCAATTGAAATACAAACAATTCCGATTGCAATTATATTACGCATATGTACCCTCTTATTCCAGGATCTGGGAGTCTTTTGCCTTTAGAAATAATTCAGCCATTTCCAGCCTATCCGAGACTACTCGATATTCGAATCGTTTTCACTCAAAATATCATCTATCTTTCGAACCAATCCATCCCATGAAAACCGGTCTTTGATCTTTTCGATGTTCTTTCTGAATTCCCCCGTTAAATCACCTTTTATTGTCTCTATTACCTTTTTTGCCAGCTCATCCGGATCACGCGGGGGCACCAGAAAACCTGTAACGCCGTCTTCAATGATCTCTTTAAGGCACCCCACTGATGTTGCTATGACAGGCAGATTGAATCCGTAGGCAATCTGGGCCACTCCACTGCCTGTGGCTGAGATATAAGGCATAATGCAAATATCGGCGGCAGAAAAATATATCTGGACCTCTTCATTTGGTATGTAAGCATCTATTATCTTTACATGATCCTCTATTCCAAGTCTTTTTATTAATTCCGTGTATTCATCCTTATCCTCCCAAAACTCCCCGGCTATCAACAGAGTCACATCAGCGGCGGAAAGGATCGAAGGAAGGGCCTCGATTAAATACATCAATCCCTTATATTCCCTGATTAATCCGAAAAAGAGGAGCACTGTACCTTTAAGGCCGAGCGTATCCCTTGCTTCATCCCTGTCGACATGTTCAAGGTTAAAAAACTCATAGGTCGGATGATAATTTTTAATGATATGGGAAAGCGGCTTTCTTACCAAATCCGACAGTATCCGTCGATCGTCTTCGGATTGAACAATATAATAGTGACCGTTTATCAGCACAAAGATACTGGATAACCGGTGCAGCCATGCAGAATCATGCGGGGTAACATTGTGGCAAATAAATAGAATCTCGATGGACGTAAAACGTCTGACCAAAAAGGCGAGAGTAAAAAACTGAGGCGCCCAAAATGCCGTCCACCATGGGATTATGAGCAGACGGGGTCTTTCTCTCATTATACGAAAAAAAAGTCCGAACCATGTTAAGGGATTTAAGGAATCAAGCAAATATTCGATATCCGGCTCTTTGGTTGTGTGTTCATCCGGTTCCCGGTCGGATTTCCCCGGAAAAAGCCAGTCAGGATATTGTCTCTTAAAAGAGAAAAAAGCAACGTTATGGATCCGTTTTAATGCCCGGTACAGGAGGGTATTGTAATGAGAAATCCCTCCTCTGAAAGGATAGGCCGGGCCAATAATAACGATCTTTTTCTTTGCCGTTTTTTTTCCCTCTGTCGGGCCTTTATTAATCCTCAAATGGCCCACCTATTCAGAAGTGAATTCACTCTTTTTTATTTTATGAAGGATTTCCTCGATAAGCTTCCTGTTAAATGATATGATATCCGCCACAAGACCTATTAAGATTATCTGAAAACCTATGATCAATAAAATCGCTGAAAGGATGAGTGACTGCATGTGCCCCTTTCCCATTCCTTTCAGGTAATACCATAAAAACCGACAGGAAACTATGAAGCCAACGCATGATATGGAGGACCCAATCGCAAAAAAAACCTTAAGTGGTTGATACATTGTATACATCCTTATCATGGTGGTAACTGACCTTTTTAGAAAGTCAGGGACACTTTTAATCAGTCGTGATTCCCTTAATTTCTCATTTGTTCTTATGGGCACTGAAACAATCCGAAAACCCTTGCTACCGCCCTGAATAACACTCTCGATAGTATAGGTATAATTGGACAGTATATTGATCTGCATCGCCGTCTGCCTGCTGAAAGCCCTGAAACCACTCACCGCATCGGGTATTTCTATTCCCGAGAGCTGCCTCACCGCGAAACTCCCCCATTTTTGAAGCTTTTTTTTTACAAATGAAAAGTGCGGTATATTTTCTGTCTGCCTGTTTCCAATAACTATATCCGCTTCTTTTCTTAAAATAGGTTCAATGAGTTTTGGGATATCCTCCCCATTGTATTGATTGTCCGCATCGGTATTGACGATTATATCTGCCCCTAAACGCAGGCAGTTATCGATGCCAATGGCGAAGGTCTTTGCGAGACCTCTGGTCACTGTATTCCGAATAATGTGGTCTACCCCTTTTAGA
Source organism: bacterium (assembly GCA_049472335.1). Classification (GTDB taxonomy): domain Bacteria; phylum SZUA-182; class SZUA-182; order DTGQ01; family JAFGSM01; genus JBLIRM01. Next base: position 6,045 of record JBLIRO010000068.1, on the reverse strand, counting down.
CGAGCTACTTCGGACGTATTATCTGTGCTACCGTCATCTATGACCAGGATCTCGATCTTATCTATGCCTGAAATCTTCCTGGGTATGCCTTCCAAAGTTACGGGAAGGGTTTCTGCCTCATTCAAACAGGGGATCTGAACTATCAGCTTCATAGCTGAAGATGCTCCTCAGACCCGGTAAAATTTACATTAAAATGCCTTTTTATCCCCATAAAATATCCTGTCACCACTTTGCCCACTTATCCATGTTCTTTTTGGCTATTTCAAAATCTATTCCCAGATATTTTGCAAACTCTTTTAAAAAGCCCACAGCGTAAGCCTTGCCAGGCAACTCATCATATTTGCCATTCTCGAGGGCTTCAAGAAAATGGGTTCTGATATTAGTTGATTCTGATATATCAATAAGGGAAATTCCTTTCTTTTCCCTTAATTTCTTTAAAAAATCCTGGTCAAGGGGATCCAGGGCATCTTCGTGTATCTCTTCTGTCTTTGCTTGATTTTTTTCTGATTTCGATGATACGAATTTGACTATCTTGGTATCCTTTTTAGGACTACCCGTATTAATACCGATAGAGTTATCATACTTGATCCTTTTTTCTTTATCAATCAGAGTTTTATAAGCTTCCTCAAGCCTTTCGGCCATGTATTCCCTCTCCTCTTCCGATAAAATGGAATATACTGCAAGGGAGTCAGTTTCGTAGGTCTTACGAAGCTTGGCAAAAGACTGTTGTATCTCTTCTTTGGAGGCTGTTGGTTCCAGATCCAGTAATTCATAATGATTAAGTTGCGTAACCTTTTTCATGGCCAAGATTCTCCTCCCTTTTGAGGTTACCAGGTTGTTTCTTTTCTTCCAGGAATCTGTTTACCAGATTTCTGATACAGATCGCAGCGCCACAATTTGGAAACTCTGTAAACAGGGGCAACCTTTTGGTAGCAGCCATTTTCAGACGCTCATCAAAACTTACATATCCTATATAGCTCAAATTTACACCGAGGAATTTTCGTACAACATCTTTAATGGAATCACCCAGAAAGATATCGTTCTCTGTCCGTACTTGATTCATGATCAACTTGGGATTGAAACTCATGATCTCCTGTACCATTTTTTCGGCTGTGATCGGTTCAATCTCATAAACCTTCTCAACCAGCTCGTAAACCGTTTTAATACCATTACGGGGATACATAGCCTGCTCTATCAAGCCTCTGATAGGTTGACGGTTAAAACTTCGGATAAGTTTTCTATGGACAGAAGACTTGATAAAACGATAAGCGTTTTCAATCGCAGCCGGCTCAGGTATAGAAACCAGAAAACCACTGTTCGATATAAGAAAGAAATCCAGCATACTGTATGCGGTTCCTGCACCCAGATCTATGATTACGTAATCGAAAGGAAGCTCGCGAATATGACGTATAAATCTCTCTTTTTGCATGTAGCTTGTATTAGCCAAGCCAAGCACATCATTTGCGTCGCTGATAAGTTTCAGGTTTTCGTACGGAGTATCAACAATCACCTGCTCGAGCTTGCAATCTTTATTCAAAATAAAATCTGCCAGGCTCACGGACGGCGCTTTTATCCCCATATAGGTATGAAGATTCCCGCCGCCAAGGTCCGCATCTATAATGATAACCCTTTTCCCCCGCTTGGCAAGTTGAACGGAAATATTGGTGGCTATGATACTTTTTCCGGTACCGCCCTTCCCTCCTCCGACTGCCCAGAGGTTCTGTTCTTTATAATCCGTCATAATTACCAGTATTACCAGTCTTTAGGCTTCGCGAGTATCTCTCTGATTTTCAACTGGAGGAACCTTTTAGAAGCGGTTGAGTTGATAACACAGACTGTATCCGCCCCGTGAGCTGTCCCGCCGACAGCCAACACATCCTTACCCTCCGGAATAAGGCCTGCATCACAAGCTTCCATTACGATTTCACAGCATACCTTCATACCCTGCCCTAACCTTCTCAGGGTCTGGGCAATGATTATAGTAGGATATGCGCCCGAATGCTGACCGGCCAAAGCGGTTTCAAGCGAATGTGTAAGAATGGTTGTTGTCAGGATCTTCCCGCCTAGGGATTCGATCTCTCTCCTGTTTTCCAGTGTAAGCTCCTGCATTCCTTTTTCTTTAAAACCTGCAGAATGAGTGACTATAACCAAATTCAGCCCTGAGAACTTAGATAAGGAACGGCAAAATTGAACACCGACTTCACCGGTTGTTGAAGCTACTACGAGGTCATTATAATCAGACTCAACTATTCTCCGGCATATTTCCACGCATCTTGGTGTATTAATCCGACCAGGTTGATCAAAATATTCCACTTCATGAATCATTGTATTATACCAAGTTTTATATTTTATAATTTCTAATTAATCACATTGTACGACCCTTAAATAAAACTGTCAAACAGGACCAAAGAATTGCAAATTGCAAATTTTAAATTTTAAATTTTAAAATGCCTCTCATGATACTGGGTATGGTAGAAACTGTCTCTTTTATTCTTCATTTTGCATCTTGTTTTTTGCATTTTGCAATTTTCATTTTTCATTTTGCAATTTTCATTTGCTTTTACCAAACACCTCTCCATCTCCGATATGAAGATCCTTGATATAGGTAAAAGGGTTAACGACACATTCCTTGCCAATAACCGTTTTGCCTTCAATGACTACACAAGGGGATATAATTGTGTCCCTTCCTATAATCACGTCAGAACCGATATATGTAGTTTTGGGATCTATTATGGTTACCCCGTTAAGCATTAATGTTTCCAGCTTCTTTTTCCTGACGAGATCGCTTACAAACGCCAATTCCACCCTGTTATTCACTCCGTAGATTTCCAACGATTCTTCGAGCAAGTGGTTGGAGATATTTAAGCCTTCATTTCTGGCTAATGAAACACAATCCGTTAAATAGTATTCCCCTTGCTTATTTTCATTTCCAATCCTGTCCAAAAGGTTGAAAAGGATCTCGATCTTAAAGCAATATATCCCTGTATTAACTTCTTTGATGTTTCTTTGTTCTTTTGTTGCGTCCTTCTCCTCAACAATCCCGGCGACCCTTCCCCTCTCATCCCGCATGATGCGTCCATAGCCGGTCGGATTATCCAGGTGCGCGGTCAATATTGTCAAATCAGCCGACTCATCTATGTGTTTTTGATAAATATCCCTGAGGGTCTGTTTTCTGATAAGCGGTGTGTCACCACACGTAATAATACAGTCTCCATTTAAACCTGCTAAAAAAGGTAAGGTTTGAAGCACCGCATGCGCTGTTCCCAGCCTTTCTTCCTGGGTTACAAACTCTATATCAAAATCCCTGAACATGTTCACAACCTTTTCCTTTTTGAAACCTATTACGACTAAAAGCTTTTTTATTCCTGTTCCTCTAAGGGATTTAATAATATACTCAAGCATGGGGTGTCCTAAAATAGGATGAAGCACCTTGGGTGTTTCAGATTTCATTCTGGTGCTGTCGCCTGCCGCCAAAATAATCCCTACCAACTCTCTGTCTGCCAATCTTGTAACCTCTCCTTATCTCAATAATCTTTTTATGGAATCCTCGTATGGAGGCTTTAATATTCCATATTCAGTTATAATAGCGCTGATCAAACCAGCGGGAGTCACATCAAATGCGGGATTAAGGACACCTACACCTTCAGGTGCGATCCTGTGACCCAAAATATGTGTGACCTCTTCAGTGCCTCTCTCTTCAATAGGGATATCATCACCGGAGACAAGATCAAAGTCAATAGTGGATACAGGCGCGGCCACATAAAAGGGGATATCGTGGGCCTTTGCCAAAACTGCCAGGGAATATGTTCCGATCTTATTAGCAACATTCCCGGCTCTTGTAATACGGTCAGCTCCTACGACAACCAAATCCACTTTGCCTCTTCGCATGCAGTCTCCGGCCATATTATCAGTGATAAGGGTTACGGGGATATTATCCCTGATGAGCTCCCATGTGGTAAGTCTTGCCCCCTGGAGCGCCGGTCGGGTTTCGTCTGCCAATACCCGGATACTTTTTCCTTTCTCCCATGCAGCCCGGACAATCCCTAGTGCTGTTCCATAACCTCCTGTGGCAAGAGCACCGGCATTGCAGTGGGTAAGTATGGTTTGCCCGTCACGGATGAGGGTTTCCCCGTATGAGCCTATAAGCCTGTTCACCTGTATATCCTCAACCAGAATCCTCTCGGCTTCATCCTTGAGCATTCCCTTCCATTTTATTAAGGAAGACTCTCCCTTGTCACTAATTATCGCCCTCAGCCGGTTAATGGCCCAGGCCAGATTCACTGCCGTGGGTCTTGCTGAAAGGAACTCCTGGCAGACCTTATCAAACTGGCAACAAAATAAATCATGATCTTCTGTCTTAATATCCTGCGCCCCTAATGCCGCACCCATGGCCGCAGCTATACCTATTGCAGGCGCCCCCCGAATCTTCATGGTTCTAATGGCGTCAACAACCTCCTTATAGTCTTTGCAATCGATATAGAGTATCTGTACCGGCAAAAGGGTCTGATCCAGAATCCTTATACCATCTTTTGTCCAACGAATAGGCTCAATCATACCTTTCCTTAAGTCTCTTCAGGACCTCTTCTTTCTTAATCCCTTCAATAAGCACCTGTTTCAACCGGGAGGTTTCGCCTTTCCTTAATATCACCCTGGATTTATTGATTTGAAAAAAGACGGCCAGCAGTTTCTGGCACTCCTTATTAGCTTTACCTTTTACAGGAGCGGATGCTATTTTGATACGAAGGCAGTTTCCCAGAATATTGCCGATCTCGTTTTTGGCAGCATTGGGAAATACCTTAATATTAAGAACAATCCCCTCCGGGACCTCGATCAAAAAATCATTCATATCTTATTATGCGGGCAGCAACTGGCATCAGGATCTTCCCAGATCTTTGGACCTCAGTGTGGCAGCCTCAACTGCTTCAATAAAGGCCCCTCTTACCCCTCTTTTCTCCAATGCATGCAAGCCCCATATCGTGGTTCCTCCCGGAGAGGCTACCATATCCTTTAATTCACCGGGATGCCTTGCAAACTCTTCTATCAGTGCCGCCGATCCACGCATTGTTTGTATAGCCAGCTCCAGTGCTGTTGAACGAGGAAGCCCCATTTTTACACCGCCATCCGCGAGGGCCTCTATGATTAAAAAACAATAAGCAGGACCACTCCCGCTAAGACCGGTCACTGCATCAATATGCCGCTCTTCCATGACTATAACCTTGCCTACGGCATTAAAAATCTCTTCGGCCAGAGCAAGGTCCCCGGCGCTGACCCCGTCACAACACACACTGGTGATTCCTTTCAGAACCAGCGCAGGAGTATTTGGCATAACACGGATAATCCTGGGACATTTCAAAACCGACCTCAATCTGCTGAGACTTACACCTGCCGCAATGGAAATCACCAATATATCCTGGTTGAGGCATGGAGCGATCTCCTCTCCCACCATGGGTATAATCTGTGGTTTGACAGCAAGCACTGCTATCTTTGAATTTTCTAAGGCCTTTTTGTTATCCTCCGCTACACGGATCTTATATTTTGATTTTAAATAGGATCGCCGATCCTCCCTTATTTCCGAAACTATGAGCTTCTCCGGAGAGATTAAATCCGCCTTTAGCAAACCCTGAATGAGTGCCTCTCCCATATTGCCGCCCCCAATAAAAGCTATTTGTTCTATGATCTTTCCCCCCTTTCATCCGAAAACCCCTGACAAGAATTTGTTAATTCTTAATAGTTTAATTCACCACAGAGGCACAGAGACACAAAGAAAAATCAAAGACAAGCCTTCTAAAATCATTTCTCTGTGCCTCTGTGTCTCCGTGGTGGACTTTTTCGTGCTTCTAAAATTCATGTTTGTCTCATTTATAGCACCTGGGGCCAAATAATGCCGTACCAATCCTTACCATATTGGCCCCCTCCTCGATAGCCACCTCAAAATCCTGACTCATTCCCATGGAAAGAATATCCATGTCTATCCCGTAAGGATGTGTTTCTGAAATCTTCTCTTTGAGGTTTACGAGTTCTTTAAAGTAAAACCTAGAGTCCTCC
>JBLIRO010000067.1:0-27634 GCA_049472335.1 bacterium | reverse complement strand
AAAACTAAAAACCCTAAATATCATCTTAGATTAATTATTACAAGAAAAATTCATTTTACAAGAATTGTTTTCTTCACTATATTCTTTGATAAGGTTTGATGGATCCGCTGTAAATTTTATACTCTTAACTCCATAACATTTCTCACCTGAGTCTAAACATTCAGTAATGGGAAAATGAGTATATTCATGGACAAAAAGAACAGTGTAAGAATATTCTGGTGCTTTCCCCAAACAACATTCAATTTCTACTAGGATATCAACATCATACACTCGAGTTGGTCCAAGATTTCTTACTACTGTTGTGAAACAGAATTCATGAGTTTCTGGATCAGTCCAATTCTAGGTCCGTAACCCGTTCTGCGAGTGAAAATCCTTTTTGGCAATTTCCTGATAGGGGTATAAGCATTATTGATATGAAAAAAATTATTGCCAACCATTTAGATGCTTTCATTTTTTACTCCTTTCATAAATAATCAATGAAAAATATTTTCCAGATGGGTTTTGTTCAAAATATTTGATTAAAAATAGGTGTCATACGAATGACTTTTATACTGCTTGTAATTTTAACTTTTTATCCTTGTATATAAAAAAAAGGGCTTTAATATATAGAGGAATTTTTTTGGGTAAATATCATTCAACGTTGCTAAAGATCATGAAAATATTATTTTATAAAAAACGCATAAACTAAATTGAGCGTCTATAACATTGGCAATGCCGGAAAGAGATGCCGCAAAAGAATTAGGTTTCTATGTGATTTTCGATAGAATCGTGAGAATTTGAGAAGTAAAATCTTCACATAATCCTGATGGAACAGGCGATTTGAGGATAAAAACTTCTTGTAGTTGGATATCACAGGAAACATACAAAATCAAATTCAAGGTATAAATTTAGTATGACAAATACTTTATTATTAATCCACTCAGCATTTCTTCGCTTGATACTCGTTGAGACTATCGAAAAAGTCAAAATTTAGAATTTTAGTATCTCTAACGTTTTGATTTTATTGATTAGGATTTTTGAAAATTTGCAAAAAAGGGGGTTTTTGACAGTCTCGTTAGGAAATATAAATTTAGTATTATTCCCTCTGATGATGTTTGGTTTATTGTTTTGAAACATAAATCATAATTATTATTTTTATAAAGAATATAAATTTTTAATGTGATAATAATATATATTCTATCAGGGTAAAAATTTTTTTTCAAGAAAGAAAAATCCTTAATTTGCAAGCAATTCTATTAGGGCTTGGCCTTTTTTTAATGATTTAGATTTAGTTTAATGAGACAAAAATATATTAAAATTAAATGAGGGTGGGTCAGACCCCGCAGCCCGTTAACACAATAGTCATAATTGTGATATCTGGACAAAATCAGAGCAAAATTGAATAAAATACTTATTATGATATAATTTAGTAGTACTATTTTAATTAATTTGGAGGTTTTAATGAACACTTCGCAACCAGACATGGATTTTCTTGAATTTTTGGATAAATGCACCAATAAAGATAAGGATGCATGGGATACTTTTGTGGAGAAATATGGAAGTCTTATATATAACTATATCTTGAGGACATTAAAGAGATATAATTATTTTTTTCATAATGACGAAGCCGATGAGATATTTAATCGGATCTTTTTGGCCCTTTTAGACAAAAAATGCAGGCGGTTAAAAAATTTCAGGGGCCAGAATGAACGTTCCTTTGGAGCATATCTCAGGGAAATCAGCTTTCATATCTCCATAGATTTTTTGAGAGAGCAGAAGAATTTTCTGGAATTGGAGCAGATTCAATATCGGATTTCGGACGATGATAAATATGAGGGCTTTGATCGCAGAGAGCTCAAGGAGATAATCGTAATCCTCAAAGAGGAGCTTCCTGAAAGGCACAAATACCTGTTTAACTTGGTTTATGAAGAAGGTTATGATTTGTCGGAAATTGCCGAGATTATGGATCTGAAACTTAATGCGGTTCATCAATTGAAATTTAGAATGATCAATAATCTTATTAAAATAGCAAAGAAGAAGAATTTATATCATGAGCTTAAAAAATTCATAAGTGATTCCGGATAAGTTACGTCTATACATTTGAAACTACATGATGTTTAGGCTTATTTTTAAAACTACTGTGAGGAAAATGTATGTTTATAAGTTTAAAGATTGATTGGTTAGGTAAGGGCTTTTATGGAGCCTTTTATATAAGGTTTTGTAAGTTTTGGCAAAGTTTTAAAAATTCAATTAAATTAACGGAATATTGTACGAAGTCCGAGTTTTCATTTAGGCTTTGATTCTGTATTCCTTTTGGAGAGACCCAATGAACAATGAGCTTGATAAGTTAGATGCTTTGATTGCCGGGGTTCAGAGAACGAAACAGGAGGATTCGATCCCTTCTTACCCCAATCGAGACTGTATTCATGAAGAGATTTTAGAAGACTATCTTGATCACAAATCTCCTCCGGATTTGATTAAGAAGTTAGAGGCTCATCTCTCTGTCTGCTCTGTGTGCTTCGATAGAATGATGATATTGCGGGCCATGAAGTCAGAAGCGGATTTGCCGGTTCCTCAAAGGACCATGGATCGAGTGAGAGATCTTATTTCTGAATCCAGGGCCAATTACCTGGAATTGATTCTTGGATTTGCAAAAGACACTATACGTATTATAAGGACCAGCGGAACCATTCTTTCCCCTCTGCCTGTTCTGGAGCCTGTAAGGGGAAACAGGGAAGCCGAATTGAGCAAGAAAACCGATTATGTCGAGGTTAAAAAGCCATTTGGCAATATTACTGTAAATACTCAGATTGAACGAATAAACGGATCTTATAAACTGATGATTAACACCATTGATACACAAACCCAAATGGCACCTTCCAATATGAGGCTAATCCTATCTTCTTTGGGGAGAGAATTGAATTCTGTGGATGATAGCGAAGCCGTCTTTTATATCAAGCTTAAAAAATATATGATTAAAATTATCCAAGAAGGTCATGAGATTGGCACTGTAAGCCTTGATTTAAGGGAAGAATAAATATCTGAACGAAGGTTTACTCTTTTGATGACTAATAAATTCCAATTTAATAACAAAAAAGATATAATTAAATTAAGGATAAGATCTCTATGAAACAGGCAATCTATTTAGAGATTATAAGAAAGGGACCCCATCTCGAAACCAGCCTTTCCAAAGGTGAGCAGACCCTTACCCATTATGAGGAATCACCTGTTTCACCGGAAGAATTGGGCAGAAGGTGCAATGAGCTGATGCACCTTTTGAATATGGTTTCTCGAAGGGGCGCGATACCGACATCTGTAATAGAAGAGATGCAACAGATGGGAAGGGTCCTTTATAATGAAATATTTCCCCTGTCCATCAAGTCACAATTATATGAATGTCCTCCTTCTGACCTGATCTTAAGGATTGATAATACCTTGGTGCATGTTCCATGGGAACTTCTTTTTGATGGTCAGCATTTTCTTTGCGAGAAATTTAACATAGGCCGAATGGTCAAGACACAGCAAATTGTGGCAAAAAGAATGGAGACAAGGCCTAGTTTTCCGTTCAGGATTTTAATAATTGCCGATCCCCGAAGCGACCTTAAAGCTTCTTATGAAGAGGGAAAGAGAATTCGGGATCAGCTTCAGACAGAAGATGTCAAGGTTACCCTTGTTACAAGCGAGGTAAGCAGAGATTTTATCAAAAAACGTCTGTTTAATTTTGACCTTATTCATTATGCCGGCCATGCTGATTATGACCTGAAGAATCCGAGCCAGAGTGGCTGGCTGCTTGAAGATGGTAAATTCACTACCTTGGATATCAGAAAGATGGGAGGCAGCAATCCCTTGCCTTGGATGGTTTTTTCCAACGCCTGTCAATCCGGCCAAACAGAGGAGTGGAGGGTTGATGAAGAAGGGGAGGAAAAAATCTATGGATTGGCAAATGCATTTCTTCTTTCGGGAGTACAACACTATATAGGTACATTTTGGAAGGTATTGGATGAGCCCAGTACAAATTTTGCGTTGGAATTTTATGGCCATCTTTTGAAAGGTGCCTCAGTAGGGGAATCCATGAGATCTGCCAGGCTGGGGCTCCGCGGAAGTTATGGGGAGGGAAATATCCTCTGGGCCAGTTATCTTTTATATGGAGACCCCGGTGTTCGATACTTTCCTAAAGAACATGGAGAAGATGAGGAAGAAAACCTTCTTGCGGCCTCTGGTGTCGCTTCGACACAGGCTCAAAAGTACCAGGAGGTCTATATTCAGAAAAATGGATTGCATACAAGATCGGCTTCCAAGGATGATAATAATGTTTATGGGTGGCGTTTAAGAAACGGACAACAAAAGGATTCCTCCCCAAAAAAGAAAGGATTTTCAAAGAGGCTTTTCTTTTCCATCGGAGGAATCGTATTGGGTATCTTTCTTGTCTTTGGTATTATGCAATATAAGATAAGAATAAATCATAATAAATCGATAGATACCATTGAAGCCCCTGGCCCCGGAGCAGAGAATCTGGATCAATTAGGCGAACTTGTTAAGGCTGGCATAGCTTCGGATGATCAGATGGCGGATTTTTTTCAGGGCCTGGTTAAAAAATATCACAGGGAGAACACTCAATCCGCTGAAGAAAGAGATCAATGGACATCGAGACCTGTCGCGTTTTTCTTTGTCGCCAGAAATTCGAGCGACTCAAAGGAAGCAAGGATCAATGCTGAAGCGGATCGTTTAATCCATAAATTAATGGCCTTATTAGGGCAAGACTCACGGATTACGATATTAGAAAGAGAATATTTGGACACTTTGCTCAAGGAGCTGGATTTGGGATCCTCCCCATTAGCGGACCCTGACCATGGCCTAAGATTAGGGCAGATAGTGGCAGGTAATCTTTTTAGTATTTGTAGCATCAACCGTTTTGAAAACACCTGGCAGATAAATCTCCGGATTATTGCCAGTGAAACTTCGCGGGTGGAGGCAGCTATATCTGAGAGATGGGCTGACCTGGAGAGCCTTGATGAAGTAACAGAAGGGCTTGTAAAAAAGCTCCTGAATGCTATAGAGCAGGCCTTTCCAATTCAAGGCAGAATAAAACACTATTTTAATGATAAAAAGATTATGCTCAATATTGGCTACAGAGAAGGTGTAGAAAAGGGGATGAAATTTTATGCCTTTAAAGAAATAGAAATATTGGATTCAGTAGGAGATGCTATCGCGAAAGACAAGGTATCTGTAGCTTCATTATTAGTTACGGAAGTCAAAGAGGATTTCTGTTTTGTGGAAGTACTGGATCGTTCAGAAGATCTGAGTCCCGGTATGAAGGTTTCCGTATTAAATATTTAAGCTGTCAAGGCATTCACGATAATTTGGATATAAAGATGAAATGAAGGCAAAATATAATGCAAATCGATTTCTCCTTTCTATATTATTATCTATCATCTTTCTATTAGGCGTTCAATGTGCTGTGCCTCCAAGTCCGGTTTTTCAGAAGGGTGGTAAATTTTATGGAAAAACGGAAGGGCAATGGGGGGGGCAGTGGTGGAACTATTATCAACGAGGACTTTCCTATGCCCAAGGTGCCTATTGGGATTATGCCATTAGAGACCTTAAGGAAGCTATAGAAAGGAGATCGGCTGACCAAAGAAGGGCCAGAACTTATGGCTTGCATATCCTTGATGATTATTTTCCCCATCGTGAACTTGGAATTATTTATTATCAACAGAACAGATTTAAGGATGCGATAACCGAACTCGAGATTTCTTTAAGCCAGTTTGAGTCTGCCAAGGCCAAATATTTCCTTAATCAGGCAAGGCGGGGTTTTTTGAAGGAGGCCGGGAAAGATCGGCAGGCTCCCAAGGTTTATATCGCGTTTCCAAAAAGCGGGTACTTGACAAGGTTTTCCTCCCTGACGGTTTCCGGAGAAGCAATGGATGATAATTATGTCGAATCTGTTTTTGTCAATAAACAGGAGGTCCCCATTGAGCTCTCAAGCCCCAGTATTATTTTTAATAAGGATATCAAACTCGGCAGGGGTGAAAACAGGATAACGGTGGAGGCGGCGGATCTGGTTGGCAGAAGAACCCGGGAGGAGATAGTTGCATGGTGTGATCAGGAGGCGCCCATGATCTATATCGATAAGGTTATTAAAGAGTTATCAGGTCAGGGATATAGTATCGAGGGTTATATTTCCGATCTTAGCGGAATAGCTGGATTCTGGTTAAACGGACTTAGTGTAGATCTTCCGGGGATCAAAGGAGGTGAGTTTTCTGTAAATCTGCATTTACCTGATTTGGTTCAACCACTTCTATTTCAGGCAGTGGACGGATTGGGAAATAGTACATCCGGAAAGATGCAAATTTCGGAGGTCCTTGGAATGACAAATGATGTAAATTTCCCAAGACTGGCCTTTTCCGGAGAAAATCCCGAAGGGATTTTGTCTCCGATTGTTACCAGATTGGCTTATTCAAAAGAGCATAATAAATCCGGGCCGATAATCAGATTGAAAGACCTGCCTGACAATCTGACAGTGGATTGGGAGGAATGTTTTCTCGAAGGGGAAGTAAGGGACTCTGAAGGAGTGAGCTCTATAAAAATAAACGGTAATCCACTCATCACCAGAACTGCAAAACTCGTATTTTTCAATTTTCTTGTTCCGCTCGAAGAAGGAGAAAATTTAATAACAATTGAGGCTGAAGGGATATCCGGCAAATTAGAAACGAAAACACTCAATATTGTAAGAAAGCTTAATGATGCCCGCAAAATAGGATCACGCCTGAATCTGGCAATACTGCCTTTTAAATATCGCGGCGAAAAAAGCGAAATAAAAGATTTGGTATATGATACACTCATTCAATATTTTACTGAACAGGCGCGTTTTCAACTTGTGGATAGAGAGAAAATTGACGGGCTATTAAATAGAAAAACTGAGGGCGAAGATGATAATTCTTCCTGGATAGAATTGGGACGTCTTGTAACCGCAGAAGGAGTCATAGTGGGAAGTGCCTATTATTTTGATGACTACCTGGAAATTATAGCCAGGGCTGTTGACACTGAAACTAGTGTTGTATTGGATTCTGAAGAGGTGTTTGGGCCTGTTCAGTCTATCAGGGATGTGAACCGCTTAACGGAAGGATTATCTTTTAAATTTAAGCAGGCATTTCCATTATTGGAAGGTCATATAGTGGATATAAGCAAGGACGCTATTCGGATCGATCTTGGAGAAAAAGACCATCTTTTGCCATATATGAAGGTGATCTTTTTTAGAGAAGGAGAGCCGGTTAAGCTGACAGGCTCTGAAAGGATACTGGAAAGAAAAATCAACATACTTGGAGAGGGTCGTATCAAAAAGATATATAAATCCAGTTCAGAAGCAACATTGACCTCGGACAAGGGCGATAATCAAATCGAGGTAGATGATCGTGTGATCACGAAGTAATGTTAAGTTTTATAATGCATTATTTTTAACCTATAATAGGTAATAGCAAAAAGGATTTATAATTATAATAAAGATAAGGATTGTCCATGAGATATCTGCTTGAAAAAAAAGGAATTAATTTAGCAACAGCTATCTTTGCAGGATGTATTTGTCTTGCCTTGATCCTTTTTTTTAATGTCAGTATTTATGCCCAGGTTGAGCCATTTAGTATTTCCTCGCCCCCAAATCCGGTTGGTTCGGGCGCAAGGGCTATGGGTATGGGAGGCGCATTTGTGGCTGTGGCTGACGACGCCACTGCTGCATCCTGGAATCCTGCCGGGTTGATACAGCTTCAGAAACCGGAGGTCTCTGCTGTTTTTTCTTACGAAAGAAATACGGAAAGGAGATATATATCCGGAGGATTGGAAATTGAGGATAAAAACACTGTCTGGGACCTCAATTATTTCAGCATGGCCTATCCTTTTGGTGTATTCAGGAGAAATTTTGTCCTTTCCCTAAATTATCAGAGATTGTATGATTTCCATACAGAAGCGAGCTTCCTGGGGGATGAATTTAATTCAAAAGGGTCGCTTTATACTCTTTCACCGGCATTTGCCATACAGGCTGCAGAAAACCTGTTTTTGGGATTTACATTAAATGTTTGGTCCAATGAATGGACTCAAAAAAGCGAATGGAAAAATACATATTATAATTCCAATAGTAAGCAAATAATAAGAGAAGAGTTTAGAGATTTCAGGGGGGTAAATGCCAATTTAGGCATCTTTTATAGGCTAACCCCGAAATGGACATTAGGCGCTGTCTATAAGACCCCATTTCGGGGCAGATTCAATTATTTGTATTTTAATAATCAAAATACTGCTAATATTTCTGGAGATTTTTATGGCAAGCTCGAATCTATCAAAATTCCACCCACTTATGCCGTTGGGGTGTCTTATCGGTTCTCGGATGCATGGTCTTTGTCTTTTGATGTTACGCGAAAGGACTGGGATGAGTTAGTCTGGCGTAATAGTGATGGGGACGATTTCGGGCTGTTTACAATGTATAATACTGATCCTAATGATCATAGTCCCATTGAATTCCCGGAGATAGATCCCACATATGCATTCAGACTCGGTATTGAGTTTCTGAAAATCCTGGAAAGTACGGTTATCCCCGTTCGTGCAGGGATTTTTTACGATCCCGTGCCTTCAATAGAGAGCCCCCATAGTGAATACGGTCTCAGTTTCGGCTCAGGTCTAAGCATTGGAGATCTGATTCTGGACTTTGCATACCAATACAGGGTTAGGTATGATGTGCCCGATTCAGAGACAGGTTGGGCAAATTGGAAGTACGGTCTATTTGAAGACAGGAAACAACATATGGTCCTTTTATCAGGAATTTATCATTTCTAGAGGATTTGAGTGAGATATGGATCTTGAATATAAAGAAGCATCTAAGTAGTTTGGAATGAAAATTGCAAAAAAAATTAGATATGTATATATATATTTATTTAAAATTAAATTTTGATATTAGGAAACCTTTATATTTTCCTTTTATACACAATTGCCTTTATTTAATTAAATAGTAAATAAGATTTTTACTTTCTGTTGCAAGGATTGCAAAAAACCTTTGCAATCAGATTAAGTATTGAATAATTTAGAGGTTAATGGGATGAAGTTAAAAGTACAGAAAACAACCTTTTTTATGTCTTTTATCATTATAATTATCCTCTTGTTTTTAGCGCCTATAATCGGATTAGATTGCGTATCGGCTCAGACTGGAGGGCAGGCAGGCCAAACCCTTGGATTAGGTGGCTTGAGTGGTTTAGGCGGTTTGGGATTAAGCAGTATGATGCTGGGCTTAAGCTATAATATGGCTGGAGCAGGTGGAGGCTTGGGGCTCGTAAATCCTTTAGGCCTCGGACTTTCTATGGGTGGAGCCGGATCTATCGGAATGTTGGGCACTACTAATTCAGGTATTACAGGTGGAGGTATATATGGAGGCTCAGGCCTTTTCGGGATGTACGGCGGTATGTATGGCGGCATGTTTGGTATGTCCGGTGGCCTGTATGGTATGTATGGCGGCCTATTTGGTATGCCCGGGGGGCTTTTTGGTATGTCCGGTGGCCTGTATGGTATGTATGGCGGCCTATTTGGTATGCCCGGGGGGCTGTATGGTATGTATGGCGGTCTATATGGTATGTATGGAGTGCCGTATGGGATATCCGGCGGTTTTAACCCATATGCCCAATCATATGGAACGAAAAGCAGTGCTGAAAATATTGCCAACGCCATAGTCCCCTATTTTTATGGAACGGGTGGTGTATTATATACCGCTCCCCTTCCGTACGGGATAACATTGCATATTGATGTTGTGGGATATGTGTTTGATGCTGATTTTACCTATTTGCCATTGGAAGGGGTTACGGTCACAACAAAAAACAACCTCACTGGATATAAAGTTAAAACCAGCAAGACTGGAAGATTTGTGATTGAACTATTTCCCGATAGATATACCCTTGTTTTCAAGAAGGATGGATACCGAGATACAGAAAAAGAAGTAAGAGTAATTGCAGGGATGGAATCGGTGTTGGTATATATGGAAGAACTGCCCCCTAACAAGGAGCCCGCATTAGATGTTTCTTATATTGAAGTGATAGCGGGCGATGGGATCACACTTGACCCTGATGCTCTTATTACCGATCCTGATGAAGATCCGCTTACTTTTTCCTATTCAGGATGGAGGTCGGAATATTGGGAAGATGGTTTAACCTACACCACCATTGAGGCTGATATAGGTTCCCATGATGTTTATATCACGTTCTCAGATGGGAAATCTCCCAGTATCACTGATGTTTTAGTGATCAATATCTATCCGGGATACGAGATGGTCCTTTATGAAGGCTTCAATCTCATAAGCTATCCGTTTGAAAACGGTGATCCGAATTTTTCCGCGTTTGACCTTATGGAAAGATTAGGTGGCCATCCCCAAATAGATTCTATTGCATATTATGATAATATGAATGATCAGTATATAACGGCACGGTACGATTCAAACGGGAATCCGACAGGGGATGACAATTTCCCAATCAGGATTGGTCAGGGATATGTTGTTTATGCTAATGAAGATATGACAAAAAAAGTCATCGATCGATATGATGGAGAAGACTACTATCTTGAGCTATACCAGGGGATTAATCTGGTAGGTATAGCGTCACGCCCTGATGGGTATACATCATATGAGCTTCTTTCGGAACTTAAGGGATATTATGTCGACAGCATATACCGGTATGATCCGTTTTGGGGAGATTGGGAGTCTACTTACTGGTTAAATGGCAGCCCTGCCGGAGATCTTTTCACCATTTTGAAGGGAGAGGGATACCATATACAAATAAAAGAAGGGAATTAAGATAACCTCGCTTTCCCTGCTTTAATGTCTTTAATTTCCAGTGATCCCAATTTGTAAGAGGAAACCCTCCCTTTTCAATTATTCGATCCCCGCACTCCTCACCCATAAGCAAATAAATTATGAACAGAAGAATCATACAGGCATACCGTTCAATTTTGTCCCAGGAGACTGGTTACACTCGAAAGGACCCTGGGGGAAGGATTAGAGTAGCCCTGGCATATCCAAACACTTATTATGTGGGGATGTCTAATCTTGGTTTCCATACAATGTATCAGATTTTCAATTCCAGACCTGATACCCTATGCGAGCGTGTTTTTCTCCCCGGATCCGATTTGGAACGGATTTATAGGAATGGTTCGACCCCCTTGTTGAGCATCGAGTCACAAACCCCTGTCAGGGAGTTCCATATTTTAGCCTTTTCATGTTCATTTGAAAATGATTATTTGAATTGTCTCAAGATTCTGGATTTGGCCGGACTGCCATTAAACTCATCAGAAAGGGACGAGGAGCATCCAATCGTTGTTATGGGGGGCGCTTGTACATTTTTTAATGTGGAACCAATGGCACAATTTATAGATTGTTTTATTTGCGGAGAAGGTGAGAGCATAGGTAATGAATTTCTGGATCTATACCATGTTTGGTTTGATTCAGGGGAGAAGAAATATGATTTGTTACACCGATTGTTAAATATAGAAGGAGTTTATGTCCCGGTTTTTTATGATTACCGCTATGATAATCAAGGAAAAATTTCGGATTTGATTATTCATAAGGATGCATATGAGCGGATACAACCCAGGATAGAAAATAATATCGATCTTTTAAAGACCTCAACCGCTGTTTACACCCATAACTCCGAATTTGGCAATATGTTTCTTTTGGAAGTAACCAGGGGGTGCCCCAGGGGGTGTGATTTTTGTCTCTTGAGCAAGATTTATAAGCCTTTTCGAAGGAGAAAATTGGAGGGACTATTGAATATTGCAAGGGAGGGGTTGAGTCATAGAGAAAAAATAGGTCTTATTGGGGCTTCTCTTACCGATTATAGAGATTTGGAAGGACTTTGCGAAGGTATTCTTTCCATGGGAGGGAAGATATCTATATGTTCCATGCGTCTGGATAATCTTTCGGATAGATTAATGGAATCTTTAGTAATTAGCGGGATTAAAACCATTACATTGGCGCCTGAAGCTGGACGGGAGTCGCTACGATCATCAATTGGCAAGGCAGATATTACCGATGATAAGATTATAGAGTGTATAGAGAAATTAATAAAATGGGACATTCCTAATTTAAAGCTTTATTTTATGGTAGGTCTTCCGAATGAAACAGAAGAAGATATCAAAGCCATTGTTAAACTGGCAAAAAAGATTAAACATCATGCCGTTCAAATTTCAAAAGGCAGGGGTGCCTTAAAACATATAACTATAAGTGTGAACAGCTTTGTTCCAAAACCTCTCACTCGTTTTCAATTTTATCCTATGGAGAAAATGGAGCTTCTTAATAAAAAGATAAGATATATAACTAAAGAAGTAGGGTTGCTCAAGGGGATTTATTGTACCCATGATGTGCCAAAATGGTCATATATTCAGGGACTATTAGCCCTGGGTGACCGCAGAATAGGCGAATTACTCCTTTTAGCATATCAGGAAAATGGAAACTGGAACAGGGCCTTCAGCAGAATAAACCTGAGCCCTGATTTTTACCTTTATAGAAAAATCGAAGAGGAGGATATACCTCCGTGGGCCCTCTGGTTAAAAGAGAAAATATAAAAAGAAATTTTATAAAACTAGTACGTTATGATATACTAATTTTTTGCTTTTTAACTTAAATTTCAATGTGAGGAAAATAATGATACTTATCCTTAAAAATCTTTCGTCCTTTATTTCCTTTCGTAAAGGAAAAAGATGCAGACTGTCTTTATTATCGTTTAAAAACAAATTTCAATCCATTTTTTTAGGTTATTTTGCCTTTTATTTGGTTTTGTTGACATTGCTTTTCACTCTATATAAGCCTGCCAATATAAATATTGGAGAGGCAGGGGTTTTTTCAGGGGAGAACGGGGAGCAGGTTTCGTCCTCCCAAACCACCAAAACGGAATTCAAGAATTCTTCGGAAGCGTACTATCATTTTCTTCGTGCTGAAAATGCAATTCAATTAAATCGGTATGAGGAAGCCATAGAAGAATACAGGAAAGCCGTAAAATACGATTCTAAATCTCCATATCTTCGTCTAAGGCTTGCCCGGTTATTGACTAGATATGGATTAATGGAGGAGGCGGCTCTTCATCTTGAAGAGGCTATAGTTTTGGATCCTGAGAATATTCAGCTTTATCTTATTTTAGGTCAAATATATATACAAATGAAAAAGTTTTCAGATGCAAAGATTCTTTATACAAAGATCATTAAAATGGACCCTGAAAACATAAAGGCACTGGCCGTGCTGGGCAAATTATACCTTGAAACAGAGAGCCCGGAAGCAGCCGCTCGAGTCTATGAACAAATTTTGGAAAAAAAACCGGAGTCCTATCTGACAAGATATCATCTAGCCCTTACTTATGAAGAAATGGAAAAATGGGATATGGCCCTTAAGTTTTTAGAGGAGGCTATAAAGATTAAAGCTGATTTTAAACCCGCCCTGGAAGCCATGGTATCTATTTATATAAAGACCGGAAATTATGATGATGCTATGGAAATTATAAACAAGTTGATCGATATTGAACCTAATGACCTTCATTATAATGAACAAATTGCTAAAATCTATATTTTAAAAAATGATTTAAATGGGGCATTGGAGGAGTTCAGAAAGATTCAAGACAGAGACCCGAATAACAGCAATATTGCTTTCAAGATTGGTGTAGTATTGTTTGAACGGGAGCGCTATGAAGAGGCTGCTGAACAATTCAGACGTTACCTGGAGAAAAATCCCGATAACGATGAGATAAAGTTTTATCTTGGCACTGCATATGAAGAGATGGAAGCAAATGATCAGGCAATCGCAATTTTCAAAGAGTTAATAGAAGATAACCCGATGGACACAAGAAGCCGGATACATCTGGCTTATATCTATCAAAAACTGAACAATATAGATGAAGCTATAGTCCAGTTGAAAGAGGCTATAAAGGTTCAACCTGAGATAGTGGATTTTCGAATCTATCTAGCCTTGGCCTATAATCAGACATCACAGTATTCCGAAGCGATTGGGGAGATCCAGAAAGGCATTGAAATTGATCCTAATAATGATGAATTACACTTTTATTTAGGTGTCGTATATGAAAAGGCGGATCGCTTTGAAGAATCGATTTCTGCATTTAAAAAGGCCTTGGACTTGAATCCTGACTATGCGGATGCTTACAATTATATCGGTTACATGTACGCGGAAAGAAGTATCAATTTAGATGAAGCTATCATTCAGGTAAAGAAGGCCTTAGAATTAGATCCAAATAATGGGGCATATCTGGATAGCCTTGGCTGGGCCTTTTATAAAAAAGGAGAGATTGATTTGGCTCTTGATTATCTGAAACAAGCGGCATTAAGAATAAAAGACGATCCTGTCATTTACGATCACCTTGGAGATGTCTATGCCCATAAAAAGGATTGGTCAATGGCTTTAGAGATGTGGGAAAAGGCGTTAGAACTGGATCCTAAAAAAGAGACTATTCAAAAGAAGATAGATCTTATTCCTGAATAAAATTATAACTCTACACTATTAATCATGCCTTTCCAAAAAAGATGCAGGTTATTATTAAACATTTCATTAACATATTGCCTTATGTTCTGCATTATTGGATGCAGTTCCTCCTTACCAATATATAAGTCTAAATCGAAGAACTCCGGTGTATGGACTTTATCCAGGATCGTTTTATGGTCTAAAGAAAGAAGATCAAATTTAGAGCAGATTAAGGCATGGGTCAGAATAAACGTTATAAGTCAAGAGGAGAAAAAAGGATTTGACGCCTTCCTCATCCTTAACAATAAAGGAAAAGGTAGAATAGAGGCACTGGGACCATGGAGGAGCCCTTTTTTTTCCATCGTTTTTGATCCTGATTTTGTATACCTTTATATTTATAATGAATCAACACTTTATCTTAGCTCAAACAAACCTGGTTATATACAAAAATTAACGGAAGCGCCATTAGATTTTTCCCTGCTTTTTGATTCTTTGGTATCAAATCTGCCTGAAAACATCTCTCAATGTTCGGGTTCTTTTTCAAATGAAGGAGCTTTTCCTCTTTTATGTATGGACTGTGAAGAACAAGGCGGGTGCCTCAAGGCCAGCGTGCTGATCAAAGATTTTCCAGTTGTTGAAGAAATGGCCTGGATAAGAGAGGATAAAGATGAGAATTTTCTGGTAAAATACTTTGATTTAGTAATACAGGATGGGTATACCCTTCCCAAAGTAGTTCATTTCCAATGGCCAGAAGGGCAAGAGTGGCGTATTTCTTTCATCTCATTAAAGGTGAATCAACCGGTTCCGGATGATACATTCACAGCCGATGAGGCTTGGTTTCAAGGGAAAGTAATCAATTTAGAAGATTTGGATGCCTATTAATATTATCTATGATTAAAATAAATGCCCCCGCAAAAATAAATCTTGCCTTAAAAGTCGTTTGCCGAAGAGAAGATGGTTATCATAATATAGAGACGCTTTTCCAGACTATTGACCTTTATGATGAGCTGTATTTAAGCCCTATCGATTCTGGTGTATTATTAAGCATGGATCGGAAGGATTTGGATATGGGAGAAAAAAACCTGATTCATAAAGCAGCTACAAGACTTTTAGAGTTTTTGTCCTTTCCCGGGGGGGTAAAAATCCATTTGAACAAACGAATCCCAATAGGTGCCGGTTTGGGAGGAGGAAGCAGTGACGCGGCTGCAACACTGATGGGAATCGTCAAGCTTTATGAATTTTCCATTTCAGAAAGGGATATCCATAGTATAGCTTCTTCTCTTGGTGCGGACGTTCCCTTTTTTTTGAATGGTCCAACAGCTTTTGGGTATGGCATAGGAGACATCATTGAACCCTCTCCTCCCCTGCCACCATTTTGGATTGTGCTGGTTAAACCAAATTTTTCCATTTCCACTGCATGGGCTTATCAAAAATATGATTCAAGATTGACAAAAAGTGTGAATAAAATTAAAATAATAAAGTCTGCTATAGAAGGAGCAAATTATCAAGAGATAGGGAAGTCACTTTTTAATGATCTGGAATCTGTATGTTTCCCCAAATATCCTGTTTTAGCTGAAATAAAAAGGGAGTTGCTCTCTTTAGGCTCATGTGGAGCTTTAATGTCAGGTAGTGGGGCTTCGGTTTTTGGGCTTTTTTCTGAACAAAAACCGGCCCACAGGGCTTGGAGGTCAATAATTAGTTCTAAAATATCAGATTGGGAGGTGTTTTTATGTCGCACTATTCCTAAGTAGCCTTTTTACAAAATTTCGGGGGGGGGGATAGACACAGGACTTGTTTAATTTCAAGTCATTTTTTGCTTTTAATTTTTTTACCCCCTTTACACCATTGTTTGTGGAGGGATTACCAAAGAATGGTGAGGCACATGGAGATAACAGATGTCAATGTTTTCAGGGTGGATGGTGAAAGATTAAAAGGCTATGCCACCGTTATTTTTGATAATGTCTTTATTGTAAGAGATTTGAAGATTATTGATGGAAATAACGGTCTTTTTGTGGCGATGCCCAATAAAAGGACAAAAAACGGAACTTACAGAGATATTGCTCATCCTTTGAACAAGGAGATGAGGGATAATCTTGAGAAGAGGATAATTCAGAAGTATAATAACAGTTCTGCTGGAACATAGCATACTGGGGCGTCGACAAGCGGTAAGTCACAGGACTTTGGCTCCTGCATTCGGAGGTTCGAATCCTCCCGCCCCAGCCATCATGGATTGATGAGATAAGACAGGCAACGCTCAAACATTTTACTCATGAGCAGATAGTGGTTTTAATTGTAGAATCTTGATTAAGCATACTGATTTATCATATTTTGTAATGGTTTTTATTGCAGTTCATCATAGACATATGGATTATAGACAAAATGGACCTAAAAATTATAGCCGGTAACTCTAATCCGTCTCTTGCTCAGGGTATTGCAAGATATCTAAGGCTTGATCTTGTCAATTGTGATGTAAAAGACTTTAGTGACGGCGAAGTCTTTGTTCAGATCCATGAAAATGTCAGGGGAGCGGATGTGTTCGTGATTCAATCTACCTGTCCGCCAGTGAATGATAACCTGATGGAGCTACTTATAATTATCGATGCCTTAAAGAGATCATCCGCGAACAGGATCACAGCCGTTGTTCCATATTATGGATATGCCAGGCAAGACAGGAAGGTTCAGCCCAGGGTCCCTATATCGTCAAAGCTGGTGGCGGATTTAATTACTACTGCGGGCGCTGACAGGCTCCTCACTATGGATTTACATGCCGGGCAGATCCAGGGATTTTTTGACATTCCGGTGGACAATCTTTTTAGTACCCATGTGATGATTGATTATATAAGGAAACTAAATTCGCAAGATTTGGTTATTGTGTCCCCGGATGCTGGAGGAGTTGAAAGGGCCCGAGCATATGCCAAGCGTTTAAAAACGACACTTTCGATTATTGATAAAAGAAGGGATGCTCCTAATCAGTCTGAGGTCATGAATATCATTGGAGATGTTGAAGATAAGGATGTTTTTATTGTTGACGATATTGTGGATACGGCAGGAACTTTATCAAAGGCGGCCCATGCATTAAAGAAGGCCAGGGCGAAAAAGGTGTATGCTTGTTGTACCCATGCGGTTTTGTCTGGAAGCGCAATAGAAAGAATTGAGCAATCAGAGATAGAACAATTGATCGTGACTGATACAATCCCACTCTCAGAGAGTGGCAGAGCTTGCAAAAAAATAGTAGTTAACACAGTGGCAGACGTTGTGGGAGAAACCATACATCGTATTAATATAGATGAATCGGTTAGTTCCCTTTTTATGTGAGAAGATAAAAAACTGCATTTTTGGGAGGCAGAAATGGCAATTCAATTCAATCTGGAGGCAAAGAAAAGGGACGGTATAGGCAAAGAAGCCGCCAGAAAGATTAGGGCACAGGGCTGGACGCCGGCCATAATCTATGGCAAACGTAAAAGCCCCTTGCCGGTTTCTTTTAATACAAATAATTTTTTAAAGATCGTTCATGGAGAGGCCCATGAAAATATGCTTTTTAAGATCGAGATCAAAGACAAAAAGAGCAAGGATGTATCTAACGTTATAATAAAAGAAATGCAGTTTGATCCGGTTAAAGGGACATTGCTTCATGTGGATCTTTTTGAGATTTCCATGGATCAGACCATAGAGGTACATGTTCCATTAGAAGCTGTAAATGAAGCGATAGGTGTTAAAGAAGAAGGCGGGCTTCTCGATCATGTCGCCAGGGAGATTTTGGTGGAATGCCTTCCTGAGAATCTTCCTGAAAAGATTGAGGTCGACGTCACAAATCTTAGATTGGGAGAAGCAGTCCATATTCGTGATATAGAATTCCCTTCTGGCGTAAAGCCTGCCGAGAACCCGGATAAGGTTGTTTTAACTATTATTCATAAATTAAAGGGCAGAGAAGCGGTTGTAACCGAAGTGCCTGAAGAGGAACCCGAAGTCTTGACCCAAAAATCCTCTGAAGAAGCGGAAGAGGAATAGGCCCTTAATGTGCCTTGGTTGGTAGTCGGGCTTGGAAACCCGGGTTCTAAATATCGCCTGTCAAGACACAATGTAGGTTTTTGGGCCATAGACCATATTTCGGCACAAAAGAATATACCCCTTTCTAACAAAAGCCACCAGGCCTTGTGGGGGGAAGGCCGAATAGGTCGTATCCCGATTATTCTTTCTAAACCACAGACATTCATGAATTTGAGCGGTCTTTCTATAAAATCTATCCTGGATTTTTTCGGAATGGGTTCTTCACGCTTGATTATTGTTCACGATGATATGGATTTGACGCTTGCTGAAGTAAGGATAAGGGAAAAGGGCGGTAGCGGAGGACATAAAGGGATTAAGTCCGTTATTGATCAATTGGGGACAGAGCTGTTTTTGCGCATTCGAATAGGGATAGGACGTCCGGATTCGGATAAGGACCCTGTAGATCATGTCCTTGAGCCGTGTCCTATTTTTGAGAGAGATAAATTGTTTTCCGTGATTCAAAAGACTGATCAAATGGTCGAAGTCATTATAAAAGACGGACCTCGTGTCGCTATGAATCTATTTAATCATTAATCTTTAGGGTATAGGGGGCTTTGTTATGATTCAATTATCCTATTGGGCGCCCATTTTGGGTCTCCTTGGTCTTGTCGTGGCCTGGGCTTTGTACATGTATATCATCAAACAGCCAGCAGGCACCAGCCTTATGATAGAAATCTCAGAGGCAATTCATGAAGGGGCCATGGTTTTTTTAAAACGGGAGTATAAGATACTGGTTATTTTTATTGTCGCCGTTTGGTTCCTCCTTTTCTGGAAGATCAATATTCAGACCGCGTGGGCCTTCCTGGCAGGGGCCATTTCCTCTATGCTGGCGGGATATTTTGGTATGCAGGCTGCCACAAGGGCCAATGTGAGGACATCATTCGCTGCTGATAAATTCGGCCAGGATAAGGCATTGACCATCGCCTTTTCCGGTGGGGCGGTTATGGGACTTTCAGTAGCCAGTTTGGGCGTCCTGGGTGTCGGGATTTTTTTCTACCTTTTTGGCCGTGATCCTGCCACAGCAAATTATATTAATGGATACGCCATGGGAGCCAGTTCCATCGCCCTTTTCGCGAGAATGGGAGGTGGAATCTATACAAAAACAGCAGATGTAGGCGCGGATCTGGTAGGAAAAGTCGAGGCGGGCATCCCGGAGGACGATCCTCGAAATCCAGCTACTATTGCCGATAATGTTGGTGATTGCGTGGGTGATACTGCCGGTATGGGAGCCGACATTTTTGAGTCCTATGTAGGATCAATAATAGCCACTATAGCCATAGGCGCCACTTCTCCGGTCCTGGGGCCCCATTTATTGGATACGGCCTCAATGACGATGGAGCAGATCACCAAAATCAGACTCCCCTATATGGTGCTGCCTCTTCTCGTAGTAATGCTGGGACTTTTGGCATCAATCGTTGGCGTCCTTTCCATTAAGCTGCTGGAGAAACTCAATCCCGCCGCTGCTCTGAGGTATGCCACCTATGTCAGCGCGGTGTTGTTGTTGGTCGGCTCATATTTTCTGATAAAGGTTTCAGGTGCAGCAATGGGTGTCTTTTGGGCTGTTTTTTCCGGGTGTGTTGCCGGGATAGCAATAGGATTGCTTACTGAGTATTACACATCAGGGAAGCCGATCCGGAAGATTGCGGAATCCTGTCGAACTGGCGCTGCAACCAACATCATTACCGGTTTTGCCATAGGCCTTGAAAGCACTGGTTTACCGGTTCTGGCAATCTGTGCTGCAATATTTGCCGCATATAAGACAGCAGGTCTCTACGGAATAGGGATCTCTGCCGTGGGTATGTTGTCTACAGTGGGAGTTACCATGTCTGTAGATGCCTATGGACCTATCGCGGATAATGCCGGCGGTATCACAGAGATGAGTGGACTTGGCCCGAAAACAAGAAAGATCACCGATGGACTTGATGCCCTGGGCAACACTACTGCAGCAATAGGAAAGGGGTTCGCGATAGGATCAGCAGCCCTGACCGCCCTTGCCCTTTTCTCCGCCTATACCAATGCCATCGGAATGACAAGCATCAATCTGATTGACGCAAATGTGGTTATAGGTCTCTTCATCGGAGGGATCATACCTTTCTTTGTAGCTGCCCTGACCATGACTGCTGTTGGTAAGGCAGCTTTTAGAATGGTGGAGGAAGTTCGCCGCCAGTTCAGGGAGATCGCGGGCCTCATGGAAGGAAAAGCAAAACCCGAAACGGAGCGTTGTATCGATATCAGTACCACCGCTGCCCTGAAAGAGATGATCATCCCAGGAATGACAGCGATTATCGTGCCCGTGATCGTTGGTTTTACCCTTGGGCCGAATGCCCTGGGCGGACTTTTGGCAGGCACCACCTTGACAGGCGTGCTGATTGCTCTTATGATGGCGAATGCCGGGGGGGCTTGGGACAACGCCAAAAAGTATATAGAGGAAGGAAATCTGGGAGGCAAAGGCTCCGATGCCCATAAAGCTGCAGTGGTTGGCGATACCATAGGCGATCCTTTTAAGGATACGTCCGGTCCGACTATGAATATTCTTATAAAACTTGTTTCTGTTGTATCGCTTGTTATCGCGCCTCTGTTGATTTAATGATTTATCAATAATATCGGTTATAATATTAAGCTTATTAGGGAAAAGTGCCACTCCATGGCCTGACGCTGTGGCGTGGCACCAAACCTTATTTAATTCCAATATGTTTTAGTCCCATTAAAGGTTATTATCACTTTAATAAATAAGGAGAATATGATCATGGATGAGAATATTGTTTGGATTGATTTTGATATAATGGAAAGGTTCATGATCGATGTTTTCAAAGGATTAGGGGTCCCTGAAGAGGAAGCAAAGGTATGTGCCGATGTCTTGATTACTTCTGATAAAAGGGGAATAGACTCCCATGGTGTCGGACGCCTGAAGACAATATATTATGACAGGATCAAGGCGGGGATCCAATCACCTGTGACCAATTTTGAAGTTGTGAAAGAAGGGCCCACAACAGCTGTTATTGACGGACATAACGGCATGGGTCACCTTATTTCCAAAAAGTCCATGGATCTGGCAATTCAAAAGGCCGGAAGATACGGAATGGGGATGGTTGCCGTCAGAAATTCGACGCATTACGGAATTGCCGGCTACTATGCCCTCATGGCTATAGAAGCGGGAATGATAGGTATTACCGGCAGCAATGCAAGGCCTTCTGTTGCCCCGACCTTCGGTATTGAGAATATGTTAGGCACAAATCCCCTGACCTTTGGTATCCCCACCGATGAAGAATTCCCCTTTGTGATTGATTGTGCAACGTCATTGGCACAACGCGGGAAAATAGAATTATATGACAGGGCAAACAAGGAAATTCCTGAAGGCTGGGTAATTGACAATTCGGGAAGGGTTAGAACAGATACACACCAGATCCTGAAGGATCTGGCAGACGGAACTGCTGCGCTGGCACCCCTGGGCGGCATTGGTGAAGAGACGGCAGGTTACAAGGGATATGGTTACGGAACCGTCGTTGAGATACTATCCGCTGCCCTTCAAAACGGCAGCTTTCTCAAGATGCTTTCCGGAGTAAAAGACGGGAAAAAGGTGCCGTACCCGCTGGGACATTTCTTTATTGCGATCAATATTTCCCATTTTACCGATCTGGATTCATTTAAGAAAACCGCGGGGGATATACTGCGGGCAATCCGCACATCCCAAAAGATGCCGGGACAAAACAGGATTTATACCGCAGGTGAAAAAGAGCACATTGCATGGCTTGAAAGAAAAGAAAAGGGTGTTCCCTTAAATAGAAAACTTCAAAAGCAGATCCTTGATATGCAGAATGAGCTCGGACTCAATGATTATAATTTTCCTTTCCATTATTGAGAAGTAAGTCTTTATTTTAGTTATTATTCTATTTAAGGATTACTCTTAAAACACATAAGTAATACATAAAATTCATGATATATGAAATTTTTTTCATATTATTTTGTTCTTTTATTCTATCCTCTTGCTTTGTCGGTTTATCCGTTTGATATCTATTTCTGTATCTTTTTGAAAATAATCGCCTTTCCAGAATGAAAATATTTGAGCTAAAATCCTGAGTGGCATAATAAATGCTTATATACTTATATAAAGATATTCCTGTATATTAAGAGCTATTTTTTCATTGATTCTTATCAAATTTCTAGAAATTTTAAAGTTATACAAAGCTTATCCTTAATTTAAGCTTTTTAACCAGGTTAACCGGGCAAAATGACGGTTTGAACAGAAAAAATTTTTCCATTGTATTAATTTTTCATTGCATCGATGTTAATTTTGATTATTCATGCTGAATACCTTGAATCTTATCTTTTATTTATAGGATTTCTATTAAAAATAATCCAAAAAATATCTCTTGATAGCTTTTTCTTATTCTTGTTTTTATACCCTGCTCCACTATTACCAATAAATAGAAAAAACCCCTGGTTTATATCTGTAATATTCTATCATCGAAGGAGGAACACATATGTATGAAAAGCTCTAAAATAAAACATAAACTTTAATCATTAGCTAAAGGAGGCGATTTAATTTTCATCATAGAAATACCATAATGGAAAATCCTTTTTGAATTTCTTTTTCTTTGCTCAATCTAATTCTACGGTTTGCAGGAAGGAGTTTTGAGATGATTTACCCGAAGAAGCTCATTTATACATTTATACTTGCCGGACTAATTACTATTTTTTTCGTTTGCTCTCCTATTGCCAATGCACAATATTGGACGGTGCTACCGCCTTATAACACCCTGTGGCCATTATGGTCTCCTGTATTATCACCTACTGATCCGATTACCGGTGTATCTACGCCAATAGTAACCCAATTGACTCCAAATACAGTGTTGCCTATAGAGCCTGGTTTGACCTGGAATCCTGCTTTAGCAAATCCATGGTTACTCTATAATACTCCGTTGGGTATGGTCTACTTTGATCCTCTGTTTGGACTTAATACCTGGCCACCGGATGGTTTTCTGGATGCATCCGGATTGCCCATACCGTTGAGCCTCCCGGCAAATTTTGCATCATTACCTCCGACAGACTTTTTATGGTTGGCTCAGAATGTATCACAAGCCAATTCAGCCATATTTCTTTATCTGACATGGTATTTTCAGACACCCGGACCACCCACATTCTATCTGGATCCGGCTCAGCTTTTATCACCTCTTCCAATAAATCTACCGGGTCCTTCTCCGCTCCCAACTCTGTTTGCCGCGCTTCCAATACCGGTCACATAAGATTATAAACATACCGTAATTAGCTTATAAGAGAGGCTGTTTGAGATGGTCAGACAGCCTCTCTTATTTTTAAGCCCTTTTATCAACAAGGTTGAAAAATCAGAGATAAGGATATATATATCCTATTTGTCGATCGGGATTTAAAAGATTATAATAAAAATAAAAGATAAAAATGATGAATATAGTAATAAATACATGTACCGGGGGCCTTCTCTCTATCGATTTGCCCTTTATAGAGGATGAAGACATTTTTAAAGAGAAAGAGGACTCCCTGTTCGGATTTTTATCAAGGTTGCATATCCATGTTTCAGGCCCCAATCCATTGGGAAAGAACCTGGCTCGAGAGTTGAAGGATTACTTCTATGGTGAAAATCCCCGGTTTAGTGATTATCCGGTAATTTGGGATAAAACGAGTAATTTTAGAAAAAGAGTCTTATATGCATTAAAGGATATCCCATATGGCAAGACCATAAGCTATAGTGAGCTTGCCAAAAGTATCGGATGCCCTGACGCGGCAAGGGCTGTAGGACAAGCCCTTAACAGGAATCCCTGGCCTGTTTTATTTCCATGCCACAGGGTTATTGGTAAAAATGGGCATCTTAAAGGCTTTTCTTCAGGCATAGCATGGAAGAGAATACTGTTGAAGATTGAAAAATCTGCAAAGGAGATTGATAAATGAAGGCCATTCTTCAGCGCGTGGATCATGCATCGGTAGAAATAGACGGCGAAGTGGTCGGGCGGATCGGAGCAGGTCTTGTGGTTCTCCTTGGGGTCGCTAAAGGCGACACTGAGGAAGAGGCCGCCTATCTTGTAGAAAAGACCTGTAACCTCAGGATATTCGAGGATGAAAGGGGCAGGTTTGACCGGTCGATCCTCGATATCCATGGCGAATTACTTATTGTTTCCCAGTTTACCATCCTGGCTGATTGCAGAAAAGGGAGGAGACCGGGTTTTGATGCTGCCGCTCCGCCTGAAGAAGCAGAGCGGCTATATAATCATTTTGTGGATTTGACTCGCACATCAGGACTGAGGGTTGCCACTGGCCGTTTTCAGGCCCACATGCTGGTGAATATAGCCAATCAAGGGCCTGTTACCATTATACTGGACCGGCCGCCAAAGGTCTTGCCTGATTCCTTTTAATGAAAAATAATTAGGCATATACGGATTTAAGCAAGAATTTTTAAGGAAAAAATTGTTATATTATCAAACCGATCTTAATCTTATGAAAACAATTTGATATCACAAATTATTTATAGATGGAAAAACAGGAGGTTCAATGTCTGATAGAGATGTCCTTATAAAAATCTGGGTCTGCGGACCATTGGAGGCAAATTGTTATCTTGTGGGCAGTATTGAAGAAAAAGAAGTGATGCTAATAGATCCAGGCGGATGTTTTGAGGAAGTAACAGAGTTTCTGGATCAAAAGGGATTGGTGCCCAAACTTATTATTGCTACCCATGGACATCTGGATCATATCTTGGCCATACCCGATCTCCTTAAAAAATGGGATGTGAAAGTGGCATGTCATCCTGAGGAGGTCCAGTATTTTATGGAGCCTGATCCAATGATTAGAGAATTTATTGGCCAGGATTATAAACCGTTTAAACCGGAGTACTCTTTAGAGGATGGTGACAAGATACAAGTTGGTCCTTATTCAATGGAGGTCATTCATACTCCGGGTCATTCGCCGGGAAGCATATGCCTTCTCAGCCCCCCCTTCCTTTTTTCAGGAGACACACTTTTCAGGGCAGGCGTCGGACGAACAGACTTTGACGGAGGAGACTATAATGCCCTTGTCCGTTCATTGAGGGATCGCTTATGGTCTTTGCCTGATGATTTGATCCTCCTGCCGGGCCATGGTGATTCTTCCGTGCTCGGGGAAGAAAAAAGATTCGGTTTTTTTTGATTCAAACATTATTATGAAATTTGAGGTAATAATTGGAAGGGCTTCTTGATAACTTCCTGACCTATCTGGTCATACAGAGAGGATTCTCAGAAAACACCCTTGCCGCTTATGAAAATGATCTGAAAATATATATTGATTTTTTAAAGTCAAAAGGGTTGACAGAAGTTGACAGATCGACCTCCCAGCATATCATTGCGCATCTTGGTTCCCTAAAAAAACAGGGCCTTTCAGCCAGAACCAGGGCACGTCATCTATCTTCCATACGTCACTTTTATGCCTTCCTGTCAAGAAAAGGGCTTGTGAGTCAAAATCCTTCCCGCTTGATGACCAGTCCCAAAATCTGGAAAAACATCCCTATGGTTCTGACATATTCCCAGGTTGAAGCCCTTTTGAGTCAACCTGATACAAATACACCACAAGGGATAAGGGACAGGACGCTGCTTGAACTACTTTACGCTACAGGTATGAGGATATCCGAGGTGGTAGAATTAAGCCTCAATGATCTTAATCTTCAGTCAGGTTTTTGTATCTTCATGGGGAAGGGCGGAAAACAAAGGCTGGTCCCACTTGGCCGGTCAGTATTGGACTGGATAGAGGAATATCTTAATTCAGTGAGACCAATATTGTTAAAAGGGCAGGAAGAGAAACAACTTATTCTGACACGTAACGGTAAACGGTTTACGCGGCAAGGGGTGTGGAAGATTCTGAAACAATACGCACTCCAGGCAGGACTCCCTCCGAATGTGACCCCCCATACCTTACGTCACTCATTCGCCACCCATCTTCTGGAAAACGGGGCAGACCTCAGGATTGTTCAAACACTTCTCGGCCATGCCGACATCTCCACAACCCAGATTTATACTCATGTGGGAGAAATCAGTAAAATAAAGAAGGCTTATTCCCGGTATCATCCCCGGGCATAACCAGAATACCGGGGGCCAGCGGGTTTGCTGTTGCCAGAGGTTTGTCAAGGACAGCCCGATAGAGAAAAACGAGGGCGTTCAGGGCCTGCCGCTGAGTTGAGGCAGACACCCGGGTTTCGGTTGCGAGATAGGAAGAAACTGCTTCACACTTTTTGCACCAAGCCTGTCAGGATGAGTTTTCCTGCCGAAATGATAAATATAATAATAAATATAACAAAGTGTCCACTGGCAATAGGTCTGCTCTGCCCGGAAGGGGTAGTGATGATAACTGTGTAACTGAATTTAAACCGAAGCGTTTACAGTAGTCTCCTAATTCTTTTAGATATCGACTAAGCTCCTTTAAGGATATTGGAGAAAGATTCCGATCTGCCTCGGCCTTAAGGCAGCCATCTACAAAGATGCTTATATCAGATCCGTCTTCTACTGCTTTCTGACTAAACTCCTTATGCATATGCATGTTCCGCCCCCTGTCTGTTTGTTGCCAGGATGTTGACAAATATAATTAACCGTGATTATATTGGGTTAATAATAAATTGCTTTAATGATAAGGTATTCTAACCTAACTGCGCGAAACATACATTATTTGAAAATTAAATGAATGATTAATATAATTCTAAATAATGATGATATAAGAAAAATTGAAACATTCTTTATGGAACGGTTTCCTTTCACTTTACTTCACACCCTGATAATGGTAATCTGCGAAATATAATTTAAATCAACAGTTTAATATATGATTTTTAAATAACCAGTTCATTTTCGTGCCGAGCTAAACTCGGGACGTTAGGGATAGGAGATAATCCTTGAAATTCGTCATCATTACCCAGCGGGTGAGTCTGCGAAGTCATAGCAGGCAAATCCCTACAGGTCAAAGGTTAGCCACCATACCTGTAGCGGAACCGAAGTGCGATCACTGAGAGGTGGTGTACGAAGCAGAGGGAAAGCAAGGGCGCAGGCTGTGTGATTGAGCCCCGAAACATGTAGAGTCGTGGTCAGGAGGATAACCGTTTTACTGAGTGAAGTGGGGAACGCCGATGGTCTGCAAACGCCGGAAGGC
>JBLIRO010000066.1:0-28056 GCA_049472335.1 bacterium | reverse complement strand
AAGAGTGTTTCAGCCTTTTTTTAAGTTCCTAGTAAGATAATTTCACTATAAATACTACTTTCAGCATTTGTTGAAATAATATATTATAATGAAAACAAGAAGGCTTCCAACATAGGTATCCAAATTTCGAAATCATTAATTTAATTATCAACTTCCATATGATTCTCTGCCCAGCATTGCTAAGGCCATGTCTCCACCGCAATTTAATATAAAATCAATTGCAGAAAGATTTGGTTTGAAATCTCCCCATAATTGCGGATAGACAACGGGTCTGTATGAATAGAACTTGACCCGGATTTTTTCTCTTTGAAATAATCCTTCATCAATATATTTCCTGCCGGTGGATAGGCTTACATAACAACCCGCATCGAGCTTTTTGCATATCTGAATCAGCAATTCTTGTCCCTTTGCAGTCATATTTAATGACGAACTTAGAATAATCTCCTTTTCGATTCCCAGGGCTTTTAGAAGATATCTTATTATAGCCGTGTTTAGATCTAAAAGCCCTTTCCAATGGTGATGATATAGCTCATGAAAAAAATCCATATGTTCGGAAAGATAGGGGGCGTTTTTGTATGCATGTATCAGGCTCAGGTAATGCTTTTTCTGCCAGTTTTTTTCATTACATATTTCTACACCTTTGATCCCTTGTTTTCCCCTACCCTTTTTCCAAACAGGCACAGTGAGCCAAAAGGCCCCGCTTCTATTCTTTATTCTATTCCTGTTAACCCACGAAATACCCAGAGGAAACTGAACATTGTCCAAAAGCACCAAGATATCCGCCCTGATCACTTTATAAAAAAATCCGGGCCAAGGCATAAAATTAGGGGTATAACAGGCTATCGACAACATATGAAAAATTTTAAACCATACCTTAAAGAATGTCTAATAATACCTTAAGAAATCATTTGATATAGATATTTTTCAAACCTCATGGATCTCTCATTTCGTTTCAACGTTTAAGGACTGCATATAAACTCTGCCCGAATGCATATTCCTTCCTCTTGATTACCGGGAATATTCAAAGGAATCTAAAAAGGTAAAGGCCATCTTTATCATAATTTATATGCCTATTTTCAAAACCTAAAACACCGCTATATCAATTTATTAGTTTAGAGATCCAAAAATGTAGCTAATTGCAACAATCTTTCTATTACAGTAACTTTTAATTCTATTTTTAACTCAATATTAACGTATAAATATATATAATAAAAAATAAAATATGGAACCAATAATGCAGTAACATTAAATAATAGAGACTATTAACTAAAATGCTTTAATTGGATGGTTACAATGAAACCGCTTTGGCTTATTTATAAAGAAATAAAAAGGCTTTTCCTGTATAAGATCCTGAATTTTATATATTCTTTTGTTTAAAGAATCCATAACTAATATATTTATAAGGAAGAATTACGATGTGGAAAAGAATAATACAAGTAGTTATTTTTTTGAATTTAATTCTTATTACTAATTATTGTTGGGCTTTGCCAGTTGCCGATTTTTTATCTACTGGTTCATTGGAATTATCAAGGGTTATTAGCACGTATTCCGGAACTGCTACGTTCAGTTTTGACATAGATAAGAATAGTATAAAAGCGGAGTATGGATATCTAAACGTTGTAGGCAACAATGACTCCTGGGTTATTCAAAATGTTCCCTTATACCTTAATGCAGAAATAGCGGAAGAACGAAATCATGTCTGGTTTTATGATTTTGATAATTCCGTCGGAACTTCAGAAACAACCATATATTCTATCATTAATGATCAACCATTAGCAGGTCCTCCGGTACCTGATGGTAGCTGGCAAAGCGCCTCAATAACACCGGATGAATTCACATGGGGCATTCCGGAACAGGCCGGAGAAAGTGGACCGCCTATCCCCGCGAATCCTCCCACGACTCCTCCTCCCCCCCCTGATACTGCAGTTATAGAATCATTTTTGCGTGGAGGGGTATATGATCTCAAGCAATATAAAATGGAATGTGGTCCTACATCAACCGCAAATTCCCTTATTTGGTTGGCAAAAAAATATAATCTCCTGGACAAGCTTCCTAAAAAGCCTGATGGAACAGTAGATGAGCAACAACTCATTCTTGATCTGGCAAAGATAATGAAACCTGGCTGGAATCCTGCACCTGTAGTTAATAATAATCGAGGATATCCAGGATTATTGCGTGGAGAGTTAGAGGCTGGTAAAAAGAAATACATGATAGAGAAAAAATTACCGATTACGGTCCACGGAGGAGTTGATGATCCAAACGCCCAAGGGCAAAATACCTTCGAATTTGTTAAAAAGGAGCTAAAAAGAGGACAGGATGTTGAATTTCTCATCGCCTGGCCTGGCGATGGTTATCATTGGGTTACGGTTGTGGGTTTCATTGATGCCGGACCTCGTAATATGTTGATAGTACATGATCCACTTAAGGCTAATGGGAATAATTATTGGGAAATTGATGATTTTGGGAGACTTTCAAGTCCGGTCGGGACGGCGAACCGGGCAGTGGCAGAATCATATGCTCCTGAACCTTCCAGTTTTATATTGCTCATTTTAGGTTTACTTGGAATTGTGGGGATTAAAAAGAGATTGAACTAATTCTTTTTCACAAAAGGGGATCTTGGTCGATTAAAAAATATGGTAACATTTTAGTTTTTTAACAGATGTATACTACTTTTTTATAGCTCGCGAGGTCCCCCATTAAAGGGTTTGTCGGGTCTTGAAATATAGATTAAGACTTTTTGAATAATAGTTGATTAGATGGTTTATACGTTCTCATATTCCAATAAAAAAATAGAGGCGAATAGAATAAAAAACCTTTCAATATATATTCATTTATGGAATTTCTATTCACGTCCCCAGTTATTTTCATTTTCTGCTATATTATCTTTGAATATTTGTCTTGACAAAAATTAAAAGTTCTGCTTATACTTTTATCCAGGAATGCTACTTCTTATAACCATAACCAAAGTAACTTCTTATAATCTATAAATTTATAACCAAAGCTATTGTAAAATAAGGCGAAAAATAACAGACATCCATTTTGGAAATCAATTATAATCTGGCAATTGTGATAATGTGACCATAGGCTTTGGTTTAGTTTGAGGAGGACGAAGGAAAAATGGAAAAATTGAATAATAAAATTTTTATTGGCTTTTTGTTTTTTCTTTCGATATTTTTTTTCACTGCTCCTGCCCAGAGTGCCCGTTGGTATGTAGATTCACTTGCTTCCCCCGGAGGCGATGGAAAGAGCTGGGCACACGCCTTTAAGAATATACAGACCGCACTAAATAATTGTTCAAGTATGTGGGTGATATGTATGTCTCCTACTGATGAGATATGGGTTAAAAGAGGTACTTATTCGCTCTCCGAGCAGATTAATGTTAGCAAGTATGTCACAATCTATGGCGGTTTCAATGGCACAGAGCAAAAATCCGGAGACCGGGATTGGACAAATAATAGAACTATAATATATGGTAAAAATTCCGTGCGTTGTTTGTACGTTACAGCGCCTGCTATTATAGATGGATTTATTATTTATAGGGGAAAAGCTGTAGGTGAAAACGGCGGTGGTATTTATATAGATAGTCCTCCTATAGAATGTACGTTCCCTCAGTTTTCCCACGTTGCTAAGATAAGGAATTGTAGTTTTGAATATAATAATGCTGAGGTGAGGGGAGGCGGCATCTACGATCATCAATCCGATCCTCTTATCCAGAATTGTGTTTTTATAGGAAACTCCAGCCCGGGGGGTGGTGGCATTCAAAATTGGAATTCTTCACCAACTATCGAAAAATGCCGGTTTAAAGGAAACCTTTCAACATCCCCGGGTTCTTGGGGAGGTGGGGCTATCTGCAGTGATTATTTATGCTACGGCACTATTACAAATTGTATATTTCACCTGAACACCTCCGAGAGTCATGGTGGCGCCATTGCCTACCATATGGCGTATCCCTATATTAAAAACTGTACATTCACCCAGAATGAGTCGAATTTTTCTGGTGGCGCCCTTTACGCAAACACCGGAGGTCCTCGTATCACGAACTGTATCTTCTGGGGAGACAGCCCGGATGAATTAGCTTTTGATTATTCAAGTACTGATTGGCGGTATGTCAGATATTCCGATATTGACGGTGGGTATTCAGGCCCGGGTTATAATAATATTAATGCCAATCCTCGATTCGTGGATGGACCGATCGATGTTCGTCTCTCTTCTGATTCACCTTGTATTGATACGGGCACAAATTCAGACGCGCCTGACGAGGATATAGATTCCTACTCAAGACCTATTGACGGTAATGGAGATGGTACGGTCCGGTGTGATATGGGGGCTTATGAATTTTATTTGCCTGATGTAACCATTGAGTTAAACCTGCCTGAAGGCTGGAGCATGATTTCACTCCCGGTAGAGCCTGATAGCCTCAAATTGTCTGGATTATTCCCTGGCGCAGTGGTTGTTTATGGTTATGCAAGGGGAGCGGGGTATACCCGTGTGGCAGATGGAGAGGCCCTGAAGATCGGGAAAGGATATTGGATACTTTTAAATGATGCACGCAAATATACATTAACAGGTCAGTCTATTGATGAGTATACTCTTCAAGTCCACGAGGATGGATGGGAAATGATAGGTGGTTGTACATATCCTGCTGAGGCAATCACAAACGGCTGCAATATTAAAGTTATCTACAGGTATGACATAGGATCAGGATATCAGAGGATGCTTGAATTTGAGGATATTGAGCCTGGTAAAGGCTACTGGATAATGTTAAAAGATATTGTAAATCAGGCTGAGTTAAATATTTCCAGCTCTATGCCGTAAGAGCAGATACGGCCAATCTTTATCTTAGTTTAAATTTTTGTTAAATGATTATTTAATTTAAGCTGTTTATATTACTCTAACGCTGCTTTTGATAATAATAACCTGGATGTCATTAAGTTAAGGCTTAAATCGTATTATTCGACCCTTTAAAAAGGTTATTACTAAATGCGTAATGCCTAACTTAAACTTAAATCTGTGGTCAAATCAGAAATCCCTCCAGTTGTTACATTTTCTAATATGAGTCGCGGAACAAAGTAGGAGTGGAAAGTATTTATGTATCTCTATGTAATTTGTTTAATACAAAAATTGATCTTTAATTTTGAGAGTTAATGACATTATTGACAAATTAATATTAATATGATATTTTTATTTCATAAGTTATATAATTATTAATTTAAAAAATTTCTCATCTTAGATTTTTCAAATATTTTACTATTAATCTTAATTCAATACTTATCTCGGCCCTTTGCTTAAATAAGGGATTATTAAATATTAAAAGCTAATAGCATCTTAACCGGACCTGTACATTAAACTTCGGGTGATAGAAAAATCATACTTATAACAAGGCCATATGATTTGCGGGAAAATAATATCCAAATTCTTCAAAGGAGGTAATTGGAAAATGAAGCATAAATGCATTGTTATCATTGGTTTTTTAGTTGTTTTAATATTAATAATCGGACATAATTTCGAAGATGGTAAGTGCATTGCCGGAACGACCATAATAGAAAGTTTTGAAAATGAAGATTCCGAGTCTAATCCAATCAAAATAATTCCAGATGAAATGACGAGCTTTACTATGAATCTTCAGGCGGGCTGGAGCCTGATTTCACTGCCGTTGTGCACGGATAATAACTCTGTCTCCTCATTATTTCCTGATGCAGTGGTTGTGTACGGTTATGAAAAAGGAAAAGGGTATGTGCGAGTACAGGAGTTAGAGTGTGGAAGGGGTTATTGGGTATTATTGAATCAGGCTCAGAATTATACGATTACTGGCCAGTCGATAAAAGAATATACCTGGACTATAGATGAAAAAGGATGGGAATTAATCGGCGGATGTATTTGTCCTGCAGAAGCTTCCATGGATGATGGGAGTATTGTGGTAATATACCGATATGTCCAAGGTCAAGGATATCAGCGTGTTACTGAATCAGGGAGGCTTAATCCGTCTGAAGGATATTGGATACTTCTTAGTAATATAATTGATCAAACAGAGTTAAAAGTTTACGGAATTTGTGATACGTGTTATTTTTCAGATGACTTCGAGGATGGACTCGGGAAATGGATAGTTAGCGGTTCGGATTGGGCAATAATAGAAACTGACTACTGCAATCCTAATTCTGTCACTGATAGCCCGGATGGGGATTACCCTCCCAATGCAAATTCTGAAATGATAATGAGAAAACCGATTGATTTATCGAATAGCTCTGTGCCTGTATTGAGCTTCTGGCACAAGGTATTCCTTTATCATCAATATGATCACGGATATGTGGAAATCTCCGAAGATGGAGGGCTTACTTGGGATGTATTAGCAGATTTTACCGATAGATATCAGTCCACATGGTCCCAGGTGCGGATAGACCTTAGCGCTTATAAGACCACACATATATTAATACGGTTCAGACTGCGTGCAAATAGTTCCTCTCAAGCCGACGGATGGACGATTGATGATGTCAGGATATGTGAGAAAGACACACAGACCCTGTCATTTCCGTTTTATGATAACTTTGAAAACGGACTCGGTAATTGGCTTGCAGGGTGTGATAGCTGGGCAATAATGAATTCTGATTATTGCAATCCGAGTTCTGTATGTGAGAGCCCGGATGGGAATTACCCTCCCAATGCCAATTCTCAGCTTATCCTGTCACATCCCATTGATCTTTCTTCCAGTTTATCTCCCATATTGAGCTTCTGGCACAAGATATTGCTCTATCATCAATATGATCACGGATATGTGGAAATCTCTGAAGATGGAGGGATTACCTGGGATATATTAGCAAATTTTACCGATAGATATCAGTCCACATGGTCCCTGGTGCGGATAGACCTTAGTGCTTATAAGACCACACCCATATTGATACGGTTCAGGCTGCGTGCAAACAGTTCTTCTCAAGCTGACGGATGGACGATTGACGATGTCAGGATATGTGAGAAAGACACACAGACCCTGTCATTCCCGTTTTATGATAACTTTGAAAACGGACTTGGTAATTGGCGTGCAGGGTGTGATAGCTGGACTATAATAGATGATGATTACTGCAATCCCAATCATTCTGTGAATGAGAGCCCAGGTGGGAATTATCCTTCCAATGCCAATTCTCAATTGATCTTGGCACATCCGATTGATCTTTTCGATACCGAATCCCCTGTATTGGATCTATGTCATAAGATATGCCTTTATCACCAATATGACCATGGATATATAGAAATATCTGAAGATGGGGGAATTACATGGATCATAATAAAGGATTTCAATAATTATTGTCAGACTAATTGGTCTTTTATACGCATAGACCTTAGTGCTTATAAAACCGTCCCCATATTGATAAGGTTCAGACTGCGTGCAAATAGTTCCTCTCAAGCTGATGGATGGATGATTGATGATGTCAAGATAAAAGAACTGTTTGATTAGAATGAATGAATAAGGATGTCATGATGGGGGCCTGGAGATTAAGGAAAAAATACTGAGACAATCTTGATATCTCTTTTATGGATTTTACCTCGTTCACCATAATCGAGGAAAGCTGAACAACCTTGAGAACCGCTCAGCAAAGTATCTGCCCGGTCTCGATAGTAGCGATTAATGCATCTTCCCGGATTTTCTCATTCTTTGCGAGATCTTTTTCAGCAGCTTTTTCTCAGATGCTGTCAAACTGTCTATGCCTGATCTGGATATCTTGTCCAATATGCGGTCAAGTAGCTGCTCGCTCGAAATACGCCTTTTCTCCTTAAGAGAGGTCTTGATGTCTGTCAGGATGTAGCGCCAATCAGCAGGATTGAGCGGATTTGTCTTTTGGAAATAAAGGGGATATTTGTATGTATAGAAAAAGAGCAAAACGGCAATGCCCATGACGGCAAAGTAAAGCAATGGACTCTTTTGAATGATAAACGGATACAACATGGTTGTTGTAAGGAGTCCAACAATAGCTCCTCCAAGATGGGCATCATGTCCGATGTTTCCGGTTTGACTCCACATTCCGGAAAAAGATATTAAAACAAATAATATCGCATATAGATATGAGGGAATAGGAAAAGGAACAGGAAAAATATATACTCCCCCGCCCGGCAGAAGGAAAATAGCAGCAAAGATTATTCCACATACACCTCCGGAGGCGCCAAGAGCTTGATAATAATGGTTCCGGTGGAAATAGAGGGAAACAATATTACCACCCAGAATGCTTACGAAATATATTATGAAAAATTTATGAATCCCAAAGATAATCTCGATATGGCTACCAAAAGAATAAAGACTAAACATATTGAAGAGCAAATGTATCCAGTTGGTGTGAAGGAATCCGCTTGAGATAAGCCGGTAATATTGGTTATGATCGAGAATGTGTGTTGTACTGAAAAGATACCTTTCCTGAAATTCAGGTGATTTGAATCCCTTCCAGGAAAGGTATGTGGTTAATGCAATGATGATTACATTGCAAATTGCGATGGTTGCAGGCATAATCTGTTTTTTTATCTTTTATGGGTCCTATGGATCATCCTTTGCCATGGTCCAATAAATATCTTTATTATTTTATCATTAATTTTAATAAATACCAGCAATTCTAATCATGAAAAAAAACTATAATTACACTAATGATTGAATATAACAAATATCTAAAACTGTATTTTGATCTATCAATCTCTATTAGTATAATCTATTAGTATTTGATTTTATCAATTTTTTGAAATAAAACTAATGGAGGTAGAGGGCTATATCAGACCAGAAGTTTAAAGATGGTTTCCTGGGAGAGATTGATTGTAATCCCGAAATTTTTACTCATCAATGATAGGGGAAAACAACCATGAGAAAATTTATAAGTTCTTTCGTAGTTTTTCTCACTGTTATCCTTATTTTCCAATTCCATTTCCTGAGTAATTCCCATGCCGCAAAGAATCAGAGAGTAGATGAAGATAAAGGCTGTGACTCAGAGATAATTCTCCCATGGCAGGAATTTAAGGACCTGCTGAAGATAGATAAGGATGAGATCATACTAACCATGGAAGAGCTAAACAGACTTCTGCGGCAGGCCAATCCTGACTTCAGGCCTGAATACCGTCTAATCGACGGTAAGGTTGTTTTATCACGCACTGAATTTAAAAAGATTATAGATCGGATGAAGGACCTGCCCGGGGATGAGGATGTCCCTGTCAGGGATTATCTTTTTACCAGGGCCTTTTATACCGGAAACATGGGAGTGGATGATTTTGATTTCACAGCGGATTTTACGCTGATTGTATTAAAAGAGAATGCTTATTTGAAAATCCCTGTCCTGTCCGCTTCTTTAGCCTTAAAAGGTATGACAGTCAATGAACGCCCGGCAATGGTTATCAATGAGGGAGGGTATCACAGCCTGATCATTGATAAGCCTGGCGAATATAGGGTGAGGGCGGTATTTTCTGTCAGGTTTTCCCCGGACAAAGGCCCTCAAAGCCTCCAGTTTCCAATTCAGGAAATTCCGGTTACCTTGATCGATTTGGAAATGCCTCTGCCGGATGTGGAGGTTGAAATGGCCTCGGCCCAGTACATCGAAACAGAAAGGATAGATGGTAAGACCTCCGTTAAGATAATATTGGCAGCCTGCCGGTCTTTTGATTTACAGTGGAAGAAGAGGGTAGTGAGCGCAGAAGAGGTCCCTGCAATGATATATGCAGAATCATATCAATTGATCTCTGTGGAAGATGACGGATTAAAGATCGCCCAGGACGTTTTTTACAATGTCTTACAGTCCGGGGTAGACAGTCTCAGACTAGCCATTTCAGATGGTGTCACAATATTATCGGTTTCAGGCCCGGGGGTCGGGGATTGGTATGAGGTGACGGAGGAGGACCAGAGGCTGTTATTGATCCCCCTGGACTATGAACAAAAAGGCA
This sequence comes from bacterium, assembly GCA_049472335.1. Lineage (GTDB taxonomy): Bacteria > SZUA-182 > SZUA-182 > DTGQ01 > JAFGSM01 > JBLIRM01. Next base: position 18,156 of record JBLIRO010000066.1, on the reverse strand, counting down.
GATTCAAGATAGCGGTTAATGCGGAAAAATCCTTTCCTGATAAGTCAACCATGATTGAATTCGCAGGTTTGAAGGTCCTGGATACCGTCAATGGCATGGGAGAAAAGGGGTATATTGGAGTGGAGCTGAAAACTGGCGCCGAGCTGGTGCTTGTAGAATCTTCAGGGCTGGAGAAGGTGATGGTTAAGAGATTATCCGGGGAGTTATTTCATAAATCCGCCAATCCCTTAGTCCTTGGATTCAGATATCTGAAGCATCCCTATAATCTTGTCCTGGATATTAAGAGGCATGAGAAGGTCGCATTGCCTCAAGCCATTATTGATTCAGCGAGTGTGGTCAGCTTTTTTACCGAGGAGGGATTAGTAATTAATAAAGTGGAATATTCCATGAAAAATCAATTAAAGCAATCGCTACGGTTAAAGCTCCCTGAGGGTGCTGTCATATGGAGTGCAGTTGTCGGTCAGGAGAGCGTGGAAGTAAGGCAGGACAAGGATGAAATCTATATTCCCCTGATCAGCTCCCGGAAACATAACAATGAGCTTGAATCCTTTAAGGTAGAGCTTATCTATTATACGGAATCCCAAAAGTTCGATCTCTGGGGGCAGAGGCATATTACCCTGCCCCAAACCGATCTGGTCATAAGCCAGGTCCTATGGTCTGTTTATCTGCCGGAGAGGTATATCTATTACAGGTTCATGACCAATCTGGAGAAGGAGACACTGGCAAGCGGCTTAACGCCTATACTGAGCCGGGACCGGATCAGGGTTGACATGCCCGGAAGGATTTCCTATGAACACGGAAGGATGGAACCCGAATCCAGGATAAAAGACGGGCTGCAAAGTTATGAGAGCAAGAGGGGGAAGACTACTTTCCGCAATATTGATATCAGCAGCTCATTTATGTCCCAACAGGCCATAAATGAATTCAATTTTGATAATCGATTACATCAGATTGAGGACAAAATGATTCAGGGAGAGACCCGTGTTTACACAGGGACAGGCATACTCCCCATTAATATTCAAATCCCCGCTTCAGGACAGTTATACCGTTTTGCCAGGAATATAGTGCGGGATGAGGAGTTAGAGATCAGCATCCATTATTTCAGGGAGACATTATTTAAGGCTATAGCCTGGTTTGTCATACTAATATTGATCCTTTTGATCCTTTTGTGGCGGCGTCAGGTTAAAGCATTATTTTCCTTTCTTACAGGCAGGATTAAAAAGATTATTCAGTCAGTCATCCCCCCCGCAAAGGGATTCTTTCAATCTAAATGGTCTCTGCCCGTGCTGGTTGTCATCTTTTTGTTTTCTTTGACTTTAGGCCTCCCGGAAGCAGTGATCTGTTTTCTCGTTTTATGGATAACAGCTATGATTCATCTGGATAAAAGGATAAAGAGGTCCAGGTCAAAGGTGAATCTGAAATCCCTCATAATCCTTCTGCTTGTTTTTTCAGCTTTCATGCTCCGGATGCAGATCCCTTCGGCCTATAGTCAGGATAACGCTCAACATCAGGAATCCAGGGTCACCCTGGATTGGAATGAATTTAAAAGGCAAATAGCCCTGGATAAGGATGAGATAAGTCTATCCTGGGACGAATTTCAGAAGATTGTCAATCAAACCGCTAAAGTTGCAAGACCTGTTTACACGATACAAAACGGGAATGTCCTGTTAAGCCGTGAACAGTTCGACAACCTTTTGGGAGAAATGATCCTTCCCGAGGATGAAATCCCGGTGCCCATAGATTATCGCCTGACTAAAGCCGTTTATAATGGGAGGATGAGCAAGGAGTGGACGACCGTTACTGCGGATTTTATCCTGGAGGTGTTGGATAGAAAGAGATATAAGCTCATCCCCTTTCTTTCTTCCCAATTGGGCCTGCAAGAGGTGGAGATTAATGACAAACCCGCGCTATTAATCACGGATGGGGGGTATCACAAGCTTATTGTAAAAGACCGGGGCAGCTATCGAGTCAAGGCCGTATTTTATAAGAAGTCATCCCTGAACGAGGCAAATTACCAGTTCTCTATCCCTGTACTAGAGACATCCATTACATTGCTCGAATTGGATATCCCCCTGGAGGATATTGCGGTAAAGGTACCTGACGCGCAACAGGTAAACGTCCTTACAAGGGAAGCATCAACCCGCATTTCAGCAATCTTCCCGCCGGTAAGCAACCTCACAATTCAATGGTACAGCAGAAAGGTTGCACCGGAGGTCCGGAAGGTCCCGGCCAGGATATATGCACAGAGCTATAATCTCGTGTCCATCGATGATGATGCCTTAAAGGTTAGCATGGATATGGAATGTAATATACTGCATGCGGGTATTGATGAATTAGAGCTGCTGATACCCGAAGGATTTAACGTCTTGTCGGTCAGTGGTCAGGGAGTAGGGGAGTGGAGAGAGCGAAGGGAGGACAGCCAGAGGGTCCTTCATATCAGCCTGGATTATGAATATAAAGGCATTTTGGGATTGACCATAGAATATGAAAAAACACTGCTTGAGGCCACAAACCGGTTTTCATTTTCAACACTGCAGGTTTTGGATGCTGTGAAAGACATCGGTTATCTGGGCTTGGAGCTAAAAAGCAGCGCAGAGGTGAACATCGTCAAACATGAAGGTTTGGAGAAAATTGCCGTTCAGAAACTGCCCAAAAATTTATTCGAAAGATCTTTAAAACCCCTTATCTTTGGCTTCAAATACCTCAAACATCCATATAATCTGGAATTGGATATCCGGCGCCATCCGAAGGTCCCGGTAACCATGGCTGTGATTGATGCTGCCAATGCCGTTAGTTTTTTTACAGGGGATGGGAAGATAGTGCACCGGATCATTTATGAGGTTAGAAATCAGTTGAAGCAGTTTCTGAAGATCAGGTTGCCTGAAGATGCGGAATTGTGGAGCGTATTTGTGGGTGACAAACCTTCAGAACCTGTCCGGGAAAAAGACCTGTTATATATTCCCCTCATTCGCTCCACTGAAGAAGGGCAGAGGCTCAGGCCCTTCAAGGTCGAGATCGTCTATTACCAGAAAACAGGCCCTTTTACAACTTACGGGCAAAGATCCGTTTCGCTCCCCGGTGTGACAGAGATCATGGTGAGTAAGATCCTATGGTCCCTTTACCTGCCAAAGGATTATGACTTTCTTTATTTCAGCGGAACACTGGAGAAGGAACGGCTGGCCAGGGGGATACGTCCTATCATGGGATGTTCTTATCCGGCCTTTAAACGTTCCCATAGATTGTATTCTGTGATGCCGGAAGGTACGGTAGAACAGCCTGCGGAATTTTTCGATGAAGAGGGGCGAGCGGTCGGAGGGGAAGATAAAAAGGAATGGTCTTTAGAGGAAGAAGAGAAGGCCGGTTTTCAGAAATTTAAATTATACAAAAAAGACATGATGAGACAGCAGGCGATAGAGAAGGGCTTCGTCCCCCGGCCGGAAAAGATACCTGAACCACAGAAGCCCACGACCCCGGTGTCTACGGATTCTGAAAGGATTGTTTCCGGCTATGATACCGCAGTCATGTCCATTCCCATCTCCATACCTGTATCAGGACAGTTGTATCGTTTCGCGAAAACCGTGGTTCGTCAGGAGCCATTGGTCATTAACATGGTCTATACAAGGGAGTGGATAATGAGCGTCATAGGCTGGTTCATCCTTTTAGTCATAGTATGCATATTGTTTGCTTTGCGAAAAAGATTGTACGGCCTTGGTAAACATTTACAAAGGGCCTCTCATTATATCGGGAACGGCTTCACCAAATTAAGGCTTATGACAGGCAAAATGTTTAACTCTGCACTTACCCCGCTTATCCTGGCCGGATTTGTTATTGCGGCTTTTTTTACCTGCCATTTCCTTCTGGCATTTTTTATCCTTTTGGCAGGACTGTGTGTCGTCATACATCAAAGGGCCTATTGGTTTACAGGTTTAACAAAGGATGAAAAACCTTCAATCCCTAAGAAAGAGGTGCCGCCAAAGACAACTACACAGGAGACACCTCCTCCCGAGATACCTTCTCATGAGACGCCTCCTCCGGAGACGAGAGTCCAACCAAAGAAAAAGGGATGGCTGAGGGGTATACTTCTAAGCCTGGGGGCAATTATTTTCGTACTTGGATGCATTTTCTTTATTATCACCTCGAGGGGCCGTTACCGGAATTATCATATCATCTTCCTTGCCGGTATGTTTGCCATTCTATATTATACGGTTCTTTTTGGCTGGTGGCTTATTAAGCTGCTTATTAGTATAATCAGACGTAGAAGAGGTCTTTAAATAAATGCTGTGCCTTGTCAAAATTTCATCTGACTAAAAATTTATCTTAATCATGGCAAGACTAAAATTTATTATTAAGATGTAAAAATTTACTAATAGTTAAAATGTATCACTCTGGACGGAACAAGAGTATGCTGACGTAAAAAGGCTGTCCTTCCTGTAACATAGCTTTACTGGTATTGACTGCAATACTCTCAAGCAAATGAACATAGACCGCTTTTTTGCCTGCACCAAGTTTCTTACGCTCATTTTGTTTTAGAGTTAAGGTATCTCCTGCAAAAGTTACTTTAACTAATGGATTACCTTCTCCTTTCTCCTGCTCAATAATTAGATTAAGCTCATCAAATCTTTTATAAAGGGGTTTATAACTTCCTTCTGCAATATATACCAGGGGTGCTGTTCCATTATCTGTATATAAAATCACATTACGCTGTAATGCGCTATCTTCCACCCGGTCCATTAGTTTTAGTTGCAACATTGCCCCCGAGGATACAGAAATCATGTTTCGCTCAGCAGGTATTTTATATAAAAGCTCGAATTCTTCTTCCTGCTGCTCCAACATTCCGGAAAGTACACCTGGCTGATGTTTGGTAATTCGAAAAGAACCTTTGTAGGACTCGATCGGCTTTTTTGAAAACATTTGAACATCAGCAATGGTCTCTTTAGGGATTATGGGACGTCGTTTCTCAATTTGAGGTTCCTTGATGATTGTTGGTTTTCGTTGGGCAACTCTAACCTCAGGTGTTGGAATAACATGCAAGGGGGGTAGATCTCCTTTGCTTTCAGCATCTTCCCAGCGCTTTTTCATCACTGGGTCCAAAATTCCGCTCATAACATTATCTATTGTTTTATGTTTCTGCTCCTTGTGCACGGAAGAACAGCTAATTGTGCAAAATAAAGCAACTAAAATTGGTATAACTAACCATCTTAAATTGATCATGTATAGATTTTTATTTTTATGACTCATTTTTTGCCTCCTGTTATACTAAAAACATTTCTTAATCAACCTTTGTTGAATCTTTATCATAAACTGTATAAACATAAGATGAGGTTTTTGATATCGTATAATAATCTTTTAGTTGCCATATTCCCCATTTTGGCGAGGACCGCTAAATACCAGGTTTATCCAGTTGGGAAAATCTATGGCAGTGTCATTTGTATCGCCGTCTTCTGTCAGATCCCGCGAAATCCCTGTATCCTGGGTGTCGCCGTCCTGGTTCCAATCAACCCTATTGTTATTATATAAACCGACAGTTTCGTTCAGATTGTTCTCAATCAGGTTACGGCCCATACCCTCTGAATAGTCCGGCAGGACACTAACCACTCCGGCGGGAATAGCACCGTTATTCTCAACCGCGTTATTGAGTTGATAGTAATATGGTGCGTAAATAGGTCTCGATATACGGGTAGCGTTAGTCAGTCCGGTACGAAGTTGCCATGAATAGCTCATTACGCTATTGTAAGTAGGATTATACCGGGCATGATTGACGCCGCCATGTCGCTGCTGCAGGTTGTGGCCTAACTCATGCATAAATGTCGCTGCCATACTGCGGACACTTTGACAGGATGCTGAGAAATCGTCGAAACTCACAATGAAGTCATCACCGGGTTCCGCAAAATCTGTTCCGGCTGCATTCATTTTCACGTCACTGATTCCGCTGTATCCTCCGGGTTGAGCATTTCCCCAGATACAGTAATGATAAATCCTGCCCCTAACTGCATTATTGAAGTTATTTGTTTTTAGGGTATAAAAATTTGCCAGACCATTTGTCGGATCATGTGCTGCTGTCAGGGAGATTCGTTGAAAGTAGGGGACTGTTCCTGTAGCATCCAGTACCAGGTTAATTCCATTATCAGATGTCGGATTGATTATTGGTGCATTATCAAATCCGGCGCGCACCGCATTCCATGTTGCGTTTCCCGGTGTATTAGTAAGACCGTTCATGACATCCACTTCAATAAAGATATCGGGTCTCAGCGGGTCGGCACCGAGTGCAGCCAGGTCGATATCAATGGTGCCGTCATTATCTGCGTCATAGCCATTCTTTTCCCAATCATCTGGAATATCATCGCCATCGCTGTCCATACTTGCCGCATTATCCGGAAGCCTGTATTGAACAGTTCCGGAAGTTTGTCCGTCAACATTGCGGATCTGTACATTCAATACGGTCCCTGCCGGCTGCACTCCAGGAGCAGCAAGCAGTGCAAGGTAGTGATAGATGGGATAATTGAGATCCTGTGGATTAACGCCGAATAACTCATTTTGAATGCCTTTATGAGCGGAAGTCGGAACAACAGAACCATTGATTAGCACTTCAGCACCGGCATCCACATTTGCGCCCTGAACATATAACCAGGTGTTTACCTGGTTTCCGGATTGAAATCCAGCATAAAGAAGACTGATCCTTTCTATTCTCGGAGCTCCGAAGGGAAGCGGAGCTGTAACCGTGAATGCTGCTTTATTACTCCGTTTTCCCGATCGTTGTAGTTGAACCTGGTGGATTCCCTGAGCAGATCCTTGTGGCACAGTGAAGAGATAAGAGCCCAGAAAGCCCCCGGTGATTTTCTGTTCGCTGGGAGTTTCCGCATCCCAGTATATTGTAGACAAAAAATTATCACCATCAACTTCGACCATTGTTCGTTCCGGACCGTTATTGGGATTTAATGAGTTAATATGAGGAGTGCACGAGATAAGGGTGATTACAAATATTAGTAATAAATACTTTAGATAGATACATCTGGACTTCATAATTTTTCCTCCTCTTGATATGAATTAGTATATGATAATTTAAAATTATTTTTCATGGTAGAGACTTGATTATCAAAAATTCTTCCAAATAATTTTAATACCTTTCGGCATTTTCCATTTATTTTTGATATTCCACGTCAGCGGGATTGTGTAGTTGGAATTCCCGATCAGGATTAAATGATAAGAAACGGCTCTTTTTAAAAAAAGTATATTAAAACAATCAAATTATGTCAAATAAAATATTACATTATAAAAAATATTATTATCACAGGGATTCTTATAAATATTGACAAAACAAATTCTAACTGATAGATTATTAATTAAATTATATTGTATTATATTGTTTAACGAACTAATTTCTAATTTATTTCTATTACATATCCATTAAATCATTACTGCTTTAAATATTCTTTTTTTTGAGTGAGGTGATGTCTATTGAAAAATTGATTCTTTTTGTAATAAGCATTCTAAAAACATGATATATAGGGGAACTATTAAAATCAGGGGATGTTAAATAGGAGCCCATAATTCTTTCGCCACAGCATCTGAAAAGAGTCTATCAGATTTATTTATAAAAGTAACTCAGTTATATCTTCTTCTTTTTCACACTATTTTTCAATGGCCTTCTCAAAAGCTTTAAATTTGTTTCATATAATCGATCAAAATCACATATTCTTTCAGCCCTCGGATTATACAGCTTAAAATATTGCATATTAAATTAATCAGAAATTCAGCACCCTAAAATCATGAAGGATGCCATAATTGATTTTTATTGATCCATAATAAAATAAGGAGACAGCTATGAAAAATAAGGTGCTTTGCACAGCTTTTCTATTGCTCTTAATCTCTGGGATTGCCCTAATAGCTTTTGCCGGGATAGGGAGCGAGAGCTATCGCATTAACACATCGGTCTTTTCTGGTGGTGGCGATACGATGAACTCAGAAAATTTTCGATTTGCCTCCACAATCGGACAACCATCTCCCTTGACGCCCCCAAGAGAACCTCTAGCTTCAGATAGCTACATTCTCAGGCCTGGTTTCTGGCACACAATCGATATTGACGGATCAGATATAAAAACGGTTGAAATGAACCTCCCATCAGGCTGGAGCCTGATATCACTTCCTGTTCACCCTGAAATTGCTTTGGCTTCGATATTATTCCCGGGTGCAGAGGTCATTTATGGTTATGATAAGGATGTAGGTTATATACGGGTTACAGGGAACCTGGAAACCGGAAAGGGATATTGGATATTGTTAAATGAGGCCAAATCATTTACATTAACCGGTCAGCCTATATATAGCTATACACTTTTGATAAATAAGGAAGGATGGCTAATTATTGGTGGATGTATCTCAAATGCAGAAGTTTCCTCAGAGAATTGCAATATTAAAGTTATCTACAAATACATTCAAGGGAGAGGATACGAACGGGTTGACTCAAAAATTCTTGAACATTGTAATGGTTATTGGATATTAATTAAAGATATTGGGATTAACGCTTGTATTACTGTTCAGTAATATGCCATCAGGTCTCTAATAGTAAATCCAAGTATATGTAAGGAGGAAATAAAAATGAAAAAAGGATTTTATCTTTCAATAGTAATAACATTTTTAATAGTAATTTTAATGAGTTCTTCAGCCTTGGCAGTGCCGGGACTTATTAATTACCAGGGGAACCTGACTGATGCAAACGGAGAACCATTGGACGGATTTTATAATATACGCTTTACTCTTTATAATGCGGCAAGTGTAGGGACTAGCATGTGGAGTGAGCAACAAAATAATATAAATGTTGTGGATGGTATTGTAAGTGTAAATCTAGGAAGTATAACAAGCTTTCCTCCGAACCTTTTTGATAATGATAATCTTTACCTCGAAATAGAAATCGAAAATCCCGGCTCAGGCTTGTATGAAACCCTCTCTCCTCGCCAGCAGCTTACATCAACTGCGTATTCTATGAGGGCTGCTAATTCAGACACCTTAAATGGGATGGATTCAGGAGAATTTGCAAGCGCTACCCATACTCATGATTCACGATATGTTAACGAAGGACAGGCCAATTCTATTACATCTACAATGATTGTGAATAATACAATCACTTCGGAAGATCTTTGTACCAACTCTGTCAACTCCGGTAAGATTGTAGACGGATCTATTACAGCCGGGGATCTGAAGGATGGAACAGCCTTGTCTGAGATCAGTGATGATGACGGTCCGGGTTCCGGTCTAAATGCGGATTTGCTGGATGGTCAACATGCATCAGCTTTTGCTTCATCCACACACAATCACAGTGCAACTCAAATAACTTCCGGAATTCTGAGCAATACTCTCTTTTCCGCTTACAGTGACCTGAGTGCTGAGGGATATCTTAATAACAACTCAAGTTCAGATCTGCTCACACGCTCACAATTAGATGCACGATTTGTGAATGAGGCACAAGCTAACTCTATTACATCCAGTATGATAGTAGACTCCACAATCACTGCAGCAGACCTTGCCAGCAACTCTGTAGGTTCAAGCGAGATTGCTACTAACGCCGTAGGTGCAAGTGAGATTGCGTCCAACGCTGTGGGTTCAAGCGAGATTGCGTCCAACGCTGTAGGCGTAGATGAGATTAACTTTTCTCTATACTATAGCGGTAGTGATCTTAACGGAGGTTTAATCGATATGATCAATACATCCAATGGTACAAGTGGAAATTATCCCGCAGGCATTTCAGGGGCGACCAATGGAGATCCTGGCTCATATAGGGTTTTTGGTGTTATGGGATTGACACCAGCGCTTGGTTATACGGGTAGCATTGCAAGCATGTTTCCTAATGCTAAGATAGGCGTTGGTGGCGCCTCTAATGGAGGTTATGGTGTAGCAGGCGTCTCAAACAGCCACTATCACGCCGGTGTCTACGGAGAAAGTACAGAGGGTATGGGAGTTTGGGGTAAACACACCCACTCATCATTAACTTCACCTGGTGTATTGGGAGAGAACACCGGTAGTGGGTGCGGTGTGCTTGGCGATGGCGGCAGCGGTGCCGGAGTAATAGCAAGGAGTACGTCCGGCAATCCCCTTGAAGCTTATGATAGAGATCCCTATAACCGAAGATTCTATGTAAGCAACTCTGGACAGGTGTATGCCGATGGTTCCTTCAACTCTGGTGGTGCCGACTTGGCCGAGATGTTACCCGCTGCCCCGGGACTTGAGCCAGGTGATGTCTTGGTGGTTGATCTCGAAGGAAAACTGATTCGTAGCAGCGAGCCAAGTGCCACTAATGTTGTGGGTGTCTACTCTACTAGCCCTGGTTTCATTGGTGGATACAGCGACGATGATGACCCAACAGGAAAAGTGCCATTAGCTGTGCTGGGCATAGTCCCTTGCAAGGTGTCTAACGAAAACGGACCTATTAAGCCAGGAGATCTCCTGGTAACATCTAGCACGCCAGGACACGCCATGAAGGCACCAGACGATCCTAAGGCGGGAACAGTCTTGGGCAAAGCCCTTAGTTCACTCGAATCGGACACGGGTCTTGTAAGGTTGTATGTTACAGTAAACTAAAGAATCGAAATTATGCCTTTTTTAATCCAGATCCTGCATTTGATATCCTTAAGAGACGTTTAAAACATTCACAGACAAGGAGAAATAAGCTCTCAGCAGAAGAGATATTGGAATATTTCGATCTCAAAATCGTTCTGAGCAACGGCGTTTTCGGAGTTTATTTCAAATCGTAATCGATTTCAAATGCAGGATTTGGATTCAAGTCTATATCTCTGAAAATTATACTTTTATAGTTTCAAATGTCATAAAACTATCAAATAATCTTTTTTCATGGTTTTGTAATAATAATTCCTGCATCAGCCACCGCAACTGACCGCGTCCCCGATGAGGTTACATCACTTATAGTCTTCATAATTCCAGAGGTCTCTTCCGTCCAGGTGATGGCGTCAGGTGAGGTGTATACTTTGCCTCCTGAAGATACGGCAATAAATTCCGTTCCGGTCCAGTTTACACTGTTAAAGGTATTATCAATTGCCAAGGACCTGTCAGTCCAGTTTACACCATCCAGGGAAGTGACTATAGTTCCTGAACTGCCGACGCTCACAAATTGGCTCCCTGACCAGATAATACTGTTGAGTTTATTGGCCGAAACAGAGTTTGGATCGCTCCAATTCACCGCATCCGATGAAGTATAAACACTACCACCTGCTATGGCAACATAGAGGGAGAGGGTATTGGACCAGGCTACACCGGTCAGCCATGGACTTGATAGTATAAAATTATTGGACCAGGTTATACCATCAGCGGATGTATATAACTTTCCACTATTACCTACGGCGACGAACTCTGAACCAGACCAGGTTATGGACTCAAAGATATTGGCTGGGCCCAGGCTTACCCGGGTGTCCCATGTTACACCATCCTCGGATGTAAGAATAATACCATTGCCCACGGCAGCAAGAAGGGATAAAGCATCTGACCAGGTTATATCAAGAATGATCTCATTAAAGCCTGTCGAGTCACTAATATTGCTTATATAAGTCCAGCTTATACCGTCAGTGGAGGTAAAAACAGTGCCTGTAATACTTAATGCAAAAAATCGGTTCCCGTCCCAGACGACATTTTCAAAATCTTCCCCTGTTGTTCGAATTGTCCACGTATCACCATCCGGTGAAGTAAGGATCAAACCTCTTGTTCCGACGGCAACGAAAGTGGAGAGATAATCCGACCAGATGACATCTAAAAACCAGTTATTTATCAATATTGATTTCTCTGTCCAGGTTATCCCGTCAGTGGAGGTATAGACCTGACCTACACTATCGTGGGCAAGGAAGAATGTTCCATTCCAGGTAACATCACTGAAATATGCAGAAAGACCTGTATCCTGCTTTGTCCAATTTATGCCATAAGGAGAGGTATATACGGTTCCTAAATCGCCAACAATAATATACTGCGTTCCGGACCATATGACATCATGGAGGTTATTGCTTGTCGATTCATCCACAGTTACAGTTGACCAGTTTGTGCCGTCCGCTGATGAGAGTATTGTACCGTTATCGCCGACAGCAACAAATATGGTATCCGATGCTGCAAGACCCCGGAGGTCTTGGGTTGTGGCTGTATTCTCCGTCCAGTTAATGCCGTCGATGGATGTAACGACTAAGCCTTCCTCCCCGACCGCTACAAAGCGGGTTCCTGACCATGTAACTGCAAGGAGATTATCCAAACAGAAAGAGCACATATACCTTGATGTCCATCCCAGGCCATCCGGGGATGTGGAAACACTACCGAAACTCCCCACCGAAACCCACATATCGTCTGCCCAAATTAAATCATTCGTATTGAATAGGGAAGAAAGCTCCGCAATTGTCCAGGTTATGCCGTCCGTAGATGTGAGAATGGTCCCGGTATCACCAAGTGCAACGAACTTAGTTTCTGAACATGCTATGGTATTTATGTCTTTTTCTGTGCCGTAGAACCGTGTCTTCCATTGAGCTATTGTTATGCAGGACTGACCTATTGACATGGACTCATTGCCTGAAGCATCGTATGCAGTAACAGTATAGCAGTACTGGGTTAAAGGGGACAAACCCGAATCCGTGGCAGAATTGGATGTAACTGATTTAAGGTAAACTCCGTTTCTATATACATTATATCCTGCTACACCAATGTCATCGGTGGAAGCTAACCATATGAGTGTAGCCCCATCCGGAGGATTTATACTAACGTTTAAATCCAATGGAGGTATAGGAGATTCCGTATCACTACCGCCAACTCCGCTACCAATCCCACTACTGTCTCCATTGCCGCCACATGACGCAATTAATATCAAGAACAAAAAAATCGATAAAAATATACATGTTTTTCTTAAATCCTCTCTCATAATTTCCTCCTTAACAAGCATAAGCATTAATAACCATAGACATTTTCAGCTTGAAGTCCGTATTTACAAATATTGACCCTCTTAGATTCATAATAAGGTATTAACCTGTAAGAGTTAAGAGAAAACCCTCCTATTTCTATATCGTCAGAAAGGAATAAAATTAGGGTAAAGATGTTGTAAGATCCTCTCCACTAAAAATGGATCATTAATAATAATGACAATCCTTGTTTCGTGCAGACATTCCAGCACTTGAGGATTTATACTTCATAAATGAGCTTTAAATAAATTGTTTTGAGTAATAATTGAAATGCTTTCTTTCTAATTATCAGTTCATCAAATTTGGATATTGTCTGTCAGAATTTCCTCTGATTTAATCTTTGCGAAGGACTATGGGATTTTGATCTGTTCACCATCACTAAAAAGGAAAATAACCTTTTTTGTGAATTCCATCTCACATGTGGATCATATTGAACAGGGTGATACTACTATTTGAGGAGATCTTTGCTCTTTGGCATATCCACTTGGATAAGATATGCATCACCATTTATAATCTCGAATTTGTTACCGGACGGTTTCCCATAAATATGTAAAGTAGCCTCAAAAACGCCTCTCTCTTTATTGAATCTTTGGATACTAAAGACATCATCCGAAGATCCTAAAAGGTCAAGGAGATCATATGAGTTAAACCGGGAGGGACTGCTGGGTATTGATAGAAGATTGAGCCCTTGTTCACATTCAATTGGTGTATGGGGAATAAGTCCGTCAAAAGAGATTGTTTTGGCCTTACTCATATAAACTAGGTATCCCTTGCCGCTTACTATTTCAAATTCATCTCCACAGGGCTGGCCGTTTGGGTCGTACGTTGTGGACTCATAGGTTCCATTATTCGGATTATATCTTTGAATCTTACTGATCTCCCCTTTTTCCCCTAAATTGCGTATGAGATGATAAGAAGTAAATCCTTTTGGTGTCTTAACCGGCCAGCCAAACCCATTTAAACCGGCTGATAAATAAATCTCCATCGTTATGGTCAAGGCACTGTTAAGTACAGCCTGTTCACCTTCAGGGTTTGTCACAAAGAGGTTGTAAGTGCCGGAGCTAAATCCTTTAGGGATAGTTACCGAGATCCTGTTTTGATCAAAAAACATCTGAGCTGTGAGGGGTTTGAATTTCTCGATCACCTGTAGACCTGAATCATAGTCTGCCACAAAGGCATAATTATCAGTGACCCAAACTCCCATGGCTAAAGAAGGTGTATCGCAGACACCTATGCTGCAGGGATTTTCAGGATCACTCACGTCTATGACCTGAAGACCCTTCTCATAATCCGCCACATATGCATAGTTGCCTGTGACATAGACGTCCCAGGCCCGGTCCGGTGTCTGCCATTCTCCCACTATCCGGGGATCTGTTGGATTGCTGACGTTGATTACCTGAAGGCCTGAATCATCATCTGCTACATAGGCATGCTCACCTGCCACATAAATGCCTATGGCTTTACCCGGCGTATTGCGAGTACCCACAATTTTGGGATTTGCAGGATTGCTCAAGTCAATCACCCGAAGCCCTAAATCATAATTTGCCATATACGCATACGTGCCCGAAACATAGATATCTTTGGCAGAACCCAATGTGAAACAAGAACCCACAAGCTCCAGCTCTTTGGGATTTTGTATATCGATCACCTGAAGACCCGCATACAACTGAGAAACCAGATAAAAATCCCCCACTACATAGGCATAGCTTCCTTTCACATGGACACCATAGATATCACCCAGGATAGGATGAAAACCTACGATATTTGGATCTTCGGGATCGCTTACGTCGATCACGAGAAGGCCTAAATTTTGATCGACAACATAGGCATATTCTCCCAGCACACTGACGTCTACCGCAAAGCTGGAAAGAGGGAAAGATCCTGCATTGATTGGATTTTCAGGATCACTTATGTCAATCACTTGGAGGCCAAAATCAGAATCTGCCACATATGCATGGGTGCCCTTGACATATAGATCCAGCGCATAACCCGGTGTGTTACAATATCCTATGATACTTGGATTTGTAGGAGCACTAATATCGATCACCTGAAGGCCTGCATCCTGATCCGCTATATAAGCAGACAAACCTGAGATATAGATCCCTCTGGCAGAGCCTGGTGTATCACAAGAACCTACAATGTCTGGGTTTGTGGGATCGCTGATATCGACTACATGGATACCTGAATTAAAGTCTGCCACAAAAGCATACCGGCCTTTCACATCGATACTGAATGCCCTATCTTGTGTAGCACAAGAACCAACAATGTGAGGGTTTGCGGGATCGCTTACATCGATCACCACAAACCCTCCATACCAATCTCCTATTAAGGCATAAGGCCCTGAGACATAAACACACCAGGCCCTGTTTGCCGTATTGCAAGAACCCACGATATTGGGATCTTCGGGAGCACTAATGTCAATTATCTGAAGGCCCTCATCAGAATCCGCCACATATGCATATGAATCCATGACGTGGACGTCTAATGCATCACCAGGCGTTTCACAGGAACCCACTTCACGGGGTTTTGCAGGGTCACTGACGTCTATGATTTGAATGCCCGAAGATCCGTCCGCCAAATAGGCAAGATTATCTTTCACAAAGACGCCTCTTGCATAATCAGGCGTATTGAAGGAACTGACAATGTTAGGATCTGCAGGGTTACTTATATCAATGATCTGAAGGCCTTTATCATAATCCGCCACATATGCATACATGCCTGTTACATGGATGCCCCAGGCTTCGCCAGGTGTGTCATAAGAACTCAGTATATTAGGGTCCTTAGGATCGCTGATGTCTATGATCTGAAGACCTGCATCAAGATCTGCAACATAAGCATAATTATCCCTGACATAGACATCTTTGGCAGTGCCAGGTGTATTGCAGGATCCCTTTATGAACGGTCCTCCCCCATAAACCGATATTTTCGGGACCGCTTCAAAACCTGATCCATTGATTATGATTTGGGTAGATGTGAAACTGCTTCCTGAACCGGGAGCGATAGAGTAAATTTCAGGAGCGATTGCTTCTAAAACGGGAGTCCAACCGATTGCAAAGAGATTAAAGAATAAAAAGATTAAACATCCTGAAAAAAATCTCTTTAACATGATAATTTTTTTAGCCGTTTACGCCACCTATAATGAAAATTTTGCTCCCACCTTAGTGCAAAAAGAGCAAGAAATCAGGAGCAAGGAGCCAGAAGAAAATTTAAAAGGATGAATTCCGGCTTCTGACTATTTTCCCAACCTGGGCTTTGACTTTCAACTGGTTAGCTTTCAGACCTTAAAACCAATTTTTAGATAAGATGAAAATTTCTTATCTTCTTATAATATTTTAAATCAAATGAGAGAGAAAATAAAGATTGGAAAAATCCATCAATAAGGCTTCTCAGTATTCAAGATATATACGGAGCACATTAAAAAGTTCTGGCATTACCTGGATCCAGTCCAGTATCAATATTCTTGTGAAGAGCCAATAATAATACTTCCTATTTTCTCCTTTTTAATTTTTTACAAAATAATAGTAAGTATTTGAGTTGACAAAGATATAAATCTTCTGTATATTTTCTATTCAAAAAATAAATCCTATCATACATATACACTCCAGCAAGGCCCAGGAAGAGAAGAGGGTCGCTGAGATCGCGATGACCATTCAAATAAAGGAGGATGAATCATGTTAAAGCTGGTAAAATCCATAAAGTTCTGGGCAACAGTGTTCGCTTTGTTATTGCTGATACCACTGATAATCATTCAAGCCTTTAATGTCCCTCTCTGGAAGGACACGCTTCACGCTAATATATGGCCATACGTAGTTGAATTCATCGCCATAGTCTTTATTTACGTGGTGAAGCTAGTCATTTACTTCGCGAATATTACGAGGGAACTAAATAAATCACTAAAATGGATGAGGCAACAAAATGATACAAGACTGGAAAAGCAGGTCAAATCAAGGGCAGTAGTAGGGTACATAGTGAGTGCAGTTATCTGCACTGTTGTTGGGTTGAGCATAGTTGGGTTCATAGTCTCATTCTTTTTCATATCCGGTAGTGAGCCGTATAAATGGGCTGCCTGGTGGCTAAAAACACTATTTGTTTTAGAATCGTTTATATATCTATGGGTGATACTTGGATTGATCCTCCCAAAGCGGACTAGCTGAGAGATTCCGGACGAAGAAATTCAGATTGTATTCGATCGATACAAAGCTGCGATTTATCCCATTTACAATAAGGAATTACGCAAGGATCCGACTCTCCGTGGGAATATATTGATGCGGATCACCATTCTTTTCTTTATATTAATCATTTCTCCTCATGGATTACAATCGATCCACTACTGATCGCGGTAGTAGGATCTGCATCAACAGCATCGCCTATTTGATTATCATAAATAATCGTATCGCCGTTATTTTTGTCCCAAATCTTAATTCGGATTAACTCTGCATCAGTATTGGGAGTAAAGTCTGCGTCAATAACCGAAGGTGGAGAAAAGGGACGAAAAGGGAGAAAAGGGACGGTCTTAGTTTATTAGTTTAAATACTCAAAATACACTTTTCTTTTTAAAGGTGAATAGAACATGGAAAGTTTAATCTTTTATCTATTAATGTAGGTTAAATATTGAATAATATTTGATAGTTATCAAGCTTAAACGAATAAACTAAGACCGTCCCTATTAACCCCGTCCGTCCCTATTAACCCTATATTCTCCCCTTAAACAACGTTCCTTATTCTCCCCTCAATGCGCATACATAAAGTAAAGAGGCGGATCGGTTAGAGATACCCACTAAAGATATTCTCATATCTACGATTTCCCTGTGAATTTTATTTCAATGGGCAAAATGTCATCAAACACACTTGGAGGAAAAGGGGATTGACTATAGTATGTAAGAAAATGCGCCTTTACATGGGTAGAAGACCCTGGTGCATTACAGCAAATAGCCCAGAGCCTGACAGGGCAGACAGGTAATCGGCTTTTAATTCAGCCAATAATCAGATTGGGTAGGGTGAGGTGAATATTAAAAGGTTCACCTCACCCTTATAGGAAATCGAGATAATTAAAGTATCAAGTCTGGCAGGTGCCGTCCCTTTTCTTTTCCCGATCCCGGTCTTTTCCGTCAGCGAGAATATATTTAAAAATGTTCTCTGTTGAATAGGAGGTCTGGCAGGTGCCGTCCCTTTTCTTTTCCCGATCCCGGTCTTTTCCGTCAGCGAGAATATATTTAAAAATGTTCTC
>JBLIRO010000065.1:0-28205 GCA_049472335.1 bacterium | reverse complement strand
CTTAATGGAGAAAAATTCAGAAAGGAGATGGCTTATGGAATAACCAGTTTGTCTACTGAAAAGGCAAAACCTGAAAAACTGCTTGAGTTAGTGCGAGGGCATTGGAGTATTGAAAATGGCCTTCATTGGGTGAGGGATGTTACCTTTGATGAAGATCGATCACAAGTTAGAACAGGATCGGGCCCCAGGATTATGGCATCCCTGCGTAATTTGGCTATCAGCTTGTTCCGCAGGTGCGGCTCATTAAGTATTGCTGAATCGTTGCGTTTTTTTAGTTGGAATCCTGCCAGATCTCTGGAATTGCTTGGCATATAAATATAAAATCCTTTATAGCCCTAAAGTAATTTAAGGCAAAGAGGATAAATACGTCTTTCAAATGACTTTTCCGCTATGCAAAATAAAATTATCTATTCTTTTTGGCAGAAAAACGAATCCTTTCTGCTTTTGGGGAATAATTTGTTAAAAATTATTCCCATAATGAGAAATTATTTCGATGACTTTGACGTTACCGTGATAAAAGTATCTTGACAAGAGACTCTGAATTGATATAATTAATACAATTTCACTCAACTTTGATTTACATTCCATTTAGAATATTTGGTTGAAGAGTACATTTTTAAAAGTATTTGGCTTTAAAAATTACTTAAATAGTCAATAGTATCAACTGCAAAAATATTTTCATAGTACTTAATATATAATAGAAAAAGGGGGGATGTAATAAGAAAAGTCTAAAGATGCAAATTCTAATCTTTTTACTAATTTCTATATATCATCCTGTAATTCTTCTGCAAATCCAATCGAATGATATCTAAGTATTAACTTAATAAGAGATTTTTTGCATTCTCTTTTTTATGTTTGCCTCATCCTGATATTGCATAGATTATATTTCCCTATCTTTTACTAAATAAGACAAATCATACTTTTTAAATTAGTATATTGTATCTTTTCATTTTAATTGGAGATTTTTGTTGCTTAGTCCAGAAACAAAATCAAGAGGATAAAAATTTTTGGCAATTTAATATTTTCCTTTTAATGATTAAATTTCAATTGATTATACTGACATACGCTTTTGTTTGGAAGAGTCTTTTAAGTATTTCAAAAAAAGAAAAGAGGTGGTAATCTTTTTATAATTTTTTTGGCTCTTATTTATTCCAACTCAAAAATATTTTTCTTATATGTGCAAGACAAAAATTCATAACTTAAATATTCAAAGATGGTTATAATTACCTCGTGGTTAATAATTTTTTAAGTTAAGACATATTTGTCTTATCCTAATTATTTTAAGGATATGAATGTATGAGCGAAGGAGAGATGCCATGGCTATCGAGAAAGCAATACCACTGAACGAATTAGATGTCTTGAAGCTTTTCCGGGACTACGCAAAATTTGATGCATACCAAAAATTTTTCACTTGGAGTGGACGCTACGAGTATACGTCCTGGAAAAAAGTTTCATACAAAACCGCCGCAGATCTAATAAAAAACATCGAGAGTAAAAGAATCGTGCAGGCAAATCCGAGTTATCTGCTCAATAAGCCGCTCTTAAAAAGATATGAAATAGCGGAAATTTTTCAGGCGACGTTTACGACCATCAAACTACATATCGATATAGATTCTACGGATCCCCTGGACGTAGTGAGCGGTACTATTAACCGGTGGTCGCGCTACTCAATATTACCATCAAAGATCCACTTTATTGGCCAGGTTTTGTCGAATACAGCAATTCCCGGTGGTAGGCAATTGGTTGTGGAAGGATTCAGTTTTAAATGGCCTCTAACAACAAAGGATGTCGACCGGCTTGAGATCACGCTGTCCAACATTTTTAATCCTATTGCAAGCGCAACCTTTTCCTGCACTACCACCAGTGACAGCTTCGGTCCCTATACGATTCCACGAATTTCGCGTTATTTTCGCGAAGTAGAGTTTGAAATTGACCGGGAAGACCACGCCAGAACCGTGGAGCCTTACAATACCCATACGCATCCGGACAGGCCGGCTGGGTTGCCGGAGCGGAACCTTACGATAAAAAACGTATACGCGCGTGCCGGAATAAAGGTGGATTACTCCGAAGAAGCAAATATTATCGCAACCGCTGGCCCTGGCGAAGGCGGCTGGACCAATACCGAACTTCACCAGGCAATGGAAGACCACTGGAGTGCATTTGCCAACGTGCCGCAGTGGAAGCTTTGGGTTTTTCTAGGTGAGCACCACGCCATCGACGGATATGCCGGAATCATGTTCGACAGTGAAACAACTCTCCCTGGTGATGTGACGCGCCAGGGTACGGCTGTTTTCACCGAAGCTGATTGGCTGTTCGGTGCAACAGGTGATTTTGCATCTGACAATACATCTCCTGCTGAAGCTGTTGAGCGCGAACTCTTTTTTACAACCGTACACGAAATTGGTCACGCATTCAACCTGGCACACAGTTGGCAAAAAACGCTGGCCGCACCCTATGGCTTTCCATGGACGCCCCCTGATTGGGCGCCGCCAATGGCCAATGATGACCAGGGACTTTCATGGATGAATTATCCCTGGCGCGCAGATGAAGACCCCATTAATACCTATTGTGCAAAATGGTTCTACGACAGGTTCACTTTCTGCTTTGAGGACTCGGAAAACCTGTATTTGCGTCACGCACCGGAAGAGTATGTGCAAATGGGGAACGAATTATGGTTTGAAAATCACGGGCTCGCCGATGAAAGCAGAATCAATCGCGCTCTCTCACTAGCAATTCGTTCCAGGCGTAGTGCCTTGGAACTCGGTGAATCCCTCTTTGTCGAGCTTCGCCTGAAAAACGTTTCAAACAAAAACATCCAGACCCATGGATTGCTGGATCCTGCATCCGGTTTTATGCAAATAGCTGTGACTGATCCCGATGGAACAAAATTGCCCTTTCTGGCACCCATCCATATAGATCAAAATTGTGCATTGAAAACAATGGCACCAGGCACTGCAATTTACGAATCTATCCAGTTAACCGTAGGTAAAATGGGATTTTACTTCAGAAAACCCGGTGCCTATCGAATAGAGGCTTGTTTCACAAATCATGACGGTACCCAGGTTTCTGCAGTAAGCCAAATCTGGGTAAAGCCTGCGTCTTTCGATGACTATAGGATCATTTCAACGCTTTACGACGGCAGGGTAGCCCGGGTTCTCTATTTTGGTGGTGCCCGCAAAATGGAAGATGTGAATGAAAAGCTCGAATGGATGCTAACAAAACTTCAGCCAAATCACCCGGCACGGTTATATTTGACCAGTTGCCTGGCTATGCCGTTAGCGAAGAATTGGAAGAGTCTGCCGATAGGTGCAAAAAAGGTTGACATATTGGAGGCCCAACACTCGAGAGCTGAAAACCTTATGGCTCCTGTAATGGAAAACCTGGAGGTTCTCGCAGACTCGCTGGGGAATATTAAAGCCAGGGAGGTAACCGATAGCTATGTAAGCAGCGCGGTTGAAGCCGGCAAGCTCAAAAAGGCACTTGAGGTAAAGAATACCCTGTTGGCGATATTCAAGAAGCGAAAAGTTATTGAACCCGTGCTGAAACAAATGGCGGATGACTTGACCAAATTAAAATAATGCAATGCTGGTTGTACGTAGATTTTTCTTATGCACCCTTTGGTTTTGAAATATTTAGATTATTAACTAATTTAATATGCATATTTTTTATCTTTATGTTATTGATAAAATTGATCCTGTTAGGAAAGGCCAGTATTGAAGTTAGGTTTGCCATAACTTAATGATATTGAAGTTAAATTCCTATTTTATGATATTTGCAGATTACTAAGGTGAACTCTGTCATAGTACTTAGTAAAATGATTTGGAGCAAAGAAAAGCCGGGTCAGAGAGATAAATTTTATTTTTCTCTTTCCCGGCTTTCATGTAATAAACTGTTATCCGGTCTGCTCTTATGGATTTTAAAAATCATCTATTGAATGGGTGGTTGTGACATTTCAGCAATAAAAGAACCAAAGGAACCCATCATATAACCAAACGGATCTACCATATAGCCATAAGGACTTCCCATATAGCCAAAAAGACCCGGCATATAACCGCCGTAAGGACCCGGCATATAGCCATAAGAATTTGGTAACATAGAGAATTTATAAAAGGTTTTTTCTCCATAGAAATATGTGGTGCCATCCACAATACTACATGGTATGCCATAAGTTTTAGCATATTCAGGACAAGGACAACTGGCATCATGAGGCATCAGATAATAAACGGGATCATTACCTTCCTCGTGTTCTATCAGTACTACCTTATATCGAACATTACTGTTTTGTGTAGTTCCGGTATAGTAAGGATTAAAGCCAATTGAATAGGTTGGATCGGAAATAACTGTTGGGGATATTCCGTATGGATATGAAATAGGCATAGCAGGCCATGGGGAAAGAAGTGTATATGGATCTGTAAAGGCACCTATCAGGCCGGATGAATAAATTCCAAAACCCTGAGGAATGATACCCAATGGATCGTAACCTGAAGGATATGAAATATTATTAAATAGATTAAATAAGCTCATATCCTGAAAGCTGTTATTGGGTTGGGCAGATCTGGTGACAGAATAGGCACTTCGATTATAATCGGGTGAAGATGAGATATAGGGAGAAGGATAAAGGGTGTTTATTATTTGAGATGGAATGTTATATTGAGAAGTTACAGCAAAAGGATTGATGGCAGAAACCGGGTAATTCCATGCAGCAGAAGATGTGATGGCCGCAAAGAGAAGAAACCCGAGGATAGAAAACAATATAAAAAAGATGCCTATTCTTTTTATTAGCATGATGACCATTTTTATACACCTCCTTTCGATTAAAATATGATTGGAAAATTTATAGATATTTAAATTTTTCATTTGTTACCCCCCTTTCTTTTAAGTTTTATTTTATCAACAAATGACTTATATATAGATACATATTGCAATCATTTATTACTCCTGATTAACTTTATTATATATTATTTGACGAGTATTTTTAGAGTATCTTACGCTACAAATTGGAGGGATATTTAAAATCACTGAATGCATTAAATAACATTATATGTATGTGATTATAAGATGTGATTATGATTTGAGAGGAGATAGCTGTTTCCATTTGAAAGGACAACAGCAAGTGACATTGTCAGGTGCTGTTGTCCCCAAAAAAACCACCAAAAAGTTTGATGGTAATTAGATTTCAGGTAATCCTCTATGATCAATAAATAGTTAATCTATATGGAAGACTGACCTAATCTTTCAGGTCAGGAATAACAATTTTTTCTCTTTCACCATCTTTCTCGAGATAGATATCATATCCTTCTTCAACTTTTTCTATAATCCAATCAAAGAGAGACAATGCCTTTCTTACCACATATGCCCTCGAAGAAGAATTGATCTTATCCCGAAGCAAATCTAACTGATCAACCGTTTTTTTAGTCATGTCAAATTGGACACGGACCCTGCCCTGATTGTTCATAGTTTTTTTAAAATCCTCCGAACGTGCTTCCTTTTTAGTCATTTCCAAATACCTATATGTAATAACTATTAGATTAATATGCGCTAGGAGCATTTATTCATAGAATATCTCCTAGCGCATCCCAATTTCCTTCTTTGTCCGCCAGGAGGTTCTTCATGCTATGCCCTCCCGGCCTATAAAAATTACTTTAGTCTTTAAATAGTACATTATTTCAAATTCATAATTAAAGGTTTAGAATAAGTTAAAGAAGATTAAATTATTTCTTCTTTCCATCACCTCCATTTCTATAATATATTTTCCCCCTTTGAGCCTCTGTTTTGAATCCAAAGTTGCGGTCTTCATTTATATCCCATATCTCCCATTTGGAAATCAATTTGGCAAGAATAATAATTCGTTCTCTGACATTTTCTTCCATAGCACCCATCCCCTTATCTCAGGCGGTTTATTTTTCCTCTTCCGAACATTCCATCTATTTTTGTATCGATGGAAAGAAATAAAACCTATCCATTTCTTTATAAAATAAAAAGTTGATACATTTTGGATAAATAAATCATAATCGTAGAATTTCCTTTGCGGAATCATCCCTTACCTCCGATTTTATCCAATCAAACAGTGGTTTCTTACCGAATTTATCACTTAGAATTTGAATGTTATCACCCCCTTCGGCTTAGAAATTAAGATTTACAAGTGCTATGGATAAATATCACCCCCCTTCGATTCGGAAAAGAAAAATAAAGGAGAACTATGGATATAAATTTAGGCGATTTTTTCATCAAAAAGTTATGCATATTTCCTTCAAATGTTGTGTCCTTTTATTTATAATTATATCACAAAATACTCAATTTGTAAAGGTTAAATGAGTAAATAAGGAAGAAAAATAAAAAAATTGTAAGCAACTCGTTGTTAAAAATAAAGAAACTGAAATCAAACTTGATAGGATCATAAAAAAATCATTGAAGGAGTCAAAAAAAACTCGGAAAAAGAAGAGTAATGTTCGCCCTTTTAGGCGAAAGATTGCCCATCAGGTCGAATATGACAAAGATATTATTTGTCTGGCATTGGTATATTGTTGCTTATTTTACAAGAAGTTATAATTGTTTTTAGATCTTGGCACAAGATTTGATTTAAATGTTAATTTAAGAAAACATGTTCGCCTATCAGGTCGAATACAATAAAGATATTTATTTTTTTGTTGTGCTATATTAATGCATATTTTTCAACTAATTATATCAATTTAGACATCCTGGTATTATATTTGAACTAATTTTATGAACCGATTATTTAAAATAATCATAAGGTAATGAATGTATTTCCCTTAACCTTAAACCAATCCTTCAAGAGATAAGATGGGGTAGTTGAGAGATGAATCCAAAACATATTTTTAGAAATGTATTATTTTCAGCGATTATTTTCATTGTAGTTTTTACTTTCGCAAAACCTTCTCTTGCGCAATTTATAACATCACCATATGCTCCTTACGGCGGAATTTATAACAGGAATCCATATGGCGGCTTTGGCAGCGGTTTATATGGAATGTATGGAGGGGCCTATGGTATCAACCAGTTTGGTGGATTTTATAACAGGAATCCTTATGGTGGCGGCTTTGGCGGCGTGTACGGAATGTATGGCGGAGTATACGGCAACAGCGCCTATGGTGGATTTTATGGCAGCAATCCCTATGGCAGCTTTAGCAGCCCGTACGGAATGTATGCAGGGGGCTATGGTAACAGCCCTTATGGTGCATTTTATGGCAGCAATCCCTATGGAAATTTTGGCAGCCCATACGGAATGTATGGAGGGACCTATGGTGGAAACCCGTACGGAGGAGTATATGGTAACAGTGCTTACGGTGGATTTTACGGCAGCAATCCCTATGGAAGTTTTGGAAGCCCGTATGGAATGTATGGAGGTGTATATGGCGCCAATCCATACGGTGGATATTACGGTTTGAATCCATATGGCAGCATGTATGGAATGTATGGCGGGTATTATGGCAATAATATATATGGCGGAACAACCACAGTAAGCATTCCTGACTCTTCTATCGACACGGATGTTGATATTTCTGTTAATTTTAACACTGATGATATGGATTTCAGCTCAAGCGGTTCGAACATGTCATATATTACGTTGAATGGCTATTCGATAACCTTTAACGGAAGCGGTGCAATAGTTAACGGCAGTATCATAACCATCACGTCTGCCGGTATGTACAGCATAAGCGGTACTTTGTATGACGGACAGATAATAGTAGATACTCAGGATGAGGATACAGTAAAACTCGTCCTGAACGGAGTGGATATTACCTGTTCCACAAGCGCTCCCATTTATATTATAAGTGCGAAAGACACAGTGATTACCCTGGCAGAAGGTACGGAAAATTTAATAACAGACGGGGATTCTTATATCTTTGAGGATACAACAACCGACGAGCCCAATGCAGCTATTTTCAGTAAGGACGACCTAACGATTAACGGCTATGGTTCTCTGACAGTCAATGCAAATTACAACGATGGCATTACAAGCAAGGACGATCTTAAGATTACAGGCGGCAACATCACAGTATACACCGTAAATGACGGTATCAGAGGTAAGGACTTCCTTGCCGTCAAGGATGGAAATATCACTGTGGAAGCGGAGGGAGACGGGCTGCAGTCCAATAATGATAGCGATCCGGAAAAGGGATTTATATACATCGAGGGCGGCACCTTCGATATCGATGTCGAATCGGACGGGATTCAAGCGAAAACAACGGTTTATATCAGTGACGGCGATTTTACCATATCAACGGGTGGCGGAAGCAACAAGACCACTGACGACTCCGACACAGCCAAAGGGATAAAGGCCGGTGTTAATATTACTATTGAGGATGGGGAATTTGATATTGATTCTTCGGATGATGCCATCCATTCAAATGACAGCATAGTTATTAACGGCGGGGACTTTACTTTAGAAACCGCAGATGATGGTATCCATGCAGATTACGGCATAGAAATTAACGGTGGAGATATAGCCATCAAGGAATGCTTTGAAGGTATTGAAAGCGAAGTTATTATCATTAATGACGGATACATCGACATTGTTTCAAGCGAGGATGGTATGAATGCCGTCAGCGCTGATGATAGCTCCTCAGGATTTGGAGGACCGGGTCCGAATCAAAATGACTTCAGCTCTGACTACTACCTCTTCATCACGGGAGGAGAGATAGAAATTGATGCTATAGGTGACGGCATCGATATCAATGGTCCGGTATATATGACCGACGGTTCCCTTATTATAAATGGTCCCACAGAAAACATGAACGGTGCTCTGGATTTTAATGGCTTTTATATTTCCGATGGCTTTCTTGTTGCAGTAGGAAGCTCCGGTATGGCAATGGCTCCCAGCACATCATCAACCCAGTATTCAGTGATGATAAATCTCCAAGTATCAAGGCCAGCAGGTTCTACTGTTAGCATTAGAACCCAAAGCGGTAATAGCATTCTTACATTTGTACCTACAAAGGCATATCAATCAGTAGTGTTTTCCTCGCCTGATCTGAAAATGGGGACAACCTACAATTTTTACTCCGGTGGTACTTTAATCACCAGCTTTACGGTTTCAAGTGTTGTAACTACATTAGGTTCTTCAGGTGGTTTT
Organism: bacterium; assembly: GCA_049472335.1. GTDB lineage: Bacteria > SZUA-182 > SZUA-182 > DTGQ01 > JAFGSM01 > JBLIRM01. The sequence continues at coordinate 19,111 of JBLIRO010000065.1, read as the reverse complement.
CCCGGTGGTCCTGGCGGTCCGAGATTCTGATAATAAGATCGATTTGTCCGGATAAAGAAAGGTATGGGCAGGATTTAAATCTTTGTTAGAAAAATATTCAAAGTGTCAAGCAAAAATAGAGATATCCTGTTTTTGCTTGACACTTTTTTACATAAAAAGAGAGGTCCATTTTTTATATAAGGAAATAATAAATAAAGGAAGGCTTTATTAAGGAAGTTGAGAGATAAAAAGGGGATTTGCTTCATTTATTTGAATGCTTTCACTGCAGGGCTTTTTGAAAAATAGATATCCTGACGTCCAACTGCCTTTTTCGTTATTATACACCTGCATATGTGGAGATCTATCATGTAAAACATTTAGTATCCCGATATCCTGAAATATGCCGGAATCAGTCTCCATACTTATTTGATCAGGCAATCCTTTTGATGTATTATTCCGAAGCAGGCAATTTATTGTTTTGGGTGTCCCGTTATTAGAATAAATTCCTCCTCCGTTAGAAATGGCAACATTGTCTTTTATGAAGCACTTGATTATTGAAGGAAAGGACTCCTGGCAGAAGATACCCCCGCCTTTTTCAGCATGGCCGTTTCTTATGGTAAATCCTTCCAACACGGAATTAGCGTCTTCATTGTGATCAAAAACCACAACACTGCCGGTGGAATTACCATCGATAAAGGTTGCTGAAGGGCCATTTTTAGAACAAAGGTTGATTGCCTTTCCTTTAAAATTGATGTTTTCAAAATAGGTCCCGTCATGGACAATGATGGTGTCCCCTTTTACGGCATTGTCTATTGCCTTCTGGATAGAAGAGTATTGACGGCCTTCCCCAACACCGTCAGGAATGATTTCGGAAATATCAATGCCGAGCATTTTTGCAATCGGTGAGATATCTTCATCAGCATCAGGACAGGAAAAGTTTATTTCATAGATATCCCCGTCACCTTCCTGATATGCAAAACATAAAGCCTCCGGAGAATTCGGGTCCGGGCACAATGAAGCGCCGGTCAGATAAAACCCCTTCGGGAAGGTATAGCTTATCGAATGATCATTAGGGTCCACAATATAATTCTCATTTAAATCCATAACAGAGGTGAAAAACTCCTGATCCGAAGATCCGCTGTCCCCGGTTATTGTGCAAGCGCCATCTAAAATGACTTTGTGTTTATGAAACGTATCTTGATTTAAAAACTTATCCGCTACCACAAATTCCTTTCCGAATGATACATCATCGTCCAACACCAGAACAATAAATGATTTTTCCACACTTTTATTATTCGCAGAAGCCATGATCCTTATTTTGCCTGCAATCTTTGAAATGCCATAAGCAGGTATGATTGTCAAGACATTGTTATTATCGATAGCTGTGCTTATATCATTGTTGCTGCTAAAGGCGGTTAAATTAATATCGTCCCCGTTTTCATCCACAGCATCTATCAATATCTTATAAGGTCCATTTTTCCAGTTTATTATTATATTTTTGAAAATATTATTGATTTTGGGTGGAATGTCGGAATTGTTCTCAATATATATCTTTTCCTGGTATGTCAAGGCAGTCGTGGTTATATGGACCGCGTAATCAAGATAACCCTCATCATATTTATAACACAATCTGTTTGAACAAAGTGATGTTTTGATCCTGTATTTATCAACAGGAAATACAGCGGATATTGGATTTTCATCAGATGCAATCAGATTGTTTTTTGAATCATAAACAGTTATATAAAACGCCTGGGTTGTGAAATGATATCTGGTTCCGCTGATATTGGTCGGTCCTTTGAGATAAACCTCATATTCATCAGTATCATTTGCTGAATTGAACCTTCCGGAAATATACGGATGAAGATAAATGTCTCCTGCTTCCAGGTTCACATAACAATCTGCTCCGCTGCAAGGCTTTATATTGTAATATATCTTTAAATCATCGGGTGGATAAACATGATTCGTGACAACTATATTTTGATCAAGAAAATAATATCCGTCGTCTTTACCCTTCCAGCCAAAGTTTAGATGGATTTTTCTCCCTGCTCCATCCGAAGCATAACCATCCGCCACGCCCATATGCCCCGGAAAGCGAACCAAAACAGGCCTGTTGGCATCTATCTCATTTTTTATGGTTTCAAAGAACTGATTTTTGTTTGTCTTGTCCCTGATTGCTATTGAAGAAGAGTAACCGAAATTTTTTATTAATGCAGTAGTATTCACAATAGTAGGTGAAGAATCAACACCAAAATCGGTTTCATTAGCAATACCCAGATCCGTTATCAGCCTTGCAACCTCATCTACTTTATATTGAGGCGTAAGCATATCAGGGCTATCCGGCATATTTTCCCAATGATAGTCCTTATAGAGAACGGCTTTTAGATATTGTCCGTTCCAATTATAAGAGACGACTCCATTCCCGGATGATGGATATTTGTGATATTTCATTATTTGAGCCAGTGCTATACTTACACAACCGGCTAAAACATGCTTCTCTCCGATCTCAGGCAAAAATTTATTAAATGGATGCTTTTGATTCCATCTTGTCTTTAATAAAAAAGTATCAGGGGTATATCTATATAAGATCTTATCTCCGAGATAATTTAACAAAAAATCCCATCTTTTTTGATTTTCGGCATTGTTATTCGGCTTTTTGAGCGCCCTGACTGCCTCTTCTACAGCCCTTGCATTGTATTCCATCTCTTGCAGCAAAAAGTCCGTATATCCCTCCGGGAGTGTTTCAAAATCATTGAATAAGGAATATGCCTTTATCGGAGTAAAATCTCTTGAAACAGAAACAAGGATAAATCCTCCCCCTTCCAGTTTTGCCAAATAAGCGATGGGTATTTCGGGTAATGAACTATTAATCTCACCACTTTTTATTAATCTTGATGCAATAATTTCTTTATCGCTGTGTAAAAAATTAAGCAGATTCTGCACAACAATGCCATATTCGGTTTGTGCCCCTAAAGCAGGTGGATTGCTAAAAAAAGAGATCAAAAAAAGGAATAGGGTTGTGAGAAAAAGGGATTGAAATTTATTTTTTTGCATATTTGTTTTACTTTAATTTATTATGACAAATTGTCTCCGAATCCATCTAAGTTCTTTAAAAATATCTACCATTTCATATTCACCATATGCTGATTTGTTCAACCTTAACGATATTAATCCCTTATACAAAAAATCCGTCAAACTCATATGCAAATATCAGACCCTTATTTGAAGGAAAAAGGGGAAAACTTAAGTTTGTCCTAATAAATTTTGAGGGCAGATCAGAAAGCCCTACATTTCAAGGCGCCTAATCTACCCTCAATCCAATGTTTCTTTGATAGTTAACGGTTATATTTCAGGGTAGGAATAGTATCAAAAGAATGGAAAATATCCAAATGCCCCAGCCTTTACATTAGTCTTTGTCTTCATTTTATCTTCACCTCCCTTCTTTGTGTTTGTTTCTTATTATTGAAATCTAATTCCCATTATCCCTCTTATGAAAGGATTTTTGTTTTCTAATTTAATAGACGTAAAAAAAATATCTTTTCCCCTCGGATTTTAAAAAAGGGAAAAAAAAGGGAAAAAAGGGGACGGTTCTATTTTTGATCTCCCTTCCTTCTTCGGATTTGATTATTGCTGATATCTACTTCCATTATTCTTGTTTATGAATTTATAAATCTAGCAAAAACAATATCTTATTATTAAATTTGTTGTTTTTTCCCATTATTTATCCTAAAATTATATATAGATATTTTACAAACTATTAAAAAGTCATAGAAGGAGTGCGTTGATTTTTTTTGTAAAGCCTTTGCGGGCGAAGAAAACTTTTGGTCCTCCCAAAGGTAATCTGAACCACTAAATGACTTTTTAAGAATGATTTATCATATTTGATTCTCTCCTTTGTTTCTTCCTCCTATTGAATTTATTTATTAGGGCCTTATTTATTAAGGATTTTTCATGCAAAAATAAGATTTGGAGGTTGAAATGTCTTCTATGAAATGGAAACCAATCGAATATATCAATGGATTAAAAACAAAATTATTCCCGGTCAACAAAGCAGAATTTATTAAAAGATATGCTTATATAATTTTTCTTTTGTTTTTAGCTGTCCTTATAAACTATTGCGGCAAAGGGGCCGGTCCTATAGAAGGTACTCCTGACGACTCAGAAGGTTTGGAATTTATAGGAACAGGAGTAAACATAACCGAAGCATTTAAAAGTAATGGCGGAGCAACAGTATTTGAAATACAACATGACGGGGCTTCTAATTTTACTGTCAGGCTATTGGATTACGACACTGGTGAGGAAATCTCATTACTTGCCAACAATTCAGGCTTTATCAATGTAAGGGTTACAAAAATACTTTTTCCCAAGAATTATATCTTAGAGGTCGACGCCGATGGTAATTGGATTATAGTGGTCTCAGGAAATATTGAAAAAGTAACCGTCCAACCATCTGAAACTAAGATGTTTTTTGGTAAAGGGTTGCATATTACTGAGGATTTTCAGATTAGTGGTGGATTAACCATATTTGAAATGCAACACGATGGAGGTTCTGATTTTATTGTTTGGCTTTTGAACAGTAATACCAATGAAAAGATTTCCTTGCTTGTGAATAAATCAGGATTTTTTTATGGAACAGTGGCGGAAGGGCTTGAATCCGGTTATTATAAGCTGGAGATTGAGGCTGATGGAATTTGGCTTATCAATGTATCCGGCAATATAATATAAAAGATAGTTATGATCGTCCATGAGAAGCCATTTGTTTTCTTAATTCTTCAATGTCCTTTTTGAGATTCGGGAGCGTGGACATGTAAGGTTTTCTGGTTGCCACATATTCGACGGCGTGACCAAAACTGTAACCCAGTACACAACAAAAATAAGAGACTACAATGGATGTTGACCTTCCGACACCCGCATTGCAAAAAACCAGGATCCGGTGTTCGCTGATATGCTCCTTTATCCATTGTACGGATTCTTTAAGCTGTGTGACCGGAATAGGCTGCATATCTATTATTGGGACCTTATGATAGAGTATGCCCCCCGGATCAATAATGTCTTTCTCCCGGGCTACACATAACATGGCCTGGATGTCCGGAGACGGATTCAATGCATCGTTGTAGTTACCAATGGCAAGATTATTCAGTATGAAAACCATTTATAGCTGATCAACCCTCAAAATTCGGTTTTGTTTAAAGGATTAAATTACTAAGGGTTTTTAATATCCGTTATTATTCCCAGTGTCGCTTTTTCTCCCGCATTATATATCACATCTGTTGTTAGAAGCGCATCTATTCTTTTGCCGTTTTTGGAAATAAGGGTGAATTGCAAAGGAGCAGTCTTTTCGCCTTTTAGATGTAAAGCGAAGTCTTCCTGAAGCTTTTCTTTCGATTCCGGGGCAATCAGGGTAAATATATTGAAATAGGGTGAGTAAAGCTCTTCTTTTTTATATCCCAGGCTCTCTTCGGATTTCCTGCTGGCATAAAGTATCCTTTCCATCCGGTTAATAAAGATCATATTTGAAGAATTCTCTGCAAGAGCCAAAAACTTCGCTTCAGAATCCCTCAGCGCCTCCTCCAGTCTCTTGATATCTGTAATGTCTGTAACATAGGCGACTGCTCCGATATAATTTCCATTAATATCGGTGGTTTGTGAGAACTCGATCCTCACGTAGATCAAAGTACCATCCTTCCGAATAAATTCGAAATCATGCGATTCTCTTATTCCCTCTCTGCAGCGGAACAGGTAATTTTGATATAGTTTTCTGTCACATTCCTTAATGAAAGAAAATAGGGGTTTTTCCAGCATCTCATCTATCGAATATCCCAGGAGATTTGCCATACGAGGATTTACAAAAGTGGTAACATCATCTTTATCTATCACCCAAATGCCTTCATGCATACTCTCAATGAATTGACGAAACTTATTTTCGTTCTCTTGCAGCCTTTGTTCTACCTTTTTACGATCCGTGATATCGGAAAATATTACTATCTTGGATATACTCTCATCAGGATTCTTCAATGGTGCATCTATTAGCTCATAGACCTTTTCAGTCCTCGGAGAATGCCATTCCCATCTGACAGTTTTCCCTGAGAGAACCTCACGGTTTTTACACCACGGACATTCTGTCTGGCGGTTATGAAAATATTCAAAACACTTGCGTCCTTCGGGAATACCAAATTCCTTCTGGAGCATAGGATTTATATATACGATCTCATGATTCTGATTGGCAATATAAACTCCGTCTTCCATATAATCCAGGATATGGATCAGGCTGCTCAGCTTATATCTCAAAATCTGCTCCGTAGCCATGAGAGAATCAATGTCTATTACTACAATAATTAAACCTTCTATATTATTATTGATTCTGCAAGGCATAAAACGAATATCATACCAGTGTCCTTCATTATCCTGCACCTTTTGTTCACGTATAATTCCATTTTTCATAACCTCGAGCATTAGTCCTTCTAAATTGGGGACATTGAGGTAGTTGCTATAATCAGTAATGATTCTCCCTATTGCTGTGGAATCCATATGAAGTATTTCCCCGGCTTTTAAGCTAAACTGACGAATACACAAGTCTTTGTTTACTACAATTACAGGGATATCGATGCAGAAAAATTGATCGGTCAATTCTTCATTGACAAGGGTCAATTCCCTGATTCTTTTCTCCATCTCTTCATTTTGTTTAACAAGCTCTTCATATTTGGGTTTGAGATCCTTCTCACTGGCGGCTCTCTCATCCTTCATAATCTTCAACTCCTTTTCCTTCAGTAACTTCTCTTAAGCAGTAATGATATCATTGAGATTGCCTGTTTGACCAGGGACTTTAGGTATGCTCGAGATGTAAAATTCTATTATACATTTTCGAGTCTACTTTTTTTGTAGTCAAAATGCTGCTAAAAGAATGTCTTCAGGAATTTTGAATTTTTTCTCTTACTTGATTTTAATGGCTCCATTTAATCTCTTTGGGTGAAATTACCCGCCCTTTGGGCGTTTCAAAAAAGGATTTTTTCTTTTGATGCCCCGCTGTTTTCGACAGGGCAATTAATTAATTATAGATCGGATATTCCAATATATTATAATAATAAGTTATACAAAAATAATTTGCAATGACATATATTATTAAATGAGATAAAATATAGAGATCAACCTTAAACCAATCCGGGACCGGGAGAGAAAAATGAGTATTGTTTATTTAGATTATAATGCGACAACACCCATTGACCCGCAGGTCGCAGAGGCAATTTTGCCATACCTCTATAATCATTTTGGAAATCCTTAGATGAAATTGATAAGGCCCTGGAGGAGATTATTCGGGTTGTCAATACTTTTACAAAGCCCTTCCCCGGCGGATGCTTGCCATAATCATATACACAATTCCCCATATGACCATGATGAAATGGAGAACCAGCAGGAAATAAAAAAACCAGAACCTGCCTTTAACAATATCAGGATCATTTACACCCAAAAACACCGGGATGGCTATAAATGATATGATCAGAAGAATCATACAGATCAGCCGGAAATCCCAGAAGCCACGATTCTCGGGTCCTCCATGCTCCCTGTCTACCCGGTGCCAGGCTGAAAAGTAGACCCACACAAAATAGCTGAACATAATCAGCCAGAATAACCATGCCAGAAATGTGGTCCACCCCGCGCCAATCTGGGCACTGAACCTGCCCCAGTCTGTCATGGGTCCAGCCGCCGCAGCGAGTCCCTTTGCGGTGTTGTATATTAAATCCACACACATACCGAGAAAAATAACATGAAGGAAGAACCGCGCAGAACCATTTCGGATCCTTGCAAAAATGCAGGTAAGGGCAACACCTACTATTAGAAGGATTGTTACAATCTGAGGCATTGCATTAAAATCATTACCCTCCGTATCTGTAACACCCATCAGATTGGAATTAAATCCTCTGTTAAAATGAGGAAAAGGCGCGAAGCTGGCAAGCCCGTCACCTGCAATGGCATTGGCAAGACTGTGTGATCCTTCATGAATAGTGGTCTGGAAGAAAAATATGGGCGCAAAGGCCAGAAATAACCACAATAAGCCGTGCAGGCCACATGGGAACCAGAAACGGTAAAGCCGCCTAAAGTATTCCATTATATAACCCCCCTTTTAGTTAATTTTTTATACAGGAAATGGTTAAAGCTAAAATGAGTTATCGGCCTGCTTCTTAAACGAAATTAATCCCAGATTTTTTTCCATATAAATGAAATCATTATCATTATGTATTATTTCATATCCCTTTTCAATACAAAAAGTTCCAATGATTACATCTATTGTTTTTCTTACAGTAATACCAATTGATCTCAAAAACCTATAATTTTGGGCTGCCTTTTCACATATATCAAAGCCACCTATTCTCTCTTTATATAACGTATTAAAAACATCCTTTACTCTCATTAGTTCTTTTTTATGTTTAACTCCCTGTAAAAATTCACAATATATAAGGTCACCCAAACATATTAACTCATTATCAAGGCCATAATCAATATCTTTTATAATTTTATGATCCGGATTATTGAAATATTCGATCCAACCTGATGTATCAATTAAAATCATTTAATCTTTTCTCATCTCTTCAAGATTACCTTCCCAATGAATTTTCCCTTTTAATTTTTTGATTTTTTGCTGACCTTTTATTTGAATAAATAATCTCAGAGCATTCTCTATTGTCGCTTTTTTAGTTTTAAACCCTCCAATTTTTAGAGCTTTATTCATTAAAGTATCATCTAACACTATATTTGTTCGCATGTTACACCTCCCAAAAATAAATTTTATGTGTATAGTTTATACACATAAATACCCTTTTGTCAATAGCTTGGATGGCAGTATCATATATATAAATGGAAGGTGTGTTTTTTTAAGAAGGACAGGAGAATGATAGATTAATTAATTTAAACGCAAAGAAGATAATGAAAAATAAGCCAAAAACCACAAGGGCTGCAGGGAGTTTATAGTTCATTACTGAGGAGTAAAGGATTTCAGGTAAATCCCTTATGGCAATCAGGGCATATTCTATTATCATAATCTCATCCTGATCATTTAAAAAACGTATATTGCGCCTTTGACAATCCTATTTAACCTTTATCCTTGCTGAATCTCATTGCATAATCAATGTAATGTTTAAGCAGCCACATCTTTTCCAGAAATTCGGGCCAACCGCACTTTGGTTTGAAGTGTCCCTTTTCAGCCTCCGGTAGTATCAAAATCTTGTCGGTCACAGTGCCTTGAAATTCATTCCATATATCTGCCCAACTATCATGGGCATTCTGCAATACCATGTTGAGCACATTCATGAAATGCTTTAATTGTTCTTCAGGTATTAAGACCTTGTGAGTGCATGGCTTATTTTGGCTAACATTCCTAATCACTTTAAACTGTTTCGACATTTTGATGCCTCCATCCATTTTTGAATATGATATTTGTTACATAATGGATGTCTTTAACTAAGACCCATACAATGGAAATCTCATGCAAAGGCTCATAGTATGCTCCTTTACTTTTTTCTTGATATTTTGATTATCAATATCATTCAATACAGCACTTATCAGTTCCGCAATAATCCCCATTTCCTTTTCTTTCATTCCCCTTGTGGTAGCGGCAGGGGTTCCTAAACGAATACCGCTGGTTATAAAGGGTGATTCCGTTTCAAAGGGGATGGTGTTCTTGTTCACTGTAATCCCGGTTTCATCCAGAGCCCTTTCTGCCTGCAAACCGGTTATGCCCTTATTCTTAAGGTCAACGAGCATGAGATGATTATCCGTTCCTCCGGAGACAATCCTGAATCCTTTTGATGAAAGGCCCTGGGCAAGTTTCCGGGCGTTTTTTACAACCTGATATTGATAATCTCTGAATTCGGGTTTTAGGGCCTCTTTAAAAGCCACACCTTTTGCTGCTATCACATGCATCAGGGGACCTCCCTGGATGCCGGGAAATACCGCCTTGTCGATTTGTTTCGCATATCTTTTTCTGCAGAGGATTAACCCGCCTCTGGGGCCCCTCAATGTTTTATGGGTTGTTGCAGTGACCACATCACTAAACGGCACAGGGCTGGGGTGTGCCCCCGCAGCAACCAAGCCGGCGATATGGGCCATATCCACAAGGAGGATGGCCCCTGCTTTATCAGCAATCTCCCTGAATCTTTTAAAATCAATAAACCTGGGATAGGCGCTTGCTCCGGCCACAATCATCTTGGGTTTTCTCTCCATGGCAAGCCTTTCAACCTCATCATAATCTATCCTCTCATCCTCCCGGCTGACTCCATAAAAACAGAAATCATAATACCTGCCTGAGATATTAACCTCTTTGCCATGACTCAAGTGACCGCCGTGTGAAAGTTTCATGCTAAGCACCACATCTCCGGGATTGAGGAATGCAAGATATACGGCCGTATTTGCCTGAGATCCCGAATGAGGCTGTACGTTTGCATGCTCTGATTCGAAAAGCTCCTTGGCCCGGTTAATGGCAATTGTCTCAATGCTGTCTGCATATTCACATCCGCCGTAATAACGTTTGCCGGGATAACCTTCGGCATATTTATTGGTAAGCACTGAGCCACAGGTTTCCATAACAGCTTGTGAGGCAAAATTTTCAGAGGCGGTAAGGTTTATATTCTCTATTTGTCTCTTAAGCTCTTTATCAATGGCATGGGTTATCTCAGGATCATTATTTCTTAATGTCTTAAGCATTTAAGCATTTCCTCTGGAAATAAAACTGTCTCCTTTGTTAGTCTTTTTAAAAATAGAACCGTCCCCTTTTTTTGAACTGTCCCCTTTTTTCCCTAAAAATAGAACCGGCCATTTGTCTTCCTAGAGATCATGTCTTTTGCTTAATTTTGCAATTTGCATTTTAAAATTTACAATTTGCATTTCAAAAAAGCCGTCCCCTTTTTCTCCTAATAAGCATATAATTTCCCGTAGGGACGATGTGTATACGGGATAAGCTTGCAAAAGGGACTGTTGAGGATCTCCTTTGGATCAAAGGAAAAATCCTGTGCAAATTCATCCACATAGGTTTTAATTGTTTTATGGTCCTCTTCATTCAGGGGAAAGGGTTTTACTTCCTTGCCCAATTGATAATCATTAACATCACCCCTGATATATATGATTCCGGCATGCATTCCGGTGCCGCAATAGTTCCCGACAATTGGCCTTTTCAAGCTTTCATCCATCCCCAGGATGATAATCAATCCGCCGGCCATGTATTCGCCCAAAAAGTCCTGTACTGTGCCTCCTGCAATGATAACAGGATAGAAACCCTCATATGCCTTCATATGAATGCCTACCCTGTATCCCACATCGCCCTTTATAAAGATCTTTCCGCCGCGCATGGCATAACCAACGATATCACCGGCATGGCCGTGCACCAGGATCTTTCCGTCATTCATGGTGTTTCCGATCCCGTCCTGGGCATTGCCATGAACATCCAGGGTGGGCCCGTTCATAAAGGTCCCTAAATCATTACCCGGTGTCCCTTTGATAATGATTCGCGTGTCACCGGTCAGCCCGTCTCCTATATAGCGCTGCCCGTTCACGTTTTCCAGAACTATCTCATGTTCACCATCAAGGATCGATTGGCGAATCTTTTCATTCAATAACTTATAATGACTCCCCTTTGCATCGATTGTCATGGTAGCTCCTGTATTGCAAGCATATTTTTCATCCAATTGTTCCATCCGCCCTTTAAGACTTACTTCATACTTCCATACCCGGGCCTGCTCGAACGTATTCATACTTCGATCCCCTGTCCGGTCACCAGGTGTTTGCGATATTCCCTGGGAAGAGATAAGAGCCCGAAGTCATCCTTTAGAAGATGATCCTTAAATGAAGAAATATCAACCCTGTCCTTGATCAATCCGGTATATATTCCCGCACGGTCAATGTTTCCGATCAAAATTACCCCAATGATCCGGTTCCCCTCAATGATGACCTTTTTATAAGTGCCCCTTTCCTCCAGCAATTCCTGAAGAACTTCAATATTTTTCCCTCTGTTTTTATCCGAAAGTAATGCTGGATCAGTCAAACCTGCGGAGATGGTTGGAATGCCTGCCAGTTCCACTGAGTTCATAGCCATACAGCCTTCATATATCTTTTCCCCGCCTGCCATATTATGTCCTGATATCCGGCCCTGTTTCGATGCATTGGGGAGGATGGCCACCGGCCTGTTCGTATTCATTATAAAATCAAAGCACTCCACCACATCCCCTGCTGCGTATATATCTTTGACAGTTGTCTGAAGGAAACGGTCAACAAGGATGCCCCTGCCAACTTTGATATCTGTCCCTTTTGCGAGATCCACCCTCGGATGGACACCGATGGCTATAATGACCAGGTCGGTCTCGATCCTGGAATCATCCTTCAGTAAGACCGCGCCTACTCTTCCATCTTCTCCTTCAATGAACTCCTTGACTGTATTGCCTGTTATAATGGAACAGCCCACCATATTCAGGGCCTTTTCAATTATCCGGGATGCGGTGAGATCGAAGGTGGCACTTAATATACGGTCTGCAAGCTCAACAATGGTAACCTGAATATTCAATGCAATCAGGGCCTCTGTGGCCTTTAAGCCGATCAAGCCCCCTCCCAATACCACAGCCCTCCTGGTGTTGTGATTTTTTATAAATTCTCTTAAACAATCAGCATCCTCAATAGTGGTAAAACTGAAGATGCCTTGCATCTCCCTGCCGGGAATGTCAGGGATGAAGGGAGATCCTCCGGTAGTCAGCAGTAGCTTTTCAAACCGGATCCGGGTTTGATCCTCTAATACTACCGTTTTGGATTGGGAATCGAGGCTCACAGCCCTTTGTCCCAGGATTGCCTTAACATTATGATCTGAATAAAAGGATGCGGGCCGATAATCCATTTGGTCCGCTTTTACCTTTTCACCCAGATAATAGGAGATCAAAGGCCTTGAATAGACATGGCAATTCTCATCCGATATAAGGATAATGCTTCCATATTTATCTCTTTCCCGGATGGCCTCAACGGCATGGACGGCTGCAATGGAATTCCCGATGATTACATATTTTGCATTCAACATCTTTCAATCCTTGATAATTATGGAAAAAATATTTATGTTCATTGCGTGGCTTGTATCGGAACCGGTATTCAACATTTTTCATTCCTCAATGGTTATGGCCTCGTTCGGACAATTCCGGACACAAACCGGCTCTGTTTCACCACCGCACAGGTCGCACTTGGAAGCCACCTTTTTGCCTTCCATATTTCTGGCAATCACGCCAAAGGGGCAAACCATGATGCACATCCAGCAGCCAACGCATTTGTCTTCGTCGCAGATTACCGCACCTGTAACGGTGTCCCGATGCATGGCGCCTGTCATGCAGGCATCCAGACAGGGGGCATCCTCACAGTGACGGCATTGCAGGGCGAAGGATTGATAACCCTTCTCTTCAACCACCAAACGGGGCAGGGCCTTTGGATATTCACCTTTATAGGCCTTGATAATCTCTTTTGACCTGGAATGCTGGACAAGGCAATGAATCTCGCAAAGCCTGCATCCCATGCAGTATTCTTCATGAATGATGATCTTTTTCATGTATCAATTCCTCAAATCCTTCAGCAATTCTGAATTTGATCCCACGTTCCGGAAAGCCTATTGTCATAATTAGAATTGCTGCAAATCCTTGGGGATTGCCCAGGGATAATAATCTGTTTAATCACCAGGATTCTCCTGCCGGTTTGATTCCCAGGAGCCTCAAATCCGTATCAGTAAGACCCACACCCCTTAACGCCTCTCTGTTTCCGCGTAGGGACTCTATGGAATTTATCCCCATCCCTCCCAACATCTCTTTTATCTCCAGGGACCAGCCACGAAGAAGATTCATCAGCCTTCGGGCGCCGATGTTGGGATTCAGCCTTTTGGTAAGATAAGGGTCCTGGGTCGCGATTCCCCAATTGCATTTTCCGGTGTAACATTTCTGGCACACATGGCACCCCATGGCCACGAGTGCGGCTGTTCCGATATACACGGCATCCGCACCCAGGGCAATGGCCTTGAATACATCCCCGCTGTTTCTGAAACCGCCCGCGGCGATCACGGATGCGTGGTTCCTGATACCTTCCTCCCGAAGCCTTGTATCCACCGCGGCTATGGCCAATTCAATGGGAATGCCCACGTTGTTCCTGATGATGGTCGGTGCCGCTCCTGTGCCGCCCCGCAATCCGTCGATACTGACAAAATCGGCTCCTGCGCGCACAATTCCTGTGGCGATGGGCGCCACATTATGCACGGCGGATATCTTGACACCTACGGGTTTCTGATACCGGGTGGCCTCTTTTAGCGCAAAGATGAGCTGTCTCAGGTCCTCGATGGAATAGATGTCATGATGCGGGGCAGGGGAGATGGCATCCGATCCTTTTGGTATCATACGGGTTCTGCTGATTTCCATATCCACCTTTTCTCCGGGCAGATGTCCGCCGATGCCGGGTTTTGCCCCCTGGCCGATCTTGATTTCGATGGCCCCTCCGGCATTCAGATATTCCGCGTGAACGCCAAACCTGCCTGAGGCAACCTGTACAATGGTATTCTTTCCATATTTGTAAAGCTCCCTGTGCAGCCCACCCTCACCCGTATTGTAAAAGGTGCCGAATTCGGATGCCGCCCTCGCCAGGGAACGGCAGGCATTCAGGCTTATGGAGCCATAGGACATGGCGGAAAAGAGTATAGGGGTCTCCAGTACCATAAGGCCGCTTGAAATAGTCTTTAGTGATGCCATGCCTTTTTCTGATTCATCGATATGGAGGCGTTCGGGTTTCCTCCCTATGTATGTGCGCAGCTCCATGGGTTCCCTCAAGGGATCTATGGAAGGATTGGTCACCTGTGAGGCATTTAGAAGGATATGGTCCCAGTAAACGGGATAGGGGCGGTCGCATCCCATTCCGGTCAGGAGCACCCCTCCTGTATCAGCCTGTTTCGTTATTCCTACAAGGGTCTCCTGCTGCCAGTTGGCATTTCCTCTCGATTTGGACGGATTTTCTCTTATAAGAAGGGCATTTGTAGGACAAAAGCTCTCACAAAAATGGCAGCCTATGCACTTTGTGGAATCCGTTGAGACCTGTTCTGTTTCCGGATCATAGCGATGGCTGTCAAAGGCACACATACGGCAGCACACCTGACAACTGATGCATTTGTCCTGATCCCGTTCCACTATAAAATCAGATATTAAGGGTACCCTGGCCATTATTACAATACCTCGACTTCTTCTTTGTTTTTGCTCAGGTGACAGTTTTCATCCGATGAAGGGGCTCTCAAACGCCCGATTACAGGTTCTCCGGCACGTGGCATCCAGACCCTGTCCGGCTTGGGACAAACCTCCCTGATGGCTGATTCCTCAGAGGCGATGTAAAGGAAATCCCCATGCCGGGCAGCAACGAGCGGCCGCAGTTTAACCCTGTCATTCAATCCGATCATGTTTCCTGAATTGGCGGTTATCACTGCAAAGGGACCATTGAGCAGGGCAGGGCCATAGACGATCCTCAGGCTTTTGTATAATGCCCTCTCATCTTCCGGCATCCTCTCGATGTCATTCCAGAAGTGGGTTGAAAGGATCTTTGCGATGATCTCAAAGGAAAGCCTGTGCTTTCGATGGAGCAGATCGAAAAGATAGATAATGACCTCTGTATCCGTAAAGAATGAACAATGATAACCGAAACTCTCCAGATAGCGCCTATTGCTTCCGTATGAGGAGATCTCGCCATTGTGAACCACTGACCAGTCAAGAAGCCCGAAGGGATGAGCGCCCCCCCACCAGGCCACGCTGTTTGTAGGGAACCTTCCGTGTGCGGTCCAGAGATATCCCTTATATTGATCGAGTTTGAAGAATTCGGCAATGTCCTCCGGATATCCCACACCTTTGAAGATGCCCATATTTTTTCCGCTTGAGAACACAAATGCATTTTTAATCCCGCTGTTTACATGCATAACGGTATGGAAAACCAGGTCCTCTTCACTGCCGAAAACCTCTTTTGCCATAATGTCTTCCTTGGGATCAAGAAAGTATTTCCATAGAATGGGGCTGACGCCGATCCTTTTTGTCTCCCGGAAGGGAATGGGCCCGTCATGGATTATGGTAAAAAAACCCCTCAGATATTCCTCCGCCTTTTGTTTTGCATCTTCTTGATCATACATGATATGAAAGGTATAGTGCTTAGCCATATCCGGGTAGATGCCGTAAGCGGCAAATCCGCCTCCCATCCCGTTTCCCCGGTCATGCATGAGTGTAATGGAATCGATAATGGCGTTTCCGCTGAAACATTTTCCGGACTCGTTCATAATTCCGGTAACCGCGCATCCGCTTGGTACTCGATAATCCCTGTCCGCGATCAGTTTTTTGTATCCTAAAGATAAGTCCTTCATATTAATTAATCTAACTTGCTTAAAAAATAAGCAGTTATGAATAAAAAAATATTATCAAATCCACAAAGAGTTTTTGAAGAGGCACTTGGCTTCAGGCTTTGTGCCTCTTCAATCCATTACTTAAATTCCATCTTATAAAATTGACAGTAATTTATTTAACTCATACTGGGTTAATTGTATGCGATAATCCTCCCACTCATTTCTCTTTAGGGCAATAAATCTTGAAAATACATGCTCGCCCAATATGTTTTTCATGAGATCACTGTTTGCGGTGATGGAGATGGCTTCACCCAGGCTGTCCGGTAAAGAATCCACTCCGGCTTCTCTCCTCTCTTCCGGTAACAGATGATACAGGTTCTTTTCCATAGGCTCCGGCAGGGGATACTTTTTCTCGATACCTTCAAGACCGGTATGTAACATTGCAGCAAAGGTCAGATAGGGATTACACGCCGGATCAGGACACCGCAATTCCGCCCTTGTTGCCTTTTCCATTCCGGGATGATACATGGGCACCCGGATCAGGGCTGAACGGTTGCGCTTGGACCACGCGATATAAACAGGCGCCTCATAACCGGGAACCAATCGTTTGTAAGAGTTGATCCATTGCGCGAAAACAGAAGACATCTCCTTGGCGTGTTTTAATTGCCCCGCGATAAATCCCTTTGCTTCCGGGCTCAGATGATATTTGTCATTTTTGTCAAAGAAGGCGTTTTTATCGCCTTTGAATAGGGATTGATGTGTATGCATACCGCTCCCATTTTCACCGAACAGGGGTTTGGGCATAAAGGTGGCATAATATCCGTATTTTTGAGCAATCTCCTTGACCACAATCCGGTAGGTAATAACATTGTCAGCCATTTTCAGTGCATCTGTGTAACGCATGTCTATTTCATGCTGAGACGGCCCCACTTCATGATGACTATATTCAATAGGAATGCCCATGGCCTCAAGGGCAAGCACCGTATCCCGCCTCAGATCGCTTGCCACATCCAGGGTCGTGAGATCGAAATAGCCTCCTTTATCGAGGATGTCGGTGGCCTGATCAGACTTGAAATAGAAAAATTCCAGCTCCGGTCCCAGATAGTAATGATCGTATCCCAGATCCTTTGCCCTTTGTAAGGCCCGCTTCAGAACATACCGGGGGTCGCCCTCATAGGGTTTTTTATCAGGGGTAAGGATATCGCATATCATGCGTGCTACTGCCTTCTCCTTAGGCCGCCAGGGTAATAACTGGAATGTGTTGGGATCAGGCATGGCAATCATGTCGCTTTCTTCAATGGATTGATAACCTGTTATGGAGGAACCATCAAATCCCATTCCGTTTTCCAGAGCCCCTTCCAACTCGCTTTCGGTAATGGAAAAACTCTTTACCTGACCCAGTATATCTGTAAACCACAGACGGATGAATTTCACATCCCTTTCTTTAACAATCTTTAATATTTCATCTTTGCTTTTGGTGGACATTTTTTTCCTCCTCTCCGCTTATTAATCCTGCTCATCATTCCTAAAAAACTCTTTTGTTTAGATCCTTTCCTCACATATCTTTCTTATATGATTAAGATACTCTTCCAGCATGTAAAACCTGTCTCTCAGCTCATTGGAAGATGGATCCATTTCCCACAAGGACCAAATCTCATCCAGGGCCTTCGATGCCTTATCAGTCAGACTCATGATCAAATTTTTGTATTGGTCCTTCAACAACTTGCCCTCTTTTTTATACATTGTTTTCATTTATGTTCATAAAAAGTTTTTACTAGAAATCGATTTTAGATAATATTTTAGATAATGAAGGACAACCGCAACTTTGATGCCCATTAACTGTTTTTTAGAAATATCATTTTTTTCAAGTAGTTATAGGTTCAAAAATCCATTTTATGATGTTTTGAAAGTGAGAAGATTGAGGCAATGAAAAAAGAACCATAGATCACGAATGTATTAAATATCAATTTTTACATAGAATTAAGCTTAGTGCTAAAAATTTGGCAGGTGCCTAAATTTTGGCATCTATTATAGAAGGATTAAAAGCATATATGCTGCAAGGATTACCAGAATTACCGTTATGGCAATGATAATCCAAAAGATATAATTATTGATTTTTCTATGATGGATACTGACTACTTTTTTATATTTATTCAGGAGCCATGAGCGGGCAAAATCACTTCGTTCTAATTTGGTTTTTGAGGGGTCATCTCTGCCTATCATACTAAATAGAATTTTCTCCATTAAGGAATCGTAGTTTTTTCATCTTAATGAATTTTTTAAAAAAGTCATTCATGGTTCACCTATATAACTTCACATATCCTCAATAATGGTAGTCGGAATGTCCACTATTATGGTCACTACTCAAACAAATCAAGAGGTTTAAGATTAAAAGCACAGGAAAGATCCCAAGGCAATAGTACTATCTCTTATGTGCCGCCTCCCCCTAAAAAGGCGTGCAGTAAAAAATGGGCCGAGCTTATTAAGCGCGTATACGAAGTGAATCCATTGCAGTGCCCAAAATGTCTGCACGAAATGAGGATTATCGCTATCATCAATGACCAGCTTGTCGTGGAGAAGATCTTAAAACATCTTGGCCTTTGGCAGCCCCAACGGCCCACAGCCCTCCAGTGAGCAAGGAAACCAAGATAATTGAAGAAACAATGTACGACTATAGTTTCTTTGATTATCTTCCCGCATAACCTGCCCTAGCAGTACTTCACCAATACCTTACACTATTGGTGTGCCTGAATTTGTCATTTTTGGGCTCACTTT
>JBLIRO010000064.1:0-28513 GCA_049472335.1 bacterium | reverse complement strand
TGTCCTGAGGAGGACCGTCCTGAAAAAGGCAAAGAAATAATAAAAAAGGCTAACGATATTATCAGGCAATGGGAGCAAGGGAATTCCTTCTCCGAGCTTGCTTCCGAGTTTTCCGAAGATGTATCGGCATCAGAAGGTGGTTATCTTGGCTGGTTTTATATAAAGGACCTCAGACCGGAATTTGCGGAGGCCATACAGGGATTACAGCCGGGAAATATTACCGTACCTGTAATTACAGACCTCGGGTACCATATCATTTTTATTTCCGACCGGAAAAATGTAGGGCTTGAGCAGGGATCACCAATCTGGGAGGATATCAAAGAAAAACTCATTGAAAGGAAAAGGTCGGATTTTTTTGACTCATGGATCGAAAAACTCAGGAAAATAGGAACAATTGAAATAAACAAGGAAACCCTGTCGCGGTATCAGTGATTTGAGATTAGATTTATTTTTAAAGGTCAGCCGGCTGGTCAAACGCAGGACCCTGGCTCACGAGTTCTGCCAAAGGGGCTGGATCGAGGTAAACGGGACAAGGAGCAAACCCGGCAGAGACATGAAACCGGGAGACAGAATAATCCTTCACCTGGGTTCTCACAGAAAAGAGATTGAGATACTCGAAATTCCCCGAGGTAATGTGCCTGCCAGAGAAGCCCATAAACTATATAAGATCCTGTCTGATCAACCGGAATATGAAAATTGAAAAGATCGGCCTCAATTGCCCGGCATGTCGCCCTTAAGGTATTACAGGAAGTGGAAAAAAAGGGGGCGTTTGCCAATCACTTCCTTGAGGTTGAATACAGCCGCACCAGTATGTCCCCGGAAGACAGAAGGTTGTCATATCTTCTGGTTTTCGGGGTACTGAGACATAGAAACCGTCTGGACCGGGTAATTTCCAACCATTCTGATCACCCTCTTGAGAAGATGACCCCCTGGATCAGAAACTGCCTCAGAATGGGGGCCTATCAGATACTTGATATGTCCGAGCTAAGGCATTCTGTAGCTGTTGATGAGTCAGTCCGCCTGGCTCATAGATATGGGCATAGGGGAACGGCATCTCTGGTAAACGCGATACTTCGTAAAACCGCATCTTCGGGGCAGGGCCATCTGCCAACGATCGAGGAAAGTCCCGAGGAATATCTGGTTATCACACAATCGCATCCCAGATGGCTTGTAAAGCGATGGCTGAAAAGGTATGGCATTGAAACAACTCTTAAGATATGTGTCTCGAACAACCTTCCTCATCCCCTCACCATCAGATGGAACAGGCTTAAAGAAGGCAGTCAGGATCAATCCCTGAACACCCTTGAAAGGTTTCTGGAAACGCCTGTACGCTCGGAAATAATCCCTGAAGGATTCTTCATCCAGGGGCCCAGGCCAGTCACACATAATACCCTTTATAGGGAAGGAAGGATAGATCTACAGGGCATCTCATCCATGCTTATGCCACACCTTTTGGATATAAAGACAGGCCAAATGGTGCTTGACGCCTGCGCGGGCAGCGGAGGCAAATCCTGCCATATGGCCGATCTTATGGAAAACCAGGGGAAGATCCTTTGCACGGATAATAGTGAAGGTAAACTAAAAGCGCTTATCAAAAGATCAAAACGGCTCGGCGGGAAGATCTGTTACCCTGTTTGCGGTAATTCCGAAAAGGGTCCGCCATGGAAAGAAAATTCCTTCGACAGAATACTGGTTGATGCTCCCTGCTCCTCCCTGGGTACAATTAAAAGGCATCCGGAGATACGGTGGTTAAGAAAAGAAGAGGACCTTTATATACTTTCAAAAATCCAGAAGAATATCCTCGAACAGGCCGCAAAGGCCCTTGTTAAGGGGGGGAGGCTGCTTTACTGTACCTGCTCGCTGGAACCTGAAGAAACACATGATATAATGAAAACGTTTCTGGAGAAACACACAAAATTTATGGTTATGGACCTGAGTGAGGCCATTCCAAAGACATCGGCTGGAATAGTTTTAAAGGAGGGCGCTGTGCAAATATTACCTTATTTCTCCGGAGTTGATGGATTTTTTGCCTTTTCTGTGAGAAAATAGGGATAAATGAAAGATTATAGTTTTTATGAATGACCGATAGAAAAACAAGAAGGTCTTCCTCCGGACAGGAAGGGACGAGGATGATAGATGGCTAATACAAAACGGATTTTTCTCTTTCTATTTAAATTTTGTATCATTGTAGTAGTGCTATTATGTCTTAGTCTTATTAGCGCGCTTATCACCATGAATTTGGTAAGCAAAGCCGACCTGG
Organism: bacterium; assembly: GCA_049472335.1. Classification (GTDB taxonomy): domain Bacteria; phylum SZUA-182; class SZUA-182; order DTGQ01; family JAFGSM01; genus JBLIRM01. Next base: position 26,253 of record JBLIRO010000064.1, on the reverse strand, counting down.
TTAAGGTCCCTTCAGTAGTGGGCAAGGACACCGTTGATGCCTTGGATCAGTTGAATAAAATCGGTCTGCGCCTCAAGATTATTGATAAGGAGTTCAACGACTTGATCCCCGAGAACCACATTATTGTCCAGGACCCTAAACCAAGGACCCTTATTCAGAGAGACCGGGCCGTAAAGGCTGTTTTAAGCAAAGGGTCTGAAAAGGTGGATGTGCCAAACGTTGTTGACGAGCCATGGCTTAGAGCACAAGACATCATTCAGGAGGCCGGCCTGAAGATTGGTCGCCTTGCGAGGACCCATCACGACAAGATAAGGAAAAACAGGGTAATCGCACAAAATCCGGCAGGAAACAGTATGATACCCAGGGGGGAGAGCGTGGACCTTCTGTTGAGTGAAGGGAATAGTCCAAAAGGATTTTATATGCCGGATCTGTTGGATATCCCGATAGAGAGCGCTCTTGAAAGGTTGAGGAACGCCGGTTTGTATCCGGGCCAGATTACTTATAAACATAACAGCATCAGATCTCCTAATACGGTTATATCACAATGGCCGAAGTTCGGGTTCAGGGTTTTTTCCGATGAAAAAATAAATCTTGAAGTAAGTAAGGAGGAGAAACTGGATCAGGAGGAAGCCGGGATATATACTACGCTGACATACCGCGTCCCGCACGGCATTGAAGAAAAAGAGGTCAAAATAGTTCTTCAATCAGAAAATAACACCAAAGAGATCTTCCGTCAGATCCGGCCTCCTGGAGATGAAATTGAGCTTCTTATCCGGACCACAAGAAACACGAAGGCGCAAATATATCTTGATAGTGAATTGGTAGAGGAGAGACAGTTTTGAGAAAAAGAGAAACAAGACCCCTTATCGCTCCTTCGATTCTATCCGCTGATTTCTCCTGTCTTGGAAGACAGGTAGAGATCGTTGAAAATGCAGGGGCGGATTTGCTTCATATTGATGTCATGGACGGACATTTTGTCCCGAATATAACCATCGGCCCATTGGTTGTCCGGGGGTTGTCCGGGATAACCCGTCTCCCCCTTGACGTTCACCTTATGATTCAACAGCCGGAAAGATATATAGTCTCCTTCAAGGAAGCAGGAGCAAACTGGCTAACCATACATATAGAGGTGCCCGGACATCACCAGAGAATGATTCAACAAATCAAGGAGTTGGGCATGAAGGCCGGTGTGGCGCTGAATCCGGCGACACCTTTAAATACGCTGGAGTGGCTCATCAGTGACCTGGATCTTATTCTTATCATGTCTGTGAATCCGGGTTTTGGCGGCCAATCTTTTATCCCTTTCTGTCTGGACAAGATAAAGCGCGCCCGGGATATGATCGACAAACATGAATCGAATGCGATTCTGGCAGTAGATGGTGGAGTCAAAACAGATAATTGCCTGGAAGTGGCAGAGGCAGGCGCCGATATGATGGTTATGGGATCCGCTGTCTTTGGATCGACCGACCCTGAAGTCAGGATCAAACAGGTGCGGGACCGATTAAAATCCATAAGCGTAAAGGAATGATTTACCATGCGGGGCCTTTTTTGTACGACACTCTGTATCCTGATTATATGCATGTCTTTCTGGGCACTTCCCCACCAAAGTCCGGCTCAAAGCATACCTGAAGAAGCACTCGAGCTGAAAGAAGAGGGGGATAGAGCTATTATGCGCGGAGACATGGAAGAAGCGGTTCGTTTCTATGATAGAGCATTGAGAATTTATCCTGATTTTCCCGAGGTGCTCTACTTTCTCGGGCTCACCTATGATCTGGATTTTGAAGATTTAGTTAATGCCATCTATTACTATCGGCGTTACCTGGAAGTGGCGCCCGATGGTGAGCAAGCTCCGGAGGTAGCGAGCCGGCTAAAAGATGCTGAAAGGCGTCATGAGGAAAGAAAAAGGGAATTGGGACTCGTCGAAGAACCTTCTATGCCGAAGCCACCCGGCAAACCGGATTCAGCGGAATCACCCTCTAAAGTCGTCAGCCCTCCCCCCGTTGCCCCAGTCATTCCCGAGCCGGAAAAAACTTCACTCCCTTCAAAGGTCATTTCCAGTCTGGAAACAGGCAACATAATAACACTCCAGTTGGAAGACAGGATCCTTAAATACGAGATCAAGCTGCGTGTCTGGGAAAGGGAAGGTTTTGTGGACAGATTTAACGAACTTGCCAGGAAAAGGATTTCCCCCCTTGAAGAGGATATAGCCGGCCAAAGGGAAACCTTAAGGGCCGAAAGAAAAAAAGCTACGGACTTTATCAATTATCAGGATGAAGCCATCCAGATGTTTTTTGAAAAGGCTGTCTTTATTGGCATTTTCAACCTGGGTATCGAACTAAACCATTATCCGGAAGGATTAAATCCTACTAATTTCATACGATCCTATAAAGTCCTCGACATGACGGAAAATGACAAATTTATAGAACTCTCTATTGAGGTCTCTATCGATCTGGAAATCCTTGGCAACGATCTTTTTAACATGGGGTTCAGCTTTGAGCCCATACGTGTAGCCCTCATCTTAAAAAACGTACGCGGGAATCTGGCGGCCAGCTTAATCGAAAAAATAATCAGCCATTCTGCTTACGCAGGGCCATCATCAGAAGGGCTCTATCCCATTTACACAACATTTGATATCTTTACTCAAACAATAAGGGAATTAAAGATCGGAAAATATCGATTCAATCCGGTTTCAAAAGGGGAAAACAGCATTACAATAGAGGTTTTGTCAGAAAAGGAGTAACCGTCTTGCCTCGTAAAAAATCAACAAAAATCGCCCAATATTCATCGATTGTCCCCTATGATCCTCTTCTAAGATATATGGAAGAGATCAAGAAATATCCACTGCTTACCAAAAAACATGAACATGAGCTTGCAATTCGCTACTGGAAATATAAAGACAAACATGCTGCCTATGTATTGATAACATCTAATCTGTTATTGGTAGTAAAACTGGTTATGGAATTTCGGGTTAAACATCAAAATGTTCTGGATTATATTCAGGAGGGGAATATAGGACTTCTGGAAGCATTGAAGAGATTCGATCCTTACAGGGATGTCCGCTTCAGCACCTATGCCAGTTGGTGGATAAAGGCTTATATACTCAAATATATACTGGATAACTGGCGAATGGTGAAAGTTGGCACGACAAACAAAAGGAGGAAACTCTTTTACAATCTACAAAAGGAAAAGGCCCGACTGGAGTCCATGGGTATATTTCCGGGGCCAAAACTCCTTGCTGAAAGACTTGGATCAAACGAAGCTGAGATTATAGAGATGACACAAACCATAGAACACGGAGATCTATCCCTTGACGCAACAACCGGCGACGATGAAAGAGGAGCAACCCTAATTGATATATTACCGGATAGCGTTAGCTCCCCTGAAGAGGAGACTGCTAGAGACCAGATGCAAAACATGCTGAGTCAAAAGATTGAAAAATTTAAAGAGGGTATCTCCGAGAGGGAAAAAGTCATCCTTGAAGAAAGACTTCTCGAAGAAAAGCCCGCTACACTTCAGGAGATAGCAAGCAGATTCCGCAAGACCAGGGAGGCTATCCGATATACCGAAACCAAACTGATCAAGAAGCTGAAGTCGTTTTTAAAAAAAGAAATCCCGGATCTTAACAACAACATTTTTATCCCAAAAGATAAAGGCAAAAAAAACTGATTATTCCCCATGTTTTTTATTTTCCCTTTGTTTGACAACAAAAAGGGCTTAAAATATAATGATTTTAAGAATATGATTATCATTAGAGGACTTCATAACTTTAAACCCAGCTCCTGCAAGCTGTGTCTATCAATGGGTAATTTTGACGGCCTGCACCTCGGACATCAAAGGGTCATCAAAAAAATGACTGAAAGGGCCTCAGAGATCAGTGGAAAAGGGATGATTTTTACATTCAATCCCCATCCAAGATGGGTTTTGACACCCGACTCCCCAACACTTCTGCTTACCACACTTCACGAGCGTGTTGACCTGTTATCTCAATGGAAACTAGACATCCTTCTACTGGCAAGATTCGATAGACGTCTGGCAACGCTTGACCCGGAACGGTTTGTGAAGGATATCCTTATAAATACCCTGGGTGTGAGTGAGATTTTTGCAGGGAAAGACTTCGCTTTTGGCCACAAAAAAGCTGGGTCTATTGCCTCTCTTAAGGGTCTGGGGGAGAAATACGGTTTCATTGTAAACAAAACAGACCTCTTGAAAATAAACGGAGAGGTCATTAGCAGTTCTTTGATCCGGAAGAAAATTCAGGAGGGTCAAATTGAGGCCGCAAACCGACTTCTGGGATATGAATACTGCATCACAGGCAAGGTTACCAAAGGAACCGGCCGGGGATGGCATATGGGATATCCCACTGCCAATCTGAAAGTGGTTTCCAAAGTCATTCCCCCAAAAGGGGTATATCTTGTAAAGGTAGGGAGGAAAGGGAGACAATGGCACGGGCTTGCGAATTTAGGGACCAAACCTACCTTTTGTAAGGGTGGAGATATGGGTATTGAAGTATATATATTCAGCCTGAATGAGGATCTCTATGGGCAGAAGCTTCGTTTATATTTTCAAAAAAGGATCAGGGATGAAGTAGCATTTCCTTCACCACAGGAACTGACTGAACAAATAAAAAAGGATATTAGCAAGGCCCATCAATGGATAAACCAGCATCTGTGCTAAAAAGGATCTTTAATAAAAAAACAACGGCATCAATGACAGATACGGATCCGTTAAAGGCCCTTATTCGGCCTGAAAAGATGCCTCGCCATGTGGCTATCATAATGGACGGAAACGGCAGGTGGGCCAGAAGCAGAAAAATGAACCGCGTGGCCGGACATCGCGCGGGTATTGAATCAGTAAGGGATATCGTGGAAGCAAGTGTCGAAATAAACCTGGAGGTATTGACCCTTTATGCCTTTTCCGCACAAAACTGGGAAAGGCCCAAAAAAGAGGTTGACACTTTGATGGGGCTTCTGGTGAAATACCTGAAAAAGGAAATCCCGGAGATGATGGAAAATAACATTCGCCTCATGGCCATTGGCGCCCTGGATGGTCTTCCGCCGAACGTCCAGGACATGCTGTCATATGCTCTTGAAAAAACAAGGCAAAACAAAGGGCTGATCTTAAACCTGGCCCTGAACTATGGCGGGCAGACAGAAATCTGTCATGCCGTCAGGCAAATTGTAAAAAAGGTCGAAAACGGCCAAATAAGTACAAACCAGATAGACGAGGAACTATTCAGTCAGCATCTTTATACTAAAGGTCTTCCTGAACCTGACTTGCTCATTCGCACCAGCGGAGAAATGAGAATCAGCAATTTCCTTCTCTGGCAATTGGCTTATGCTGAATTCTGGATCACTCAGACCCTCTGGCCGGATTTCAGGAGGGATGAATTTTTTCGCGCACTGATCGACTATCAAAAGCGGGAGCGGCGCTTTGGCCGCGTAACGGGCGTTTGCGGGGAAAAAGATGAACATTAACACCCATATGAAAAGGGTACTCACCTCGATACTGCTTTTACCCCTGTTGATCCTTCTAATTTATCTGGGAAAGGGACTGCTCTTTAATATCTTTATTATCGGATTAATCCTTATTTCAATGAAGGAGTTTTATTTCCTTATGGATAAAGGAGGCATGCCCTGTTTTAAAAAATCGGGTATCCTGCTGAGCATAGTTTTAACCGCAACTTTTATGTTTCAAAGATACGATTTCATTTTTCTCGCACTGATTTGCTCGGCGCTGGTTCTCTTTCTAAATACCTTAACATCATCCCTGCCTTTGTCCGAGAGGATTCCAAGATTGAGCTCAACCCTCCTCGGGCTTCTATATATCCCATGTATGATGGGCTTTCTAATACTGATCAGGGGGCTGAATGACGGCAAATATCTTATCTTTTTAATATTGGCAATCATCTGGAGTGGAGACACCCTGGCTTATTATACGGGGAGTCTGATTGGAAGGCATCCCTTGTGCAAGACCATAAGTCCCAAAAAGACCCTAGAAGGTATGTTTGGGGGCCTTCTCGGCAGTATTATGGCCGCTCTTTGTCTGGGCCCTTTCTGGCTCCCAGGGGTATCCCTGGCAATCTACCCTTTTATTGGCCTGACAGTCGGAATTTTCGGACAACTTGGCGATCTCACTGAATCCGTATTGAAAAGATGGGCGGGTGAAAAAGAAAGCGGGAATATCTTACCCGGGCACGGTGGCTTATTGGACCGAATTGACGGTTTAATATTCAGTGCGCCCGTATTTTATTATCTGACAATAACATCAATGAGAGGATAGTTCACCACGAAGACACAGAGGCACTGAGAAATGATTTTAGAAGGAAAACTTACAGAGCAGATAATTGGTGCAGCGATAGAAGTTCATCGGCATTGATGGAATCAAGAGACTTGTCTTTTGATTTTTCTCTGTGTCTCTGTGGTTAGTTGAACTATTACTAGAAAATAAGATGAAAAAAACAAAAAAGGTTTTTTTATTATAAAATGGATGTGAAAAGATTAAGCATCATTGGCTCAACAGGATCAATCGGCACAAACACTTTGGATGTTGTAAGGCGTTTCAAAGACCGGTTTCGGATCATCACACTCGCCGCTGGTAAAAATGTCGGGCTGCTGGCAAAACAGATAAAGGAATTCGAGCCTTTATTTGTTTCTGTCCCAAGTGAAAAAGAAGAAAGGGCGCTACGGAAAGAGATCGGAATCAACTCCCTGACTATCTTGACAGGCCATGAGGGCCTTAGAGAATCTGCCAGCACTCCGGACGCGGATCTCGTATTGGTTGCAATCAGCGGATCTTTGGGACTTTTGCCAACCTATTGGGCACTGAACTCTAACCACGATGTGGCCCTTGCCAATAAAGAATCACTAGTAATGGCAGGTCGAATCATTACAAATCTGGCCAGAGACAAGGGAGTTCAAATTTTACCGGTGGACAGTGAACACTCCGCCATATTTAATTGCCTTATGGGCAGGAAGCGAGAAGAGGTTTTAAGGATCATTTTGACAGCGTCCGGAGGTCCGTTCAAGGATTACACCCTGGCGCAGATGGAAGGACTTACTCCGGATATGGCTCTTGATCATCCGGTATGGCAGATGGGAAAAAAGGTAACCATAGATTCTTCTACCATGATGAATAAGGGATTAGAGGTTATTGAGGCCAGGTGGTTATTTGATTTACCGGCAAAAATGATTAAAGTAATAATACATGCTGAAAGTATCATACACTCTATGGTAGAATATAAGGACGGGTCTGTGATAGCATTATTAAGTGTGCCCGATATGAGGCTTCCCATAATGAAGGCCCTTGGTTATCCGGAATCATTACCCTGTAACTGGTGCTATCTTGATCTTGTCCAGACAGGGCAGTTGACCTTTTCCGCCCCTGATGAAGAAAGGTTTCCCTGCCTCAGACTCGCCTATGAGGCCCTGGAAGGGGAGGAAAGCCTGCCGGTGGTGCTGAATGCCGCCAATGAGGTAGCTGTTGAGGCATTTAGCCTTAAAAGGATTAGGTATCTGGATATCCCGAAGATTATAAGAGCTTGTTTAGATAAACATAAGCCGCAATCGAACCTCGGAATCGAGGACGCCCTTAAGATCGATCAATGGGCAAAAAACACGGCTAAAGAGATTATCGAAGGAGAAATAAAATGATGACCACAATTATTGCCTTTATCGTGGTCCTGGGTATTTTGATCTTTGTTCATGAACTTGGTCATTTTTTAATGGCCAAATGGATTGGTATCCGGGTCGAGCGGTTTTCCCTTGGATTTGGTCCCAAGATTATAGGACATACTTACGGGGATACGGAATACCGTATCTCCGCGCTTCCATTCGGAGGTTATGTAAAGATGACGGGCGAAAACCCGGAAGAACCGTTAAAAGGAGAGCCATGGGAGTTCGGTTCCCGTTCCATTTGGGAGAGAACACGGGTAGTTATTTGCGGTCCCCTTATGAATTTAATACTTGCTGTTATATTCCTTGGTCTTCCATTCTTCCTGGGCAGGCAAGTCCCGGCATATTTACAGTCCAAGCCGGTTATCGGGTGGATTGAATCAAACACACCCGCGGAGAAAGCCGGACTTAAGATTGGTGATTTAATCCTTTCTATCAACGGAAAGGAAGTCCCGGACTGGCAGACTCTTGAAACACTGGTGGCAACACGTCCTCACACTGAAATGGCCATTGAGGTTGAAAGAGATGGAAAAAGGCTTGTCTTAAATGCTACCACAGAAGAGATTGCATCTATAGGAATGGGAAGGCTCGGAATCGACCGTTACATTCCACCAATGATAGGGGGGCTTAATCCAGGATTCCCTGCTGAAAAGGCCGGCCTTAAGGTAGGGGATAAGATCCTTGCCATTGACGGACAAACCGTAAACCACTGGTTTCAGCTCGCCAAAATGATACATGAGCGGCCTGAGCAGTCTGTCAAATTAGATATTGAGCGGGATGGTGAAACATTCGATGTAGTTGTCACACCGGTGGCATTTGAATCAGAAGACAGGCCTTCTTATATTTCGAGGTTTATTATTTGGGTAAAGGGACTATTTGGCTTTTCAGGTACTCAGGAGGGAAACGGAACAATCGATGAGGCTGAAAACAGCGTAGAAGTCATAAAATACGGCCTTATCGGAATCAGCCAGTATCAGGAAACCGTCCTCAAGAAATACGGCGTCGTTGGGTCCACCATAGCAGGATTTAAAGAATCTTACAGGCTATTAACGATCACCCTTGAATTTCTTTATAAGTTGGTGTCCGGGAAAGCGTCTCCAAAATCATTGGGAGGTCCTATCATGATCGCTCATGTGGCGGGTGAGGCAGCAAAAACCGGTATGGGCGAGCTTATCTATTTTATGGGTTTTTTGAGTCTCCAGTTGGGGATCCTTAACCTGCTTCCTATCCCGGTACTTGACGGCGGGCATCTCCTGTTCTTCGGCATTGAAGCGATTCACGGAAAACCGCCAAGCATAAAAACACGGGAAATTGCCCAGCAAATAGGCATGGTTATACTTCTTCTCCTCATGGTTTATGTGGTTTACAATGATATAGTAAGGTATCTGGTCAGGTGAGGAGAAAGGGCCTAAGGGGCTTAAATTTTCAAGTGCCTAAGGTTATAAGAATACGTATCATAGTTCCCTTTTGCTTATGATCCAAAAATATAAGCTATAATTTTGTATTTTATTTCGGACCTAGAGATATAATTCCACTTTAGTCCTTTATCAAAACACAATTTTAATGTTATTAAACCAAGATTTCAGGGGAACTCACGAATCACAGCAGGCTAAGTGAAATCAGATGAATTACCGTGTTATATGATTTTTAACCTAATTATGGCGCTTGTTAGAAAGTCTATTTTAAAGGTTTAATTTTCCCAATAGGTTCATAATGTTTTGCTTTTTCCCAAAAGGATAATAATTCATTCTGATGCAGCATCATCCATTCTGTTACAAGCCCAAATGCTCTTGGAGGCAGTTTCCCAGATATAATAGCAAAAGTATTTATATCTAAAAGCGCTTGATAATTTCCATAAACTGCATGTATATGTGGAGGATTGTGCTCATTGAAGAACATTTTTATAATTATTCCATAAAATCTTGAAATTTCAGGCATGTACTGATTCCTTTTTAAGATTAGGAAATATTTCTTCTGGATCCTTCCCTGTTAATTGTAAATATAAGGAATCAGGGCATAAATCTATATTATCTCCCCATTTTAATTCACCAATACTTCCTATTGTGACTTTTTTAAATTCCTCATAATCATTCCACAATGAAAAAATACCTTTGCCGACAAGATTTGATAAATCAAGGGTACCCTCTGTATTATCATTATATTTAATCCAGATTCTGTAATCAGATAGTACTTTTAATTTGACTATTTTGTACATTGTCTCCTTCCTTTCTAAGCACCCATTTCAAGCTCATGTTACAAAGTCACTCACTAATCAAGGCTGGCTAAGTGAAATCAGGTGGACTCGTTAAAATCTCTTTTTTTAATTTTAAAAATTCTATATTTCAAGGATTGCCCTTTGCTAGTTCAGAAGGAAAATAATCTAACGTATTATTTAAATTCAATTTTTTAGGATTTAAATCCAAAACATTCCAATTATTTGTTAAGATCTTTGAAATTAAATTTATACACGCACTTACCATATTTGCAGCAAACAATCTTTGCCTTAATTGCCAAACAATAAAAAAAATTAATAATATGCCCAATATAAAAATTATCAATATTATTGAAATAGGATAAGCATAGGTATTTTTATTAAAACATATATACGAACACCCAGTTAAAAATAGACCAGTAGCAGAATAAGCCATAATCTCTTTATGATGATGATATGTCCCATAATAATCATGGTATGATTTTACTAAATCAAGGAGTTCTTTATTTTTATCTATTATTTTATCTTTATTATCCATCTTTCTAGCGTATATTAGATAGAAGTAAGGACTAACATAATACATGGAATTTAATAATATTTTGTCATCTGGAATTCTGCTTATTCCTTGACATTATTATATAATCATTCTATTTAGTTTATGTTTTTATGTCAATATACTCTCATACATGGAGCCTTATAATATTATAAAAAATTAATATTCTTTTGAAACAAACTTTTATTAGGACAAAAATTTGTCACAAAGAGGGTGATAGATATAATGAATAAAATTTCTTGCTTGGATATCAGGCTATCCTGAAAAAATATAAATTTCTTGCTAAACTGCCAGAATGGTATATCAGATGGATAAGATCATTTGCTAAAGCCTTGCAATATGCCATCGACCGAGCGCACAAAGAAAAATGTGTGGACTTATATTGATGCCTTAAATTCAAAGGAACAGGTAAATAGATTGGTTTCTAGATCAGAAAAGGTCTTTTTCGCTTTCCTCCACAGCCCGATCTATTTGCGCACGAAGGGCGGGCGGCAGGCCCTTGATCTCTATATTTAAAAAGCCCCTTACTATAATAGAGGTGGCTTCATCTTCGCTAAGTCCCCGTGCCATAAGATATTCGATCTCATCCTGTGCTATCTTTCCGACCGCTGCCTCATGAGACAGATCTACCCCGTCAGTCTTACCCTCCAATTCAGGCACGGCATGAATGATGCCTTTCTCCGAGAGGAGAAGTCCTCTGCATTCCAGGTGGGCCTTTACATCCGGGACCTCACCGATCAGATATCCCCTGGCCCTGATCGTGCCCCCAGATGATATGGCCCGTGATATTACCTCTGCCCTGGAACCCTTTGCCTGCAGAAAGACCTTTGCTCCCACATCCAGATCTGAACCGGGAGGCGCCACAAGGATACTATTGAATCTTGCTGTTGCCCCCTCCCCTTTTAAATAAGCAGCGGGATACATCTGGGTGCTTTTAACCCTTTTCATGGAAACATAATTCGAGATAAATGTGCCGGACTCTTCAATCACGGCAACAGTTCGCGGGCGGACTATGACCTCTTCCGCCCAGTTATGGATCATAGTAAAGGTAACCCTTGCCCCCTTCTTTATATAAAACTCGGAAACGCCTACATGCAGCCCTGTATTAAGATCTGGCCCGGTTGTGCATCCCGTTATGATATCCAGCTCCGCCCCTTCCTCGGCAATAATGACATTATGAACATATTGAGCCATTTTATCATGGCCCATATAAAGGCAGGCCTGCACAGGGTATAGGGCCTTAATCCCGGGAAGGACATGGATAAAATAACCTTGTATGGGATTAAGATAGGTATTTGCCGTATATTTGTCTATATCCGGGGATACAACGTGCCAAATGTATTCCTTTATTTCTCCATACTTTTTTTGGGCCTCACCAATATCCATTACCTCTACACCCGGCTGTGCAATATTACAATGTATTATCGACCTGTCCATAAGGACATAGCTTCCGGATCTTTCATTTCCCGAGATATTCAATCCCGCCCCTTCCATTGCCTCTCTCTCGCCGGGCCCCAATTTACAAAGATCCTCTAAATAGGGGTGTGCTTGTACTGTAGAATTGTATTTGCTTAGATCGATATCAGGCCCATAGGGAGCGGGCCTTTCCCTGGCATTCAATATTGCCTCTTTTAATTTCTCTTGCATCTTATACACTCCTCATAGCCTAATTCTTCCAGACAGTGCAAGATCTCCCTGGGATTTCCAACGCAATCGAGTGCGCCGTTATAAAGCACATGACCCACGTCCGCGTCCACATAATTTAATATATGACCCGTATGGGTTATAATCAGTCCGGATTCCTCCCTTTTGTCTCTGATCTCCTTGGGAGGCTGAGAGCTATGATGTGAGATCCTTTTGTTCAGCAGCCTGTTGATGGCCTCTCCCAAAATAACTATATTCTCCAGATCCACTCCGGATTCAGGCTCATCCAACAGGCTGAGTTTCGGCTTTTGCAGCATCAACTGGAGAATCTCGGATCGCTTTATTTCTCCTCCGGAAAAACCTTCATTAATATCTCTTTCCATAAGATACTGTAAACCAAGGTCGTAAGTCAGTTGTTCTATATCCTGGCCGTATTGGTTACATATATCGAGAAATTGCGACATCTTTAAGCCGCGAATGGTTGGTGGACGCTGGAAAGAGATCCCTATACCCCTTTTTGACCTTTCATCGATCGGCAAATTTGTAATATCCTCCCCTTTCCAGACAATTCGTCCCGAGGTGACCTGATAACCTGAAAAACCCATTAATGTCATTAAAAGAGAGGTTTTGCCGGCTCCATTAGGTCCGAAAAGGACATGAACCTCACCCGGGTTTATTGTAAGGTTGATGTTGTGTAGTATTTGACGGTCCTTTACCTTGACTCCCAAACCCTCTATTAAAAGCATAATTACTCCCACATATATCTATGTTTCGAGTTAAATACGTTAATAAACATCTACAGAAGATTGAGAAGAGCGAAAGCGAAGCATAATCTCATCAGGCATGGGAAAAGCTTTCTTCTTCGATTATATGAAGCATCAGGGGAGTCAAATTAGGATCGAACTGGACGCCTGAATAGGTGAGGAATTCCTGCTTGATCTCTTCTGTTGATAATGCATTTCTATAAGGTCTTGGCGATTTCATTGCATCGTAGGCGTCAGCAACGGTTAAGATCCTGGCCCCCAGAGGGATCTCTTCCCCGATCAATCCTTTTGGATATCCGGACCCATTGTACCATTCATGGTGATGAAGTATACAATGAAATTCCTCCTGCAAATATCTAATTGGTTCGATGACCTGGGCGCTGAGTACAGGGTGTTCCTTTACCAGTTCGAATTCTTCTGTACTGAGTTTCCCTTTTTTCGACAAAATATCCGGATTGATTGCCAGACGGCCCAGATCATGCAGAAGGGCCGCGTAAGTGATACTATTTATATGTTCCTGGCTTAGATCGAGAGATTCAGCAAGTCTTGCGGCAATTCTTGATACTCGCAGGGAATGATTCTGCCTGTACTTTTCTTTAAATTCCACAGACTGAATAAGATTTTTGGTCGCCTCTATGTAGTCCCTCTTTACTCCTTCCATTATATTATAAAGCTTAAATCCCATCTCGGAGACCTTCTCGCGGCCTAACCTTACCTCCTTATCCTTAAGCCTCAGATCGCGATAAAGGCAAACCCTGTTTCTACCCTGCATCTTTGCGGTATATAAGGCCTGATCGGCAAATTCCACCAACCGGTGATAATTATCGACCTTGTCTTTAGGCATAGATGACACACCTATACTGAGAGTCAGATTCATAGCGAATCCGTCTTTCTTAAAGAGCCTCGCTTCGATCTTCTCTCTGATCTTTTCGGAAATGGTTTTGGCACCCGCATAATCTGTTGACGGGAGAATAACGGCGAATTCTTCACCACCATATCTTGCCGCGACATCCATTGCCCTTAACGGAGAACGTATCATACTGCCTATCTCGCTTAAACAAAAATCACCGAATGAATGAGTGCCAAGATCATTGACGGATTTAAAAAAATCTATATCTATCATAAGGCAGGAAAGAGGATTTCCATAACGCACGGCTCTTTTGAATTCAACTGTAAGAATATCCCAAAAATGTCTGTGATTATACAGACCTGTCAACTCATCCCTTACAGACAAATCCTCCAGCTTTTGATTGGCAGTGGATATTTTCTTGTTGACTCGTTTAAGTTCCTTATTGGTCTCCTTAAGCCTTAAATAATAGCCTTCAAGTCGTTTTTGCAATCTTTTCTGTTCAGTTATATCTCTGAATAAAGATAAAATAGAAATACCTCCGTCACGATTTTTAAAAGGGGAATTTATTACATCAAAAGTCTGACGGCTTTTAGGAGAATACCATTCATAACGGACAACCTTGCATTTTGCCAATGTTTCTTGAGGATCTAAAAAAATCTTTGAAAAGGGTTCTCCTGTGCAATCACCAAATTTTTTGATTAAGTAAGTATTCATAAACTGAATCACGCCATTCGTGGTCACACATACTCCGTCAGCCATATTGTCAAATATAGAAGACTGTACGGATGGATCGAGAAGGGCCTCTATATGTCCCTTTGAAGGCATAATAACTCCTCCATAACCGGCCTCTTTAACTCAGCAATGCTTCAATTTTTCTCATTGCCTCAGACGAATCATGGCCGTAATAACCCATACTTCCTTTAAGATCGATCACGATAAACGTGGGTACACCCCTGATACGATAATTCTTGGCCGTTATTCCATGGGGATCAAGCAGCACGGGATATTTAATACCTTTTGCGTCAACGAGCCGGCTTACGGTTCTTTTCGATTCAAGTATATTTATACTAATAAGCTCAAGGTCTTTTGAACGGGTTAAAAATATGTTGTTCAAATTTGGTATTCCGCTAATACAGACAGGACAGCCGGTAGTCCAAAAAACCAGGAGAACGGGTTTTTCCCCCACATGGTCAGAAAGTCTATACTCTTTACCTTCAAGATCGTTCAAGAAAAAGTCCGGAAGTTTTAACAGGCTTTTCTCAATATCTTTGTGCAAAACATCCCTATTGGCCGATTCTGCCCCGCTTTCTTTCGAATCCCTGGCTTTGGTATTATCTTCGCAACCGAAGGAGATTACCAGAATTATAGAGATAAGGACCGTTATTAAAAAATTTCTTTTTATGGATCTCATAATCATTCCCATCCTTTTCCATAACTATAGCTGATAAAATCATAAATTTCAATTTTGTTTAAAACCATAATTGCCCGGCCTTGATTAAAAAAAACTCCCCCAGGCCGATCATAAACCATCCAAAAATCCTCTGGATTACAACCATCCAGTGCCCCGATTTGGGCAGGTGCGCTAAAAGGCCGGCAAAGGTTCCGCATAGAACCAGCAATGTCCCCATACCCAGAGCATATGTAAAAAGCAGGCTGATTCCTATGATTATACTCTGCCTTGTTGCCACATAAGTCAACAGAACACCCAGTATAGGGACGGTGCATGGTGCAGCGATAAATCCGGAAGCCAGACCTAGTCCGAAGGCGCCTAAAATACCACCCCTTTTTTGTCCTTCACCAAAGCGACCAAATGAGGGTAAAGGAATAGTAAAGACCTCCAGCATAGCCAATCCGAAGAGAAGTATAATATTTCCGACCACTATATATGTCCAGGGGCTGCTCTGTATCTCACCAAATATTCTCCCCGTCAGTGCAGAGACTGCTCCCAGCAGAGAATAGGTAACAGAAAGCCCTGACACATATATAATAGACAGGAAAAATCCCGTTTTCTTTGTTGTTACTGTTTGCCCCCCCACATACCCCATAACGATAGGAATCATTGGATAAACACAGGGGGTGAAGGAAGTGAGCAAGCCTCCCAAAAACACTACAGGATATGCAAGTAAGATCGTACCCTCGAGATATCCTGTCAAAATTTGGGCCAGATTCTGCATTATTTATCTGATCCTGCTAAGCAGTTTTTCTTTAGAGATCCTTCCGGCCATACGCTCCGCCACTTTGCCATTACGGAAAACAAGAAGGGTGGGAAGGCTCAAGACGCCATAACGTTGAGCCAGTTTCTGATGAACGCTTATATCTACCTTGCCCCATACACAGCCTTGCGATTCCTCGTCACTCATCCCCGCTATCATTCTTTCTATTGCATTACACCCCTGGCACCACGGAGATTCGAAAAGGACCACCATCTTTTCTATATCCTTTAGCGTCCCTCCTTCAAAATCCTTATCTTCTAAAGGTTTTATCTCAGGCATTCAATATCCTCATTAAGCAATTGAAATTTTAGCACTCCCAACTTATATTAAGCGATTGTATAACCCTTTCAATATACCCTGCAATGGATTGTTCTGTCAATCATCAATTCTAATCACCCAATTTCGAATCTATTTCTTAAAGAAGTCCCAGGGGGAAAAAATCATATTATTTTCGTCTATTAATTTAGATCTTGAATAAAAAAGTACTTATCAAATAATGAATCCATCTTTTATGATGAGTTGAGCTACAAAAAAGATATCAATTACTTCTATTTTACAAATTAACCTATTTATCCGATAAAGCTTAAAAGATCTAATTGTGAAAGGGGTGAAGGTTATGAAAAAATTCACTTTTCTATTATTTGTGGCTTTATTTTTTATCTTTTTTCTTGTCTTTGTAATGTTATTAGCAGATCAAATTTGCCTTGCGGCGGACACGTCCGAAAAAGTCAACCTTGCAGAGAGTGCCTGGCCATGCAAAGGATATGATTCAAAACGTACCGGTCAAAGTCCATATGAGGGAATGCAAACTGATTCTATCTTAAAATGGGTCTATCAAACAGGAAAAGCAATTTGGTCCTCACCCTCAATAGGTGTAGAAGGTGCGATCTATGTGGGAGGTTATGATGGTAAATTATATGCACTAAATCCGGACGGTAGTCTGAAATGGAATTACCTTACGGAAGGTCCTGTAATATCCTCTCCGGCTATAGATTCAGAAGGCATAATCTATGTAGGAAGCGAGGACAATAGGATCTATGCTTTTAACCCGGAAGGCAGTCCAAAATGGAGCTACCTTACAGGGGGTAAAGTCAGATCTTCTCCTGCCATTGGAACAGATGGTACGATTTATACCGGAAGCGATGATGGAAATGTATATGCACTAAATCAGGATGGCAGCTTAAAATGGAGCTGTCAAACCGGCGGTGGAGTCTGTTCCTCTCCTGCTATAGATGTTGACGGAACTATCTATGTGGGAAGTGATACTGGAAAGTTACTTTCAATAAATGCAGCCGGTAGTTTAAATTGGAGCTTTGAGGTTGGAGCAGGTGTATATACAACACCGGTTATAGGTGTTGATGGTACAGTCTATGTCGGATTAGATAAAATCTATGCCCTCAATCCCGAAGATGGCAGCCTGAAATGGAGTTACAATAAGGGGGCTAGCCATTTTTCCTCTCCTGCGGCAGGAACAGATGGCACGATATTTTTCATACAACCTGATATGATTAGTGAGAAATCTGCCGGGTGCTGTATAAACTGTTTCGGTCCACCGTGTAAGTACGATCATGAGTTTTACGGCACAGTTTACGCCCTTGATCCGAATGGTGTTCTTAAGTGGAGCTATAGAATGGGAGGCTTTTTTTATTTAAACTCAAACATCCAATACCCGACCATTTTTCGCTTTCCGGACTCTTTCGTTCCCATTTTGGCAGGGGATGGTACGGTCTATGCCGGGAATTATGATGGTAAAGTTTATGCCCTTGACCCGAATGGTACTTTGAAAGATACATATCAAACAGGAGGTCATGTTTTTTCTTCACCCGCTATTGGAGACGACGGTACGGTTTATATTGGGAGCAATGACGGCAAGCTAAGGGCATTTGGCGGAGATAAATACTGCTATCTGGATTTTGATAACGATGGTCGAGGAGATCCTAACCAGAGCATTCAAACATCTATCTGTCCTCAAGGCTATGTTGAAAACAATTTGGATTGTAACGACAAAGATGCTTCCACACACCCTGGAGCATCCGAATTATGTGATGGAAAAGATAATGACTGTGACGGTCAGATGGATATAGAAGGATCAGAAGGTTGTACTATCTACTATAAAGATGCGGATAATGATTGGCAAGGAGATGCTGGAAATAGCCAATGTCTATGTAGCCCGGATGAGTTCAATAATCATACAGCCATATATTCAGGAGATCCGGACGATTCAGATCCTAATATCCAAGGCACTATTCTCACCGGAAATATAAGCATTCCTGCCGGATGGAGCATGTTTTCACTTCCTCTTAAACCGGGAAATGCTTCTTTGTCATCATTATTTCCTGATGCAGTAGTGATGTATAGTTATGAAAAAGAGAAAGGGTATGTCCGTATAAGAAGGGGAGAAGATATGGAGGCTGGAACCGGATATTGGATATTATTAAATGGAGAAAAAACTTTAACCATAACCGGCGAAGTGGTAAATCAGTATAACCTCACCATACAAGAGGGATGGCATATGATCGGGGGATGCACTTTTCCAGCTCAGCCCTCAGTGGATGATTGTAAAATCAAGGTCATCTATGGTTATAATCAGGGGCATGGATATCAAACGATTCTTGAGTCAGAGGAATTAAAACCTGGCAAAGGATACTGGATATTGCTTGAAGATGTTGAAGATAGATGCGAACTCACAATTGAAATTACAGATCCTTATATTTATTGATTATAACAATCTATTACCATTTAGCGAATTAATAAACCTCATAAAAGGGCTGAACATTTATTAGATCGCGTAAACCACTTAACCGTTTCCCGAAGGCCGTCCTCCGTATTATAAATAGGCTTATAATTCAAAATACCCTCGGCCTTGGAGATATCCGCCAGGGAATGCTTTACGTCTCCGGGCCTTGGATCTGTGTATATCGGATCAAGAGGGCTGTTCAGTATCCCTTGCAACTTCTTCACCAATTGGTTCAGGGTAATCCTCTCTCCGCATGCAATATTAAAAACATGCCCGCTTGCTTCTTCTGCATGTGCCGCCAGGATATTAGCCTGTACGACATTCTTTACAAAGGTAAAATCCCTTGATTGCTCGCCGTCCCCGAAGATAACCGGCGGTATGCCTATAATAAGGGAATTGATAAATTTGGGTATTACGGCGGCATATTGGGAACCGGGGTCCTGTCTGGGGCCGAACACATTGAAATATCTAAGGGATACTGTTGAAAGGCCATAAATCTGATAAAATATTTTTGCATAAAGCTCTCCGGCATATTTTGAAATAGCATAAGGAGAAAGCGGATCTGCCGGCATATCTTCTTTCTTTGGAAGGATGGGCGTGTTTCCGTAAGCTGAAGAGGAAGAGGCATAAACCACCCTTTTGACACCCGCTTCTTTTGCCGCCCAGAGAATATTAACTGTGCCATCGACGTTTGTGCTATTACTGCTTATAGGATCTGTAACGGATCTGGGCACGGAAGGCAGCGCGGCTTGATGAAGCACATAATCTATCCCTTTACATGCATCATTCATAGCTTTCATGTCCAGTATATCTGCTTCCATAAATTCGATTTTTTCCATGAATGGAGCTATATTCTCAATCTTTCCAGTAGAAAAATTATCCACAACACGGACCCTTTCCCCCTTTTCAATAAGCGCCTCAACGATATTGGAGCCAATGAATCCGGCTCCACCAGTGACCAGATAATGTGCCATTATGTGCTTCTCCTTTGATTTTGATTGATAAAGCCCGGCAGTCATTTAACAACAATATACCATAAAATGATTGTGTTGCCTACACATTTACGATCGAGTTAAAAAAACGAAATGATTTTTTTACGAATCCATCATAATTAAACAGGTTATATTAATATTATCGTCAGAAAAATCATTTTTTAGGGACTATTGAGCAATACTTCCAGTTATTATTCTGTCATTCTGTTTGGTTTTTTAAGCCATAATATGTTATAAATTTATAGTATAAGGATTTTTCATTTTTTATAGAAACAGGAAAATTCAGAGCAATGAGCGATTCATCCAAAAAGGGAAACATCCTAAATCCGGTCAAGGTCTTGCAGGTAATATTCAACATACGTAAATTCGCTAAGGTCTTTGGCAGGCTAATGAGGGATAGACGTGTACCATGGTATGCCAAGGCCATGCCCTGCCTTGCAATTGCCTATATTATCAGCCCCATAGATTTGATTCCCGGCTTACTTGTTCCCATCATCGGAGGATTAGATGACCTGATAGCCCTTTTCCTGGGATTCAAAGGGCTTGTATCACTCACCCCTAAAGAGATTATTGACGAACACCTCTCGAGGATCGATCAAGGTATGTAATCAGGGATTACTTCCCGAATTTACAGTGAGGGCAAAGTGTATATAAAACTGGTCAGTTATCACCTTTCTGAACAACCTGATTTGAGTTACTTTAGATTTGCCCTTGTTGACCGGGTGTTTGGCTAATTATGAAAGAAAAAAGGCACATTTATCTGAAAAAAAAGAGCCGTGAAGAGGCTCTTGAAATCTTTCTGGGCATATTGCCTGATTATTCAAATTGGCCGGAGGAAGAGGTACCGGTTGAAAAAGCGTTTGGACGCATTACCTCAAGAGCGGTGCGCGCCATTCTTTCCTCACCGGTCTCCAATGTGAGCGCGATGGATGGAGTCGCGGTCCGCTCCCTGGACACCTTTGGAGCAACCGAGACAAATCCCATTGAACTCAAGGTTGGACCTCAGGCACGATTTATCAATACGGGAGAAACGTTGCCGGATGGATTTGACGCGGTGATCATGATCGAAGATATTCATCAACCCGACCCTGAGAAGGTACAGATAATGGCATCGGTCCCTCCCTGGCATTATGTACGGCCTATAGGTGAAGATATAGTAACAGAAGAACAGATTGTTCCCAGTTGCCATTTGATCCGTCCCTTCGATATGGGAGCGATTCTCTCAGGGGGTTTGACAAATATAAGGGTAAGGAAAAAACCCAGGGTCAGTATCATACCCACGGGCGACGAGGTAATAAGCCCCGGGCAGGCACCGGAACCGGGGCAGGTTATAGAGTCCAATTCGGTTGTGCTTTCCGGACTTTTATCCCAATGGGGGGCCGAGGCTTTGATATTTCCCATTGTAAAGGATGTCTCCGCCTCACTTCTTGTCATGGCCCGAAAGGCGCTTGCAGGTTCTGATCTGCTGGTAATTGTTGCCGGTTCGTCTGCCGGCACCAGAGACCTTACCGCTGATGTAATCGCCGAAATAGGCGAAGTGCTTGTCCATGGGGTCAGCATCATGCCGGGAAAACCTGTAATACTTGGGAAGGCGGACCAAAAACCGGTAATAGGTCTTCCGGGTTATCCTGTATCTGCCGTTATCGCCTTCGAGCTTTTCGCCCGGCCGGTTCTAAGCCGAATGCTCAATCGGCCTGTCCCTTCATCGGATTACCTCAAGGCCAGGACCGCGAGAAAGCTCCCCTCAAAGCTTGGCCAGGAAGAATACATAAGGGTCAAATTAGGGAAACAGGGGGGAAATTATATAGCAAGCCCCCTTAAAAGGGGGGCAGGAGTTATAACCTCTCTTGTTCGCGCGGATGGAATCCTAAAGGTTCCCAGACAATCCGAGGGACTGGACGGAGGGGCTGAGGTCGAGGTGGAGCTTTTAAAACCTAGAGAGGAAATAGAAGGATCAATAACCTTTATCGGAAGCCATGATCCGGGTCTTGATCTCCTTGCAGACCATCTTGGCCGCGAAGAAACGGGTCTTAAGCTTTCCATAACCCACCTCGGTAGCCTGGGAGGCCTTATGGCCTTAAAAAAAGGAGAATGCCACCTGACAGGAATCCACCTTCTGGATCCTGAAACAGGGACATACAACATTCCCTATATCAACAAATATCTCCCGGGAAAAAGGCTTCATCTTTATAATCTTGCATTCAGGGACCAAGGACTTATGGTGAAGCCGGGCAATCCGAAAAAAATCAAGGGTCTCAATGACCTCATCCGGGAAGATATAAGGTTTGTTAACCGTCAATCAGGCGCTGGCACCAGACTTCTTCTGGATCACTGGTTAAAAAAAGAGGGAATCGATCCCAAACACATCAGGGATTATAGAAGAGAGGTCTTTACCCACATGGCGGTCGCCGCACTCGTAAAAAGCGGTGGGGCGGATTGCGGGCTGGGTATACTCAGCGCTGCCCGTGCCTTGGGGCTGGAATTCTTTCCCCTCGCAAAGGAGCGATATGATCTGCTCATACCTGAAGAATATTATAAATCACCCTGGGCCAAAGCCCTCTTGAAGGTCCTTAAAAGCCGGGCATTCAAAAAGGAGTTAGAGTCGATGGGCGGATATGACTGCACGCTCACCGGAGAAGAACAATGTCCGGGTTGATAGATTCACACTCAAGAAAGATCGACTATATGAGGGTCTCAGTTACTGACCGCTGCAACCTTCGTTGCCGCTACTGCATGCCTGAGCAAGGCGTAGAACACCTCCCCCATATAGAGATCCTCTCCTATGAAGAGATTATCAGACTAACCCGGGTGGCTATTAACTGTGGTGTTACAAAAATCAGGATCACGGGAGGAGAGCCTTTGACCCGAAAAGGGGCCATCTATTTAATTGAACAATTGAGCTTGCTAAGGGGTCTGGATGATGTGACCTTGACCACCAATGGCGTCTTATTGGCCTCATTCGCTGGTGAATTAAAAAAGGCGGGTCTAAAAAGGATCAATATAAGTCTGGATACACTTAAAAGGGAAAAATATCATTACATTACACGGCGGGACTTGCTCCCCCGGGTAATGGAGGGGATAAAGACCGCTCACAAGGAAGGGCTGTCACCTATCAAGATAAATTGTGTGGCCATAAAGGGATTTAACGATGAAGAGATCCTTGACTTTGCCCGGCTTACATTAGAACAGCCATACAATGTCCGGTTCATCGAGTTTATGCCTGTTGGTGAAAATGATTACTGGAGCCCTGACAAGTCCATTGATGCCCAGAGCATTATGAGTGTTATTAAAAAAAAACACGAACTGGAACCTGTTAATTCAAAGGTAAATCAGAATGGTCCGGCCAGGCGCTTCCGAATCCCCGGAGGGGCCGGTGAGATCGGTTTTATCACTCCCTTAAGCCAGCACTTCTGTGATACATGCAACAGGATCAGGCTCACAGCGGACGGAAGGTTACGTAACTGCCTTTTTTCCGACCAGGAGACAAGTATCAAGGCAGCCCTCAGATCCGGAGCCAGTGATCAGGAACTGGAAAGGATCATAAGACAATCCATTCATTTCAAACCCTCGGGGCACACCCTGCAGGAGGATTTCTCTCACAAATGCAAAAGGTCCATGTGGGGAATCGGGGGATAAGAGGGCCGTTTAGAGTTTCATCAAAGTATCCGAACAGACTTGATAATCACCGGCTTAACAGGCACATCACTGTGAGCGCCTCTTCTGTCCCTGGGAACACGGCTGATGCTGTCAACCACATCCATCCCTTCAATCACCCTTCCGAATACACAATAACCATACCCCTCGGAAGTATCATCCCTGTGGTCTAAGGCCTTATTATCCCTTAAATTTATATAAAACTGAGATGTAGCGCTATGGATGTATGGTGTTCTTGCCATGGCAACAGTACCCCTGGTGTTGCTGATTTGGTTTCCGGCCTCATTATTTATAGGGGGGTGTGTAGGCTTTTTCGTCATATCTTCAGTAAACCCCCCGCCTTGAATCACAAAATTCGGTATTACACGATGAAATATCGTTCCATCATAAAATTTTTCATTCGCGTAGTCTATAAAATTCTTGACAGAAATGGGCGCCCTTTCTTCAAAAAGCTCGATCTTGATATTACCCATGGATGTCTCGATCAAGGCTACAGGATTTTTAACCTCGGATATATTCTGACTTTCAGGTTCTTCTATCTCAGCCTCTTCCTCCTCTATCTCTATCTCCTTTACGTTGGAGTCCATCTCTAAAGGTTCATCGCTCTCCGTTATCTCGCCCTCTTCATGCGTCTTTTGGTCATTGCCTTTTTTGATACATCCCGAACCTATCAGAATTGCGAGGGATAAAGAGAGACATAAAATGAAAAAACAAACCGATCTTTTGGAAAACATGATAGCAGATCTCCTTTTCTGTTAAGATTGATTCTTACTGATCCTTTGAAGCTATCCCTTCTTTTTGGATCTCATAATTCTTGCTGAATATTCTCTGTGAAGAAGCCCCTTCAATGGCCTTTATGGCAATGTTTTGTACCTGTTGTCCCGCCTGGTCCGTCTTTTGGGTTAATTGACGAATATGTGCATCCTGTTCCTTGATCTTAGCCTCTAAAGCCGAGACAATCTGCTTATTTAATCTTCTCTCACCTTCAATCTCTTTTGTAGCCAGTTCAGCTTCGTGTTTATATTTAAATTCCAGCTTTTCGATGACGGATTTTTCCGTATCTTTTACCGCCTTTTCAAGTTGAACCGGAAATTCAGCCACCCGGGCCTTTAAATCATTAAGCTCATTCTCCTTAGCTGACACCAATGCCTCTCTTTCAGACAACTCCTTTTCAACAACAGCCTTTTTATCCTTTAGTTCTTTCTCCAGGGCAGCCTTCTTTGCTTCATAGACATCGTTATCCTTTTTCCTTTTTAGTTGCAAGGCATAATTATATTCTTCCTCTTCCCTCTCTCTTTCCTTTTTAACCTCTGTATCCCTTTCTTTCCTTGAAAGGTCATAATCTTCCTGTTCCTTTTTCCATTGTAACCTCTTTTGAGCCATATCTGATTCAAAGGCTTCCTTCTTTTCTTCCATTTCCGCCTCAAACTGTGATCTTTTCTCTTTCTGTGCCCTTAATAAAGCAGCGAGGCTGTCTGCGTTTACCTTTATCTCATGAATCTCTTCCAGTTCCTTTTGCTCAATCTCTATGGCATGCTGTAGCTCTGTTAATTTTTTGAACTCCTTTATAAGCCTTTCTTCCAGGTTATCAAGCGCCGTTCCGATTTCCAATTTAATCTCAGCCAAACCCTTTACAATCTTTTCAATCGAATTTTGTGAAGCACCCTTTATTATCGTTTTTTCTTCCTCCTTTTTTCTCTCTTCTTTACGATCAAAAGGCTTCTCTTCCTTGATTTTTGTTAAAAGCTCGTTATACGCCTGAAGAATCTCATTTTTGGTGCTTTTTACCGAAACGTCCCTCTTTACTTCCATTTTTTACTCCCTCATAATTCTTTTTAACATTTAAGCTGTTTAAAATACAAATCCAGGAAAAGAATTCATACTTGTTAACCCGAATTGAAAATGAATGGAAAAAATTTATCATACAAAATATTATGAAGTCAATTTGTTGATCACCAGTTAAGGATCTATTGGGTATTTCCATTAAATATTAACTTCTGCCAGAATCCGGCAAATTAATTTACGATGTTGATTATATACTGAAGGGCCTCTTCCCAGGACATGCCAATAGCTTCTTTCAGTTTAATCGGATTTTGAGCTTGACAGACCAATATTAATTCAGCATTCGGAACCTTTTGCTTAAGGGAATATAATCCTGTGCAATGGGAAGAAGATGGCGCTTTGGTTGACTTTATTTCTACAGCGATTACCTTTCCCTTTGGGGTTTCTATAATACAATCCATCTCTGCCCCTCTTTCCGTTCTATAAAAAGAGAATTCCAGGTCCAAACGCTTATAATCGTTCAACCTTATCAATTCACAGATAAAAGAATGCTCAAAAGCCTTACCATATTCATAGCTATGCTCCATAAATGGAACACTAAGTTTTCTCGTAAGGGCGCTCACAACGCCAGTATCAAAAAAATAAAACTTCGGATGTTTAGCCATCTTCTTACGAATAGACCTTCCATAAGGAAAAAGGAAGAATCCTAAAAGGGTATCCTAAAGGATTTTATAATATCCTCTCACTGTGTTGAAACTTACACCTGTTTCACGGGTAATATTTGAATAATTCACAAGCTCTCTATTTTGAGAGGCGGCAATCGGTAAAAAGCGAAGAAATCCCCCAAGATTTCTTATATTTGCCTCCAATTCGATCTCTTCTTCTATATATGTATCTACATAAGACCTTAAGATTTCACTTTTTTCTAAATCATCCTTTGTTAGATAAACACTTGGCAATGTACCGAATCGGAGTACATTTTTTATCTCAAATGAATCTTTGATTTCCTGATAAATAAAAGGGAAAAGGTGATAAGTCCATGCCCTTCCGGCAAGCATATTTGCATGAACTCTTTTCAGCTTTCTTGAGCTGGATCCACTTAAAATGAAAGAGCAAGCAATATTTGTACATCCTGTATGGGTATTTTAAAATTTAGTACAATCCGCATGTCGCTTGAGAAGA
>JBLIRO010000063.1:0-29609 GCA_049472335.1 bacterium | reverse complement strand
AATGCGAACCCTCATGGAAGAGAAGCTAGATACTCTTCGCATTCAACATGGCCAGATTCAGACCATGTGTACCCCCAGAAGATTGACCCTTTGTGCCGAAGATGTATCGGAGAATCAAGAGGAGCATCTGGTCAGGGCCGTTGGGCCTCCGGCAAGGGTTGCTTATGATCAGGACGGAAAACCCACGAAGGCGGCGATAGGCTTTGCACGTAATCAGGGTGTGGAGCTGGAGGAATTGAAGGTGGAGGATATGCCCGAAAAAGGCGCATATCTGGTTGTGGAGAAAAAGGACCCTGGCAAGGAAACGGGTCAATTGCTTCCGGAAATTATCCTTGAATGGATTGCCTCTATGAGTTTCCCCAAAAATATGCGATGGGGGAATGGAAGCTTCAGGTTTGCGCGGCCGATTCACTGGATTTTAGCCTTGTTTGGAGGGAAAGTGATTCCCTTTGATCTGGATGGTATTAATAGCGGTTCCATGACCCGGGGACATCGTTTCATCCACCCTGAGCCGATTGAGGTAAAAGACCTTTCTTCATATCTTGATCTTTTAGAGAAGGCATCCGTTATGTGTGATCCGAAAAAGAGAATGCGGATTATTCTCTCTCAGGCCCAGAAGGAAGCAGATAAGGCCGGAGGGAGGCTAAGGGAAGACGATGCGCTCCTCGAGGAGGTTACTCACCTGGTGGAATGGCCTGTTGCATTATGCGGTTCTTTTGATCCCGGATTTCTTGAGCTTCCGGAGGAGGTCCTCGTAACCAGCATGAGGGATCATCAGAAATACTTCTGCATAGTGGATGAGAGTGGAAGGCTTATTCCGAGGTTTATCACCATAAGCAATACACCTGTTGATGAACCTCAAACAGTCATCAAAGGAAATGAAAGGGTCATTAGGGCAAGGCTTTCTGACGCAGCCTTTTTCCTTGAAGAAGATACGAAGACCCCGCTTTCGGATCGTGTAGATAGTTTGATGCAAGTTGTATTCCAGGAACAGCTTGGAAGCCTATACGATAAGGTGTTGAGAATCAAAGGTCTTGCTTGCTATTTGGTTGAAAAGCTTGAGAAACCCAGGTTCGATTCTAAGGGAAAACAGGATCTGATAGACATTATTGAGCGCGGGGCGCTTTTATGCAAATGTGATCTTGTGACGGAAATGGTTGGAGAGTTTCCGGAACTCGAAGGTGTTATGGGAAGGGAATATGCCAGGAGATCAGGAGAACCTGAGGCCATTGCCCAGGCCATCTTTGAGCATTATCTGCCCCGTTTTGCGGGTGATAAGCTCCCGGACACCCTTGCCGGCTCTATCCTCAGCCTGGCTGATAAGATGGATACCCTGGCCGGGTGTTTCTTTCTTGGGTTTGTCCCTACAGGATCTGAGGATCCCCATGCATTAAGAAGGCAGGTGCAGGGGATGATACAGATCATTTTAAACCAGGATCTGGTTTTCCCATGGGAGGGATTTGTAACCGAAGGCCTCTCCCCCTTCCAGACCAAAGATCACGTAAAATTTCAAGAGGCGGTTCAAAGGATTCATCCTTTTTTAATCCAGAGGTTAAACAACTTTTTCCTTGCCCAGGGCTTTGATTACGACCTTATTAATGCGGTGCTTGCCGCAGAGAATGTTCATCCTGTCTTTGTACAAAAAAGGCTGGACGCTCTGAACAGATTCCGTTCCCAGGAGGCATTCGGCGCCATTTTAACCCCGTTTAAGCGGGTTATTAATATACTGCCCAAAAATGATCAAAAACTGCCGGAAGTCGATTCCGGACTTTTTAGAGAGAGTGCGGAAAACAGGCTTTTTGATATTTTCAAGAGGTTGGAGCAGGGATTATACGACCAGATTGGCCGGGCTGAATACTATGAGGCATTACAGGCTATGGTTGCCCTTAAGGAGCCGATCGATGTCTTTTTTGACCAGGTTTTGGTAATGGAGAAGGATGAGGCTTTAAAAAACAACCGGCTTGCCCTTTTAACCTCTATAGGCCGGATTTTTTTGAAAATTGCGGATTTTTCCAAGATTGTTCAGGAATAGATTATGGATATGGGATCGTCAAAACTAAAAAAGAAGAGAAACGTCTGAAAGGGGGTTTTTTTAATGTCAGACAATAAAAAAATGGTATATTTTTTCGGAAAAGGTATGGCTGAAGGAAGGGCAGACATGAAGAACCTTTTGGGAGGCAAAGGGGCAAATCTTGCTGAGATGACCAATGTCGGAGTCCCTGTCCCGGCCGGTTTCAGCATTACCACAGAGGTTTGCATAGATTATTACGAAAACAATAAACAATTCCCTCCGGGTATGTGGGAGCAGGTTGAGGAAAATCTGAAAAAGGTTGAACAGACCATGGGAGCAAGATTCGGAGATGTTGAGAATCCTCTTCTGGTCTCAGTCAGAAGCGGAGCCAGGGTCTCTATGCCCGGGATGATGGATACTGTGCTGAACCTCGGGCTGAATGATGAAACCATACAGGGTCTCATCAAACAGAGCGGAAATCCCCGCTTTGCTTATGACAGTTACCGCAGGTTCATAAATATGTTCGGGGATGTTGTCCTGGGACTAAAGCATGAAAAATTTGAAAAGATACTCCAGCAAAAAAAAGATGAACTCGGCGTTAAGCTTGATACGGAACTGGATGTGGAAGCCCTCAAGGATATAGTTGAAAAATATAAGGCACTGGTAAAGAAGGAAACAGGAATGAGCTTCCCCCAGGACCCGAAAAAACAGCTTGAGATGTCCATAGGGGCAGTTTTCGGATCATGGCATAATGAGCGCGCGATCACTTATAGAAATATACATCATCTTCCACATCACTGGGGAACGGCGGTCAATGTTCAATCCATGGTATACGGCAACCTGGGCACTGATTCCGGTACCGGTGTCGCCTTTACCCGTGATCCGAGTACAGGGGAAAAGATTTTTTTTGGTGAATATCTCATGAATGCCCAGGGGGAAGACGTGGTGGCGGGAATCCGTACCCCTCAGCCCATTAATATAGCACAAAAAAAGGATTCCGAGTTGACATCTCTTGAAGAGGAGATGTCGGATGTCTATAAAGAACTGGACGAGATACAAAGAAAACTGGAAACACATTATAAAGATATGCAGGACCTGGAGTTTACCATCCAAAAGGGGAGGCTCTTCCTGCTGCAGACAAGGACAGGCAAGAGAACTGCTGCCGCGGCAGTTAAGATCGCTGTTGATATGGTAAAAGAGGGCCTTATTGACAAAAAGACAGCCTTGCTCAGAGTGGAACCGGAGCAGCTTAATCAGTTGCTTCATCCCATGATCGATCCCAATGCCTCTGTAAAAGTGCTGGCCAAGGGGTTGCCCGCTTCTCCTGGCGCAGCGGTCGGGAAGGTTATTTTTACCGCTGATGATGCTATTAAGAAGGCGGGAGAAGGCGAACCAGTGATACTTGTAAGAAATGAGACCTCACCCGAGGACATTGGCGGGATGCACGTTGCTAAAGGGATACTTACGGCACGGGGTGGAATGACATCACATGCCGCTGTCGTAGCAAGGGGCATGGGGAAATGCTGCGTGGCCGGCTGCGGAGCATTGAATATCAATGAGCAGCGCGGTCAGATGACTGTAAACGGCACAGTTATTAAAGAGGGGGACTACATCACCCTTAACGGTTCCACCGGTCAGGTGATTTTGGGGCAGGTTAACCTGGTGCAGCCCGAATTGAGCGGTGATTTCGGCACTCTCATGTCATGGGCCGACGAAATACGCAGATTGAAGGTAAGGACTAATGCCGATACGCCTAAAGATGCCCGGGTAGCCAGAAACTTTGGCGCGGAAGGGATCGGGCTTTGCAGGACGGAGCATATGTTTTTCGGAGATGACAGGCTCCCCCATGTCCAGGAAATGATTATGTCCAAGAACAAGGAAGCCAGAATGGGCGCACTGGACAAACTGCTGCCCATGCAGAAAGCCGATTTCCTCGGTATCTTTGAAGCCATGAAGGACCTTCCTGTAACCATACGGCTCCTTGATCCTCCTTTGCACGAATTTCTTCCCCGAAGGGAGGAGCTTATATGCGAGATTGCCAATCTGAAGATGGGATTAAGGGATGTCAATAGTTTAGAGGAGATTGACCAGATACTTGCCAAGATTCAGGTAAAGGAGAAACTGCTGCAGAATGTGGAGTCGTTACACGAGATGAATCCGATGCTGGGACACAGGGGATGCAGGTTGGGTGTCACCTATCCTGAGATATATGAGATGCAGGTAAGGGCCATTTTCGAGGCTGCCTGCGAACTGACACAAAAAGGGTTTACCATAGTGCCCGAGGTCATGATTCCCCTCATTGGCACTGTTGAAGAGTTAGCCATGCTTAAGAAATCGGCGATTGAAGTGGCTGAAAAGGTGATGTCCGAGCATAAAGTAAAGCTTGACTATATGATCGGTACAATGATCGAGATTCCCAGGGCGGCCTTGACAGCGGAACAGATAGCCAAGGAGGCCGAATTCTTTTCCTTTGGAACTAATGACCTGACACAGATGACCTTTGGCTTTTCCAGGGATGATGCCGGTGTGTTCCTACCGGAGTATGTGGAAAAAGGCATACTGCCCCATGATCCATTCATATCCCTTGATCAGGAAGGTGTAGGACAACTTGTTCAGATGGGTGTTGAAAGAGGCAGGAAGGCCAGGCCTGATCTGAAGATCGGTATATGCGGAGAGCATGGCGGTGAACCCAGGTCTGTTGAGTTTTGCCATAGGACAAACCTCAATTATGTCAGTTGTTCACCCTTCAGGGTCCCGATTGCAAGATTAGCGGCTGCACAAGCCAAAATAAAGGAATCTTAGATTTTTCTCTTTACATGATATTGGGTAGCTATTCAAACACTGTGTGGTTTTCTGGTAGTTAATGAAAATTTCAAAATGAAAAATGAAAATTTAAGGAATACATTATTTTTCATTTTAAAATTTGCATTTTGCATTTTGCAATTTTTTCAAGATCCCACGGGATTTTGAGAGGTTGCGATATTAATTGTTTGGGGAAAAGAATATGAGGGTGATCTCTGGCGTGGCAAAAGGCAGATCACTGAAAGCCCCTTTTGGTGTATCTGTTTTAAGGCCGACTTCCGATAAGGTCAGAGAGGCAGTTTTTGACATTATCGGCCCTGAAATAGAGGATTCAGCCTTCTTGGACCTTTTTTGTGGTACAGGTGCAATGGGGATAGAAGCGCTCAGCCGTGGGGCACATAATGTTGTATTTGTTGATAATAAGTCCTCTTCTATAGAACTGGTTAAGGATAATTTATCAAAATGTGGTTTTAAACAGAATTTTGAGATTATACAATGTGATGTATTGCAAGCCATACAATCATTGAGCAATCGACAAAGAAAATTCCGGTACATTTTTGCAGACCCTCCTTACAGTTCAAATCTGATTATGAAGACCCTGGAAGCAATTTCGACGGGCGGCCTTCTTCTTCCCAAAGCGAGTGTTTTGGTTGAACATTCGGTAAAAAAGCCTGTCCCCGAAAAGGTCAGTGACCTTATAATCCAAAAGGAATATAAATTCGGAGATACGGTCATTAATTCATACCATTGCATGGAGATTTAGGTTTTTTAGAATGAATATTCGTGCCATTTACCCGGGAAGCTTTGATCCCATCACAAATGGGCATCTGGATTTGATTGTCAGGGGTAATAAACTGTTTAGCAAGCTAATTGTCGCAGTCGCTGAAAATCCTCTTAAAAGACCATTCTTTAGAATAGAGGAAAGGCTGGCCATGGTTCGAGAGTCCATAGAGCCATACCCTGAGGTAGAAGCTGTATCATTCGATTGCCTGCTTATTGATTGTGTGAAGAAATTTAATGCGCAGGTCATTATCAGGGGTTTGCGTGCAGTGTCGGATTTTGAGTATGAGCTTCAGATGGCCCTTGTGAACAGGCAGCAGGATGAAAAAATCGAAACGGTTTTTATGATGCCTGACGAGAATCATATTTATCTCAGTTCAAGTATTGTAAAAGAATTAGCACAGTTCGGCGGCAGGATAGAGGATATGGTGCCGCCGTGTGTTGTCGAGAAAATGAAGGGACTTCATAAAAAGGATCAATAAGAAAATGAAACTTTCAAGCCGTGTATCCAGTATTGCAACATCTCCTACCCTGGCGATTAAAGCCAAGGCAGATCTAATGAAAAAGAAGGGTATCGATATCATAGGCCTTGGAGCCGGAGAGCCCGACTTTGATACACCCGATAATATCAAAGAAGCAGCGATAAAGTCGATCAGAGAAGGCTTCACAAAATATACGGCTCCCGGTGGCACCGTTGAGATTAAAGAGGCCATATGTGAAAAACTGGCAAGGGAAAATGATCTTATATACAATGAATCAGAAGTCATCGTTTCCTGCGGCGCCAAGCATTCACTATATAATATCGCCCTGGCGCTCTTTGAGGAAGGGGATGAGATCATTGTCCCTGCACCTTACTGGGTTAGTTATCCGGAGCAGATTAAACTGGTTGGGGCAACACCGGTCATCCTGCAAACTGATGAATCAACCGGTTTTATGATCCAGCCTGAGAAGCTTGAGG
The DNA here is from genome assembly GCA_049472335.1 of bacterium. Classification (GTDB taxonomy): domain Bacteria; phylum SZUA-182; class SZUA-182; order DTGQ01; family JAFGSM01; genus JBLIRM01. The sequence goes on along the minus strand of JBLIRO010000063.1, from coordinate 23,058 downwards.
AGAAGATCACCACACACACCAGGGCTATAATCATTAATACACCCTCCAATCCAACCGGTGCTGTATATGATAAGAAAACCCTTGAATCTATAGCCAATGTCGCTCTAAAACATGACCTCATCCTTATATCCGATGAATGCTACGAACGTATCATTTATGACGGACACATTCATTACAGCCTTGCAGGTCTTTCACCTGAAATTAAATCGATAACATTGACTGTAAACGCGGTATCTAAAACCTATTCCATGACCGGTTGGAGAATTGGCTATATGGCAGGACCGGAATGGATCATCAAGGCTGTAAATAAAATACAAAGCCAGACCACTTCGAATCCAACCTCTATTTCACAGAAGGCCGCCATAGAAGCCTTGAAAGGGGATCAGACAAAGGTAACGGAGATGGTTGGGGAATTCAAAAAGCGAAGGGATTATGTTGTTCAAAGCCTGGAGGCGCTTCCGGGGGTATCCTGTATGCTTCCCAAAGGGGCCTTTTATTGTTTTCCCAACGTTTCAGGTTTATTTGGACCGAGATTATCATGTGCGAATGAATTCACCGGATACCTGCTGGATCATGCCAAAGTGGGTGTTGTTACAGGTGAGGCTTTTGGCTCCGATTCCCATGTCCGTCTTTCTTATGCTACCGGTATGGATGTGCTTGAAAAGGCCATGGAGCGGATTGAGGCCGTGGTAAAAGAACTCTCCCCATAAAATCCATGAGGTTGACTAAACTAAGAATCCTTGGCTTTAAGTCATTTGCGGATGAAATAGAATTGGAATTTCAGCCGGGTCTTACCGCCATTGTCGGACCAAACGGATGCGGAAAAAGCAATATAAGTGATGCTATCCGCTGGGTTTTAGGAGAGCAGAATGCCCGTTTCCTGAGGGGAAAAGAGATGGGAGACGTCATTTTTAATGGAACGGCTTCCCGCAAACCCCTGGGCATGGCAGAAATAAACCTCGAGATGAGCAACCTGGGCTCCCTCCCTTTGAATTACAAACAGATTCAAATCACACGCAAGTTATACAGGTCAGGTGAAAGCGAGTACCTGTTTAACAAAAAAACATGCAGGCTTAAGGATATTACGGATCTTTTTCTGGAATGGGGAATGAACAAAAGGGCATATACGACTGTTGAGCAAGGAAACATAGATTTCATAATCAACGCGAAACCACAGGAAAGAAGGATTTTGGTCGAAACAGCGGCAGGCATATTGAAGTATAAAGAACGAAAGAGGGAAGCTGTTCAGAAGATGGAGTTAACAAAGGGGAACCTGGATCGGATACAGGATATCAAAAATGAGGTGGAAAACCAGCGCAAATCCCTTCAAAGGCAGGCAAGGCAGGCAAGGCTTTATAAGACCCTTTGCCAGCAGACCGAAGAAAAGGAAAATCGCTGCCTTATAATGCGATATAAAATCATAATGTTTCATTTGAGACAAACAGAATCGGATTATCGGAAGCTGTCAGATAAGGAGCAGGGTATCCTTGCCCAATTAAGAAGCCGGGAGGCAGAGCAGGAAAAATCCCACCTTGAATCCCTGCGATTGGGATCGGATTTTGAGCGATTACAAAAAGAGCTCTGGGAAAAAGAGGCGGAAAAAAGACAAATGGAAAAAGGACTGGAGTCTTTGATACAAGAAAAAACGCTGCGGGAAGAAACATTGGTTCGTCTCACCAGGGAGAAGGAGCTTCTCAATGAAAAGCAAAAACGAAGCAAAGAGGCATTTGAAGAGTTGAATTCCGAGCTTGCTAAGTTAGAATCCGATCTTTTGACGGGGGAGAATAAAAAGAAAGACATGGAAGAGGAAAAGGCCAGGTCCCAGAGCCAATTGAATACAATCAATGATCAGTTGGAAAAGAAGAAAAGGGATTTGTCGGTTTTTAATACCAGTATTAGTCTGGCCCGGAACAATCTTTCCCATCTTAAGGCAAAAGAGGCAAGTATTAAAAAGAATATCTCTGAGGGGATTGATTCAGAGAAGGAATTATCGAGGGAGGAAGAAAATATAAGATACGAGATAACCTCGATCGGAAAAAAGACAGAGGATGTCCTGACCCGGATGAAAGCGATGGAAGAGATTCGGCAAAAGCATGAAGAAGAATATAATAGGCTATCGGAATTATTAAAGGACCAGGTTGTAAAAATAGAGAAAGAACGCGAATTAAGTGCCGGATTAAGACATAAAAAGGCACACCTGGAAGAGCTTGAAAGAAAAATGGAGGGCTTTCGCTCTGCTGTCAGGCATCTGCTTCAAAGGCCTTCGACTAAAAAAACCATTGCTCATTTTCTAAGCATTGAAAGACAGTATGAACCTGCTTTGGAAGCAGTATTAGGGGATGATATCCAGGATATTTTGATAGAATCCAGAGATGAAGCGCTTGAGATGATAGATGAACTTCGTTCAAGCAAGAAGGGAAAGGCCACTTTTGTGCCCATTTCCATGGCCAGGGAAGAGGATAACGCGCAGATCGTTGCCGAAATAAAGGCACATCCCGGCTTTATTGGCAGGCTGATAGATTTGGCCCGCTTTGAGGCTGATTATAGAAAAATCTTTTTCTGGTTTCTCGGTGATTTTTTGGTAGTCGATGATCTGAAAACGGCGCTAAATTTAGAGGGGAAATATGGAGACAGGTGGAGTTTTGTGACTTTGGAAGGGGATATAATAAGGTCCGGAGGGATATTAATAGGCGGGGGAACGGAAACAGGACCAGCAGGAATTTTAAGCCGTAAAAGGGAGCTGAAAGAGCTTGCTGAAAAGATAACCCTTGAGGAGACACGGCTAAACGGTCTATTAAGAGAACAGGACAGTCTTAAAAAAGAAAGGATCGATATTGATCAAGAGCTTTCCGGGATTAGAGAGGAAATCGCAGGGAACGAAAGCATGATAAAGGATTTGAACCGGGACCGAAAATATTTTGATAAGGAAAAAGAGATATTGGAAAAACGAAAAACAAAGATTGTTCAGGCCAGAATTCAATCAGAAAAGGATTTGATCAATGTACGGCAATCCGTTCTCAAAGAACAGGAAGAGGAGAGGAAAATCATTGAGGATCTCGATTCTTTAAAGAAAGAGATCCAGACATTGGAAGAAAAACGAAAGATTGCACAAAAGATAAGAGATACGATCAATCAGACTTATATGGAAGAGGGAATGACCCTTGTGTCCAGAAGGGAGAGGATCCTTGCGCTCAATAGAGAAAAGAAGGGATATGAAGATACCTATACAGAAAGAGAAATGGATTTGGTTAAAACCGGGGAGGAGATCGAAGGAATAAATAAAAGGATTTCCGCGATTGAACAAGAGATCTGTCAGGTTGATGAAAGTTTGCCTGGCTTTAGGAATAATGTAATTAAATATCAGCAGGACCTTGAAGGTATTAGAAACTTGTTCAATAGGGCAAAAGGTAAGGTCATGGAAGACGAAGATGACCTCAGGTCCATACGCCATGATCTGGAGCAGATAAGAAAGCAGCTCAAGTCAAAGGAAATAGAGGTTGCGGAATGGAAAACCAGACTGGATGATCTGCAACAGGATTTTTCTTTTATCCCTGAAGATGTTACCTCACAAGACGATATTGTTAAGTTTGAATCCGAATTGGGCGATTTAAAGGTGCAATTAGAAAGGCTGAAAGAGAGAACACAAAATTTTGGTTCTGTAAATCTCGGAGCCATAGAGGCGTTTGAGGAAGTTAATGAAAGATATCAATTTCTCAACAATCAAATATCGGACCTTCAAAAGGCGCTTGAATCTCTGAGATCTATCATCAGAGAAATCAATTCCACATCCAGGGAGCTTTTTCATGGTGCTTTCTATAAGATTAAAGAGGATTTTCAGCAGATTTTTGCCCGTCTCTTTAATGGAGGGCAGGCGGAACTTCATTTGGAGGAAGGAATGGATTGCCTGGAGGCCGGTATTCATATTATCGCTCAACCTCCCGGCAAAAGGCTTCAGAGGATTGATCTGCTCTCCGGAGGTGAAAAGGCCCTGACTGCTTTAGCGCTCATTTTGGCCGTTTATCAACTCAAACCGAGTCCTTTCTGTATCCTGGACGAAGTAGATGCCCCGCTCGACGAAACCAATGTTGACCGTTTTTTAAGACTTATTAAGGAAATGAAAGAAAAAACACAATTTATAATTATCACACATTGCAAGCGGACGATGATGAATGTAGATTCAATTTATGGCATCACAATGGAAACGCCCGGAGTATCCAAGATAGTCTCGGTTAGAATGGACCAGGCAGAAGATTTTTATGCTGACACTATACCAGGAAAAAGGGAATATCTTGGAGCGGTTCAATGAGCTGGAAATCGAAACTAACCTTTTAGTGACTCCCAGACCGAGAGGTTTTTTTCAAGATATTTAAAATCAATTGGCTTGGTTATATAATCTGAAGCACCCTCGGCAAGAAGGTTTAAAGCCTTTCTCTCATCAGTCATAACAGTTACCATTATCACCGGCAGATCCAGGTAAAGATCTTTGATCTCTTTTAATGTGGCTTCTCCCCCCATACCCGGCATAACCATATCCAAAAGAACCAGATCAGGTTTTTCAGAGGATATCATCTCAAGGGCCTCTTCACCTGTTTTTGCGGTTCGAACCCCGTAGCCCCTTCCTTTAAGAAAATCAGATATCACATCGCAAATCATAAGATCATCATCAACAGCTAATATATTAAACATTTGCTAACCCTCTTTTCTCTAATTTTTGTATTGATTTTTTTTCCATAAAAAAAGATATAGACGAGCTATTTACATTTTTATCGGTAAGAAATAACTTGGACTTCGATTGATTTATGAATACTTTTTGTAAATGCTATAGAAGTTGAATACAAATTTTATCCGATTTAATAAGTATGGAATGTTTTCCATACTTGTTCATATACTTGAAATATGTTCATCTACTCTTTTAAAATGCTTGACGGTCCCAAAAAGTTCGACTATGATACAATATATTCCTTTATTAAACCATTATTAAACCATAAACAGGCTATGGTTGAATTTTTTTAAGCTCAATAAAGGTTAGGGGGGACAGGTGAAACAGTCAAGAATATTCCCAAGGATAGAGAGTTTTCCCGGAATCAGAAAAGATTCTCTTAAATATTGGAATGATGGGCCTGCTCGGATATTGATTGTAGATGATGAGGAAGGTATTCGGGAGCCAATGAAGGAATTTCTCAAATCTTTGGGTTATCAGGTATTTACAAGTCCGGAGCCTTTTCAGGCATTGGAAATCGTAAAGGGGCAGTTTATTCACCTGGTTATTCAGGATCTCTGCATGCCCGGTATGGATGGTATTGAACTCCAAAAAAGAATCTTGATCCTTAGCCCGGATACAAAGATAATCATTATTACAGGGTTTGAGAGTCTTGACTCTGCTCTTAAGACCCTGAAAGCAGGTGCTTATGATTATTTGACCAAACCTATAAAATTCTCAACCCTTGAAAATGATGTAAGGCATTGTCTTGATAAACAAAAATTGGAGATGGAAAACCGTCATTTATTAGAACAGTTAAAACAGACATGCGGTCAATTAAAAGAGAGGGAAGAGGCCCTTGAGGCAAAAGCCGCGGAGGTTGATTATTACCTGAATAATATCCTGGAAAAGGCCAATGACATCATTTTTACACTGGACATAAATGGACATTTTACCTATGTCAATCCTAAGATTGAGGCATTAGGCTACAATAGGGATTCTCTTATGACAAGATCCTTTTTTTCGCTTTTGTCTGAAAAGACAGATGCCGCACTGATTGACAGATCAATTAAAATGGAAAAGCCTGAAGAATGGGAAGTTTCGTTAAAAGATAACAATGGTAAAAAAAGGAATATGATCATAAGCACTTCACCTATCTATGATGAATACTTCGGCCTTGCCGGAGTATTAGGAATTGCCAGGGACATTACACACCAGAGCGGACTTCTGGCAAGGATCAAGGAAGACCAGATAATGGTATCATTAGACAAGGTAAATGAAGGATTAGAAGGTGCAGGCGATGGAATACGCCTTCTTCAGGAGCACAACGAGAGGATACTTTCCGGACTCCCTATAGGCCTGGTCCTCTGTGATAAGGAAGGCAAAATGCTTAAGGCAAATCCGGCATTTCTAGACCTTTTTTCCCTGAGATCTGAAGATGTCATCAATAAGCCTCCTTCTTCCTGTCTGCCTGATCAGATTTCTCAAAAATTAGAACCGGTAATATGCGAGGCCATTAACGAGGGCAGATCCGTTGATTCCATAGAGATTGAATATAGAGAAAATCAGGAACAATGTAAGATATTGGGACTAAAGCTCATTCCCATCCATAGTACGGAAGGAGAAACTGAAAATTTGTTATTATTGATGGAGAATTTGACTAAAAATAAAGTTATGGGAAAAGAGCTGCAGCGTATAGAGAAAGAAAACTCTCTGCTACAGCTCGCCAGAGGCATAGCCCATGAGGTTAGAAATCCCCTTTCCGTAATCCATGGGTCAATACAGTATCTGCATACCATTAAAGGTCAGGGAGATGACGCGATCACAGAGCATCTGAATGTTATGGCTGAAAGCTGTGAATTAATAGAATCGGTTATAAATGAATTAGTTAATTTTGCCAGACCGATCACTATGGTTTTTGAATTGATGAATATAAACGCATGTTTAGAAAAAACGGTTTCTTTGCTCAAATATAGGTGCCAGAAGCGAAATATCGGGCTTCAGCTTGAACTGGACCCTGCTTTGCCATTGATAGCTTGTGATGAACAACATATCGGCCAGGTGTTTATAAATCTCATTATAAATGCGGTCCAATCTATGCCGAAGGGAGGAAAACTGACCATTTACACAAAAGATGATCCATTGCATCAAAGGATTCAGATCATCTTTCAGGATTCAGGGACAGGGATTGACCCTGAGGATATGGATAAGATCTTCGAACCGTTTTTTTCCAAAAAGAGCAGAGGTATTGGTCTCGGCCTTACAGTTACAAAAAGGATTATAGAAGAACACTATGGAAGGATATGGGTTGAAAGTGAGACAGGAAAAGGAACAAAAATCTACGTCCAGTTACCTTACAGGAAGCAAAAAATAAAGGGGGAGGGGAGCGAGAGGCAATGAATTCCAACAGGATAAGGTCCGGCAGCCACGAATCAGGAAACAGGTCCCAAAACGAGAGATCGGATATGTCATTTGAATCTATTAATTATAGAACAGATTCAACCCCCATAAGGGTTCTTTTGGTGGATGATCAACCAGAGGTGTTATGGCCCTTGATTAATTTTTTGGAAAGGGAAGGGTATAAGGTCAAGACTGCTGAAAGGGCTGAAGAAGCTCTGAAAATGGTACCTAAATTTTCACCCCAGATCGTTTTTTTAGACGTTAAGATGCCAGGGATGAATGGATTAGAAGCGCTCGAAAAAATAAGGGCACATTATGAGCATATAATTACATTTATTATGACGGGTAACGAGAGTATCAAGGATGCTGTTCAGGCTATCAAGACAGGGGCCTATGATTATTTTTCCAAACCGTATCATATTGAAGAGATCAAATTTTCTATCCTTAAGGCCTTAAAGGAAAAAAGGCTTATGGAAGAGATTTCGATGCTTAGAAAAAAATTAGAGGAACGTTACGACTTCGATTCCATTATTACCGCTGACCCCAAAATGTTTGACATCTTCGAAAGGCTTCGTAAGGTAGCTGTGAAAGATCTTTCAATACTTATTACCGGAGAGAATGGCACCGGAAAGGAGCTGCTAGCAAGGGCAATTCATTGCAAAAGCAATAGAAAAGACGGGCCGTTCATACCTATAGATTGTGCCGCAATTCCTGATAGCCTCTTTGAAAGTGAAATGTTCGGATATGATAAGGGTGCTTTCACAGGGGCTGATAAAAAGAAGAAAGGATTATTCGAAATGGCCCATCGGGGCACTCTTTTCCTTGATGAGCTAGGCAATCTGAAAACTGAATCTCAATGTAAACTCCTCAGGGTTATTCAGGAACATAAGATATTGCCCCTTGGAGGTAAGAAATACATAGATTTGGATTTAAGACTCATTTCGGCAACCAATAAGGACCTTGAAGCTGCAAAAGATAATGGTTATTTTCGGGAAGATCTCTTTTTCCGGATAAACCAATTCCATGTCCATCTGCCCCCTTTAAGAGAAAAACCTAATGATATCATATTATTAGCGCGTCATTTTCTGAATGAAGAGAGATTGTCAATGGCTAAGGGAAAGGAGTTGCTTGAACGGGAGCTTTCTCCTGAGGTGGTGGATATTCTGAGGAACTATTCATGGCCGGGTAATATCAGACAGCTTAAAAATGTCATTCAGGGCGCCTGTGCTTTAGCGGAGGAGACCATATTGCCTGAGCACCTTCCTCCGGAGTTATTATCCGGTAATAACACCGGTGAAGAGGTTAGGATATCATTTAACATTCCAAATGGATTTACTCTGAAAGAGGTGGAAAATTATGTGGTGCCCGAGGCAGAAAGGTTATATATAGAACGTGTACTTATGGAATGTAATTACAAAAAAAACCTGGCAAGCATAAGATTGAATATCAACCAAAAGACCCTGAGTAAAAAGATGGAAGAATACAACATTAAAGCAAAGATGGGATCAGATGGATTTGCTCGGGGATGGGTCGGAGAATTCATCAAACCTGGTATGACACTTAAAGACCTTAATGAAAAAATAGGCTCGGAAGTTGAGCGTCCCCTGATCATCAACGGCCTTTTTGAAAACTCCGGAAACAAGGCAAAGGCAGCCAGAAAGCTTGAGATTGATTATAAAACTTTGAACTCTAAAATGGATTATTTAAATATCTTAAAAGAGGATATCAAAGAAGTACCCCTTCCAGATTATGTAGCTGAAATAATTGCAGACGATCCTTCTTGCTCTTATAAGCAGATTGTAAACCGGATTCGCCAAAAAACAGAGAGTTCCCTGATCTTGATGAGTCTGGATTGCAGCAATTGGGACAAGGCTAAGGCGGCCAGAGCCCTGGATATAGATTATAAAACAATTTATAATAAGATATCGAAATATAGTCTGATAGAAAAACAATAAATTTGTTGTTCAATTATCGCTATCATCTGTTCAATTATAGGATTCTTTTCCATACTAGGGACCTGATTCTATCCAGTAAATTCCATAGATATTCCATTTTTTAAGCCCTTAATGGATTTCTGGCATCACCTTTTTAATCTCCTCTGATCGGCCGAAAAAAAATTATTCTCATAAAAACAGGTAGATAGAAATAATTTTTTGTAATTAATATTTTTTGGCACTCTATTTGCTTCATTTATAAAGCAAGTTCAAAAGATCCTAAATGAATTTAGTTCTCGAGTAGATCAATTTGTATATATAAAAATCATTTTCGTTCTAAACATGATTCAGGTTCTTTTACCTGCTGAACTTAAAAAGTGGAGGGGGGGATTCATTATGTGGCACATTTTGGCTATAGTGTGGTCAACGGAAAGAGATGTAGGAGCTCAATTTGGGGATTATGAACTAGTTACCTATCAAGACCTGTCAGCAATTATTACCCATTCTGACTACGAAAGTATTAATCATCTATCAAATTTTGAAAGGATCGATGCACTATTCCAATATCAAACCATCTTGGAGAGGGCCAGCATAGATCGCATCATCCTTCCCGTAAAATTCGGAACAATGGCCAGGAAAAAGAAAGACGTGGCGATGATTCTCCAAAAAGGGGCTAATAAATTCAGGTCCCTGTTGAAATATGCTGAAGACAAGGCAGAGTTTGACTTGATGGGAATATGGAAGGAAGAAATAGGGCAAATAGAGCAAAATGTTTTTGAAAACCTTGAAAACAGCGGATATGCCTTCAAGATTCATCAGCCTGTTAATAGTGCGATATGCTTTCATTTATCAATTTTGATGACACCCGAAGAGCAGATAATGTTTGCTGACATAAAGAATGATTTAAATAAAAGATTTGGTCAGCAAATTGATCTGCGCATGTCCGAGCCACTCCCCCCCCATACCTTTTTTACTTTAGATCTGAAAGAAAGTATGGGCCAATCCCTGGGAGGGGTAATTGTTGACACAATATGAGAATAATCAGGGAGGTTTTGTGTTCGGCACATACATTTTTTGTTTAACCAAAAAAGGGGAATTGAATGGATTCAAGGCAAAGGGTCTTGACGGACAATCCATTACAACTGTGGATTATAAGGAAATTATGGCCCTGATCCATCCATGCATGCCTGATGAGCTTCAGGTTGATGACACGGAGAAAATTATTGATCGGGCCATGAAACACCACAAAGTTGTTGAAAATGCTTGGCAAGCCTTTGGAACACTTATACCACTTAGATTTGGAAGTATTATCCATGGTGAGAATGAGACGGAATCAATAGAAAATGTTAAATCCTGGATAAAAGATATTTATGACCATATCCAAGAGAGATTCAAGGATTTAAAAGATAAAGCGGAATATGGGATTCAGATTTTTTGGCCCAATGACGGGCTTATGAAGAAGGTATTACAGAATAATACACAAATTAAGGATATGGAGAAAAAGATAGCGGCCTCCTCAAAGGAAGCATCTTACATGTATAAAGATAAACAAAAGAGCTTGTTACAAAGATGTATTGCTAAAGAGATCGTTCAGGCATCTCGTTTCCTTCTGGACAGGGTACGCCCTTATTTGAATAACTTCCAGATAGAACAGATTACAGGCGGAGAGGCTGACAGAAGAATGTTGTTAAATATCTCTTGCCTGTTGTCAGAGGATCAGATTGGAAATATCAAAGAGGCACTAAAAGAAATCCAGCGAAAGGATGGCTATATGCCTAATCTGAGTGGACCCTGGCCTCCATACAGCTTTGCCAGGCTGGATGACAAACTCTATCCAAGCAGAGCCCGTTTATTTCAAGTACAGCCGGGGGGGAAGGTAAGATGCGCTTAGCAAAGGTGCTGATCGTTGATGACGAACCAGAGGTGCTGACTCTCTTGGGCATCATTTTGAGAAAAAGAGGATATTGTCCGGTTGAGTGCCTGACAGGCCAGGAGGCAATGGACCAAATACAGAAAAGTTGCTTTTGCCTGGGGCTTATTGACGTTGTGCTTCCGGATATGGATGGCCTGGAAATAATCAAGGAAGCCAAAAAAAGAAACCTTTTAGCCGAGATGATTGTTATGACAGGTTGCAATCGAATAGACATTGCGATTAAGGCTGTCAAGTACCAGGCATACGACTTTTTATTAAAGCCCATAGAATCGGAGCTGCTGTATTACTCCCTCGATCGTGCCAAAGAGATAATAAACCTCAGGCTAAAAGACCTGATACGCAAGAGAAACCTGGAAAGGATGGTTGAAGAGAGATCGCAGCGACTTATTCAGGCAGAGAAACAGGCCATCATTGGTAACTCTATTCAGGGGATAGTTCATAATATTCTCAATCCATTGACGGTTATTGCAGGAAGAGTGGAGCTTTTAAAGGCAGAACTGGACCAGATATCAAAGAAAAACGAAGATGAAAAAAATATCAATGAATGCGGGAATCCTTCCTGTAATGATATCTTGGAAACCTTAAACAAATTTGGCCAGGATATAACGGCAATTTATCAAAACTCCCAGAAAATTTTCCATATTGTAGACAATATTCTCAAGAAATATACACTGGAAAGGGAAATCACACCTAGCTGTATTGATATTAATAATTTAATCATTCAGGAAATGGAATTCTTCAAGTCCGATCTCTATTTCAAACATCAGGTTAAGAAGTCCTATGACCTTGATCCCACCGTTGGGAAGGTAAACATGGTCTACAGTCATCTGAGCCAGGTCCTGGACAATCTCGTTAAAAATGGAATTGAGGCGATGTACGAGTCTCAGAAAAAGGAGATAACAATCAGGACATATCAGGATGATGAACGGATCTATTTATCTGTCAGAGATACAGGGATTGGAATCCCGGAGAATTTAAAAGAGAAAGTCTTTGAACCGTTTTTTTCAACAAAGGCCTCTTTAGGAGATAGTAGCACACAAAAACAGAGAGTTGGTTATGGATTGGGACTGCATTCCTGCCTTGAGCTCCTGAAACCATATGGCGGAGACATCTGGTTGGAAAGTGAACAGGGCCTGGGTTCCGAATTGACAATCGTTTTACCCAAGTCGATTTCTTCTTCGGAGGAGATTGATCAGGAACTTTCGGAAGACGATCAGGCCGGGGAAAAACAGGAGATTGATGTAAAAGGGCAGCTATTGAATATTCTTACTGGAGTTAAAATCTGATACGGTTTCTGCTCATGGGGGGTGGGTATATACCACTTTCCATAGGGGGAAAGAAAGGAAAAATGGTGAAAAAGATGCAACAGATTAAAACAGAAGCAGAAAAGGATTTGATACTCAGTCACATTTTTTTGGTGAAAAATATTGCTTCCAATATCCTGGATTATCTCCCCGCTTCCATCGATATGAATGATCTGATGGAGGCCGGAATAATGGGGCTTATCGATGCAGCACAAAAATATGACCCCTCGAAACAAAAAAGATTCAGCAATTATGCCAAATTCCGTATTAGAGGCGCCATAATGGATGAGCTGAGGGGAATGGACTTCGTCTCCAGGTCGGTAAGGAACAAGGCCAAGATGGTGGAACAGACTATATTAAGCCTTGAGCAAAAACTGGGCAGGGCTGTGTCTGATGAAGAGGTAGCCAAGCGTCTGAATATAAATATGGAGCAATTCTACGAGATCAGAAATCAGGTTCACGGCGCCACCCTGGTCCATATAGAAGATATCGACGAAATGATGGGTAATTCGGAAGATGGTTGCAGTTTCCTTAATCTTCTCTCTGATGATTCCGATAAAAGGATGCTGGATGATCTCACCATGCACGAAGTGAAAAGCATTATCCTGGATGCCATGGAGGATTTGCCCGAAAAACAAAGACAGGTCCTCTCTCTTTATTACTGGGATGATTACACCATGAAAGAGGTGGGACAGATACTCGGATTGGCCGAATCCACGGTTTCCACACATCATAATGAAGGACTGAATAAATTGCGCCAGTATCTGAAGAATAAGAAGGCAACCTTGATGTTTAGCTTGAATAACTAGATTAATAACTAGATTATAGATAACTAAATCATCAAATGGGTTAATGCCTTAAGATAGGTTAATGGCTTAAGGATGAAAGTAACTTTTTATTGAGCTTTTTATTTTAGAGTTTTATAATGGTTTTACAACTGTATAATTAATGAGGATAAACAAATTTTGTCATGGATTTCTCTCTTATGATTGCGGTTATCGCGAGTGAAGAACATAAAAATGAGGTGATCAAACCTGCAATCAAACTTTCAAAATTAAGATCATAACTATTTATACATTTTCCGAGGCAAGCAGAAATTTCCCTTTGTTCATAAAAGGCCGAATCCGGGGGAAAGATTCTTATTTTTTCGATCGAACAAAATTTCCTGATCCTAAATATGACATGGTGCTCAAATGTGTGTTAAATTAGGGTGATGCTTCCTAAGAAAAACGTCAGAGATTTAAAAAGGCCTCGAAAAGTATAGGATTTTAAATTTTTACGCAAGAAAATTTTCTGAAACAATTAGGAGGTGTAAAGAGATAATGGTACGTTTTACATTAAGAATTCCAGACTCTCTTCATCACAAACTAAATGAACAGGCTCAAAAAGAAGGCGTGTCTTTAAACCAATATATTCTATTCTCATTAAGTCGAGCGGTCACAGAAGAAGATATTGAGAGCCAGCGCGCCCAATTTGAGGCCATGCGGTATCGTTATTCGGAAAAAGCTATTGAAACAGCATTACAAAATCTTCTTGGTGAGAAGCTTATAGAGAATTTTAAATATATGAGTTATATTTAGTTTAAGAAATTAAATCGTAGGGATTTTTATTTGGATTTCCATATATTTTTAAAATAGTGCCCCTAAGTGCCTCCCGATATACTTATGTAAGATGGCTCAAAGGATATATCTTTCATCACAATAAACTGCTTCTAAGATTCCATTTCCTTCAAAATAAAAGATGGAGGAGCTTGTTTTGTTAGATGACCGGTCTTCTGTCGGGTTTGTCTATTTTGTCGTGGTATCGGACTCAAAGACTATATATTTGTAACTGCCTGCTATGCCGATTTATGGCTTTCCAACAGTTTCAAAATCAGCGATGTCGGGCGGGCCTCGATGATCGTTCGGCCAATCGAAGGGTGAATGATCAATGGGGCTCCTGGTTATGTTATTAGTTTGTGATTAGGGTTTTGATTAAGGTTTTGACAAAGGTTTTGATTTAGGTTTGACATAACTGCAATACTTCGTTACACTTTTTTGTTGATTTGCTAAAATTATCATTTATAGCGTTTTAGACTCTTTACGATTGCATCAGTTTTTATTAAAATAAAAATTTAAGGAGTGGGAACATCAAGGATAGAACAATTATGTTATAAATTATTTCAAAGGTAAAATAGCAGCTTGCTTTTCGTATCTCCACAACATATTTATCAATATTTAAAAGCCTAGAGGTTTAAAATGCTTGATACTAAGTCATCCTTTCCCACTTATGATGACAAAAAAAAGATCGGGGCATTCTACACGCCTTCTGAGGCCAGCCTCATTTTATGTGGCTGGGCAATTCGGTCTTCGGAGGATCGAATTCTTGAACCCAGTTTTGGAGGTTGTGACTTTCTTGAACAAGCTAAATTTCGTTTGGAGCTTCTTGGTGCAAAAACACCAAACTAGAATATATTTGGAGCTGATATTGATGAAATGGCGTTCACCCATCTTTATGAAAAACTAGGTATTAATAAAAAAAACGGAAACTTTCTTAAAAAAGACTTTCTTTCATTAACACCGCAGAATTTTTCAAATCAAAGATTTGACGTCGTGATCGGGAATCCACCATATATATCTCATCATAACATGTCTGAAAGTCAGAAAAATGATGCTAAGGTGACTATGAAAAATTCAGGTTTCTCAATGCCAAACAGGGCTAGTTTATGGGCTTATTTTATCCTCCATAGCTTTAATTTTTTAAAGACCGGGGGACGAATGGCTTGGGTCCTTCCGGGTAGTTTTTTATTTGCAAAATACTCAACTAATGTCAGAGAAGAGGTCGAAAAGAGATTTGAAAGGGTAATCGCTATACCTCTTGGTGAAAGAATATTTTTATCCAAGGGAAGTGATGAAAGCACAGTTATACTACTATGCGATGGATTTCTGGGCAACCACTCAAATACAACTTTTGAAATAGGATTCGCCAAAAATCTCAATGACCTCCAAGGATTGATTACCTCGTGGAATTCAAATGGATGGAAGGGGAAGCAACTTGCTGACAAGACAGAAATCTTATTAATGCAGGATGACGAATGTGAGATTTACACAAAAATCATTGAAAGCATAAATTGCCATGATCTCAGTAAGTTCATAGATATTAAAATTGGTATAGTTACAGGGGCAAATTCATTTTTTATCATTAATCAAGAAACAGCCCGGGTTCATAAATTTCCTAAAAGCGCTATAAAACCTATTTTGCCAAAATTTTTTTTATGCAAAGGATTATGCTTAGATAGTAATGATATTGAAAAAGCGCGGCATAACAACCTGCCTTGCCTTTTGATTTATACAAAACATATGCGAAAAGGTGGAAGCGTTTATAAGTACCTTGTAGGATTTCCAAAAGACGAAAAAGAAAGAAACCGTACATTTAAAAAGCGGGCGATCTGGCATCAACCGGATGACGGTAAGATCCCGGATGCTTTTTTCCCATATATGCAAAATTATGGTCCCAAAATAGTATTAAATAGATTAAAGATAACCAGTACCAATACTATTCATAGAGTTTATTTTAAACCGGGTATCAATAAATACATGCAAAAACTAATTGCAATTTCGATGTTAACGACATTTAGCCAGCTTTCTGCTGAAATTGAAGGCAGAAGTTATGGGTCTGGTGTACTTAAACATGAACCCTCGGAGGCAAAAAAAATAAAGATCTATGTTCCTGATAATAATGAAAGAAAAGAAATAACAAAAGTCTTTAATTTAATTGATAAGTATCTTAGGAAGGGTGACTCTGAGAGTGCTCAGAAGACTGCTGATGCTTTTATTTTTAATGGACTTGAAAAGAAACTTGGGACTCATTTTTTTATTAAATTATCATCGGCGTTATCCGAATGTCGGTTCAGAAGACAGGGTAAAAAAAGAAATGCCTGACGATAAAATTATAAATCTCAAGTCTAAGCTATTATCAGAATTAGACAAGCCTGATATAAATTTTTAGGAAATTGCGGTATTAAGTCATAAACTCCTTGAGCAGGATCAAGATTCGGTCAGGTTCTCTATCGATGCGAAACATATTCATAGGCTTGGTTATGAGCTGGTTGGAAAACAGGAAACAGCTCTATCAGAACTGATAAAAAATGCCTATGATGCAGATGCAACTGAAGTTAGGATTGAATTCAAGAAATATACAGAACCTGGTGGCAGGTTGGTTATTCAAGATGATGGCCATGGGATGACAGCAGACCAGATTCGACAAAACTGGATGCGCATCTCAACTGATGATAAGGAAAATAATCCTTTTTCTCCAAGATTTAAAAGACCACGAGCCGGAAGAAAGGGAATAGGCCGCTTTGCTGTCGAAAGGCTCGGAAAAGAGCTGATTTTAGAAACATGTGTTGAAGAATGCAATGAAGGACTTAAGGTTCATTTTAATTGGGATGATGATTTTAAACCCGGTCGTGACATCTCATTAATTGCCCATAAAATACAAAAATATCCAAAAGAAACGGACAAATCAGGTACGACACTTTACATTAATGATTTAAGAGATAAATGGACAGAAACGCTCTTTGAGCGGGTATGGAAATCAGTCCTCTTGCTGCAGCCCCCATTTAGAATTGTACCAACAAAAGAGCGTACTGATAGAGAGGAAGCCGCAGATCCCGGTTTTAAGGTTTATATCAATAGAAAGAGCGGCAATGATGTTGCAAAAGAAGTCTCGATTGATAAAAATTTTTTAGACCAAAGACTTGCGGTGATAACAGGGACTATCGATGAAAAAGGCATGGGGGAGTATAAAGTTGCATCAGAAAAACTGAATTTTAATGATTCCACCAAAGCAGATAATGCATATCTCCTTACAGGGCCGTTAATTTTTGAAGCTAGTTATTTTATATATTCATCTGATATCATTTCTGGCTTCTCAAAACGGCAGGCCGAGCAAATGGGCGAAAAATATGGAGGTATACGAATTTACCGAAATGGATTCAGGGTACTGCCGTATGGGGAATCCAGGGATGACTGGTTGAAGCTAGCGCGTGATACCGCCCGCCGCAGTTTGTTGGTTCCTGCAAATAATTTCAATTTTTTTGGATTTGTTGAAACGACAAGTAAGGAAAATATTCTGATTGAGGAAACAAGCGGTAGAGAAGGTCTTGTTGAAAATGAAGCATACGAGGAATTACAGAACTTTGTCCGGACCGGCATAGAATGGGCTGTCCTTAGAATAGCGGCTTTTAGAAAAAGGAAACAAAAAGCGAGTCAGAAGGATTTTGTTTCTGAATTTAAAAAACCTTCTCAATTGATTCAGGAAGTTATTAAGGAAGTTGCAGATAAAATAAAAGCAGGTCATGGTAATGCAAAAGATCCGCAAATTTTTAGAGCAATTCAAAGGCTTGAGGACCTCAAACAAGAGTTTATTGCCTTTGAAGAGAGGGTTGAAATTCGGGAAATTGAGTTTGTTCAATATGAAACAATGCTGCGGATACTTGCATCTCTTGGTATATCGATTTCTGTATTCAGCCACGAAGTCAAAGGGGCACTGACAAGCTTTAAATCTTCATTAAAAGATTTCATATCCACAATAGATCTGGATAAGATTGGCAAAGATTCGCTAACTGAAATTAATAGTGTGAGCGATAGATTGTTTGATCTTTCTAATTATATAACGGAGTTAATAAGTCATTCCTCCACAAGAGAAAAAACAAATATCCCGCTCCACGCAGTCATAAATTCCTTTGTTCAACAATTTAACGAATACCTCAATGTTCGAGGTATTTCCTTTGAGATAGATATTGACCCACCTTTTTTGAGAACCCATAAAATGCATAGGAGTGAAATCGATTCGGTCCTGTTTAATTTCATGACCAATGCGGTAAAGGCCATCCAAAGGGCTAAAGCGGAGTTGAGAAAAATCAAAATTTCCGCATTTAGACGTGATAGTTTTTCTGTCATTTCATTCCAGGATACAGGAACAGGTATACCTGAAGATGCCAGAGATAAAATTTTCGATGCATTTTATACAACAACACAGTTTAGGGGTGATGAAATAGCCGGTCCCGGAACCGGTCTTGGATTAAAAATTGTCAGGGACATTGCTGAATCAAATGGGGGATATGTCGAGTGCTCAAAGCCGGAACAGGATTATAAATGTCGCTTTAATTTTGCAGTGCCCATAGCTAAAGGCCAAAGTTAGGTGCCAATATGTATAATGTTATATTTGTAGATGACAGAGAAGACGAGTTCAAAATTTTAAGTCATGTAGAAAGAGAAGCAGGAGATACTCTTAAATTTTTCAAGTATATTCCGGAAGCATCAATTGGTGAGACTCAAAAAAAGATTTCCAAAATGTTTCCTGAACTGCTCTTGTTAGATTATCGATTGGATGAAAAGCCTGTGGAAGATAACAAAATAGCAGAATACAAAGCTGGTCCTGTTGCTCAACAGTTTCGTGATTTGGCCATTGACAACTATAAGAATGATTTGCCCATTTTTGCCGTATCTGTTGAAGATAATATTAGAAATTTATATGAGCCGGATAAAACAGCCCATGATCTCTTCGATCAAATTCTTCCTAAAACCTTTTTTATTGACCATCCAAAAGAAGCAATCAAACAAATGATCTCATTTATAGAGGCATATAAGAAGATTATTGATTGTTTTAATATTGAAAAAAGGCTGGACAAATTATTACAGATAAACGAAGAGGAAGTTGGATTCATAGATTCACACTTCTTCAGTAAAATAAATAAACTGAAGGCTCCACATCTGGTTTCAATAAAAATTTTCAAAACCTTTATTGAACGTTCCTGGCTTTTACTGGATATAGACAACCTAATCTCCCTTCTAGGGGTTCATCCTGATGAAAAAGGTTTGGAGCAATTTAAAGAGCTTATAAAAATCATGGCTTATGATACTGAATATTGCGGTATTTTCGGAAAAGGATTTAAAAGATGGTGGGCCAATCGGGTAAAACAATTTTTTGAGAAGCGATGTTCTTCTCAACTGGGCAATCTGACCGCCGTTGAACGGATTGAAAAAATAAGCGACTGTATAGGATTAAAATTTAAACCAGCCGTTTCCCGTTGGGCCCAAAATAGCAACACCTATGTCTCTTTCGCATGTAGTTCATGCAGAAATCCGACTGAAGTTGAATATTCAGTGTCTGCCTATGATCCAGTTTCTCACCCGATTATAGGCAAGAACCGTATTTGCTGGCGCTGCATCCAAACTGGTGAATATGAAAGTAAAGGATTATTAGTGGATGATTCTGATGAATTTATTGCTAATAAAATTAAAAACGGGAAAATAGTGTTCAGCTAATATGTGCATTCCTACAGCTCAGGAAATGGCCTCTGGCTTACGTTATCTTCATCAGCAACTTTTAACCTTTCCCTGATCGATTCTAGTCAATCAAACGGAGTTATTGATACTGCATCGAAATTAAAAGCTTTTGGATCAAACAAAACCTGGCGTTATAGTATTGAACAATCTAAGCCTCTGATTCTGATTTCAGTGCCGAACACTCGACTAAACACGCATATTTATCCAAAGGTTTTTATTGATATAGAGGTGGATGAAGCGCTTATAGATCAAAAAGGATTCCCTTTAAAGACATTAAAACTAACCTTAGAAATAATAGATGAATCAAACAGGCATTTAGTTCATCGCAGCCATATAGATCTTGCGACCTGCAATGACCAAGGGAGATATCAAGAAGGTCCAATTTTTCATCTCCAGTTTGGAGGAAAAAGTAGTGAAAAAACAAGCGAAACTGGCTTTCTAAAATTAAGGGAACCTAGATGGCTTCATCCGCCCATGGACATAATTCTGATATCTGAAATGTTAATTGCAAATTTTTATCCAGAAAAATGGAACGAATTAAAAAAACAGGACGCTTGGATAGCCTTGGTCACCGATAGTCAAAAGCTCTGTTATAAACCATTTTTTGATATTGCCAATGAAAATTTTTTAAAAAATTCTTTACTGAAGTCATTTTGGGCATCAAATTGGGATACGGACCAGAAATGACATTCATTCCTAATCAAATATCTCGTTAAACCCAGGTCCTGCATTTGAAATCGTCATGAGACACCGAAGAAGCTTCACAGCAAGTCGTAATAGATTTCAAATGCATGAGTTATTGTCAAATCTTGTGTATGGCATTAGGCGGCGATATGAGAAAGCCAGCACAATCATAACCTCGAATAAGGCTTTTTCAGATTGGGTTAAGATGTTCCATGATCCGATCATTGTTACAGCTATATTAGACCGGCTATTGCACCATAGTGTTGTTATTAATATCAAAGGTAATAGCTATCGCCTTAAAGGAAAAGTAAAAAGGAGGATATGAACGATCTTCAAAATCTAAAAGGGGGTGGCTCAATTTTAAACGACCATTGACACTCATACCTCAATTGTGGATTATACACCTATAATTTATATTGTGAATGCAAAGAATATATACAGCCAGATTATAAAACGTTTCTGTCCATCATAAATTCCTCAAACTTACCTTCAAACATAAAATACTTACTGAATGAACCAATCCTTTACTGTCATCCATTCAATTTTATTCTTCTATTATTTTTCATTATTTTTTATTTCAGAATATGAAAGATAATTTTTTATGCGATTAAGAGAATCAGTTCTTGGTCTAAATGGAAAAAATAATGCCAAACCAATAAAACACGCAATGATTGAACCAACTATTTTCATTGAAATTCCAGAATATTGGTTTGGAAGGATAATATTAAAAATCATAAATAAAACAATGGAAATGGGCAATAAAAATACCGAATAATAAGGGCGGATTTCACACTCAATGACAGAATGTGAATCCCCCTTAGGAAAGTTAATAATAATTCGTTGGGTAAGAAACTCTTTTTTTAAAAACCAAAGCACAGTTGATGGTCTAAAGGATATAAGCATGCTGTCATCTAATACCTTAAAAGAGAATATTCTTTTAAGTTTTTCTGAATTTAACTTTTCAATAAGTATTTTCTTTTCTGGCATGGATTTAAAGGTTGCTTTTTTAGTGAAAGGTCCATTTTTATAATAGAAAGAAACCATTTTTTTTAAGAATACATATTCTATTATTGAAAAAATAAAAGATACTATTAGAAGGGAAAAAGAGGTAATTTCTAAAAAAAACATTTCATATCCTTATATATTGAATTAACATGTTATAATATGCTAAGACTCTAAGATTATGGCTATAACAAAAATATTTAATTTTGATTATATCTTTTGTAGTTCAATAAATTTTTTTAAACTGAACAACTCAAGTATTCTGCTTGCCGTATCTGAAAATAAAAATCGTGAAAGTGACGGCATTCAAGACAAGACATATGAACACTAATCGGGGAATACGAAATATTTTCATGCGCTTCAAATAAACATTGTTCAGTTTATTATGGAATCAGAACTAATTTTTTTGAATAACCTTGATGTTTTCGTAAAAAGTAATTTTGATGCCAAAAAAGCACCAATATATTGTTAAAATGTATAATAAATTTGTAATAAAAAGCCTATTTTCCATAACATCTTAGACTTTTTTACTAGGCCATCAACCTTGTTTTAAGGTTTATTTGACCGACGACAATTATTTTTTTATTTTAAATATCTCTTTTGTTTGTCCATGCATGTTAAGGATTTTCAAAAAAACTTTGCAGGCGATTAATGTAATTGGGTATTGGACGAAATGGGAAGAATATTCCCAGGGCCACAAATAAAACTACGATAAATTCAAATAATTTTGCAGAGGTATTTAAATATTGATTTTGGAAGATAAAATTGAAAATTAAAGAGAATGCGATAAAGACCGGCAATAAAAATGCTGAATAAAAAGGGCGAATTTCGCAAAGGAATTCACCACTTGCAAGATCCTGAGGAAAACTAATAAAAATCCTTTGCATAGGGAAAATACCCTTTGAAAAGAAAAGCAACATCGATGGTCTATGGCTTAGCATTATGCCATCCTCTAAGACTCTAAAAGATAATTCGTTACCACTATTTTTTTTTATTATTTCAACAATCATATCTTTTGTAGATAACGAGCTTTTAATAATCTTCTTTATTGGAAACGGTCCATTTCTAAAATAGATCTCAACCATATTTCTTAGCATTGCATATTCAACGATTGAAAGCAAAAAAAATATTATCATTAAAATTAATGAAATAAATTGCAGAAATAACATGGTATCAGATCACCTAAAAGAAGGCCCCTTTTATTACTGGATTTAATTTTGTCTGGAGGATACATCTTTGCTACCCTCCGATTTCTTCTGCCCTAATGGAATACCTCGATTAACTTTTCATAATCCTATAGAGAAGAAGAATTTATTTTGTTAGAATACTATAAAATTTTAAAATGAAAAATACTAAGTGGGTATTCCCTTCACTCAAGTGAACACAATATATAGTGTTTAAAAAGTTTGCATTTTACTCGTCGATTTATTTGAAAATATTTCTTTAAGAGGAGTAGCTTCGGTTATTACAGCTTGTTGCAATAGACGATAGAAAAGCTTACCCCTATGTGTTGATAATCGCCTATTAAAACGAAAAGCGTATTCATCGAGGTAATATTGAAGATGTTCAGAACTAACGGAACCTTGATAGGTTCCCATCAACCAACGTTTTACAAGAGAAATTACCAAATGAACATTAGGCAACAGGTCCGCAGCTTCTTTGCCACTTCCTGCAATTTTTCTAACAATATGTTGATAGCCTTTTTCTCCCACAGAGCTGTATCCTCTCCATCCATCAGTATTTACGATACTTCTGGGTTCAATATTGTCTT
>JBLIRO010000062.1:0-16601 GCA_049472335.1 bacterium | reverse complement strand
ATGGACAGGTGCATTACTGGCCGATGGCCAACGGTCAACGGACTGGTGGTATCAATATTCATACGCCTGTTGGTGTGGAATGGAATCTAAAAGGAATTGGCGATGTAAACGGGGATGGTACCGATGACATCATCTGGCAACACAAAAATGGACAGGTGCATTACTGGCCGATGGCCAACGGTCAACGGACTGGTGGTATCAATATTCATACGCCTGTTGGTGTGAAATGGAATCTAGAAGGTGTTGGTGATGTGAATGGAGATGGAACCGATGACATTATTTGGCAGCTAGGCAACAGTGAACACACTGCTGACATCGTCTGGCAACACAACGATGGGCAGGTGCACTACTGGCCAATCGAAACTGCGCGTCGACTCGGTGGCTTTAATATCCATACGCCTGTTGGCAGCAACTGGAGCCTGAAGGGTGTTGGCGATGTGAATGGCGATGGTACCGCCGATATCATCTGGCAACGCAACGACGGACAGGTCCATTACTGGCCGATGGACAATGGTAAACGGATCGGGGGTATCAATATCCACACGCCGGTGGGCAGCAACTGGAGTTTAAAGGGTGTGGGCGACGTGAATGGCGATGGCACGGCCGATATCATCTGGCAACGCAACGATGGGCAGGTACACTACTGGGCGATGGACAATGGCAATCGGATCGGTGGATTTAACATCCATACACCTGTTGGTAGCAACTGGAGTCTTAAGGGTGTTGGTGATGTAAACGGTGATGGCACCGCAGATATTATCTGGCAGCGAAATGACGGTCAGGTGCACTACTGGCCAATGGACAATGGCACACGGACCGGCGGTATCAATATCCACACGCCGGTGGGCAGCAACTGGAGTTTAAAGGGTGTGGGCGACGTGAACGGCGATGGCACGGCCGATATCATCTGGCAACGCAACGACGGACAGGTGCACTACTGGCCAATGGACAATGGCACACGGACCGGAGGCTTTGATATTCATACGCCTGTTGGTAACAACTGGAGTCTTAAGGGAGTTGGCGATATCACTTAACAAACGTCTGACGACATTGAAAAATATCGAGAAGTACTTGGACAAATCTTGTATGTTCCGTTGTCCATGTCGTCAGCACATTCGAAGCACGTTGGGTTAAACAAATTATTTGAAAATAATGAGATAGCTAATCCATTCACGGCGGCGACAGGGATTCGACTTCCCTTGGGGATGCCAATCACCAAAGGGTTGCATTCGCGACCCTTTTTTCTTTTCAAAATATTAGAAATCGTTTGGTAAAACTTTGCATATGCATTTCTTTATGGGAAATATCCGCTCTTGACCGAATTCTGTCATCGATTGTTCAGTATTAAGATTGTATACACTGGACTACGGAAACACTGTATCTATATGTGAGTATTAATGTAACGACGAATTGATCCAAATCATATGATTTAATTTTTACTATTATGGAGACGATATGTTTATTAGATCTATTTATGTTTTTGATGTTCAATAAGCTGAAAAATATAAAATTATAATCTTGACCAATCAATTTTGCAGGGCGTTATTTACTTTCCGGATCAATAACTCAGTTCCTTGTGAAGAAAAATGGAAAAGAAGAGAGATAGAGATATCATAGAACAGACAAGGATACGGTAAAGGTAGCACCTTCTCCGGGTTTGCTCTCCGCACAAATGCTGCCTTTGTGGATTTTGGCTATGGATGAGGCTATGCTTAACCCTAACCCACTGCCGGACTCTATGCCCTTTTCTTCTATGTCTCCACGAAAGAATCTGTTGAATATCTGCGGTAAATCTTCCTCCGAAATTCCTATCCCAGTGTCTGAGATAGAGACCATCACCTTTTTATCATCGATGACTATAAATATATCTATTCTGCCTTTTTCCGGAGTAAATTTTATGGCATTGTCCAGGATATTGAAGAATAACCGTCTTAAATGCAATTTGTCCCCATTCACATATATTGTTTCATTTAAAATGTGAATATTTATTTTAATCTCTTTTACAGTTGCCAATATCTGACTCTGTTCGTATATTTCAAGAAGAAAATTTTTGAAATCAATATCTTCGAATTTAAAAACATCATCCCGATAATCCAATCTGGTTAGCAGAAGAAGATCATTAACGACCTTCAGCATTCTCTCGGTTTCCTCTAAATTGATTTTGATGGCCCTTTTATAATCTTCGACTTCTCGATCTTTTCTTAAGGCGAGTTCGGATTCTCCCTTTATTATGGCCAGAGGGGTTTTTAGCTCATGGGCTACATGGGAGCTGAATTCGGATATATATTTGAAGGATTCCTCCAATCGTCCTATCATATCATTAAATGCACTGACAAGATATCTCATCTCCTGGTCAATATGTTTCGATTTTACCCGTTCGCTTAAATTTTCGTGTGTAATATTCTCTGCTGTTCTGGTGATTTCGAATACCGGCTTTAAGATCCTTGCAGTAATAAGCCGCCCCAAAAAGCTCGCAAATAAAAGGATAACAGGAATGGTAATAATTATATATAATAATCTATTGGTTAAAATCTGGATAATAGGTTTAACAGAAGTTCCTATCTGCAGGAAATATTGTTGATCTTTATAAAAAAAAGGAATAAGGATGGTTCTTATTCTGTTGTTTTTTAAATTTATATTTATAAATGCCGGATTTTTCCTGGAATCCCTTTTTAGATTTTTTACAAACACACTCAGCAGTTTTTCATTGAAATTGTCAGAATGAATTATTGACTTGAAATTGGAGTCTGAAAAATTTATAAAATCCTCTTTCAGGTCGTATTTATCCACCTGCTGGAGCCACATATTTTCGAATTGCCTTATTTTATCGAATTCCTTTATTTCAAAGGAATCAGGATGCTCTTCTTCGAACTGTATTATCTTCCGGACTGCAAGCTGAAGGGCATCCTGAGTGTCATCGAGATACTCCAGGTAAAAATCGATTGTCTGAATTATCTCTTTTGCCTTTAATATAAGATCATCATCGAGCTCATGATAGAGGGTATAATGAAGGGTAAAATAGAGAAAAGTGCTGTAAATAATCAAAATGGCCCCTAAAATGGCCACATATAAAACACTTATCTTGAATCGGATGGAATTAAGCTTCATGCAGGTTATTCCTTGAGGATGTACCCGACCCCCCTGACCGTATGAATGAGTTGTTTGGCGAAATCCTTATCAATTTTATTGCGCAGGTATTTAATATAAACATCTGTAATATTTGTAAAGCAGTCGAAATTCTCATCCCATACATGTTCGGAAATCATTGTCCTCGTTACAACCTGATTAGCATGAAGAAGCAAGTATTCAAGCAGGGCATACTCTTTGTTTGTCAGATCGATTTCCTTTCCTGCCCGCTTGACCCTATGATTTATCTGGTCTAATTCCAGATCGGCTATTTTTAGCGTAGATGTCTTTTCTGTTCTTTTCCTTCGAAGCAAGGCCCTTATCCTGGCTAAAAGCTCTTCAAAAGCAAAGGGCTTTGTGAGATAGTCATCAGCCCCGGAATCCAACCCCATTACTTTATCTTTGATACCATCCCGGGCTGTCAACATCAGTATGGGGGTGTCTATTTTTTTGTTTCTAATCTCCCTGCAAATGGATATGCCGTCCTTGTCAGGTAACATAAGATCCAGAATTATCAGATCATAAGTATAAATATCAGATAAATAAAGGGCATTCTCTCCGTTGTAAGCTATATCTACAGCAAAATGCTCTTCTTTAAGACCACGTTCAATGAAATTGGCGATTTTCAGCTCATCTTCGATTAGTAATATCCTCATTTTTTAACCTTTTATCTTTATAACATTTTAGTTGTTTAAAGATGCGCACTCTTTTCTGATTTTATTATACTTTATTTATAATATTTTTTAAAAGGCAAAAGTCCGGAGATATGGACAGGTTCTTTTTAGAGACGGTTTCAGGATGAAATGCCCGGGGATTATTAATCCTTATATTTAAGCAAATCGACCCGTTTTTCGTCAAAAACCGCATAGGTGAAATGGGTCAGCCAGTCGCCTATATTTATAAAGGTGCTTTTTTCGTTAAGCTTGAACAAAATAGGAACGTGCCTGTGGCCAAAAATAAAATAATCAATGTGCTCTTTTTGCAGGATTCCCCTGGCGTATAAGACAAGCCATTCTTTATCTTCGCCTTTAAAGGAAAATTCCTCTTCCGGAAGGGATTTCCTGCTTTTCCTTGATAAATACATGGCCAGCTTAATACCGAAATCCGGATGAATAAGTGCGAACAAATGCTGGGCAAGGCGGTTTCTAAAAACCCTCTTAATGATTTTAAAATAGCTGTCGGACGGTCCTAATCCATCACCATGGGCTATTAAGAAAGTCTTTCCATTGAATCTACGCCTTATGGGGCCCCGGTGAATTTTTACTCCTGTTTCCTTCGGAAGGTAATCGTAAATCCAGATGTCGTGATTTCCGGTAAAAAAGTTGACAGGGATACCTGAGTCTGTGATCTCGCACAATTTTCCAAGAAAACGAACAAACCCGCGGGGTACGGCGGTTTTATATTCAAACCAGAAATCGAAGATATCTCCCAGCAGAAAAAATTCCTTGGCATCCTTTTCAGCCTCCCCGAGCCATCTGACTAGTCTTTTCTCCCTTTCAAGACTTTCTTCAAGATTCGGAATGCCAAAATGTGCATCAGAGATAAAGTATATTTTTTTCCCGGGTTTCAAAACGAATAATGCTTAATCATCAAAATCAATACAATGTGTTTTTCAGGGATTGAATAAGCAAGATCCTTATTCAAGCCATTTTTCCGCCCCTGACCTTTTCATTTCATTCGGAAACAAGTCTTCTATTTTATATTCTCATTTCGTGTAAAATCAATTTTTCCTGTAAATTTCTCCCCAGGGGAAAATCATTTGAGACCCAATCCTTGTCCTTCTTATGACCCTTAATTCTGAGGCCTTTGATCTCACTTGATGTTTTGAGTCTTTAGGCTAGGATCTTTTATGGAAACCTTTTAATACACGTTTTTGTCTTTCCTTTTTGGCTATATCCTTTTCGACAAAGATCCCTTTTCCTGAAAACGGATCCATTCCTGTCCAGTACATTAGTGATGAATAGGTAGATGGCGTTGGAGTAAAAATCTGGACTTGTTCCGGATGTAATCTGAGATAATTTTGACAGAATATCCTGAGTATTTTCATATCATTATATGTGCAGCCGGGATGAGCGGCGATGAAGTAATAGGTGAGAAACTGTCTCTTGGCCTTTTGCCTGTTGAGTTTGTCAAAAAGCTTTTTAAAGATTAATAGATCCTGTCCGTCAGGCTTTCCAATAAGTTTAAGAACATGACTTTCCGAATGTTCGGGAGCCAGCTTTAATTGTCCGGAAATATGATATTCAACAAGCTCCCGCAAATAATCTTTTCCTGATTTTGCATCAAACAGAACAAGATCATACCGAATACCGGATGCCACAAATACCTTTTTTATCTTCGGCATTTCCCTTATTTGCTTCAATAAATTTATTTGAGATTCATGATTTACTCTTAAATGCGGACAAATCGCCGGATACAGGCACCTCCTGTCTGCGCAGGCCCCGGATCTTGTTTTTTTCCTGCATTCTATCTTATACATATTTGCAGTCGGCCCTCCCACATCATAGATAATGCCGTTAAATCCAGGGTGTCCGGTAATCTCTTTGACTTCTTTTAGGATTGACTCATGGCTTCGGGATATGACAGCCCTTCCCTGATGGATAGGGATGGCACAAAAATTACATTCCCCGTAACAGCCCCTGTGGCTGATGATAGAAAAACGTATTGTTTCAACGGCCCTCACGACCCCCTTTTTCTTATAAAAAGGATGAACATCCCGCTCGTAATGGAGATTATGAATATGATCCAATTCCCTGCACGTGAGCAATGCTTGAGGAGGGTTATGAATCAGATACCGGTCTCCGTACTTTTGTGTCATACCCTTTGCTGTTAAGGGATCATTGTTTTTATAGAATGTCTGGAACATCTCTGCCAAAAGCCTTTTATCTTTGGATGCCTTTTCATAGGAAGGAAGCTCCAGAAATCCATCTTTATGAGATTTGTCAATATAACAAATCCCTTTAATTTCTTTATAATCTCTACCTTCTTTGAGTTTGTCCGCGAGGTCGAGAACTGCCTTTTCACCCATTCCGTAAACAAGTATATCAGCCTTTGACTCAAAGAGGATCGACCGTCTTATTCCATTTGTCCAGTAATCATAATGGGCGATTCTTCTGAGACTTGCGTCGATGCCGCCTATTACTATCGGAACCGTATTTTTGAAATATCTTCTAACTAGATTGACATAAACAATGAGCGCCCTGTCAGGTCTTCTGTTATTAATCCCTCCGGGTGTGAAATCGTCCTTTTTTCTTCTTTTTTTGGAGGCGGTGTAGTTTGAAACCATAGAATCCACATTTCCTGATGTTACGCCCCAAAAGAGACCTGGCTCACCAAGACGTGAAATATCATCTCCGGAAGTAATATCGGGCTGGGCGATTATTCCCACCTTATACCCGCGTGCGAGCAGCACTTTGCCAATCACTGCCGCACCTATGTAAGGGCTGTCAATATATGTATCTCCTGAGATGATTATAATATCAAGCTGTTTCCAGCCAAGTTTTTTTATTTCTGCAAGTGTTGTTGGGAGAAACATCGGACGTCTCTGATAAGATCGTAAAAAAGTCATTGAAGGAGTCATTGGCATTTTTTGTTAAAGGCCCTTAGCGTAGCAAAGCGAGCTTTAGGGCTTTCAAAAAAGGCCCGGAGACGACGAAATAACTTTTTACGAATCCATCACCTTTAATATATTTAATTTTATTACATGTTCTTTGTAAAAATTAAATCAGAGAAATCGGAAAGTGTCAATAATCTCAATAAGGTGAACAGTTATTTTTATGATCGGGTGTCTGTTCCTTTTTGAGGATTACGGGGCTATAAATTATCCCTCTTGAAGGCCTTGTGGTTAAGATCTTCAGGAGTAACTTGCCGTAGGATATCTCCTCTACAATCCTTGCCTCTTTTAACTTGGGTAAAAAGAAAAAGGATATTGCATACCTGGTGAGGAAGCTCAAAATAAACACAAGAAAATAAGCGGATGCAAAAAGGCTGTTATATCTTACAATGATACCGCCTAATATCCCGCCTATTAATACGGCAATCCCATTCAAGACATTATAATAAGCCACATATGTAGCTCTCTGGTTCGGGAGTGTGGTATCAAATAAGAAACTGAATGAGGCTATCTCAAATCCCGCCCATATAAAGCCGTTATAAACCTGGATCAAAACAAGATAAGGTGTTGACGATGAAAATGTCCATAACAAAGGGATTACAGGCATCAGGAGACCCGATATCACAAGGATCTTTTTTGTGCCGTATTTGTCGAGAAATTCTCCCCATAAAGGCATTGTCAGGAATTTTATGATAAGGGAAGCGGCATTTACCATGGTAAAGGTCTTATAATCAAATTTCAGATCATAGAGCATATATGGAGTAAAAAACGGGCCTGCAATATAAACAGCGAAATTCATGAGGGATAGATAAAAAATGAGTAGTCCGCAGTTTTGGTGCCTTGCTTCCCTTAAGAAATCCATAAAACGTATCTTGTGCTCATTGGTTACATTGTACTCCGGCTCATATTTTTGGGTTAAGAAGAAAAAGGATAACAGCCTTGAGATCAGTGCCAGGGCAAATATTATAATAAATCCCTTATATTGTGTTTGGACCCCGTTGAGAAACAACTGTAAAATATATCCGCCTCCTATGAAGGAGAGAAAGGCCATGAAACCTGTAATCTTGTTCCTTTGACCAAAATATACCCCTCTTTCATTTTCATCCACAAGATCCCCCATCCAGCTATTCCACGCTGGATTAAGAATCATTCCAAAGATCCAATAGAGCATACAAAAAATATGAGGTATATTATTCTAAGATTGCCAAAAAAGAACACAAGCCCGATCGGGATATACATGATTCCCTGAAGAAAGGCAAATGAGCAAATAAGCCTTTTTCTGGATTTCATTAATTTTAGTAGTTTATTTGAATAGATCTGGGACAATGAGCCTAGTGTATGAGGCAGCGAACCCAATATTCCTAAATGGATATTATTGGCATTCAAAAACACTGCAAAGACAGAAAAAAGGATTCCCCGAAGCCAACCATTGCTGAATAGAAAGTCCCATCAAGGATAGAGTAGGTGAGGCTCTTCTTTATCTTGTATGTAATTTCATGATCTTGCATAATAATATATAATTCCTTTTCCCGTTTCTTCAGTTTCCTTTATTATCCCAATTATATCAAAATCGTCTGGTCAATAAAGCAAAATCCATACTGAACCCATACCAAACCCGGGTACTGAACCGGGGTTACTGAACCTGGATTATTGACAAATTCGCTGTCTAAAGAATATACTTTTACTTTTTAAAGAAAATATTTTCATATTAAGATACCACAAAACTTTATCAGAATAATAAAAATCATAAGATTAATCGGTTAAATATATAAATTGGAATATAAGATGAATATGTATACGATAAAACCTGATCAGCTTATCCGGACAATCAGGGGCATTTTGTTCCATACGGAAATGAAGGCATTGCGTTTAGGGTATGGTATTGGATTGAAGTGTCCTCCCGGGTGTGGTGACTGTTGCCGGGATGATCACCCCGAGGATTCAGTGCTGGCTGCATTACCATCTGCCCAATGGGCTATAGATAACGATAAGATAGATCTTTTGGCAAAAGCTGCCCTGGAAAATCCTGAAGGTCAATGTGTTTTTTATGATCATACCCTGGAGAAATGTTGCACCATTTATCCCTTTAGACCCTTAATATGCAGACTTTTTGGATTCGGAGGCATCAGGGATAAATACGGAGCGGTTCAGTTCAGGCCATGCTGGAGAATGCCTCCACCGAAAAGAAACATCAAGTTAATCCCTCCCGTTTACAGTGACTGCTCCCGCCGGCTTGAGTACATTTTCCCTCAACTGGGAAGCATTCGGCTTCCACTTAATGCCACCTTTTATCAGGCGGCACAATGGCTGCTCTTATACAGGCAGTTTGATCCTGAGAATCCGCAGCCCAATGATCCGTCCAGGCGATACGCACAGAATAGATTCAGGAAGGCCGCTTAGATTATATTTAAAAGAAATGCTGGGCATTAACTGATTTTTTTATCCTCTTTTTACAAAAAATCTTAAAGATTTCTAAAACTGATAAGTGATACCTCCTTTCCACTTGATATAGAAGGGTAAATATCTCTCAAGACAAAGTGTTATCCAGTTATAGCTATTGAATGTATAGAATAAAAAGAAATTGTTAACAATCCACAAATCATTGAATAGATACAATAAACAAAAAGTTGATAGATATCAATAGCATCTATTATAATGTCTTGAGAGGGAAGGGGGTGATGATATTATTGTTGCAAGTCGATTTTGGAATTGCATGGAAATGGGAATATGATAATGACTTTGTGAATATTTTGGATAGGGTATGCCAGCAATATAATATTCAAAGCTATATTATCCATAAGGATAATTTAGAAGAAACAAAAGATAAGCTCCATTCAGGTGATATAAGATTTAATTCGTTTCTTGACAGGGCCTCTGATGAGGATGAGGATTTTATCTCATTTATAAAATCGATTAAGGAAGAATGCTGTAATTGCTGGTTTTTGAATGATTCATATCATAGTGTTAAAAGTTGCGATAAATCCATTATGCATTTTGAGCTGGCTAACGCAGGCATAAATGTCCCCCGAACAGTCATTCTCCCTCCTTTTCAGGAAAAACCGGGATTGGATTTAAGCGGCATTGAAGAATTGGGCACTCCCTTTATTATCAAACCAGCGGTTACTTCCGGAGGCGGTATCGGTGTAGTCAAGGATGCAAAAACAGAACAGGATATTGAATATGAAAGAAAATCCAATCCTGAATCATGTTACCTATTACAGCAGCATATATCTCCCGCCTGTCTCGATGACAAAAGGGCATGGTTTAGAGCTTATTATGTTTTAAATAAAGTATTAATTTGCTGGTGGGATGATCAAACCCATATTTACAATAGCTTAACCGAAGAGGATGAAAAGAGATTTGATCTCCATGAATTACGAACCATTACCCAGAGAATAGGAAGGATTTCCAGGCTGGATTTTTTTTCTACAGAGATTGCCCTTGATACATCAGGGCGATTCATTGCTATCGATTATATTAATGATATATGTGATATGCGATTAAAATCCAAACATTATGATGGTGTGCCTGACGAAAAGGTTTTTGAAATAACAGGTCATTTAGTTAATGGTGTCAGAAAAAGGATTTACCCCGTTGAAAAAATTCGGGAACCAAGGCACATTGATTCATCATTAAGCCGCTTAGGGAGTTTCTTTAGTATTTTTAGCAAAAATATTGCTGGAAGATTAATATACTTTTTTAAAAGGAAAAAATAAAGAAGATCAGCCCAAATATTTATTGATTATCCCTGTTTACGGTATCTTAAGTAAGGTCAAGAATCCATATGTAATTCCTTTTCTTCAGATTAGAAAATTTTAATTCTATTTTAATCGCATTTTAATCTTTCTCATGGATAAATAATATATAATTACTATTATAAGTATTATTTTTTTATTGTTACTGAGGGTGGGAGGCAGGAGGTGTAAAATAGGAAAGAATAGACTGATAGATTGGGTAAGAATATCCTGAATAGTATTATAGAAAGAACCGTAAAAGGAGACAGAAATGAGAAGGACATTGATTATTTCAATTTCAATTTTATTATTTTTAATTTCTTCTATGGCCTATTCGTGGGGCGGAGCTACTCATGCTTATATCGCCGATCAGATTGGCAAAGGAGCGGGTTTGAAGAACCAAAATGAGATTTACGGGGCTATGGCTCCCGATATTTTTAACTTTATGTTTGGTACACCCTATGCCGGTTATCTCTATGACCAAACTCACGGCATACCGTCAGGTCAGGAAAATTTCATGAATGTGTGGGAATCTGCAAAACGGTGCGGGTTTCAAAAGTCACTGGCTTATGGTTTTGTCTCGCATAATAATGTATGGGGAGCAGATACAACAGCCCACTTGATGGCCCGGCCCCCATATTATCCCCCGGAAGGATTTCCTGATGACCTTCCAGCAGGATATGTAATCTGCAAGGCAGTAGAACTGGAAAGGCTTCTCTCTTTTTCTGGTGTATTTGATTCCATTGGCCTGGGAGGAGAAGATAATTATCCCATACGTATAGAATTATGCCATAACATCGTTGAGGTTGCTGGTGATTTCCTTATGGTGCGCGCTGATCCTTATATAGGCCTTAAGATATACTCTTCGGCATTGCTTAGGGACAAAAGCTTTCCATTGCTTTTAAAAGAGGCATACGCCCGTGATTTTAGCAGGGAGTTTCATATCCCATACAGTGAGGCGTTTAAGATTATAGTTTCACAGGAAAAGGAATTCAGAAAGTCAACGATCCTTATGGGTTATATACTCATGCAGGATGAAAATACAGCGATAGGTTTAATCGCTGAACAATATGCATCCTTAATGTTATCTTATCTTGAAGATTTTGGCATATCGGTTCCGGGGCTTACTCCGGAAATGGCGAAGCCCATGATTGAACAGGCAATACAGGTGACTCTGTTATATGTTATACCTGGTGACTATATGACAGAAATTAATGCCACCATAAATTATGTCGCAGAACAGCTCAATGAACATGGTATTTCATATTGATCCGGAACCGGACAACTCCCTATGAAGAGAAAGGGCTTTCAATTTTAGTTGCCAATACCCTTTATGGTAAAAAATTTTTTATTTATTCCGGTTTCTAAGGAATTAGATCTGAGGAGCCAGGAGTCAGCGGTAAATTGAAAAGGCCGGATTCTGACTCCTGGCTCCTGACATTTCCGTGTCCCGGAATGAGGCCTAAAATTTCAGGTTATATGTTAAAAATGGATCGCATAATGCTCGAATATGACGAACTTGCCAGACAGGAATATGGTGATCTCTATCAAGGCATGAAATGGATCACCCCTGAGGAGGCCCTGGCAGCCGAAGAAGAGCGTGATCAATTGCTTGCTTCTGTCTCGGCCAGGATAGAATGTGAATATGCGGATATGAAGCCGCATTTTATGGGATTGTCACCCGGATGCCGCCTGTGCGGAGAAGGGAGCTGGTCTTGCCTTTTTATCAACAACATCTGTAATGCCGGTTGTTTTTATTGCCCTGCAAGTCAGAAGGTTAAAGGAGAACCTTCAACCAATACCATAGTATTTACAAGACCCGAAGACTATGTCGAATATCTTCGTTATTTCCGGTTCAGGGGGGCAAGTATAAGCGGCGGCGAGCCGTTGATGACGCTCGACAGGACCCTCTCATTTATATCTAAAATAAAGAGGCATTTTGGGAAGGATCTATACCTTTGGCTTTATACAAACGGGATTTTATTGACGGAATCCATTATCGGCCGCCTGAAAGACGCGGGCCTGGATGAGATAAGGTTTGATCTGAGTGCGGTCAATTACAGCCTCGATAAGCTGAAATTGGCATTAGGCCGAATACCGAATGTGACTGTTGAAATCCCTGCGATACCGGAGGATGAGGCCGTCCTTCAAAAACTGGTATTTAAGCTTGAAGGCGCCGGGGTAAGTTACCTTAACCTTCATAAGCTTCGGTGCACAGTTTATAACTGTTCCAAAATGGTAAAGCGGCGATATACATTGCTCCATGGAGAAAATGTTACAGTGCTCGAGTCCGAGCTTGCGGCCCTGCGAATACTTAAATTTGTTATAGATAATCAACTTGCACTTCCGGTGAATTATTGTTCTTTTGATTACAAATATCATTTTCAATCCCTTGCGGCCCGAAAGCGCACGGCAAAACTCATAGTAAAACCTCACGAGGACATCACCCGGGCATCTTTCATCCGGAGTCTGTCCATAAGAATAAACCGGGAGAAGGCAAACAGCGTAATTGAATCCTTAAAGAGTCAGGGACTGGATGAAAACACCTTCTGTTTCAATTCTTCAAAGGAAAGGCTCTATCTTAATGAAAGGACTTGGAATAAACTGGAATTGAACAATCATCCGGTCTTTTTGAGTTATTTTAAAACAGCCATGGTTCCTAGGATATCCTACCATTATCCGTATAAGACGCTGCAGATAAATCCCAGGAAAATTGTTGTCATCGAGAGAAGGCCCGTCATCCTGGAAAAAGAAATTTTTCCTGATATTGTTCCATTGTTCAGGAAAATCCTGAACGGTCTTGTTGAGTCGGATGATACTTTGGATGCTATAAGTGATAGATTTGACAGATGCAAGAAGAATGATCCGGTGAAAATGGAGCCAATAACCACATTGCTTAAGTACGAGCATATTCGGAAGGGACTTTCTGATTATTTCTAAGT
Source organism: bacterium (assembly GCA_049472335.1). GTDB lineage: Bacteria > SZUA-182 > SZUA-182 > DTGQ01 > JAFGSM01 > JBLIRM01. Next base: position 3,186 of record JBLIRO010000062.1, on the reverse strand, counting down.
CCCATTCATATCTTATGATTCAATTAAAAGTATCAGGGTAAAACTCGGATATCAAGCAATCTATTGTTGGAGACAATATGTTGTGGCCCTCATTTTGTGCGCGGGAAGAAAAGGGGCTGTTTTTTTGCGAAGGCCCGGTATAACTGTCGAGATACCCTTCTTTCTCTCCTTACTAGTGTTTCCCATATTTCATGTTTAATGCCCAAGTTATGCAATATTTTCTTTCGATGGAGCTGACTTATACTGAACAATCACACCGAAAATACCAAGGGCGAGCCAACACAAGAGAATGGGGTAGATTCGGCTCGCTGCTGAACTGAAGATCCTGTTGAAATTCGTCAGATCGATTGATCCTGTGAAGTGTGCTATGCCTGTCACTACACTCCACGCGCCTCCGAATCCAGTGGAAACAATGATCATGAACTTCTTGAAAATGAGAGCAATCAATCCCGCAATAACAGCGAGTATTAAAAGCACAGCGGGTCCTGGATTGTTTCCGGCTGCCGCAAAGAGAACGGAACCTAAAACCGCGCCAAGGAAGGCTCCGATGAGAAAGATTCCAACGAAGAACAGGACAACCATGGATGCCCCGCCTATTAAGCCACCAATAAGACCCGTCAGCAAAGCAACTGTTTCATGCCGGAAGATCGCATAGCCGATAGTAGCGGCCAGAGAACCACCAAGGAGGAAACCAACGAGGCCTAAGATAACTTTGAAGATGCGGTAGCCAAAGAAACACTCGATTGCACCAATGATGATACTAAATCCAATGATTACATTAATGACATCTTGGGGTAGGTACATATCAATCTCTTCTTATTTTCTTGCCTATCCACTCAAATTCAATCCTTGAAGAAATTCAGAGACTTTTGCCTGAACCTCTCTGCGATGGGTAAAGACCGTTGCATGCTCTCCTCCATCTACTGCAAACAATTGTGCCCCGGGTATCTCTGTGGCAAGTCGCTTGCCATGTTCATTAAATGAAACGAGAGGGTCTTTGGTACCATGCACCACAAGCGTTGGAACGGTTATATCTTTCAAGGGATAAGATCTTGTTTGAGTTATTCTTATGTCATTCTTGGTTCCTGCAATCCGTTCTTGCATTCTGTAAAAACCTCCCACTGCCAACTCCTTGTATAGGGCCATCACATCGGTATCCCTGAGCGTACGTTCCAAAATGTCGGGGTCCGATATTGAGCGCCTAAGGGCCTTTTTTAGATTCTTTTCAGTTTTTTTCTTCATCATCGTTACAAAGGCCGGCCATTTGGCCAGAAGCGTCATTATATGAAAAAAAAGGGGTATTTTGTTTTTAACCTTACCACTACAGGTTGAGATCAGCACAAGCCCACTACACCGGTCGTGATGTTGAAGGGCAAAGTGAATCGCACTCGGTCCGCCTCCGGAAATGGCAATAACTATGACTTGCCTGATATTGAGCAGATCGATGACCTCAGCGTAAAGATCCGCCTGTTCCTCAGGTGTCTCGCCGGTAGTAAGAGGGGTTCCGAGATAACCCGGACGAGAAAGTGACAAGTATCGATAGTTTGATGGACCAACAGTCCTTGCAAGAATATATGCCTGATCGTATCCTCCCATCGCCCCATGAAGAGAGAGTATACTTCCCCCCTTCCCTGTATCAAGATACTCTACTTGACCACGTGATGTGTTCAACATTTTAATGTCCAGATTTTCCATATGCCCCTCTATACTTCATTTTCCATTTTATTTCTATTTTTTTCTTAATCATTAAAGTACTTCTTTAATAAACTTAATTATTCTTATAATTACCTGTTTTAAGCCCAAATAACAAAGGCTATCATGAATCGGCCAGCTAAGTGAAATCATGTGGATTGACTAATTTACGGCCGGTAAGGTTATGAGCTAAGAGGTGCAAGTCCCTAAGCCTATAGATCATAGTATTGTCTTTTATTGATAATACTCAAACAGTTAGTAAAAGGCAAGAATAAAAGCATAAAGTTTTGTCACGAAGAAACCTTGGGCAAAATGGTGAGCCGGCAAACAGAAACAAGTGGAGAAGCTATCAAATATACACAATTTCCTGATGGAATTGACAGGGATAACTGAAATTGAATATACTCTTCCTCCATATTAAAAATATTGTCTAAATTAGTAAGCATTTTCATGCACTTATCAAGAATAATGCAATGATAAATTTATAGGAAATCCCACAAATATACTTCTTGCTGTAGCCTTTGGGATTAACTTCAACAAGTACCTGCAGTGGATGTTTCTACCTACCCTTGTTGCCGGTGTTACAAATATGTTGTTGATTTATGCACTATTCAGGAAGGATATAACATGGCCCATCCGGGAAATCGATCAAAACGATCCAATATCGGCAATCACTGACAGGGTCGGTGCCCTGGTAGGGCTTTGCCTGTTAGGCGGGTGCATCATTGCCCTGGTTGTGGCCCCATATCCTCGGCACTTTCCGCAAACCTGCTGAACAATATACCGATGACCGTTGCCTATGTCCCTGTTATCAGCGGGCTTGCAGGAAAGGCAAGATTGGCGGCGATACTCTCGACTACGGTCGGGTCGAACCTCGGTGCGAATCTGACCCCTATCGGCGCCCTTGCCGGCATTATGTGGATGAGCATACTCGGCAACAAGGACTTCCATATCTCATTCAGAGAATTCACATGGTACGGCATCCTGGTGACTCCGCTCACCCTTATAACCTGTCTGGCTGTGCTGGCATCACTGTTTTTTTTTGTTTAGAGGATACATACATTATGCGGGAAGGAAACAATAACTCAGGAGAAATGGAACTGGGAAGGGAAAAATTAAAAAATTTTAATTATATTTTAATCTTCTTCTAATCTGGCAATGTTAAAATTATATTAATGGAATATATAAGTTAAAAATAAAGGATTTAAATATTTTGACTATTTAAGTATTTGGTGATTATAAATTTTAATGATGTTGATTAATTATTGATATTTATAAAGTTTTATTATGAAATTTCACAATATTTTTAAGGAGAAAAACAAAATGATTGATTTTGGAAAGAATTGGCCAATATTTTTTCTTGTAGGACTGACAATCTTTTTCTTTATTTATATAGGATATAAAACCAAGAAAGAGGAAAAAAAGAAAAAGTTTGGCGGAAAAAAAGAATCATAGCAGAAATTATTTGAATCTGCTATAAGATTCATATTAAAA
>JBLIRO010000061.1:0-13722 GCA_049472335.1 bacterium | reverse complement strand
TTAAATTTGGTTAAAAGGCGGAGATGTGTAATTATTTGAATCTGCTATAAGATTCATATTAAAATTAAATTTGGTTAAAAGGCGGAGATGTGTAATTATTTGAATCTGCTATAAGATTCATATTAAAATTAAATTTGGTTAGGAGCAACCATGCCAAAACAGCTTTTTTTTAAAGAAGAAGCAAGGCAGGCTATTTTGAGGGGTATGAGCAAGCTTGCCCACGCAGTGAAGGTCACTCTGGGACCTAAAGGAAGAAATGTGGTTTTGGACAAAAAGTTCGGTTCACCTGTAATTACAAAAGATGGGGTAACGGTCGCCAAGGACATAACGCTTGAAGATCCATTCGAGAATATGGGCGCGCAGATGGTCAGGGAGATCGCCTCAAAGACCAGCGATGTAGCAGGTGATGGAACAACCACGGCTACAATACTTGCCGAGATAATCTGTCGTGAAGGGATAAGAAATGTCACATCCGGGGCAAATCCAATGGCCATCAAGAGGGGAATTGAGAAAGCGGTTGACATGGTTGTTGAAGAGTTGAAGAGAATAAGCAGGCAAACCAGGGGCAAAAAGGAAATAGCGCAGGTTGGGACCATCTCTGCCAATAATGACAGGACCATAGGCGATCTAATAGCCGGGGCCATGGATAAGGTGGGAAAAGACGGGGTCATTACGGTTGAAGAGGCAAAAAGTATGACCACATCCTTGAAGTTCGCCGAGGGGATGCAGTTCGACCGGGGGTACATCTCTCCCTACTTTGTCACCAATCCTGAAAGAATGGAGACCGTTCTGGAAGATCCTTATATCCTGCTCCATGAGAAGAAGATAACCGTTATCAGGGACCTTCTTCCCATCCTGGAAAAGATTGCAAAAATGGGAAGACCCTTGCTGCTTGTGGCGGAAGATTTGGAGGGAGAGGCCCTGGCGACCCTTGTGGTGAACAAGCTGCGAGGCACCATTAGGTGTGCCGCAGTCAAAGCTCCGGGATTCGGAGACCGCAGGAAGGCCATACTGGAGGATGTCGCAATCCTGACCGGTGCGCGGGTCTTAACCGAAGATCTGGGTATAAAACTTGAAAACATTACGCTTGATGATTTGGGCCAGTGCAAACGTGTTACCATTGACAAGGACATCACAACCATCGTAGAGGGTGCCGGGAAGGCATCGAAAATAGAAGGCAGGATTAAACAGATAAAGCGCCAGATCGAGGAAACCACCTCTGATTATGACCGTGAAAAGCTGCAGGAACGGCTGGCCAAACTGGTGGGAGGAGTTGCGATCATAACGGTGGGTGCTTCCACTGAGACCGAGATGAAAGAGAAGAAGGCCCGGGTCGAAGACGCCATGCATGCAACCCGTGCAGCCGTGGAAGAAGGGATCGTCCCGGGAGGCGGAGTGGCCTTGCTCAGGTGCATCCCTGCACTTAAAAACATTGAGTTAAAAGGGGATGAGACAATCGGCGTGAATATAATAAAGAGGGCACTGGAAGAGCCAATCAGGCAGATTGCGGAAAATGCGGGAGTGGAAGGTTCCATAGTTGTAAATAAGGTTATGGAGGGTAGCCATAATTTCGGATTCAATGCCGAAACAGGCAATTATGAAGACCTGATGAAGGCAGGTATCATTGATCCCACCAAGGTTGCCCGGGTTGCTCTGCAGAATGCCTCAAGCATCGCTGCGCTCATGATCACTACCGAGGCCTTGATTACCGAGGTCAAAGAGAAAAAGAGCCCCCCTCCCATGCCTCATGGCGGAGGAATGGATGAGATGTACTAAAAACAACAACAGGTTGTAAGGTAATAGGCGCCTTAGATCGCTTATGGAAACACATGAAAGAATTCTGGCTTTGTTTTGTTCCGCTCTTTGTCGCGGTTGATGCCTTTGGTATTCTGCCAATGTTTATAGGCCTCACCGAAAGTATGGACAGGCAGATTATCCGGTCGATCATCTATCAATCGGTTATCACTGCATCGGTTGTGGCCCTCCTTTTTCTGGCAATAGGGATTGCTGTATTTAAGCTGTTGGGCATCACTATTGCTGATTTCATGGTGGCAGGAGGAATACTGCTTTTTGTGATTTCCATAAGCGATTTAATCACTACGGAAAAGACCCAGAGACGGGTGGACCCTGAAAGCCTGGGAGCCGTGCCTTTGGGCGTGCCTCTGATTACCGGGCCTGCTGTATTGACGACCTCTATCCTTCTGCTCAATGAATATAATTTTCTGATAACATCCTTGGCCATTTTGGCCAATATCCTGATTGCGGGTATTGTATTCTTTTTTTCCCAATATATAATAGGATTTTTAGGCAAGGCAGGCGCAAAAACGGTTTCAAAGATAGCAAGTCTTTTGCTTGCCGCAATCAGCGTGATGATAGTTAGAAAAGGTATTGAATATTTTATATCTTCATGGACTTGATGGCCGGATTCGCTTGCTTTGATTGAAAATCCGCACCCTTGTAATTTTGGTAAATTATGTGATTCATCTTTATATTACCTGGATATTACTTGGTCCCTCAGAGGTTATTGTTGAAGTTTTCAACCGGATTTAAAAATTTGTATTCTTAATATTCAATGGTGTTTGAAAGGAGATGAGAAAAATGCCCAGGATCTATATCATAGATGTGACAAACAGGGATGGTGTCCAGACCTCCAGGATATGTTTATCAAAATTGCAAAAGACCATGATAAATATCTACCTGAATGAAATGGGGGTTTATCAGAGTGAATTCGGCTTCCCTGTGACCCGACATGAGACAAACTATATTAATGCAAATTTGGAGCTGGCAAAAATGGGAGTGCTGAAGCCTATAATCCTGGAGGGGTGGGTCCGGGCTATACCTGAAGATGTCGAACAGGGAACAAAACTGACCAAGGTAGAGCACCTTAACCTTTCTATTTCCACCTCGGAACAGATGATCCGGGGCAAATTCAAGGGAAAATTTTCAAAAGAGGAAGTAATCAGAGAGATGACCGAAGCCGTGGACTTGGCAAAGAAAAAAGGGATAAAGACTATAGGGGTGAATGCCGAGGATGCTTCGCGAACCGATATGGATTATCTGATCAGATTTGCCGGGGCCGCAAAAGAGCATGGCGCGGATAGAATACGCTATTGCGATACATTGGGCTTTGATGATCCATTCACCATTTATGACAGGATAAATAATCTGGCTTCTGAAGTAAAGATCCCTATAGAGCTCCATTGTCATAATGATCTTGGCATGGTTGTAGCCACATCGTTGGCAGGGGCAAAGGCAGCCATTGATGCAGGAGTGGATGCTTATATCAATACCACGGTCAATGGGACAGGTGAAAGGGCAGGGAACGCGGATTTGGTTTCGGTAATATTGGCCATAAAATATTCAAGCGGATTCAGAGACAGGTACATCCTGGATGAACGGATTAAACTAAACACGGCCTGGAAGATTGCGAAATATTCTTCATACGCCTTTAGTGTTCCGATCCCTATTAATCAGCCCGGCGTAGGGGCTAACGCGTTTGCCCATGAATCGGGTATACATGCCGATGGCGCGTTAAAGGACAGGCGAAACTATGAGCTATATGATTTTGAAGAACTTGGGCGCGGAGAGCCAGAGATAATTGAAACAGGCAGGCAGATAACCGCCGGCGAATATAGTGGTATTAAGGGATTCCGTAATGTCTATGATAAACTGGAGATAAAATTTCACGATGAAAAAGAGGCGGCAAATGTTTTAGAGCTGGTCCGGTATGCCAATGTCCATAACCAGAAACCTCTTATCGAGAATGAGCTGAGGTTTATTGCCAGATATCCTGACATAGCCAGAAAGATATTTACAATGTTGCCTTGATTGGAATAAGGGACTTAGAGATAAGGAGATTATATGTTGTCTCATAGGCCTCCATCATTTTTGGACGATCTCCTCCATAAGCTCCAACTGGATATTCTGAATCTCCAGGAGCCGTTCCCACTGGTTTTTAAGCAGGTGGTCTATCTTTTCATGCAGGTGGCGTATCTCGAGCTCTGCCTTGAGATTGATTATATAATCATGCTCTGATCGCATGCGATCCTTGTCTTCCTGCCGGTTCTGACTCATCATGATAATGGGGGCCTGTAAGGCGGCAAGGCAGGAAAGCACCAGATTCAGCAAGATGAACGGATATGGATCAAAGGGCTTCCACAATATGAGAGCGGAATTTATTGTGATTCATATTAACAGGATACCGGTAAAAATAATTATAAAACGCCAGCTTCCCCCGAATTCGGCAATCCTGTCCGATAGCTTTTCCCCGAATGTCAATTGTCGATCGAAAGCGGCATTTATGTCGTTGGATAATAGTTCCTGATGTTTGAGGCTATCAATGACCTCGTTTTCCAGGGTCGTAATTTCACCCTTGTTGGACTCTAAGACTCTCCTCACATACTCAAATCTGAAACGGTTGAGGTCAGAATTGCATATAAAGCCATTCGAGGGCAGTTCAGGATAGTCTTCCCTGATGACTTCCCTGATGGGTTCTCTAACGATGGCCAATGGAGTTAACTCCCTGGAGCCGAGCTTCTTTTTACAGATCTGGCAAACTCCGGTTGTTGCATTGTTTTTTTTCATTTTATCCTCCTGATGTATAATCAAACTGGTTTCTTAAGAAGGATTATAGACTTGTTAGGGCCAAAATCCAATCTTTTGAAAATATTCTGTATTTTCTTTATTCTTTGTTAATATTTTAAACCACAGGACAAAAAAAGAGGCTGTCAACAATGCGTTATTGGAATATATTCAACGAATGGGGCAAAAATTTTGGATTTATTTGGTAAAATCGATTATGATGCAGACTATGATTATAAATCATAAAGGAATAAAGGATGAAAATAATTGTCGATACCTGGATATGATCTCTGACCCTGAGACGGGACGAAGCAAATGATTCCGTTTTTTTAATCTGTTCATTATGTATAAGAAGTAACTAAAGTTTCGCACTTAGAACAAGCATATATTTTCTAATTACTTCCTCAATAAAATCAAGAAAATGCATAATAGCGTCGGGTTCAATTTGATAGCAAATTAGGTCACTTAAAGTGATCATAAAATCTTAGATATGGTCCCACATCTTTGCTGCTATACTCAGATACAAGTTATTATCTGAAATCTTTTTAAATAGGGGTCCAATGGGGCCTTGAAGATCATATCTATTCAGAATAAATACTAACATGAGGTATCGGATCAGCACCATGCTATAGGAGGCAACCAGGGCATCAAAAGTATTTGATTGTTTGAAAGATATGGATGAACCTATGGATTTAATTGGAAAGGTAATGTTACGTATTATCATTTCAATCAATAAGATGACTGGGGGATAATTTGGCCTATACGGTTATTTAAATTTTTTAAAAAATAATATCCTCGCTGATTCTAAAAGAAATTCTAATGTATTTATTATAGAAACATAAAAACGGCAAAAAAATAGATTATCAACATACATGACATTTTGCCTGCCGTCACCAGAAGTAATTTATACATTAAAAAAAGAGAAAAGATCATATACCAAGGATAAACACCAAAATGAAAAATAAAACAGGTAGAAACGAACCATGTCCTTGCGGGAGCGGGAAAAAATACAAAAAATGCTGTTTAGGAAGATCAAGAAATAATGGGTATGACGAGTTAGACAAATTGATGCAAGATGGTTATTCGCTTTCAGAAAAGGAAGAAATTACCGAAGCCTGTAAAATCTGGCTGGAAGTCTGGAATAGATTAAAAATAAGATTTAGACCGGAAATGAAAAATATCAAGGATGCAGAAAAGATTTTTTCCGGACTACAATCTTTATATAACTGGTGTCAAGATTTAGAAATGGAACTTGAGAATGCAGGAAGAATTGATGAGTTTTTTTATAAAAAAAGGATAGATTATTGCAGTGAATTTTGCTCCATATTTCCTGAAACTGATAGTTCGATTTTGCATAATATGAAAAGAGCGGTTGCAGAGTCCTATTTTGCAATTGGAGATATTGAAAAAGGTGAGGGGTGTTTTAAAAAATTAATCAAGGAATATCCTCAAAATATATGGGGATATATTGGTTGGGGCGATATGTATTTTCTGGGAATGAACAGGAACTTTTCACCTGATTATGAAAGAGCGGAACAAATTTATAGAATGGCACTGGATAAAGAAATTGACGGGAAAGAATATTTAATTGAAAGACTTAATGATTTACAAAAGGAAAAAAAGACTGAACAAATGGGATAACTTTGTATAAAATTCCACCATCCCAATCCAGCCGTAAAATCCTCTAATAGGAATCCAGTTTTTGATACTATTGATGATTCTAACATCATTCATAACATATTTCTCGAGGATTTTTTAGGGATGTAATCCATGATTGACGCTTTTTATGATCCGGATTCTTGGACTTATACTTACTCAGATATCAGATCAAAGTATCAGTCAATTTATGCCATAATTTTTTTAGTGCAATCCAAAAGGAGCGATATCTTTCTTTTATTATTGATTTTATATTTTCACCTTGTAGGTAAAAAGCTGTTGCCTGAGTGCCAGGTTTTCAATAATAAGTTCCACAGATAGTGAATTATTAACTCCACTATTAAAAAATTCTTCTAAAATTTAATAATATATGATAGAATTTAAGAAAATCTTCTAAAATTAAAAATTTTGTGACAATTTAGCTGTTTAAAAATGCACGCTTATTTTTAAATGCTTTGGGATTAAGTTTTGAAATATCGACAACAATCTAAAAGACAATTAAAGATTATAAATGGAGGCAAGGAATAATATTATGCCTGATAGTCTAATTAATAGATATTATTAAATTAATGGTATGTTTTCTTTATCTTTGGCAAGGAGACGGTTTTCATGAAAAGAGATTATAAGAAGCAAATAACTGAGGATTTGGAAGATATCCCGGAAGAAGACCTTTCCAAGATCTATGAATTTGTCCATTGGATAAGATTCAAGATAGTACAAAGCGATCAAAAAAATGCAATAAAAGACAAAAAAAAGAATCCGTTGGACAAAGCAATAGGTTGCTGTGAAGGTCCTAGCGACCTCTCAGGAAATCACGATCTCTATCTCTATGGAAAACAGAAGTGATTATATTTGTTGATACCTGGGCGTGGCTTGCTTGCACATGCAAACAAGAAGGATAAAAACCATGAAGCGGTAAGGATAACCTATAAAAGGATAAAACTCGAAACCCTTTTCACTTCAAACTTTATTCTTGATTAACTCATAACCTTGCTCTATCGTACTGTTAAGGAGGTTTAAATGCAAAGAAAGACTAATTTGGAAAAAATTGAAAAAGATGCCGAAGGGCTTACTCCTCAAGAGCAATTAAAATTGGTGGAAAGGCTTATCCACAAGCTGAGACAAACAGGTATTGCAGGAAGAAAAACCTTTGACTGGAATAAACTCTATGGGCTGGGAAAAGGGATCTGGGAAGGAGAAGAAGCCCAGGAATATGTAAACAAATTACGGGAAGAGCGAGTATGAGCTTTTCAGATGAAATCGCTAAAATTAATACTATCTTCATAGATACAGCACCAATAATCTACTATATTGAAGCTCATCCACAATTTGGCCCTCTTACCAAAGAGATTGTGGATGCCTTTCAATCAGGAGCGTTGAATGCTTTCACTTCAGTCATAACTCTTGTTGAAGTCTTACCTAAACCGATTGAAGCAGGGAAGGAATTGTTGTCAAAAAGATTTACAGATTTTTTAAGATATGGCAAAAATCTTACTCTGGTAGAGATTTCAGCAGATATAGCTGAGAAAGCAGGAAAGTTGAGAGGGAACTATCCTTTCCTCAAAACAATGGACGCTATCCAAATTAGCGTGGCGATTGAGATAGGAGCCGACACTTTTCTTACTAATGATGCTAAGCTCGAAAAGATAAAGGAGATAAGGACTCTGATTTTAAGGGATTATTTATAAGGGATTATTATGAAAAATCGGGAACGGTTCTGAAGAAGCGGCAAGAATCGGAGAATTCGGAGAATCGGGGACTGGTTCAGATTTATAGTCTTAATAGTTTATTTTTCCAGTCTATTTCCAGTACGGGTAAAATCAAGTCATTCAAGCCAGATAAAAAAATATAAAATTAAAAATCCTTTAAAATGAAGCAATTTAAGGCAGCAGGATACATGTTCAATTCCTATCGCCGGCTTTAATTAAATCAATGGGTTGCGGATGGTGCCGTGACCCTGCATTTTCGTCTGGGTGTGACTTTGGGTGTAACTTTTCACATTCACGCTCATAAATAGCCATTGCTGCATGCTCTGCCTCTCCGATTGAATGCAAATAAATCTCGGTAGTGGACCTGTTTTCATGGCCAAGAATGCGTTGTATAGCCCCCAAACCCACATTGGCTCTGTCCAAAACAGAGGCCCCGAAATGCCTCAGAGCATGATAGCGGAAATATCTTACTCCGGCCTTTCTGCACAAAGTCTTCATAATGCGCTTTCTGTCTTTGTAAGGCCCTTCGACACAATCTTTTTGAGTCGTGCTCCAGTACCGGTGCCAGAACACCCAGCGTTTTGACCTGTCCCTATGCTTATACCTATGGGATAGGACCTGGTATAACTTACTGGTCATAGGCACTTTGCGTGGTGTAAGATGACCGCCCTTCTTTTTTCTGGTATAAAGGACAACATACCTTTCCGCAAAATTAACATCTGCCCATGTCATTCTGTTGATTTCGCTCACTCTGCCTAGAGTCTCCTTAATTGTCCATAAGTAGTCCTGCATATCGGGGTCGGCTGCCAGAATCACTCTTAAAACATCCTCCTTTGACGGAACATATTTGAGCTTTTTTTCAACAGGAAGAAACTCAATACCTTTTGTGGGATTTCTGGAAACCCAGCCATGTTTTATCCCAAAATTAAACATTGCCCTCAGGCAGCGCAGGTCCACATTCGCAGTATAGGCGGAAACCCTGGCCCTTTTCAGGATGTGGGACTGAACCATATCAGCGGATATCTCGTCACAATAAAATCCCGACCAGAGCCTAACCCATCTCTTTGCCATATATTTATTGTCCTTGTAATAGGAAAATGATTTATATGCCTCCACATGATCCAGCCTCTTATTTACCAGTTCCAAGAAGCCCATGCCTGTTGGGGCCTTTATCAATGATTTTGGATTCTCTATCTCCCCCCTTCTCATTGCTTCTGCTTTTACGGCTTCTGCCTTTGTTCTGAAATAGGTACTTGTGTACCTTTTTCTTTTGAGGAAAAAGCTGAAACGCCATCCCCTTCCTTTGATTAAAGATACGCTCATAAAGTTCCTCCTTACTAAAAAACAAGGAACCTCTGAGCTTAACACCGCCTAATATCTGCCAGTTTTTATAGACCCAGCTCAGGCTTTTGTGCAGATAATGGGCGACCTCCTCAGAGGTCATGATATCACTCTGGGAATTTGTGTCAATGTCCGGGTGATTCATTTTTTAAATTTAGGTTTTTGTTTTTGGATTCATTTATCTCTTTTCTCTCCCAAAATCTATATAATCCCTTTTCTTTCAACATATTTTTAACAAAAATCTATCACATCTATCAAAAATCTATTTATGTCTTGCGTTGTCGCATAGGGGACCAACTGCATAGCGCAAGTCGCATGATTTTATGTATTATGTCTTACGTTTCATTGGTCTTTGATTTATCCTGTAATACGAAGAATTTCAGTTCCATGAAGGCGACCCTGTTGCTGTTGAGCATGTCTTGCCCGAACTGCTCATGATCTCTTATTTTCTGCTTCAGCTTTTTGATGGTTTCCTTTTTCTCTGCGCAGAAAATAATCTGGTCCCATCCCTCGCTTATGTCCTTTGCCAGGTTGGACAATTCCTTATCGATGCCTTTTATGAGTATTTCGACTGCGCATCGCTTCTCATTCCACTGAATCCCAACATCAACGTTCTTTTCAGAAATCCTGTCCTCAATTTTTGCAGGGAAGCCCGCCCTGAGACACCATGTGTAAACCGTGTGCTCCCAGAACTGGTGGATGTAACCTCCAGAGCCCCTTGGCCTTTTCACCCTGACCTGCATGCCTTCAAGCAGCTTATATCCATCCTCGGTTATCTCGGTCAGGGTGAATATTTTCCTTTTGATGCCTGTGCTAACCCTGTGGAGACTGATTAATCCCTGGTCTGCAAGCTCCTGCCTTATCTTGTTGCCCATCCATTGGGAGATTCTCAGTTTCTTGTCCCTTTTTGTTGAGGGGCGGAAGGTGTCGTCATTGATGTTGACCAGATAATCAAGGCATCGCTTCGTTATCGGGAAAGGTGACTGTATTGGTTCCTTCTGCTCCTCTGGTGTTGTCTCACTGGCCTGTGTATCAGCAAATGAGGCATTGCCTTCATGGCAGATGCGCACCGAATCCAGCCACCTTCTAGTCTCTTCTTCTCTCTTTCTAATTTCTGATTTGTCCGCAATATCATCAAACCTTAGTTCAGGCAGCTCCACTATAAAGGCTTCAGGGAAGTGGGGTGTCCTTACCAAAACCCGCCTCCCAGGATGGCTCTGCATGCGCATGTAATAGTCCCTCTGCTCCCTGTTCAGGGAAAAGCTCTCCGAGACCATACGCAGGAAGTAACCGTCATGTGGCCTGAAAAGAATCCACGGCCCGTATTGCAGACTCCATCCAGGAACCTTCCCTGCCTTTAACCTTATGATTTTCAATGTAAATCGTCACTATTACCTACTTACCTCGAACAACAAAAACAAAACCTTTACTACAATCAATCAAATTTCTATAAGCAGACATTGATAAAGACCCTTTATTCAGGAGAAGAATTCTGGCCTTTTTTCTCACAGCCATATTGGTACCGGCCAAATTTTCCCTATTGGAGCTTTACCTATTAATTATCTAACTATTATTAATCCAATAACATTTGTGGTTTAGGAAATTAAATATGCCGTTTATTTAAATTTGCTGCCTTTTACAGATTATATTCTTTCTTCTCATTTTCCGTTAATCCCCGTACTTTTCCCCAAATCCTGACTTCATTTATAAGTCTAAGCACCTCCAGGGAGTTGCCGGGCCAGATGCGCAGGGTCTTGTCTTTTGATGCAGTGACGATCCATTTTCCATCTCTTCCCTTCTTATATATCCTTCTGCCTCGTTATATCGATTCATTTTTATATAGGTCTTTCCCATATAATGATTAAAATAAACTTATTGCTTTCTTTTTAATCATCTTATATCTTTTTGGAAGTTATACGGCAAATAGTCTTTTCTTCTTTAAAGATGAAGGGATGGAAATGGCAGGTCAATTGATGTGATTTAGGTTTCTTGGACTTAAATCTTCTTATTACTGTAATAAGACCCAACTCAGATAAAAATCGGGTGATCCGTAAACATAAGCAGGATAATCAAAACGCGTATATGGGACCATAGCCTTCGGAAGAGTAGTATACGGAAATGTGGTCATATATTGGGAACCGAAATATGGGAAAGTAGTTCCGGAGGGATATAGAGCTGATTCAGTGTAAGTTAAAAATGGAGAATAGTGTAGATGGCCCAATAAATTTTGATCAATAGGATTAAAAAAACCATAAGGATCAAAATAATATGAACAAATCTGAAATGCATGGATCCAAAGCAAGGATGCAGGATACTCGCCTGATGACAACAAATGGTAAAAATAATAATCCAGAAATGGGCAATATTGGGAATTGGCTATAGGACTTGATATCAGAGCCATAACGATTAAAAAGAAAAAAACAACGAATACGCCTTTTAAAACTCCCCAATGATTCATAACGATATTTCCTTTATATAAAGATATTAGCAGAAAATCTTTTATCTCATTGTAACAAGACCCAATTCATGTAAAAATCGGGTGATCCGTAAACATAAGAAGGATAATCAAAACGTGAATATGGGATTATTGTGCCAAGTAACGTAGTATAAGGTAACGTGGTTTTATACCCTGATCCTGGATTGGGATATGTAGGAATACCAAGCAGGTTGTATAATCCGGAATTTAATGTGTTTATAAAAGGGGTATATGGAAAACATCCTAAAAGATGATTTAAACTGATACTATTAAAGTATAGATTATAGGGTTCACGGCATAATGAATCCAAGTATATGAGTAATAAAGGGGCTGGCATATTGAAGGAAGATATGGAAAGCCAATACCATGATGGAATTATACATAGATTAGATTCATTAGCCGGTGCTATTTTAAAAGAAAGCAGAAGACAAGTTGTTGCAATGATAATAGCAATCATAAAAATTCTTAAATCAGAGATCCTATCAGAATCAGACTATCAGAGCAATGTCCTGGTCCTATCAGAATCAGAAATTCTGTATATACTTTTATCCAGATAAAGCAATGTCCTGGTATCAGAATCAGAATCAGAATCAGATATATATTTCTTGAATATTTGTTTTGACAAAATTGGAAATCCTGAATATACTTTTGTATAGATAAAGCAAATTCTTAGTGCGCCAGGCAAAGCTTGTACGATCCAGTTGGTTGAAAAGCCGGCCTGACAAAGTTAGCCGACCGCATGATGCGAGTCTTGCATCGATATAGGCAATCACATAGGTGAAGCGTAGACAGGGAGGCAGTAGGCCGTAATCCTTAAGGGTGAAGGTGAAACAACTCCGAAAATGCTTTTGGAGTGGAGCAAGTCGACGTTTTAGGAAGACGGAAGACATCAACGAAGCCATCGTTATAAGCGAGATGGCGGATACTCCACCGGGGTCACAGGCCACGGCATGCTGTTCAAAGGATCGTACAGGAACCTGGGAGAACCTATGCCTTCCTTCAAATCTGGTCAGCATCCTGTATAGTGATTGCAGGTTTACGGGGACCCGCTGATCAAAACCCAGCCTGAGGACGCAGGAAGCGGTGCGTGCATCAGGGCGAAGAACAAACCGCTTCTATGCAGTAGAGGCGAATCAGGGGAAGAGGGTGCCTGAAGCCGAGGAAACGAGGCCAAGGGATGGGGCATAGGTAGTCGGATCAACTCATAGTACTGATGAAGCCGGGCAATGCCGGTGGAGAGAAGGGGTTGACAAATGGATGTATCGATGAGGGGAAACAGCGAATGGGCACAGAACCTGAAAGTAAGTTGTCAACGAAACTGAATCGGCTATCAGAGCTGGCAAGGCAGAATCCAACACTCAAGTTTACCTCATTGGCACACCAATTGGATGAAGAGGCTCTCAGGGAGGCATATCGGGAGCTAAACCCGAAAGCCGCAGCGGGAATTGACCATGTCGACTATAAAGCTTATGGTGAGAATCTGGGAGAGAATATAGCGGATTTGGTGAAGCGGCTGAAGACCAAGCGATATAGAGCTACAGACATCCGAAGGGCATGGTTACCCAAACCGGAGGGAGGGCAACGTCCTTTAGGGATTTTGGTCCTGGAGGATAAGATCGTTCAGAAGGCTGCCGTTAAGATATTAAGTGCCATATATGAACAGGGCTTTATAGATTCCTCCTATGGATTTCGGGAAAACCGCAATGCGCATGAAGCACTAAAGGCGCTAGAGCTTATTATCATCAAGAAAGGGGTAAACTACCTATTGGATGTAGACATAAGAGGCTTCTTTGACAATATCGATCATCGTTGGCTAATGCGGATGATAAGGGAGCGGATAGTGGATCGAACGATACTACATCTTATAGGGAAATGGCTTAAAGTAGGGGTACTGGAAGAAGGGAAAAGGACTTGCAATGAAACAGGAGTACTCCAAGGCTCGGTGATCTCTCCGATTTT
>JBLIRO010000060.1:0-31718 GCA_049472335.1 bacterium | reverse complement strand
TTTCCATCTGCCACTGCAACAATGTTGTTACCGATTTTTCTCTCAGGATCTCTGAAAAAAACAAGGAAAAAAACTGTTAACAAGAAAAAACAAATGCATATTAAAAATAAAACCGATCCTAATTCTACTTTTATAAAAATCAATGACAATACTAAAAATATTAAGCTATTAAAAAACGTAGATAAAATCCATGATTTTGAGCCACGGGCTATTTTCATATTATTTTTTATTTTATCTTACTTAATTATAATTATTATTATAATAATGTAAAAATGTAATTTTGTACAATAAAAAATGTGGATAACTAAAAAATAAAGATACTATATTGTATCTTTATCTTTCATTTTTTTCAATAATTTTTTTACAAGTTTATCAATTTTAAGCATCCTCACTTCATTTGCAAAGATTATTCTTATGTCTTATACTTCTTAAGAATTAGGTCTTGTTGAGATCAGGATTTAAAATTTATCAAAAAAATATAAATTTTCATCGATAGTTAACAAAATCAATTGTCAACTGTCAAAATTTGGCCTCGTTGTTATAAATTTACTAGACGCCTGCGGGATCTTATAAAGTAAGGTAATTAACTTTGAAACCGTAGCAGAATATGCTTTTAAAGCTTAATCAGGAAAGGATGTAATATGGGGAAAAAGAAAAGAAATAAATTATTATCAAAAGAAACTCAGACTCCCCTTTCTAATCAGGAGCAATTGTCCTTTTATTCCAGAACGAGGAATGATCTGGAAGCATTTATTTTCTTTTGCGTTATCATAGCCTCAAAAATTTACTTTTTAATACATTTTTTATTGATAAAAAGATATTTAGCATTACCTATTTTTATTTTCGCGTTACTTGACTTCTTTTTTGTTTTTCTTTTTATCTTTTTCCTATCCAGCTTATACACTAAGCAAAGAAAATGGATTATGTTGTATATAGTTCCTATACTTTTCTTTGCAGTAATTATAGGCTTAAAAATTTACTTCTTAAGAAAACTCCTATTAATCACAGGTTATTCAATTCCCATTCTTATTCCTTCTTCACTTGACTATGCATTTGTTTTTCTTTATGTCTTTTTCGTTGTGCCCCCAAAGCTAAGGGAATGGTTTCGGGATTATTTAGTGCCCTTACACTTTTTTGTAGTAATCATAGGGTCAAAAATTATCTTCTTGTTTTATTTTTCCATTATAAAAGGTAATTTAGCAAATCTTCTGAGGCTGTTATATGAAACCGATAAAGGGGGGGGGGTATCTCAGAACATAATAAATCTTAGCTCACATCTTATTTATAATCTGGTGGCCATACTCTTCGACGCGCTGATTATCACGAGCTACCTTATAAGAAGCAAACCTGTTGGTAAGGCGGAAGGATTTTGGGAACGGTATTATCCGCTTATAACGGTACTTTTTCCAATGACCGGATTTACCCTTCTCCTGATCCCCAACTTTCGCCTCTTCTTTCCGCCATTCCAGCTCGGCAGGCTTATGATGCGTTTTGACCTTCCCCTTCTGTTCCCGATGTTCATAGAACTTGCCGGAGTGATCATTTCAATGACAGGCGCGGCTCTCAGTATAATTGCCCTCTGGAGCTTAAAAAGATGTTTCAGCCTGATGGTGGAGGTAAGACAGCTTATTACAACGGGAATGTATAAGCGTATACGACATCCGCTTTATATGTCAGAGATCATCCACGCGTTCGGGACATCCATCCTTGCGGCCCATCCCATTGCGTTGAGCGTTTTTTGTATCACGCTCGTCCTTGAAATAATAAGAGCGAAACTGGAAGAGCATAAATTCCTTCGCATGGTCCCTGCTTATGCTGATTTTAAGAAAAGGACGGGTTTCTTATGGCCAAAATTCTGGTGAAGGATTCTAAATATTGAATATCAAATTTCCTCCAGACATCTTGCTATTATTATCTTTTATTAAATCGGAATGGCTTATAATCTCCTTTTCTGTATTTACATTTATCTTCATCTACTGGCTTTTATCCCCCAGCCAAAGGAAATGGCTATGGGATTATCTGGTTCCTGTTCTCTTCTTTCTGACCTTGGCGGGACGAACTCTATGGAAGGCCAAAGGGGTCATCCGCAATTGGATCGGAAAACCCGGATTCTTGATCATGATCTCCGTCAATAACATACTTATCCTGTCCTTTATGCTCCTTACCATCATAAGCTATGTCATCAGGAGAAAACCCATGGAAAGAGCAGTCGGCATAAAGGAAAGGGCCTTTCCCCTATCTGTTGTCATTTTTCACCTTGTGGGCTCATATTTCATTGGGCAACATATCAAATTCCGATTTAACTTCACTCTTTACATCTTAGGGATTTTCTTTTCCATTCTTGGCGCAACCCTTGACTGTATGGCGCTCTGGAAGCTCAAGAGGTCTTTCAGTATAATGGTGGAGGTCCGGCCGCTTATTACAAGCGGTGTCTATAATAAAATACGTCACCCGCTCTACACAGGTGAAATCCTCCACTTCCTCGGGATCACCCTGGTTTTCAACAATGTTATAGTATATGGAATGCTTGCCTTCCTTACCATCTTACAGGCACTTCGGGCAAAACTGGAAGAGAAAAAATTGAAGGCCTATTTTCCTGACTATTCAGTCTACATGAAAAAGACGGGGTTCTTCTTTCCAAGGTTCAGATACAGGAAGACATAGATATCCGAATATCCCTTCCTTTTACCACCAGGTAAAAAGGTTGGTCAGTGCAAACATACTGCTAAAAACGTCGAGGGGGTGGTAATATCCGAATAAGGGATTGTATGTGAAACCATACCCTGACCAGATATTGGGACTAAGACCTGCCGGACTTGTGTATATGCTATCGATATTGGTTCCGTATGTCCCAAAGAGATATCCTATGTAATTAAGAAGAGGAAGGGTTCCAAGTCCGTATAGACCGTATAATCCTCCGGTCCCATAGAGACCGTATAACCCTCCGATTCCATAAAGGCCATATAATCCTCCGAGGGTACTTGTTTCAGAATCAACAGCGGCAAGCCTGGTTAGGTAATCCAGGTCCAGATCAAGATCCAGCAAAGCAGGATTAGCTCCAAAAGCGAGGCCATTGAGATAGGCATCCACCGGTTTTTGCATGGTAACAATGATAAAACAAAGGACCAAACAGAATGTGCATAGAGATATAACTACCTTTTTATGCATGATATGCATCCTCCTTCTTATTAAAAAATTTTGAATCTATAAATTTAAGTCGATAGAATATTAAGATAAATAAATTTATTATAATAATATTTTTTGATTGGAGAAATACCTCTTAAGAAAAACTAAATTGAAAGACAATTTTTAATAAATTATACCATTTTTGGATTAAAAAATCAAAAACTTTCTTTTATTCTCCTTATAGTTATTTTTATAGATAATTATCATATTTGCATAATCTGACGATTACCTCTTCCTGACGCTAATTCTAGTTTTGAGAATGTTATTATTTTTATCATGTTCTTTGACTTTATTTTCGGGATCTATAATTACCTTTGTATTGATCTGGGCATACCAGCTACGATATCCGCTATAAACATATTTCAGTATCCTTCCTCCGCGCGCCGGCATGTCTCTGATTTTCCATTCATTTTCAGGCCCTGGAAAATTTTCACCAGCCCACCATTGAACCTTGAAAGGTCCCGAGTGTTTATTCCCTTTATTATAAACTCCGATCCGAACAACAACCGGCCTGCCCTGAACGGGAACCTTAGGCTCTAATGTGAATTCAGAAACAAAAAGATCGGGCAATTCAGTTTTTGCAGGGGTATTGGTTTGCTCCTTAGTTTCCGTTTGAGTTTCAGGTAAACCGGAATTTATGGGGATATTGGCTTGTTCTTTAGTTTCTGTTTGTGTTGCAGGAGGTTTATGTTCAGGCTGCTTCGGCATTTCAGTCTGCCCGAAATGCATTAATAGCCCTATTACTAACAGAATGATCCCTATGCCACCGGATACGAGACGACCGGTCTTGCCTGGTTCAATTTTACCCACAATCTTGCCAATCACAGCAATCCCCAGAAAAGCGATACCCGCTATGATAAGCAGATTGGCTACCGGAGTTGAGATGATATTATTAATAAAATCTCCCATTTACCTTAACCTCTCCTCTCATATTTTTGCAACTTCTCGAAATTCCGGGGGATATTGAGAAAAATTGCATGTTGTAAATTGCAAATTTTAAAATACAAAATAATGTATTCCTTAAATTTTCATTTTTTATTTTGCATTTTGCAATTTGCATTACCTACTCCAAAACTACACGGTTTTTGAGTAGGTACACATTCTTATTCTCCTGTACCCAAGAAGAGTACTTCTTGTATAGAACCTGTGGAATTTGTTCCATGGGATATTCTTCCTGTTCTCCTGTCTTCATCTGTCGTAAGATTATGCAGCCCTTTGAAATCTCATCCTCTCCCAAAATAAGTGTATAAACCGCTCTCAACCTGTCCGCCTGCTTCATCTTTGACTTCAGGGAACTTGCCTGATAATTCATTTCAACGGGTACACCCATCAACCTGATCCGGTTTACTAAGTTAAACGCGCTTTTTTGGGCATCCGATCCGATATGGGCCATAAAACAAAAACAATAAGGAGAAAGGATTTCTTCTTTTTGGGAGGTCTCGCTTAAAGCCAAAATAAGCCTCTCCATTCCCAAGGCAAAGCCACAGGCCGGTGTGGGAGGCCCTCCGAAATCTTCAACCAATAGATCGTATCTTCCCCCACCGGCAACGGCATTCTGCGCCCCAAGCAGATGGCTTGTAAACTCAAAGGTCGTACGTGTATAGTAATCCAATCCCCTTACCAGATGAGGATCCAAAACATAGGAGATCTCTGCCTCATTCAGAAGCCCTTTTACCGCCTCAAAGTGGTCCTCACAGCCGGTGCACAGATTATCCATCATGCTGGGAGCATCTTTTAACAATCCCTTACAATCAGGATTTTTGCAGTCAAGGACACGCAAGATATTTGAATTATATCTTTTCCTGCAGTCCTCACACAGCATGGGAACTATATTACTAATTCGCTCTTTTAATAACCTGTGAAAATCGGCACGGCAGGATCTGCATCCAAGTGTGTTAAGATGAATCTTAAAGGGTGTGACATCTTTTTTGTTAACAGCGGAGCCGTTTCTTTCAGTCCAGAGTTTCTTCAACAGGTGGCAGGTCAAAATTATCTGTTCCGCATCCGCTTCCGGTTCAGAAGGTCCAAAGCATTCCGCGCCTATCTGATGAAACTGTCTGGCTCTTCCGGCTTGAGGACGTTCATATCTGAACATCGGCCCCATATAATAGAGTTTGTGTCCCTGCGGGTCCAGTTGCAAATTATGTTGCAGATACGCCCTCACTACAGGAGCGGTTCCCTCGGGTCTGAGACTCAAAAGCTGCCCTTTCCGGTCCGGAAAGGTATACATCTCCTTTGAAACGATATCCGTCTCTTCACCAATACTTCTCGTAAAAAGATCTGCCTGCTCAAATAAAGGAGTTCTTATCTCCTTGTATCCAAATGCCTCGAACATAGACCTGGCGGTTTCTTCGATCCACTGCCATATACCAATCTCGGAAGGGAGAAGATCCGAAACTCCACGCACACTTTTAATCTTTTGCGGCAATCGTCAATCCTCCTTTTGATCCTCGAACTCTCTCAGTAATCTTTTAAGGATTCCTTTTAAGATGTCCCGGACATTGAATATATATCCGGGACTCCATTGTAATGATTTCTCAAGCGCCTTGATAAGAATCGCTTCCCCGGAATAACCGGAAATATTAAAAAGGGGAGGGGCCTTTTTGTCCCCAGCCACCCGTATTACAAAAGCCCCTTTTTCTGCAGGCTGAACAAAGAACAGCAGCCTTTCATTTACCAGATATTCAATAACCTTTTTGATCTGAAAAGCTAATTGTTCCAGAAAATTCTCCCCCTTGTCTATACTTTTTGCCTGAAAAAAGACTATCGCCTCTCCGGGATCAGGCTGCTCTATCTTAATAATCCTCACAGGCAGTATCAAGGGACAATTTAAAGGATCTTCCAGCGGAATCCTCTTAGAACCGGGCTCCCTGCTTTGAGTGGCTAAAATCTCTTTAGGTTGAGGGGTTGTTGTAAGAGGATTAAGGGAATGAAGGCTCCTGTCGTAATCCTCTTCAGCTTGACGTAATTTTTTTGCGTCTTCCATTCGCTCTTCTTTGCGCTTTTTTTTCCATTCTTCTTCCCATTTATCAAACCTGTCCCACCATTCATTTTTTTTCTTATCTTTGTTCGTCATTACATCCACAATATGTAACTACTTAAAAACCGTGCGGTTTTAGAGCAGTTAATGAAAATTGTAAAATGAAAAATGTAAAATGAAAATTTAAGGAATACATTATTTTGCATTTTA
Source organism: bacterium (assembly GCA_049472335.1). Lineage (GTDB taxonomy): Bacteria > SZUA-182 > SZUA-182 > DTGQ01 > JAFGSM01 > JBLIRM01. The sequence goes on along the minus strand of JBLIRO010000060.1, from coordinate 25,342 downwards.
AAATTTGCAATTTGCATTTTGCAATTCTTAATATCCTTAAACCCATTAAAAATAACTATTATTTTACCTTGATATTGTTCTTTACCTTTACAACCCCCTTAACTCCCCTTGCCAGCTCAATGACCCTTTGAGCTTCCGTTTCTGTGCTGACAATCCCGGTCAAGGTCACTTCTCTTTCCAGGGTGTCCACATCAATCTTGAATGCCTTGACCATCGAGTCGGCCAGCAGCTTTGACTTGACTTTGGCGGTTATAAAACTGTCGTCAACCCTTTGCCCCATAGTTCTTTCATCAGAGGCGATAATATAACCTCCGGCTGCACCGGCACCGACCCATAATGGGGCACAACCTGCAACAAATAACATAAGGATTGTTAAAAAGGGAATAAAACAAAACATTAAATGCCTTATTGAAAATAACCGATATCTTTTCATTGTCTCCCCCCTATCAAAATTGGATTTAAAGGCCATATACTGGCTCAACGACTTTTTAAGAGCTTGTCCTTTTTAAGTCTTATGACAAATTGAATGCCGATCAACTCTATAAGAATGATTGCACTGAAGGCGACTGCAACCTTTGTGGAGAACCAGTCCGGCCTCCACGAGCCAAACCTGAGAAGGAGAAGGACCAGCGCCTGGACACCGATCCAGACATAATACCATGTAACCACCCATCTCTTAAGAAGCGAAATCCCGAAAGCCAGGATAAGGGTGAAAGCCCCCAAAAAGATCCCCAGGAGAAGGGGATATAGATGATCAGGGAGCATTACAAAGCTTAAACCATAAGTCAATTTGAACCATGTAATGATAGAAATCATTATCAAAATTAGCCCGTACGCAAAGAGGGACAGGCTTAAAGAAATGACAAGAGGAGATCCGGCCTCTCTATCCATCTTCTCAATGCCAATGGATTTCCAGCTTACCCGGGAAGCGAGATTGAGGCGATCCTGCTTCTTCGGTTTTTGCGCAGTTTTAGGTAAAATCAAGGTATGACCGCACTCCCCACAAATCTGTGCGCTATAGGGATTAAAAAAATTACACTTAGGACAATGTTTAGCCATTTTTAGGTCCTCTTTAAAAAAGGAATAAAATCCCGGCCTGATAAAAAATCCCTCCAAGATCAAGCCGGCTGTCTCCAAAATCATCTATCCAATTATAAACCATCTCTAAAGTAATATAGGTGTCCTTAACACCGAAATCTTTCTCTAAAGACCTTGCGTGTTTCCGATCAAACGGATCAAGCAGCATTCTTATGCCGCATAATCCATGATAACCATATTTCCAGCCATCGATATCCTTCCCGTCCGGCTCTTCCTCCTGATACCACCATGCATCAATACCGCCACCAAGATAAGGATTCAGGACATGTCCGGAATATCCGAAAGGGATCCAGCGAAGGGTCATGGAAGATGGAATTATTCGAAAGGTAACCGTATCGATAGATCTTTCCCTGGACAAAACCTTTATCGCTGATCCATCCATCTCCATATATCCGGTGCCGAAACTGACTTCTAAAAGTGACCTGTGTATCCACCCAATCTCAGCCTGAACCGGCCATACCCTGTCATCTCCATAGACGAGATCCGCCTCGTCGGAAGCTGGTTTGTACCTCCCTGCCTTTAACCCGGCAAGCCACCTTCCACCGCCTCCGGTGTCTTTATTTTTTCCCGAATCAACGGAAGATATAAAGCACCCACCTTTTTCCTCCAAAAGCTCCAGCCAGCCCAGGGTTTCCTGAGGGGTCCCGCTTCCTTCCGACCACCCTGATTCATTCTGCGCTTTATCAATGGCCATGACGCGCACCTTATAGGTAATATTATTCTGAAGATTCGATATTATCTCCTTTCCCGAATACTCTTCTTGAGAAATATATCTATGTTCAACCTGGTTGGAATCATCCTCGGGCCACCATTCCAGTTTATATTTCCAGATGCTCTGGCTGAAATTAGGATCATCGATTTCTGCTATGTCCTTCAGGCTGTCCGAAGACACCTCCCATTTAATACTAAGCCGGCCATCTCCTTCGCCTATCTCAATATTCTTAGGTGTGGAAGGACGGTTAGCGTCCCATGCAAAAGAGAGACACCTTATGACTTCTTCATTGTCTTTTCCATAGACCAGTTCCCATTTCAGACAATATATTCCTTCCTTCGTAAACTTGTTGGGATCTAATTCCCACAGGGAAAAATCCGTCTGGTTCGGATCAATAAAATGATTTTGTATTGCTGTTGGGTCCTTCTGGGAAAAAACCAGGGCCGAAGGAATGTGGTTAGGATCTTCCCAATATCCTGGCTCTTCCCAGTTAGGCTTTAAATCCATTTTGATTCCGGTTTTTTGGGGACCGACAAATCTGTCCTGCATGGTCAGATTTAATATATCCACCCTGGGGACCAGTCTCGTCAAAATCTGGCAACCTTTATCATTTTGAGTGCCTGCATAGATATAATCAATGTCATTGGGATCGAAAAAAATGCCTCTCAGAAGGTTTTCAGGCCCGAAAAGATGATTTGGATCAGAGGGGGAGGGCACAATAATCCACTCGTCATTCTCGCCATGGTAGCTTTTCCAGATCCTTCCGCCATCGTTACAAAGACAAGCCAGATACAGGTATTCCCCTATGGGCTGAAGTTCGGATACTGAAATAATATTCGGATCGAGAAAGGGACCTTTCGGGTCCTTTGAAGATATTTTTTTCCGCCACTGAGGATCACCCGAAGCGTTCCCAGCTTTCCACAAGGCCCATTGCCTCTCGCCCTCTTTCTTAAATTCCGTAAGAAGCCAGATATCCCCCATAAATTCAACCATCGATAAAAAAGCTGCAGTATTTTCTGAAATGTTCGTATCGTTAAATGTATCCGGATCAGAGATCTTCCATATGCTGCCATAATATGTATATGAAAGCACCGCCGCTCCCGGGACAGGATGCCTAGTCCCCACAAAAAGCCTTTCATCCGTCAGGTTTGTTTCATTAATACGGCTCAATAAACTGATTATTCTATTTGGATCTTTTACCGCTTGTATACCGGAGATATTTTTTATTTCGTTGTCAAGCCCTATAGGTCCGTAAGGTGCATTACTCCTGAAGACTCTTCCACCATAGGTTTCATCATATATTCCTATATAAAGCATGCTTCCGAATCCTTTCCCATTATCCACCCGCCATTTTGACTTGGTTTCAGCCCCGATATTAATAATTACTTCCTGTTTTTTATCCGGGTCCAAAAACCTATAAATCCGACAATTCCCATCATATTCAATACCGGCATAAATATCACCAAATCCTTTAAAAAGCCTGTCCAATCTTGCCGTGTTTTCATCAAATATCACCTTCCAGACATTGGGATCATCATCAACCTTATCCTTCCATTCATTGGGGTTCTCATATATCTTAGATGCCCAGAGGATTGTCTTTCTGTTCGGGTCCTTCACTCCCGAATTCTCAAATCCTTTGTCAATATCCGATGTAATCACATAAAGATAGTTGGCGTCAAAAACAGCCTCCTGGAAAGAGTTGGCGGTTTCATCCCTGTCCTCAAAAACCGAGGTATTGATTTGTATCCATTCCGATGACCATCCTGCCTTTGGGTATATTAAGATTAGAAATATGGAAGAAAGGATCACCATATATATGCGGGTTCCAACCTTTTTCATTCGGCCCTTTCTTTTTTAACCTTTTTTTAATCAGAGATTTCTAAATACAGGAGTCCATTTTACCCGGGATGAAAATCAAAGGCTTTCGGCAAAAGTTTTTTGATTGTTGTACGTTCCGTTTTCCCTTCGAGATTGGCCAGAACAATTCGAACCTCATGGCCAAAGTCCCAGATCATTTGCCTGCAAGCTCCGCAAGGATATGTTAGAAACGGAGTATCAGCAACAACCGCCAGGGCCTCGAAATCCATATTACCCTCTGATATGGCTTTCACAAAGGCTACCCTCTCCGCACAAATACTAAGACTTAGAGAGGGATTTTCAATATTACACCCTGTATAAATACTGCCTCCCCTGCAGAGTAATGCCGAGCCCACCCTGAAACCCGAAAAAGGCGCATAAGCCTTTTCTCTCGCCTCTCGCGCATGGTTGATCAAAAATTCTTCTGTTTTTCTTCCCATCAAAAACGGCCTTTCCATCTTTATACACTCAATCGAAAGCCATAGATCTAATGATAAAGCTCCCGAGAAGGACAACCGGGGCTTTTTCCCAGAAGGTCCCTGTATTTATAGCCTGCAAGTCGATCCACATCGGTCCATTCCTTAAACCCGAGGCCCTGTATCGCAAATCTTATCCCCAGGACCTTTGATAATCCTTTAAGCAGGGCCTTTTTCATCGATAGTACTATATCATCCTGTTTTCCCAGAACCTCATTGACCGAGGTTATCTCGGACCGGAGCCTGTCGATAATCTCATGGGAATCAAGGCTGTCCGGATAATAGAGAAAATCGGTCCAAAGGCTTCTGTCCAAATCAATCATAATGGTTCCCTGTAAAAGCACCCAATCTCCTATCCGCCGTTGAGCAAAGCCTAAAAGTTTACGCCCGGAAACCATAACCTCGAATCTGATCCTGGTTAAAAAGCATGCGGATAGATCTCTTTCCTCTTTTTTAAAACCGTTTTGAAATCTCTTGTTGTCTGAAATATCAGCCATTATACCCAGGGATCTGAGGCCTTCAATTAATCCCTGCGCTATCATTCGATAGCTGGAGCTGATACCGGGAGGTATAATCCCGCCTTTTGCCGGAAATATAAGAGAAAAGCTTACATCTTTATGATGAACGACCGCCCTGCCGCCGGTAATCCGTCTTACCACCTGTATTCCTTTAACAAGACACTCGTTTACCTTTACCGTATCTGAAAAATCCTGAAAATAACCAAGTGAAATCGACGGGGTCTTCCATGTGTAAAAATGCAGAGTGGGAGGGGATTCTCGCAGCTCACAGCTTTTTAAGATAGCCTCATCAATGGCCATATTTTCGGAGGCGAGTCCGGCTCCGCTATCTATTAATCTCCACATTTCAAAGGATTTCATAATAACAACGATTATAACACAATAAGGTCGTTTAGTATAACCTTTTTTGCGTTAAACCTTGAGCCGGGGATCAACAGCGTCCCTTATACCTTCTCCCAAAAGATTATAACCCAGGACCGTAAAAAGGATAGCAAGCCCGGGATAGAGAGAAAGCCACCAGGCGATCTCTATATTATCCTTGCCCGCGGCAAGCATATTGCCCCAGCTTGCAGTGGGGGGCTGGACCCCGATGCCAAGAAAGCTGAGCGCGGACTCGGTGAGGATCGCGGCAGCCACCCCGAGTGTAGCTGCCACAAGGACCGGTGCGAGTGCATTGGGCAATATATGACGAAATATGATTCTCAAATCCCCCGCGCCTTCCGCCTTTGCCGCAAGGACAAACTCCCGGTCCATCAGGCTCAGGAATTCCGCCCTTATCAGACGGGCAACTCCCATCCAACTGGTTACTCCTATTACGATCATGATATTCCAGATGCTCGGCTCTAAAATAGCTATAACAGCGAGGATGAGAAAAAATGTCGGGAAACAGAGCATTATATCCACAAAGCGCATGATGACGCTGTCGACCCATCCCCCATAATATCCCGCAACCGCGCCGAGTATAGTGCCTATGAGGGTCGCGATCCCAATGGCAACGAACCCGACAAGAAGCGAGATCCTGGACCCCCAGAGCATACGGCTCATAACATCCCTTCCCAGGTGATCCGTGCCCAGCAAATGTTGCGCACTGGGCGGAGATAATATCTGATTAACATCGATGAGGGCGGGATCATAGGGTGATATCACCCTGGCGAGACCTGCGATCACAAAAAGGGAAAGCACCAGAATCAGGCCCGCTATTGCAAGCCTGTTTTTTGAAAATTGCTTCCAGAAAAAGGCAATAGAAGAACTTACCTTCATAATACGTATCTTTCCTATTGATAACTTATTCTCGGGTCCACAATGGCATATGATATATCAGCCAACAGGTTCCCAAACAGTGTCAATATTGCGCCGATAAAAAGAATACCCATAATGACAGGATAATCCCTTGCCATCACGCTTCCATAAAAAAGCTGCCCCATGCCGGGAATTGAAAAGATGGTTTCAAAGATGACACTTCCGCCGATCAACCCGGGTACGGAAAGACCCAGTATAGTGATGACCGGCATTAACGCGTTTCTCAGCGCATGTTTGTATATCACGGATCTTTCACTAAGCCCTTTGGCCCTTGCAGTGCGAATGTAATCCTGTCTGACCACTTCAAGCATGTTGGACCTCGTATAGCGGGACAAACCTGCCAGTCCTCCAAAGGCAGATACAAAGACAGGCAGCACAAGATGTCTGGCATAATCCAGGAGTCTATTCCAAAATGTTGGATTGGAAAGATAGAGAGACTTGATCCCGGATATGGGAAGCAGATTGAAACGGACACCCAAAAGGATCATCAACAAAAGGGCCAGCCAGAAAGTGGGGGCTGAAAAACCTATAAAAACAGAGATGGTGGTCAATTTATCAAAAAGCGAATATTGCTTTGCCGCTGACAGCACCCCAATAGGGATGGCTACCACAAATATCAGAAAAAGGGAAAGGGTATTTATAATTATGGTTATCGGCAGGGAATCCCTTATCTTTTCCATTACGGATCTGCCGTCTGTGAAGGAATTGCCGAAGTCCAATCTGGCGAGCCGTCCCAGCCAATCAACATACTGCCTGTAAAGTGGTTTATCCAGACCGTAAATTCGCTTCAATCTTTCTCTTGCCTCCGCAGAGACCTTGGGATTCATTTGAGTCTGGATGTCGGTCGGGGTGCCGGGGGCAAGATGTATCACCAAAAAGGTGATTATTGTGATCCCCAGTACCAGGGGAATCATCATTAAAAGCCTGCGAGCTATATAAGAAAGCATGGTGTCAGGTTGTCAGGGCAGGGGTGGTGTATCTTTGTAATGCCTTTGGAACATACCATTTTATAAAATCATACCATATACCGATAGGGGCCTTTTTTATTCCATGAAAACGCTTGTCAATTATGGGTAGTGCATCTGCTACGTAAAGAAAAGTATACGGTTGTTCTTCTGCCAGTATTTCGTGTATCCTGTGATATATCTTTTTTCTTTCTTCAATATCGAAGGTGCGAACCCCTTCAATGATGAGGCGGTCCACTTCAGTGTTTTTATAGGATACGAAGTTGAACTCCTGTTCTCCCGTCTTGCTGGAATGCCAGATATCGTAAAGATCCGGGTCCCTGGACAAGGCCCAGCCAAGTATGACTGCCTCGAATTTACGCTGGTCGATAAAATTATGAAGAAACGCCTGCCATTCCAGTATGTTGATCTTCACATCGATTCCGATCTTTTTGAGATTTTGCTGGATGATCTGTGCACATTTTTCCCTCTCTTCATTCCCCTGATTTGTTCGTAACATAAATTCGAATCTGATCCCATCCTTATCCAGAATCCCATCCCCGTCATGATCCTCCCATCCTGCCTCAGCCAGCAATTGCCTGGCCTTTTCAGGATCAAAGGGATATCTTTTTACATCAGGATTATATGCCCAGGATTCCGGAGGAAACGGACCAGTGCAAACCTGTCCCAGGCCGAGCAGGACGCCCTTTATAATACCTTCCCTGTCAATGGCATAGGTAAGGGCCTGGCGGACCCTTTTGTCTGAAAACTTTGGGTCTTTAAGATTATACCCCATATAGGTATAGCCGAACGATGGGTAACGGAACCGGCGGAAGTTCTCCTGAAAGAAGGGCGTATTAGTCTGCCGGGTGTACCGCACCGGATTCAGTTCCATATAATCGATCCCCTGCCTCTGAAGCTCGAGGAACATTGTGGCCCTTTCGGGGATGATTCTGGTAATGTACTGGTCTATATAGGGCCTTCCTTCAAAATAATCATCAAATGCCTCCAGTACTATCCTCTGACCGGTTATCCATTCCATAAATTTAAATGGCCCGGTGCCTATGGGATGCCTGTTATAATCCGTAGTATTCAGATCTTCATTTTCCAGCAGGTGCCTGGGTATAATGCCCATGCCCCAGCTAATAAGAGCAGGAGCAAAGGGTTCTTCATATATGACCTGAAAGGTATAATCATCTAAGATCTTTGCCTCTTTTACACGCAGAAAATCCTGGCTATAGGGGGTGGCGACATTGGGGTCTATCATTTTTTTATAGGTAAAGAGACAGTCTTGTGCGGTGAACGGTTCACCGTCATGCCACTTCACATTCCGACGAAGATGAAAGGTAATGATCAAGCCGTCAGCGGAGATATCCCAAGACTCAGCCAAATCCCCGACAACCTTTATATCCTTGTCATATTTGATAAGGCCGTTATGGACCATTCCCGCTATCCCCGCGGATGCGGAGTCCGTGGCCAACATGGGAAGCAGGCGCTTCGCATCTGCAATAGAACCCAGTATGATCCTGTCGCCATACACCGGGATGCTTTCTTCTTCTGATATAAGGGCCTCTTCCTTCCCTTCATGAGGCTGCTTACAGCTAAACAGCAATGTTGAGGCAGACAAGATAGCAAAAAAGATCAAGCAGGAAGATAATAGAAAATGATTTTTTTTCGAATCCATTAAATCTCCACAGTGTTTAAATTATTCGCCCGGCGGAATATTCGGCACTTCAGGCATTGTTGGTTGCTGCCCTTGTTGAGCAGGCATTTGCCCCGGCTGAGCCGGCGGCTGGGCCGGTTGGATAGGTTGTTCCATCGGCGCCTCCTCTCCCTCCAGCAATCTATTGGTACGACCGATCGACATATAGGCCAAGGAGAGAGAGGTAAGCATGAAGACGACGGCACAAACAACCGTTGTTTTTTCAAGGAAGCTTTGTGGACCGGAGCTGCCAAACGCGGTCTGGCTGGCTCCTCCTCCGAATACCGCCCCCATTTCCGCGCCCTTGCTGGACTGAAAAATAATGATCAAAATCATCGTGATACACGCTATCAAATGAATAATAACAATTAGACTATACATAGAAATCTCCTTATCTAGATTATATCTTTCTCTTATATTATATTTTTTATATTTTAAAACGTACAATCCTTGAAAAGGATTCCGCCTTGAGGCTGGCGCCTCCCACCAATGCACCGTCTATATCCGGTTGTGACATCAAAGCGTCACAATTTTCCGGTTTCACGCTTCCGCCATACTGGATTCTGACCTCTTCCGCCAATGCCGGATAAAACAACCCTGCCAATGTCTTTCGTATAAAGGCATGCACCTCATTGGCCTGTTCCGGGGTCGCTGTCCGGCCTGTTCCAATAGCCCAAATTGGTTCATAGGCTATAACTACCTTTTCCATCTGCGAATCGGTGAGTCCTTCAAAATCTTTTTTTACCTGTGTCTCCACAATCTTAAAGGTCTCTCCCTTCTCCCTCTGCTCCAGAGTTTCCCCAATACAGCAGATAGGGATAAGGCCTTGCTTCAATGCGGACTTGATCTTTTTGTTTACTGTTTCATCTTTTTCGTGAAAATAGGTTCGCCTTTCTGAATGGCCGATAACGCAATATCCGCATCCGCAATCAATCAACATCAGAGGTGAAACCTCGCCGGTGAAGGCACCTTCCTCCTCCCAATACATGTTTTGGGCTCCGAGGGCAATATTGGTATTTTCCAGGACCTTACTGCAGGGATAGATCGAGGTGAAAGGAGGAATAACAACGATATCCCTATCCTTAATGCCTTTTAATTCTTTTTTTAACTGACTCACCAGTTCCACAGCTTCCGAGGGAACCTTGTACATCTTCCAGTTACCTGCAATAATTGGTCTTCTCATGATCTATGTTTACCTCCCCTCTTTACTCCTTATTTATCCTTATCTGTCAGAGCTGCTAAGCCAGGAAGCTCATTCCCTTCCAAAAGCTCAAGGAAAGCCCCTCCCCCAGTGGAGATATAGGAAATCTTGTAAGACACTCCCGCCCTGTGGACGGCGACATCAGTATCCCCACCACCCACAATGGTCATTGCATATGAATTTGCCACCATCTGGACCATGGCAAATGTGCCCCTGCTGAATGCGTCTATCTCGAAGACTCCCATAGGTCCGTTCCAGATAATGCTTTTAGCGTCCCGCAAGGCCTCGGAAAAAAGCGTGGTTGTTGCCGGTCCTATATCAAGGCCTAACCAGTCACGAGGGATTTCCTGTACAGGGACGATCATGCTTACTGCCTTGGGGTCCATCCGGTCAGCAACCACCGTATCCACAGGGAGATAAAGCTTTGTGCCGTCTTTTCTCGCCTGTTTCAGGGTCTCCATGGCTACGTCCAGCATTTCTTCTTCCACAAGCGACTTCCCCACCTCGAATCCGATGGACTTCAAAAAGGTGAACATCATGCCTCCGCCTATAAGGATCTTATCCACCTTTTTGCTTAGGTTCTTGATCACTCCAATCTTGCTGGAGACTTTGGCGCCGCCGATTATGGCCACTAAGGGACGAACCGGATTCTCCATTGCGGCATTGAAATAATTCAGCTCGTTTTTCATCAGATATCCGCCCACTGAAGGCGAGATAAATTCGGTAATTCCCACATTAGAGGCATGCAAACGATGGGCAGTGGCAAAGGCATCGTTTACAAAGATATCGCCAAAGCTTGCCAACTCCCTGGAGAATTCAGGATCGTTTTCCGTCTCTTCCTTATGGAACCTGAGATTTTCAAGGAGAACGACATCTCCCGGCTGTATCTTATTCACTGCTTCTCTCACCTTCGGGCCCACGCAATCTTCAATAAACTTTACATCCTTTTCAAGGAGTCTGGAAAGCCTTTTCTCAACCGGAGCCAGACTCATGGAAGGCACTCTCATACCGTTGGGCCTTCCAAGGTGGGACATCAAAATGACTATCCCCCCATCATCCAGAACATGATTGATAGTGGGAAGGGTTGCCCTGATCCTGGCATCATCGCTTATATTCCCCAACGAGTCGAGAGGAACGTTATAATCCACCCTCACCAGCGCCTTTTTACCCTTGAAATTTACATCATCTAAAAAGAGTTTATTGCTCACTTCAAACTCCCCGGGGAATTCCCTTGTTCAAACAGCGGAAAAGCAATTGTCCTCCATTATAATCCCTTAGAAGCCATATAAAGAATAAGGTCCCTTACGCGGCAGGAATATCCCCATTCATTATCATACCAGGCCAGGATCTTAACCATGTTTCTTTCTATTACTTTTGTATATGCGAGGTCAACGATAGAAGACCTGTCATCACCATTAAAATCACAAGAGACCAGCTCTTCCTCAAACGCCCCCAGTATTCCCTTTAAATTCCCGGTCGAGGCATTCTTCATGGCCTGATTCACCTGTTCCACAGTAACATCCCGGCCCAATTCGGCAACTAAATCCACCACAGAGACATTCGGGGTGGGGATGCGGATCGCAAACCCATCCAGTTTGCCTTTCAGGCTCGGCAACACGAGAGAAACGGCCTTCGCTGCACCTGTTGTAGTGGGTATCATGGAGATAGCCGCCGCCCTGGCCCTTCGCAAATCCTTATGGGGAAGGTCCAGTATCCTTTGGTCATTTGTATAGGAATGGATGGTTGTCATTATGCCCTTATTAAAACCAAAATTGTCCATAAGGACCTTTACGACAGGGGCCAGACAGTTTGTGGTACATGAAGCATTTGAGATGATATGGTGTTCACCGGGTTTATAATCCGATTCATTGACTCCCAGGACAATCGTCAAATCAGGATCTTTGGCAGGCGCGCTGATAATCACCTTTTTTGCCCCTGCCTTCAGGTGTTTGGAGGCGCCCTCCCTGTCTCTGAATATTCCCGTAGATTCAACAACCACCTGCACCCCCAGATCTGACCAGGGAAGCGAACCAGGGTCCCTCTGGGCCAGAACACGAATCTGTTTTCCGTTTACCACTATACCATCCTGGTTTGCCTCGACATTGCCCCCGAATTTACCATGGACAGAGTCATATTTCAAAAGATAGGCAAGGGTCTTGGAATCGGTAATGTCATTTATAGCAACAACTTCTATATCTTTGTTCCCAATGCATGTTCTTAAAAAATTCCTTCCTATTCTACCAAAACCATTGATACCAACCTTAACAGGCATTAGCTTCTCCTCCCCTGAAAGTTTAATGGAAAAATTACTAAAGTATTTAACGAAATCTCTATTTTAAAGGTAAATTATTCCCAAGTCAATTTGTTCACAATGTCCTTGCCAGGGTTAAGACCTCAACCCTCGCTGCACCGGCTTTTTTGAGCATCCGGGCACATTCATCAGAGGTCGCGCCTGTTGTCAAAACATCGTCCACAAGAACGATCCTTTTCCCTTTGATAAAATCCGATCCTTTTATATTGAAAGCACCCCGCACATTTGCCCATCTTTCCTTTGGTCTCAATCCCACTTGTGGTCTGGCGCCGTTTTTTCTACGAAGGATCGAGGTGTCGACAACAGGGAAACCGAAATCCCTGCTTAATGATTCGGCCAAACAGAGTGAATGGTTAAACTCTCTGTCCTTCAAACGGTCCGGAGAAAGCGGCACTGGTACGATAAAAACCTCTTCTTCGCTGTCTTTCTGATTAAAGATGTTTCTCAAGGCTTCTCCCATCTTCTCGCCCAGCCAGGCTCCAATTCCAAAATGTCCCTGATATTTAAGCATATGACAGGCATCCCTGACCGGTCCGTCAAAAACAAATCCTGCCCTGGCCATGTCAAACGCCCATTCCCTCTGCCTGCAAATCGAGCATAAATAGGGGTCTTCCCGTCCTGACTGTTCCATTGACCCTATAGGCAGGCCACACTTTTTACACACAGGATCTTTAATAGGGATTGCCTTTGCCCAACATTCGGGGCATATAGGCTCCCTGTCAGTCAATTTATATTTCCCGCATAAGATGCAAACCGGAGGGAAGAGGATATCCAGCAAATGAAAAAGAAAGGAGGAGAAGGGCTTATGCACCAAATTTGCTCAATCTCAAGGAGTTTGCCAATGCTAATGGCATAATTTCAATTGCGGGAAAACGGCCCAGCCCCCCATGAATGCATTCCGATTCAGAAAACAATCTCACCTTGTCAGGCCTGCACCAGCGTGAATATAAAAGAATAGGATTAGGATGCCAGCTATGAGAGGTCAAAACCGCCGGTGTGGAATGATCACCGGTCACTACTACAACATCGGGATGAAGGCTCATCATTTGCGGGATATAGGTATCCACCAGCTCGATAATATGCACCTTCTGATCGAAGTCTCCATCTTCTCCATAGCTGTCCGTCTTTTTTATGTGAATATAGAAAAAATCATATTTAGAAAAATTCTGGTCCAACACATTAAACTCATCCTCGATCATTTCTCCGCATTCCAGGATCTCCATTCCCACCAGCCTCGCCACACCTCGGTACATAGGGTATGTTGCTATAGCGGCAGCCTTTAATTTATAAATTTCCGACATGGAAGGAAGGGGATGATATTGAGCGAATCCTCTTAATAATACCATATTGCCCTTTTCTTCGCCGGATAAAAGCCTTTTGGATTCTTCAATAAACCGGTTTGCTAATTCAGCTGTATGCTTTGCTTCCGGAGAATCGATATGGGGAATAACAGCAAGCGGAGGGGCTCCCGTCTTCTGAGGATCCGAGTCCATTAAGTCACCGGAAAGGCCCTCACCTCTGAAAACAACCATTGCCCTATGCTCTTTAACTGTACGAACGAATATTTCAATACCAGGAATCCGAATATTATCGAGTATCCGGCAGAGCTCATTATTCTTTTCGGTGGCCATTCTGCCTGCCCGCCGGTCTGTTATATTTCCCTCCGCATTTACAGTGGCAAAATTTATTCTGACAGCCACATCGGAAGGTTGAAGCTCGAAACCGATGCCAAGGGAAGACAGGACGCCTCTGCCTATCTGGTTTTTAATGGGATCATAGCCGAACAGGGCCAAATGGGCCGGGCCGCTTCCGGGAGGGATACCTTTCGCTATGGGGTCAACCATCCCTGTAATGGACTGCTTTGCGAGGGTATCGAGGTTTGGGCATGATGCCGTCTCCAGCTCTGTCTTTCCACCCATTAACCTTGGCAATCCTCCTAATCCATCCAAGATAAGCATGATGATCTTCGAGTTTGACTTCTGACTAAGTTTCTTCAGTATATCCAGACTAATCATTTCTGCATCTCCCCTCCTTTCTCATCTCTTGGTCAGCTTTTTTGTGGTTAAATAATATTTTAATCATTTGAAAATATCTATTATCATTTTTCAACCGTGATGATATGGTTCCCCGCGAATTATGGTAAAGGCCCGGTATATTTGCTCCAAAAGGATGAGGCGGGCCATTTGATGGGTAAAGGTCATTTTCGAAAGGCTTAAACACAGATCGGCTTCTGAAATTATGGCTTGAGCTAGTCCCTGATCACCTCCAATGATGAAAGCGATCTCCTGCCTGCCATGAATCATTTGACTTTCGAGCCACTTTGCAAAATCCGATGAATTGAACTCCTTTCCCCCGTCCGTGAGTATTATCTTTAAAGATTGAGCATGTGTATGCTCCCGGATCCTTTCCGCTTCAAGCCTTAATCCGATACTATGCTTTGAAGATTTTGATTTAGCTGACGGTTGAAGCTCTATCCATTCCATACTCGTGTAATGTTTAATCCTCGTCATATAGTCCTTTATCCCATTGGAAATATAGCCCTTTTTGGTTTTACCTATGCAGATGATCTTGAGTTTCACTAATCCAATTCTACCCTGGGGGCATCTCCCCAAAGGTGCTCTAAGTCATAATATTCTCTTATATCTTTTGTAAAGATATGAATAACCAGATCCGTATAATCCATTAAAATCCAGTTGGAGTTTGGATATCCCTCTATATGGTCAAGCCTTAATCCGAGTTTAGCCAGCTTTTCGTCTATCTCCTGGGCAATCGCCCTGGCCTGGCGATTGTTTGCCACTGAACATATCACGAAAGAATCAGTCAGTGTGGTTATATTTCTCAAATCAAGGATGGTTATGTCTTCTGCCTTTTTGCTATCTGCAATCCGGCCGGCCTCCCTAGCTAATTGAAGGATCCTGTCCATTAATCCAATGATCCTTGTCTGTTCATAATCATATTCCTTTCTTTATTCCAAATAAAGTCTATTTTTAACTATGTACTGTTCAACCTCATCAGGGACCTGGTAACGAATGGATTTTCCTGTTCTGATCATCTTTCTTATAATGGAGGACGAGATATCTATCTTTGGAACAGGCACAAAAAAGATATCCGCAGCATGTAAATCAATATCCTGAAAGGCTTCTTTACGCCCAATAATTTTCAATGCAAGGTTCAGGTTGTGTTTTTTTAGAGTAATAGAAAGGTCTTCGGCAATTTTACCAATTTTAGCTCCGGGCCTGCTTATAACTATAAATCTACAGGACTGTAAAAGCTGAGCGCAATCCTTCCATGTGGAGATATCCCTGAACGCATCCGCACCAAGGATGAAATAAAAAGTGTGCCCTTCCCCAAGCTCCCTTCGCATTTGGCACACTGTATCTATGGTATATGAACGGCCTCCGCGGTCCACTTCCATTGAAGAAGTGTAAAAAAAAGGATTAGAATATGTGGCAAGCGCAACCATTTTCAAACGGTGCTTCCCCTCGAGAACCGGGCCTTCCTTATGAGGGGGGATTGCTGAAGGCACAAAATAGATTCCGGTCAGTCTGAAACATTCCCTGATATGCTCAGCCACGATCAAATGGCCGACATGAATAGGATTGAATGTGCCACCAAAAATGCCTATATCCAATTGCTTTTTTTATTCCCTTATCTGTCCTTCACCCAAGATAATATACTTTATGGTGGTTAGATCCTCGGCACCCATCGGTCCCCTGGCATGAAGCTTCTGTGTGCTTATTCCGATCTCAGCGCCAAGACCGAATTCCCCGCCATCAGTAAATCGTGTTGAAGCATTTACATAAACGGCTGCCGAGTCCACCCGCTTTAAAAAATCCCTCGCCTTCTTATAGTCTGCCGTTACGATAGCATCCGAATGGTGGGAGCCGTAGTGGTTAATATGCTCTATCGCCTCCTCCGAGTCTTTTACCACCTTCACGGCAATGATTAAATCCAGATACTCTGCATACCAGTCCTCTTCTGAAGCCGGTATGGCATCTGATATGAATTTTCGTGTCACCGGACAGCCCCTCATCTCCACACCAGCTTCATTAAAACGCCCGGCTATACAGGATAAGAATTCGGCCGCTATATCCTTGTGTACAAGCATAGTCTCTATGGCATTGCATACCCCCGGCCGCTGGACCTTCGCGTTAAAACAGATCTCTTCAGCCATACCGAGATCGGCCAACCGGTCCACATATACATGACAAACCCCTTTGTAGTGGGCAACTACAGGGACCAACGCGTTTTCCCTGACAGCCTTTATCAGGCCCTCGCCCCCTCTGGGGATGATCAAATCTATGTATTCATATAGCCGGACCATTTCATTGATGGCCTTTCTATCAGCGATCTGAACCGTCTGCACGACCCCCTCGGGCAGTCCTTCTTCTCTGGCGACCTTTTCCATAATCTCTGAAATGGCCACATTTGAATTGCTCGCTTCTGAGCCCCCCCTTAAAAGGCAACAATTTCCCGCCTTTAAACAAAGACCTGCGGCGTCAGAGGTTACATTCGGCCTTGATTCATAAATGATCCCGATTACACCGATGGGCACCCTCATCCGGCCTATCTCAAGGCCATTAGGCCTCCGCCACATCTTGTCTATCCTGCCTACAGGGTCCTCCTGAGAGGCTATACCTCGAAGCGCTTCAGCCATTCCTTTTATTCTTTCGGGATTCAGGGACAGCCTGTCTATCATAGCGTTGCTAAGCCCCTTTTCTCTTCCCAGGTGCACATCTTTTACATTGGCAGCCATAATCCGTTCAGCCTTTGCAACTATTTCCCCGGCCATCTTTATTAACGCCCTGTCCTTTACGGCAGAAGAGATATGGCTCATTTGCAGGGCGGCAGAATGAGCCTTACGTGCCATAGTAACAATTTGTTCTCTTATTTGATTGGTATCCATATGTTCACCTTTACAAAATTGCCAGATTGTCTCTGTGAACGACCTCCGCGGCAGCACAATAGCCCAGGATCTGCTCTAAAAATCTGCTTTTCACACCTTTAATTTTATTGATTTCCAGAGAGCTGTAATTTGCCAGCCCCCTCGCGAACTCTTTACCATCCTCAGTTATAATTGTTACGGCATCTCCGGCGTCAAAGCTGCCCTTTACATCTTTTATCCCGGAAGGGAGGAGGCTCTTTTTTTCCTCTTTCAATGCCTTATAAGCACCTTCATCTACTATCAGGCTCCCCTGAGGTTTCAGGGTAAAGGCAATCCAGCACTTTCTGCAATTAAGCTTATCCTCCTGAGCAAGAAATAGTGTGCCCAATTCCTCTCCGGCAAGGAGTCTTGAAACAATGTCAGGAATCCTGCCATTTACTATAATGCAGATTATGCCTGATCTCGCCGCGGTCTGTGCAGCCCTTATCTTCGTGGTCATGCCGCCTATACCGATAACGGACGGTGTTTCCTTTGCAGCAGCGTAAATCTCCTGATTTATGGTCTCTACAAGAGGGATGAATCGCGCGTCAGGGTTCTTGTTTGGATCTGCCGTATAGAGTCCGTCCACATCGGATAAAATGATAAGCAGGTCCGCCTCGACAAGCTGGCTGACAACGCCGGAGAGGGTATCATTGTCCCCGAATTTTATCTCTTCCACGGCTACCGTATCGTTCTCGTTCACAATAGGAAGAACGCCGTAGCCGAAAAGGGTCTCTAACGTATTCCTGGCATTGATATATCTCTGCCGGTTTGTCATATCGCCATCAGTGAGTAAAATCTGGGCAACCCGCTTTCCAAATCGCTCCATGTTTTTTTCATAGGTTCTCATCAGCGTTGATTGCCCTACCGCCGCCACTGCCTGTTTTTGGCGCACGAGCCGGGGTCTTTCCTTTAATCCAAGCTTTGCCCTCCCGGCAAGTATGGCCCCGGAACTTACCACCACCACCTTATATCCCTGATCCATTACCTTTGAAAGGTCCGCTGAAATCCTATTTACTACATTGTCATCAAGGTTTATATCCGGAGTGGCAAGTACATTGCTACCGATTTTCACAACAACTCGTTTGACTTTGGAAAGGATCTCCTTCCTGTTTCCCATTACAGCTCTTTTTCCTGCTTCCTGTCCTGTTTCTTTCCTTCTGTTTCAGAAAGCGTCTTCCATATAAATTTAACCAGGTCCTTAGTCCCCTGGCCGGTTAGCGCAGAAATAAAAAAACAGGGCACCCCCTGTTTTTTGCAGTACAACTCCAATGACCCGGATTTTTCACCGGAGGCTCGATCAACCTTGTTGCCAACAATGATTTGCGTCTTCTTTTCCAGGTCCTTATTATAATTAATAAGCTCATTGTTGATAACCTGAATGTCCTGAACAGGCTCCCGATCATGATCCTGTGATATATCAACAAGATGAACCAGAATTTTACTTCTTTCTATATGCCGGAGAAAACGATCACCCAGACCAACCCCCTGATGCGCGCCTTCAATTAAACCCGGAATATCAGCAATGACAAAACTCCGGAAATCTTCCACTTTGACTACTCCCAGGTTTGGGGAAAGTGTAGTAAAAGGATAATCCGCTATCTTGGGCCTTGCCGCACTAATACATGAAATGAGTGTGGATTTACCAACATTTGGTAAACCCGCCAGCCCTACATCTGCGACAAGCTTCAACTCCAGCTTAAGATCCCGCTCCTCACCAGGCCCCCCTGGTATGGCAAATCTGGGAGCCTGTCTTGTTGAGGTTGCAAAACGGGCATTGCCTTTACCGCCTTTTCCTCCATTTGCGGCCAAAAACTTTGAATCTTCCCGGTCCAGATCGCATAACAATGCGTCTGTTTCCAGATCCTTTACAACTGTCCCAACAGGGACCTTTATCACAATATCTTCTCCACGGGCGCCAAATTTCTTCTTCCCCTGGCCATGCCTTCCTCTGCCGGCTTTGTATAAGGGACGGTAATAAAGGTCAATCAGTGTGTGGCGGCCCGGATCCGCCTGAATAAATATGGATCCTCCATCTCCCCCATCACCGCCATCAGGACCGCCTTTGGGGCAATATTTTTCTCTTCGGAAACTTACACAACCATTGCCCCCATCTCCGGCTTTGACGTGAATCTTAGCCTCATCGATAAACATTAAAGTCAGGCATAGACACTAATTCGTCTTTTGTCTTTCCCCAGACGCTCAAATTTTACATGGCCGTCAATCTTGCTAAAAAGGGTGTCATCGCCACCCTTACCAACATTTTGACCCGGAAAGAATCTTGTGCCTCTCTGTCGTACTAATATTGAGCCGGCAGTTACAAACTGGCCTCCGAATCTTTTTACCCCAAGCCTTCTGCCTGCACTGTCACGGCCGTTTGTTGAGCTCCCGCCCGATTTCTTATGCGCCATTTACGTTTCCTCCTAACCAAATTTCATTCCAATATGTTACCTAATGCAATTATCATTTGGGCAGCTTTTTTACCTTTCAAACAAAACCAAACTTCATTCCAATATGTTACTTAATCAGTTACCATAAAGGTAATCTTTTTCACCTTAAAATAAAAAATTTCATTCCAATAAGCTGCTTAATCAGTTACCCTAAAGGCAACTTTTTCACCTTCAAAACAAACCACAGCTATCCCTTCTAGCTGGGATTTTCTATGGATTCGATTTTCAGAAGCGTATATTCCTGACGATGTCCTAATTTTCTATGATAATCCTTACGCCTTTTATATTTAAATACAATAAGTTTATGCCCTTTTTTATCGCCGGTGACAACACCGGACACCTTAACCTTGTCCAGTTCTCCTTTATCCAGGACCACCTTATCATCATCAACCAGCATCAGTACTTTATCAAAGGTATATGTGGTCCCCGGCTCAGCCTTCATTAAGTCCAGCTCAACCAAGTCGCCGGGTGAAACCTTGTACTGCCTTCCCCTAGATTCAACAATTGCATACATATTCAAGCAACCTCCCTAATAGTTTTCTGTCAATCATAAAAAGACTATGCTTCGATTCATAAAGCCCATATAAATAAAAATCTTTGCTGAATAAAGATAGACTTATTCCGCCGGAATTAGAGGATATCTATGGTATAATCCTCGTAATGCATGTCGGGTTCGCTTCTTATGGTGATACGTTTATTATATTTGTTCTCCAGATATTCAAGGAGGTCGTCCTCCTGCTTATAAAAGAATGCCGAGATATCCGGATTGGCCTTTATGAGGATCTCGTCACCCGCCCTGGAGCTTCCAATAGTGTCGATCTCCCTCTGAATGGTTCGGCAGATAGTAAGGATCGATTTGACCCTGCCGCTCCCGCCGCAATAGGGACAGGGAGATGTGAGAATCCTCCCCAGGCTCTGTTTGATCCTCTTTCTGGTCATCTCTACAAGTCCCAATTGAGTCAACTGGAGTATATTTGTCCTCATGCGGTCCTTTTTTAGCTCGTTTTCGAGGACTTCGAGCAGTTTTTGCCTGTTCTCTTCGATCCCCATATCAATAAAATCAATGATAATTATTCCGCCAAGATCTCTGAGCCTGATCTGTCGAACAATTTCATGAACAGCCTCAATGTTGGTTTTATATATCGTCTCTTCAAGATTTGCTTCACCAACAAATTTGCCTGTGTTAATGTCTATTGTAATCAATGCCTCTGTCTCGTCTATAACAATATATCCACCTGATTTAAGCCAGACTTTGGGACTTAAAGCCTCTTCAATCTGCTTTTCTATATTGTAATCATCAAAAATGGGCTTATCCTTATGATAAATCTTGATTCGATCCGTCAGATTAGGCATCAATGTCTCTACAAACTCCACACAGCGCTCGTATTCCTCTTCGGAGTCTATAACCATCCTGTCTATATCCGTAGTGAAGATATCCCTGATGGTTTTAAGCAGAATGTCTAATTCCTTGTGAATTAAACAAGGAGACCTGGAAGAGTTACTGCGTTTCTGGATCTTATCCCATAATTTATTTAAATATTCAATATCGGAAAGGAACTCTTCTTCTCCCTTACCTTCCCCAACCGTTCGAACAATATACCCTGAACCGGGACTTTTAAGGCGTTGTACCATTTCCTTAAGCCTTGTCTTTTCATCCTTGTCTTCTATGCGCCTTGAAACCCCGACATGATCAACCGTGGGCATGTAGACCAAATACCTGCCGGGCAGGGTTATATTGCTGGTAACCCTTGCCCCCTTTGTACCCAATGGCTCTTTGGAAACCTGCACCAGCACTTCCTGCCCTTCCTTGAGAAGATCCTGAATATTCATAATAGGATGCTCCTCCAGGGGAAAAGGTTTAACGTCTTCATCCAGCGAAGTGCCGAGCCCTCCCTGAATCTCTTCATTACCCATCATCAATTTTTCAATCTCTGACATTGAATCATCTATGTCCATGACATATAGAAAGGCGTCCTTCTGAAGCCCTATGTCAAGAAAAGCAGCCTGCATTCCCGGAAGCACCCTTATTACCCGCCCCTTATAAATGTTTCCATTGATCCTCTTGCTTCTTCTTCTTTCTATATAAAGTTCCGTAAGAAGACGGTCTTCCAGGAGGGCAACCCTTTTTTCATAGGGATTTGCGTTTACAATGATCTCTTTCAATTTAAAAGTTCTCCTATGGAAGAATCTTGTTTTTAAAATGTTATTTCAAATTAATTAAATATAAAAAAACTAAATATAAAGAAACTATAGTATTTTATTTGACATAGTGTTTTTTGTCAATATATCATTAGCCTAACTATAAACATTTTTTGAAGTTATACGTTTCGAAAGCAAAAAAACGAAATAACCGTATTAATTATAAAAGGCTATTTAATTTATTTCAGAAGATTTCAGATAAAAAAATCAAGCAGCTTTCGATTTTAATGGGAGGTTAATCATGAAATGCCCTGAATGTGGCTATATTTCCTTTGATCATCTGAAAACCTGCCAGAAATGTGGTGCCAAAATCCATAAAGATCCGGAACCGAATCTGGATTTTTCCCCTGAAGATAATAACACATCCGGAGAATCATCACCTGAATATCCCAGGTCAGAATCTTCATCCGATAAAGGCCTGCCTGAAAAAAATATAGAAATAGAAAAAGATCCTGTGGTACCATCAAATATCTCACAGGTATCTAGCGAAAAAGATGAGAATCCCCCCAAAATCCCTTTTTTGTCTGATGGTCCTGAGAAAGATGATACACACTCCTCTGAATATAAACCCCTCTCTGAAAATACCTTTCTTTCTTCGGAGCCAAAGGAAGAGACCCAATTTAATCAGATTAAGAAAGACGAAAACATTTTACTGCCTTCTGAAAAGAATGAAGGAATCCAGGCCGATGAGATTAAAACAGATATAAATAAATCAAAGGGTGGATTTTGGATAAGAACTTTGGCATTTATAATAGACCTCATTTTTATAAATATACTAATAAGGATATTTGCCTGGACGATCAAATTAGGTGTTATAACCGGTGCCAGAATTATGCTGGCGAAACCTGAAACATTCTTCGATCTGAGAGAATTTTTAATCACGGCCATAGGTATTGCGATCATTGTATTCTATTTCGTATACTTCCATGGCAGAACCGGCCAAACCCCAGGAAAAAGACTACTTCACCTCAAGGTAATAAGGACGGATGGAAGCCCGTTGGGTTTAGATAAGGCTATTGAAAGATTTTTTTGCTATATAATCTCCCTGCTTCCTCTCTATATCGGATTCATATTCATTGCCTTTAATAAAGACAAACAGGGATTACATGATATTATTGCCCATACCTATGTCATAAAAACCGGTTGAAGAGTTTTCATCTAAAATCCCTGAAAAGCATCCGGTTTTTATACCAACCAGACAAAACCTCCCCCTTGACAAACACTATGCTTTTGTCTATGATATTTTTTTTAATGCAAATCCCTATTTGTGCCGGGGTAGCTCAGTCGGTAGAGCAAGGGACTGAAAATCCCTGTGTCCACAGTTCGATTCTGTGCCCCGGCACCACTCACCTCTTGATATTAATTGCCGGCGTAGCTCAGAGGTAGAGCAGCTGATTCGTAATCAGCGGGTCGTAGGTTCAATTCCTATCGCCGGCTTACTATATTTCTCTTTAATTCAAGCAGTTAACTTCTAACAATTCAGACTTGAATTGTACGGGAAAATTATTTGTCGTCTTTTACCTTGAATTTAATGACCTTTTCCCGTCTTTTCATCAATTCCTGTGTCAGTTTAGCCACACTTCTCTTTGCATACCTTCTGGTCATCTTTTCATTTGTATGCCCCAAAACATCACTCACCAGGTCCATAGGTGTACCCTGGTCCAACAACTGGCATCCAAGTAAAGCCTGCATGCATTATATAACTTGCACTTAATGCCTGATTTATTCTCTGCCTCATGCCAGATAGCATTCAGGTTTTTACTTGTATAAGGTTTACAATCCCCCCGGGTAAACACGAATGAAGATACCACAGGTGAATTTTCCATGTTTTTTTAAGACTTCTTTGAAATAAGGTGTAATCTCAAATGCCCTTTTGCCTTTGCCTCCGGTTTTGGTTGTTTCTCTGAGCGTATTATTGGAAAATGCCCTGCAAATTTTTACCTTCCCGTTTTTGATGCAGTCTCTTTGCAATGCCCTTGCCTCTTGTGGCCGCACACCATATTCCATCATGAACTGAAATATAGGCCTGTCATGATCCGGTATGGCATTGAGAAGCTTCTCTTGCTGCTCTATGGTCAAATATTCGATTTCAGGCAAATCATAGGATAATTTAGGAAAGGGAGGTACACGGGAAATGTCTTCACGTCTATAGGCATATCTGAGGATTGTCTTCTGTGTGTTTACTATATTGTAGACGCCTTTTGATTCTAAAGGAATCCAGTTAATAAAGTCTTCGATATCACCTTATTTAATCTTTCTTATATCCTTATCACCAAAAAACGGGACAATATGTTTATTTACGGCTACTTGATAAACCCTTGCAGTATTCGGACATACCGTAAGACTCTTTAACCTGTGCCTTGTTAAAAGTTCATCTGACTAAAAAATGAATCCTAATCAGAGTAATTTTCAAAAATTTATTATTGAGTTCTAAAAATTTAATGAATAAAAGCTGAATTATATGATGAAAATAATCACAGAAAAATATGAGAGGGCAGGGCTATCTAATAAGAATACATTAAAGGTATTTGCTTTTTGAAAACTAAATTAAGCAGCTTTTTGCCATTCATATTGATGCTGCAGACCACCAAGTCTGGGAACAGACATTACTTTGGCTGCTTCTGATGGCTTATTCAGTACTACACGTCCTTTTGGTGTATTCCTATCAAGAGATAAATGACATCGATCATTGTTGTAATATTTAACATATTCTTTGAGAATCCGTCTTAAATGCTCTTCACTCAGGACAATTATGTGATTGAGCAGGTCATCTCTTGCTGATAGAATCCAGCGTTCAGCAACACCATTCTGTCAAGGAGCCTTATAACTGATCAGTTTTGGTTCTATATTCATATTTTTGATGAGCTGTCTAACCTGTGGTGAAAGGATGCCATCTCGATCAAAGATAAGGTACTTTGGAGATGAAACAAAGGGAAATGCTTCTCACAGTTGTTGCATTACCCATTGTGTCATAGGATGCTCGGTTACATTGAAATGGAGGATCTTTCTTCTCGCATGATCAATAATGAAGAAAACATAAATAATAGTGAAATTAACGGTTGGAACAACAAACAAATCCATTGCTGAAATGGCTTATCGATGATTTTTTATGAATGTAATCCATGATTGATGCTTTTTATGATTTGGATTCTTGGACTTATACCTTCTCAGATACCTGGAAACTGTTGATTGAGAAATTTCTTTTTTTGTAAACCTAAGCATTAAAAGTTCAGAATAGATGCGAGGTGCTCCCCAATTGTTTTCCCTTGCCATTTTATAAATTAAGTCTCTCAATTCTTTTTTCGTTATCCTTCGACCATATTTTTTGTTTTTAGAGGATATTATTGTCCAATGCTTTTTAAAGCGCCTCCCTTGCCAGTGTATAACAGTTTCTGGCTTTACTTTACAATGATCAAAGTATCAGGCCGTTTGGACCATGATTTTTTTAGTGCAATCCAAAAGGAGCAATCTCTTTCTTTTATTATTGGTTTTATATTTTTTGCCTTGTAGGTAAAAAGCTGTTGCCTGAGTGCCAGATTTTCAATAATAAGGTCGTTTTTTGTTTTAAAAGATAATTATATCCGCAATAATATAATAGTCTCACACCCCAGAGCAGAAAGCAAACAAATCACGAGGTAGCCTTAAGTCTAA
>JBLIRO010000006.1:0-86873 GCA_049472335.1 bacterium | reverse complement strand
CTATCTAGGTGAAGCCCAAAAGGCCATAGAGTATTATGAGAAGGCGCTTGGCATAGATCTAAAGGTTTTTGGAGATAAGCATCGCAATGTGGCCAGAGATTGCAACAATCTCGGTTCATCCTATAGCACTCTAGGGGAAGCCCAAATGGCCATGGAGTATTTTGAGAAGGCGTTGATTATTTTATCAGAAGTTTATGGAGATGATCATCCGAAGACTAAATTCGTGAAAAAGAATCTTCAAATGATAAAGGACAAAAAAGGGAATGAATAATGAATAAAACCAAAAACATAGATTTATTTATCAAAGACTGTGCAATTTCAGCAGATGAGGAGACCAAGGAAAAATTTGTTGGATGGGAGAGCCTTATAGCAATCCTTATATATCAGGGGATAAGACTTATGCTTCCTGAGATAAAGGAATGGTTTAAACTGGGAGCTCAGGCAAATGCATTAAAGCGCCAGGAAATAAAGAAAAAACTTGTGAATTATGCACTGGAAAAAGAGCTTGATTTCCCGCAGGCTGAGCAAGCGGCAGAAATTATATCGCAGCGTCTTGATGAAAAAACATTAAAAGATATTATTGAAGTTTTTGAAAAATAGAAGCTCATTATGATATTTGAGTAATTAAAGGGATTGTGTTTTAGATTTGACCCTACAGGATAGATTTTTTAAGAGGGCCAGGAGATTTAACGTCCTAATACTCAGATAATATTATTGAGGATTTTATTCATTCTATCTTTAGGAAGGGTGCCAATCTTTTCGATCAGATGGCTTTTATCAATTACCATAATGTGGGTACCTCTTGCCAGGCTTGATATGGGAAGGTTTGCTTCGCCTTTCTGGAGTAAGACATTTCCGGGGATATGAGCATGTCTTGTCCGTTTAGTCAGAGGAATAACTACAATTGTATTGAATCGGCTTCGGTTAATAGAATCTCGCTGTACTATTACTACTGGTCTTTTATTTTCTGGTTCAGACCCTGCTGACCGTGAAAGTCTGGCCCAAAAAACATCTCCCTGGGAGATTACCATTTTTCTTCCTCATCATGGATAGCGCTAATATCAAGCATTTCCTCAGCAATTTCCCTGTCTTGATCTATTATCTCCGGATCACTATACGCTTCATTGTATATTCGGGTGATCTCCTCATCCTCAAGTTTTCTTAATCTTTTATCAATTTCTTCCAAAATAAAGCGGCTCCTTGATTTGCCCATTTTTTTGGCCTATTGGTCCAACCTTTTGAGAAAGAGAGGCTCAACTGTGATAGAGATTTTTTGGGTAGCCATAAATATATAGCCTCCTTGATATTGACTAAATATCTTGCATATTAAATATACCATTAGATGGATGTCAAGGGTTATAAAAAACAACCTTTGTTTGGCTTCTCAGTTATCCGTCTGTTCCTCTCAATCAAGCTAAAAAAAGATCTTATCTGAAAATTTTGCCATGAAACTGGCTATACACGCATAAGGTTATGATTTTTTGAATGAATTCAATATCTACTTGATTTGCCTGATTAGATTTTTTATTATGTTCTTGTTTCATTTTTTTACTCCTCTTTTGGCGGATGTTATGTCTGCCTGAGAGGGGCATATTCTTCATTCTCCACATATTTCATGCACGTCTGCTGATTTTTAGATGCATTTTCTGGTTTAAATTTTGTAATTTTTATTTTTTGATTTACATTTTAACCTGAGACGAAGGTTACATTAATTTGCATTTTTCATTTTGCAATTTGCAATTTGCATTTTAACAAAGGGGACATAGGATGAGAACAAAACTATATATTTTTTTAATATGTAGTATGGTAACCCTGAACATGATTGTATTCCCAGAGGTTTCGGCATGGCCTGCATCAGTCGAGATCAGGGTTGCTTCCTCCATTGATGATGCTGTGGAAAGGTTGAGTGACGGTAGTGTGTACCTGGGCAGCCCATATCTGGATATGGCTTGTTCTGATACTGAACAGATTGTCGGTATACGTTTTCAGAATGTGAAAGTTCCCAGGGCAGTGAAGATCACTAACGCCTATATTGTGTTTGAAACGGGTAATAAAGGTAATAGGCCAACCAATTTGATCTTCAGAGGAGAGGCTGTTGACAATGCGCATCCTTTCAGCCATCTTACGAAAGATATTTCAAAAAGACCTGCTACAACCGCTTCTGTTTTTTGGAATAATATATACCCATGGGACACGATCGGCCAAAAACAGCAGACCTCGGATCTGAGTGCCATTTTACAGGAGATTGTCGACCGTCCGGGTTGGTCGGCCGGAAATGCAATGGTTTTTATAATCACCGGTTCAGGGAAGAGGAGTGTTATAGCTTTTGACGGAAGAGAAAATGCCGCTCCCCTGCTCCACGTTGAATATCAATCCGGCTCAATAGATGTAAGGGTTTGCCAGTCCGTTGACGATGCGGAAGAACATGCCGGCGAAAGAGTTTCGCTTTATGATGAAGACCTGAATCTCGTTTTCACCGACCCTGAGCAATCGGCAGCGGGTATCCGTTTTCAGCATGTAGACGTGCCGCGCGGGGCTTTGATCACAACAGCCTATCTGTCATTCGAATCAAGTAATACCGGATCAGAAAAAACGAGTATGATAATAACAGGTGAAGCCGGTGATGACGCTCCGGCATTCAATAATTCAATGGGAAATATCACCAATAGGACCCTTACTTATAGCACTGTCTGCTGGGACCATATCCTTCCATGGGACAGAGTCGGCGAAATACATAAAACACCGGATCTCAGCTCCATCGTTCAGGAGATTGTTGGCAGATCGGGATGGACAAGAAAGAATGCAATGGCTTTTGTCATCAGAGGCTCAGGGCGGAGGATTGCTAAGTCCTATGACGGAAAATCCACGGCAGGCCCGGTGCTCCATATAGAATATACTGAGGCGAATACCTCTTATATCACAGTAGACAAGTATACATTGGAAAAAATCTGCTATGAGGGTGATGATATAAAGTCTGACAGATTTATTATAAACAATACCGGTTCTGATACACTGAGATACGCAGTTTCATGTGATAGGGACTGGTTTTCATGTTCTTCTAAAAGCGGACGTCTGACCACAGGGGATTCCGTTATAATTACATTGGATTATGACATTGCATCACTGGATGTTGGGGACCATGAGGGGACTATAAAGGTTACCGATCCTTTTGCCCCTAACAGCCCCCTTGAGATTGATATCAGAGTCGGTGTTAAGCCCCTGGATAAAACTGCATTTGCACCATGCGGCCGTATGCCTGTCTATGTGAAAGATACTGTAGACCCAGCCATTTTGATACTGCTTGACCTGTCGGATAGTATGCAGACATTGATGCCTTTGAGCAATGATTCTATGAAGAACCCTCGCACCCCAGACCTTAAGGGTATCGTACAGGAGATTGTTGACAGGCCCGGTTGGAAAAAGGGGAATGCGATGGCCTTCATAATAACGGGCAGCGGTCATAGAACAGCGGAGTCATATGATGGGGCCCCCGGATCAGCTCCTCTCCTTCATCTGGAATATACCTGGTCGGGTAAACCCAGGGAGGCAGATATCAGGGTTTCCCAGTCCAGTGATGACGCTGAGGAAGGACAAGCGGGCAATATGTTTCTTGCAGGCACCGACCTGGAACTGCTCAATGACATGGGCGCTGAGCAGACCATAGGCATCCGTTTCAAAGATGTTCCAATCCCGAGGAATGCCAGAATAACCAATGCCTTTTTGGAATTTGTTCCTGATGAAGGCCAGGGTGGTCCTACGTCTCTTATGATCCGTGGAGAGGCGCTCGACAATCCGCCAGCGTTTTCACAGTCAGCCCGGAATATTTCCGGGAGGTCCCTTACAAATGCCTATGTTAACTGGAATAATCTTCCTGAGTGGACTGTCCCTCCAATACAAAGCAGGATTGAAATCGCAAAGTCCGTTATCAATACCCTGATTACTGAAAAAGATATCGCCTGGGGCTACGGGACTTGGTGCTCCAGGAGTAGCGCCGGTTATACTCAGGATATTGACTATACGAAGATCCTTGTCGGTTGCGAAGCCAATGACCATGATCATCAGAAAAGACTTCGCGAGAGCATAGATCAGACATCGGGAAATGCATTCGCAGGAACCCCTTTTGCCAATTCCCTAATTGCCGCAAAGGAATACTTCCTTGGTCAAAGGAAAGACAAAGATGGAACCGGCAAATCTTTCATGGATCTTCCATGTCAGCCTAAGTTCCTTATTTCTATAACTGACGGATTGGGGAGTATGGGATCAACGGATACGATTATCAGGCAGAACGTCAAAGGGCTTTGTGATATAGGAGTAACTCCCATAGCTGTGGACTTCGGTATCGACGATGCCACCCAGATTAGTATAATAGCCCAAATAAGTAATGAGAGAGGCCGTTCCTCAAAGGATCTTTTTGTGATTCACAAAGAAATAAACGGCACAGGACAACCATTTCTCGTCTATAATAAAGATGATCTTATAGAAAACCTTATAAAAATTTCAGCTAAAATCAAATCAAAGACATTTTTTGGATTATCTCCCGTTCTTGCCGCTTCTGCTGATTATGGTGATATCTTTGCAATAACAGAATTCGACTCAACAGACTGGTCCGGAGATCTGGCCGCCTATACATATGACAATGAAGGCATGGAATGGAGTTCACTGCTGTGGAAGGCGAGTGAGTCCATTCCTGTCATCAGAAAAGTATTTACCATAGATCCTTCGGATTCAATGAGAATCATATCTTATACCGATTCGGTGCTCGATAATGATAATTGGCTATGTAAAAATATAGGGGATATTATCGGCTCAACGCCTGTCATTGTTGGTAACCCACCATTTTATTACCCATTTGACGGATATGAGAGATGGAAAAAGGATGTAACCCGGGATCCTCTGGTTTATGTGGGGGCTAACGACGGGGCGTTGCACACCTTCCTGCTTTCTAACGGATCTGAACAATGGGCCTTTTTCCCAAAAAGCTCTCATGCAAAGCTGAATAACGCCAATAATCCTACATTTGATCAGTGTAGTAATGATTATTGCCATCAATATTACATAAATGGTTCTCCTCAGGTGGCGGATATTTTCACCGGAGGCTCTTGGATGACCATACTAGTTTGCGGTTTAAGGGAAGGAGGAGAATCGTATTTTGCTTTGGATGTAACGCATGGCAAGCCTTTCGGGGAGACTAAAGGAACCAGGTATTTATGGGAATTTACGGATTCCGAGCTTGGCCTTTCATTTTCAGAACCAAGCATTGAAAGGATAAAAAACGGAACAGGCACTGAATGGGGAGCATTTTTCGGATCAGGATACGATACAGCAGATCAAACGGATAAAGAGGCATACATTTACGGTATAGTCGCGCATAACAAGGCCCCATTATGGCATAATGGATCAAATGATATAAACAGAATAAAGATGTCTCCAACAGATCTAAAGGATGATGCGCTTTCCTCTCCGTTGATTGCCGACCTTAACGCTGATTATTTAGGGGATCGTATCTATGTGGGTAATTTATACGGTACAATGTATCGTGTTAAAAATATAGGGAAAGGTGAACATCCCAAGATATCAAAACTTTTTCATTTTGGTCACACATCACATATAAATCCTATCAGAGCCAAGGCTGCCTATGCTTACGCTGTCGATGCCGGAAGCATATGGGTATATTTCGGGACAGGCAGGTATGAATCACAATCAGACAGAGTGTCCGGGACGCAACAGTATTTTTTTGGCTTGAAAGAAAAAATTGACGATCCGAATACTTATTCCCTGAATAATTTTGCCAGATTATATATTAAAAAAATGGAATATATGGATACTGAGACTCATGAAACACAATATGTAAAAATCATTGAAGGAGAAAATGATCTTAAAAAATCGTGGGCCTTGCTGCTTGAAGCTTCACCCGTCTTAAAGGTAAGCGAACGGGTTATTGTGCAACCATTGGTTGTGGCAGGCAAGGTCTTTTTTTCAACCTTTATCCCGGATCGGAATATATGTTCAGGAAAAGGAGAGACATGGCTTTACGCCCTGGAATATGAAACCGGGTTGCCTCCTGTTACGCCTGTATTTGACCTTAACAAGGACGGCGTTTGTAATGATAAGGATATGATAACAGATGAGCAAGGCAAAAAGCATAATATAGCCGGAATCTATGTGGGCACAGGTCCGGGCTCAAAGCCTGTATTCCATAAAGACGAACTGTTTTTAACAACCACCGATAAAAACCTTGTCGCTCTGAAGGTCAATCTTCCGGAAAGTAAGGCTGTTGTGACTTCATGGAGGGATTGCACTATTTAAATTCGGGAGACTAAGCAAGGTAAGTATAAGTGTTTAAAGTATCAAGTGCTTAAAGTTTGAAAATAGAACCATCCCCCTTCACTTATCCCCTTTTCTTTAGAATAGATAATGCAAATTGTAAATTGCAAAATGAAAAATGAAAATTTAAGGAATACATTATTTTGTATTTAAAATTTGTATTTAAAATTTGCAATTTGCATTTTGCAATTCTTCTAAAGATTCTACCGGAAATTTTATAAGTTCCCTTCTTTTCCCTTACTCCCTCATTTTCCTTACCCATAGTTTTTGTATGTTTTGCCGATAAAGAAATAAATAACCCCATGGGAGGCATATATGAGTAAAAAAATCTGGAATGAGGGAATGACTCTCATCGAGCTAGCAGTCGTAGTTTGTATCATAGGAATAGTGGCCGCTATTGCTGCTCCTTCAGTAATCGGTTTTATGCCCAGATTGAAACTCAGTTCACAGGTTTCAGCCATTCAAAATGATATTCAGCGAGCAAGGATTAAGAGTATCAGCCTTAATACTATTTATCGTATAAGGTTCTTTTTGTATTCTTACCCAAAAACAGATGGATACAGAGGTTATTACTATGATGCCACCAAAAAAACCTGGATTTCAGATGTAGAGATGTTAGATGAAAATGATGATTTGTTTTTAAAAAAGATAAACAAGAGTGTAGATCTGGCTTATATAGGGAGTTCCGGATACTCTTCAGGGATATATTCCATGTATTTTTTATCTGACGGGACCTGTATTGCCAGGGATATATTTTTTAAAAATACAGTTGATCAAAAGAAAAAAATAGAGATCCAGGAAAATACCGGATTTATGAAAATCCATGACAACTGGTAGAGGAAATTTCATGGTACAAATAATGATCAATAAAAATAATACAGGATTCACCATACTCGAGGTAATGGCAGCCCTCGTATTCCTGGCCATAGGTTTATTGGGAATAGCCGGACTTCACCATGCTTCCATATTTGGCAATCAATCGGCCAACTATATGACAAGGGCTGTCAATCTAGCAGAAGACAAGCTTGAGGAATTGAAAAGGCTTGATTTTGCCGATCCCGAGCTTGCTGACACCGACGACATTGATACGGATGTCGGGACCGACATCAAAGCTAATCCCATTCTCTTTAAAGATCCCGATCATCTAAACGATTCTCCTGATCCGGGATTGATCAGGGTATGGAATGTAGCGGATTCAACACCGGCAATAGGATTGAAGACAGTAACTGTTATCGTTGGATGGCAGGTAAAAAGATGGCATTATGTCGCATTATCCACCTATATCCGAAATGAGTGATTATTTTATGAAAAAAAGACAATTTTTAGATAAAGGAAAATATATGTCGCAGGGATTTTCGCTTGTAGAGCTCATTATTGCTCTCGTGATCTCTCTTGTCGTAATGAGTGGGATATACGCGTACAGTAATAGTCATCACAAATCACACATTATTCAGACCCGTGTGAATGAGATGAATCAGGGTATCAGGGTGGCAATAAATAGAATGGTCACAGAGATAAGAATGGCGGGATATAAGACAGGCTCCGACACTTCTGTTATTATGATACAAACCGCTGCGTGGACTAAAGGACTCGTTCCTAGTTTACCCTATGCGGTAGCCATGAACGACAATCTGGTAATAACGGAGGGTACTTCAAATCCTGTTGATGATATGATTACTTTCATTTATGGAGAAACCACTCCCACTAAACTCGCTGTCGCAGCTCCTGCATTAAGTCCATCAATTACCGTTTCGCTGACAGGCACTGAGACGGCAAGAAAATTTTCCGTGGGTGATATGATTTATATAGGCTACGGGACTATTTATCCTCAAAATCTCGAATTCGCAAAGATAGTCAGTATCGGCGGCTCTCAGCTTTTTATCGATACGGATGCGACCACACCAACCGTTAACGATCCGCTGCAACTTAATCACAGAAAAAGCACGGAAGTCGGCCTTATGTATGTAGTCACGTATGCAGTATTTAATGATAATAATGATCCCTCTTTTTTAGAACATACAAAAAACTGTCCGGTTCTGAAAAGAAGATGCAATGGCGGTTTAATGGAAAAATTTGTTGAGAATATCGAA
Organism: bacterium; assembly: GCA_049472335.1. GTDB lineage: Bacteria > SZUA-182 > SZUA-182 > DTGQ01 > JAFGSM01 > JBLIRM01. Next base: position 78,459 of record JBLIRO010000006.1, on the reverse strand, counting down.
TCCCTGGATATTCAGGATATAGGTAATGATGATATTAGGATCAATATAATGGCAAGGACCTCAAAGGCAGATCCTGAATACACTAATCCCGATTTCGGGGATCATTACAGGCGCAGGACATTGAATACAGTTATTCAGGTCCGTAATCGATAAAGGAGTTCCCTATGAAACCATTTACAGAAAAGCAAGGTACCGGCATAAAAGGACAAGAGGGGATGGCTCTCCTTACCGCGCTTATCATTATGGTCATGCTTACCGGGATGGGTCTGGCCGGCATATATCTGGCTTCGACCGATATAATGATTTCACAGAACTATAAAAAGATCAAACAGAAATTCTACACCGCTGAGGCTGGTCTCGAACAAGGGATCAATATACTGCGGTCCACATCCATAGATGATTGGAATGATTTGATCGAGACAGCTACAGCAGCGAATCCAGAGGTTATTCTTTCCGGCATGTCGGATGTCCCCTTTCATGGAATGATGTATACCATTCGGGTTAAAAATAATATGGATGACCCTGTTTTCGGGGATGCGAATCGTACTGCCGATGAACAATGCAGCATGGATACGGATGATATACTTGTGGTCATTTCTGAAAGCAAGGCGAATGAAGGTGAGCCGAAATATATAGAGACTGCCGTTCAATGGGAACCCAATCCCGTGCACTCCTATGGTGGAAAAGATATCACCACGGACAACATAAATGTTGTTGAGGCTAACATTGACTGGACATAAGGAATGAATTAAAAAAATAATCGCTCATTGGGTTATTTGCTTAATAAAGCAATTATTAAGTGCACAGGATAATCCGGGATTATATATTTCCTTATATAGAGAAAATATTAAAAAAATCAAAAAATAAAAAAGGAGAATAGCATGTCTATGCAGAGGATCAAGAAATATAGTATTTTTCTCTGTATTTTAGGCATTGTGATTCTTGTCTCTACCGCCTGGGCAAAAATGTTTCCGTTGAGAATAGTGAAGGACCTGACCGTTCGTCCTAATATTATGATCATCTTCGATACTTCAGGAAGTATGCAAAGGGATGTAAACGGAGAATTATTAGACAAAGGAGATTCGGAAGGCCGGAAATACGGCTCCCATGAAGAAAGCCGGCTCGCCATCGCAAAAAGCGTCATCAGTGATGTGCTCAACGAGACAAAATCCTTAGCTAACTTCGGTCTTATGACTTTCCTGCAGACCCATTATAATTATACAACCCCGTCTAAGGGATACTTTACATACTATAAGGCATCTAAAGAATCTAAGGTTAAAAAAATAAAGTACTTTTCAAGGCAGGATTTAAACAGAAGCCGGTATAGGATCAGAGGTGAGAAGAACCAAAAGGCAAGCAGCGGTGACCCATGCTATGAACCGGTCAATTCCTTTGAGTATAACGGAGTCACTTATACCCTCACATCTTCCGATAACAGCAAGTATCGGAGGAATATGGGGAAGGGTAAAGGCCAAGCGGAAGGAAACTGGAAAAGCAAAGACGTGGACCGTGACTATTGTGCTTCCTGCGCCTATAACTGTGTATTTAGCGATCCTGATGACGGGATATCATACACATGGAGGTATCAGGGAAGCTACTACGTATATGAAGAGATGCCTGCGGAAAACACCCGATATTATTATTTTAAAAAATACTACGGACAACAGTTTAAGGCTGATGGCACGGAGGACCAAAACGGGGGCTGCAATCTTAAGGTAGATCCTAATGATGTATTTATTTATTACGGGGGGAGAAACGATATCGACTTTTATTATAGCAGCGTCGCTTCCTGGGGTGTCCCCAAGTGGGGGTATAATTATCCGGTCGGAACATTAACCTCGAATGCCGTATACCGGGGCGGGGTGCTTCTTGTACCCTTCTCCTTTTCAAGCGACCAGGCTGATCAGGATATAAAGATCAATAACATATTTCAGTGGATGGCCCCTCAGAATGACGGGGGATTGATAGCGACCGGCTATACCCCTACAGGCTCCACTCTGAGCAATAAAACAATTGCTAAGGAATACTATAACGATTTCAAGGAATATTTCCTGGCGGAGGTGGATACCAATGATCCCCTTGGTTGCAGGAGAAACTATGTTCTTTTTATTACCGACGGAGAGCCAACTCCTTCATCCGAAGCAGATCTGGCAGTAGCTAATGCGGATGATCTCTATAGAAATTATAATATAAGGATTTATATGGTGGGATTCGGCTCGGATACCGCAGGGAGCGACACTCTGGACAAGATTGCAAAAGCCGGAGGATGTCCCTTCAAATCTGACGGGCATTATGCTTATTATGCAAGCAATGCGGAGGAGCTTGCAGAATCTCTTAAAAAAATAATCTATGAGGCGTCTGCAGGAGACTACGCCACATCCGCACCCACTTCGGGCACGAGCTCTAATTCCCGAATGGTAGGAAACATAGGTCTGCTTGCAACATGTCAGTTTCCGGAATGGAAAGGCCATTTGTCAGCTTTCGATATGTCTGTGGATAAGGAGTTATGGGATGCGGGTGAGCAGCTCGATACAAATCATATCGCCTATAATGACAGAAATATCTTTACCTCCGACTTGTCATCAGGGGCTCTTGTGCCATTTTTTGTCTCCGGAAGCCCTAACGATCATGTGCTTTTCAAGCTTGGACTGGGAGCAAGCGTTAATGAAGCAAGGGCAGTTATTGAATTTATCGCAGGAAAAGATAAGTTCTGGAGGCTTTACGATATCACCAATTGCACACCCATTGCAGTGGGTCCACCCTATGAGATTGAGCATCGATCAACAGCGCCTGGGCACGATATTTTCGAGGTAACATATAAAAACCGCAACACTGTGGTTTATTCGGGAGGAAATGACTGCATGCTGCATTGTTTCAGCATGTGTAAAGGTAATGAACTTTTTGCGTATGTTCCACCGGATCTTCTGCCAAAGCTTGTAGAAATTTATCAAAACCATGGTCAGCCATTAGATCCTTCCGAACATATATTCGGTGTGGCAGCTTCTCCAAAGGTGTATGATGCCTTTATTAACGGCTCATGGAAAACGATACTCATTTGCGGAGAGGGACCAGGCGGATATAATTATTTTGCCCTGGATGTTACACATCCATCGCCAGGTGATCTGGGACATGATGCATCAAAACCATTTTCCGTGCTATGGCACACTGCGGATTCAAGCCATAGCACTTCTTATGATCCCATTGTGGGAGAATCATGGTCAACAGCCTCACTTGGTATGATAACATACAAAACCGAAGGCAAGGATGTCAGAGAATATATGGCGTTTGTAGGTTCCGGTTATGATGATCCGGCCAGCAGGGATACGGAGGGGGTGACCTTTATGGCCATACAGTTCGGTGCAGGCGCCCGGATGGGAGATCTTAGATTCGCCAAGGGTATCGGATCTGCCACGACTATCGTAGATTATGCCCTTGTGGCTGATGCCGTTACCGTAAATACAGAGGGTGTAACAACCGATGCCTACGCAGTGGATACCGCAGGAAAGGTATGGCATATGAGCACAGTCGGTAATCCGGACAAGTGGTCATTAGACGTTATTTATAATGCCGGCGCCGATCAGCCGTTTTTCTATTCTCCTCCGGTCCTTCGGATCGGTGCGGGCAAGTCAACATGCACTATGCTTGTTATCGGTTCCGGGACATATGACGATCCGGACATCAACAAACCGGGATCGCCTTTTATTTCAAAACTCCATCTTCTCCATTTTGACTATCAACATATTCTTAAAGATTCTGATGTTACCCTTTTTACAGATATCATTATGAATTCGGAAACGGGTGATTATTTCCCTTCAAAGGCCAAACTCAATTCATCTCCGATAATTATTAAAAATGAATGCAGCTCTCAATATGAGACCCTTTTTCTGGTTTATGTGCCGCCGGAAATTTCGGGATGCGACCCTGGCAGGACTTATCTTGTTGTTATGAAACTGGCGGCTTTCGGGCAATGCGGTTTCGATAATAAAAAGTGGATTACAACCCTCGATGCCGGGGAGGGGAAGGTCACAGGTGTTGACATTGTAGGAAATCCAAGCGCCGTTTTAGTAGGGGTATCCGGGCATGGAACCGGCAAACGAAGCAGGTTAAAGTCCGTGCCATCAACTCCAAGTTTTGTTTCAGGGAATGTGAACCAACTCTATTGGAAAGATTACAACAAATATTATTAAGGAAAATACAAATGAACTGGAATATTGATAAAGATATTTCTAAGGGTATTAAAAAGGTATATGCCAGGACAAAGGGCACGCAAAAGGGATCCGACACCTCCAAAGGTCAGAATACAGGTCAATCAGTCGGCAAAAAAGCATTATGGGACCTGTCAAAAGGGATCAGACTGAAGATACAGCTCAAATGGATAATAATATCCCTGCTCCTTCTCATGGGATTTGTCTTTCTATTTTTAAAAGGCGGGGACAATCCCCAAAAATTATCCTCTGAAAATAAGCAGGCAGCCACGGGCGTACCCAAGATCAAACATGTTTATATCAAGCCAATGAAGCCTAATAGTATAGATGACCTCCTGGCTGATGTAACAATCGAGGGAAGCAATCAAGATAAAGTAGGTTTTAGATATCAATGGCATAAAAACGATCATCAAATTGAAAATGAAAGAGGAAAGGGACTGAGTCATATACACTTTAAGAAGGGGGACGTGATCAGTGTATCGGTTATCCCTGTTATGAGAGGAGTTTCGGGAAAGCCGGTGTCAAGCTCCTCCGTAGAGATAAAAAATTCTCCTCCCGCTTTGCAATCAGTTTTGATTCAACCTCAGGTAGTGTATTCAAATACGGATTTAATGGCCAAAGCAGAAGCGGAAGATCCGGATCAGGAATTAGTTAGTTTTGGTTTTCAATGGATTAAGAATGGATCTGAGATTTATAGTGAGGAATCAGAACATCTCAATCACTCGCACTTTGTGAAAGGCGACAGGATTCAGGTAAAGGTAACGCCCTTTGATGGCTATGGTCATGGCACACCTATGATATCATCAGTAATTCCGGTCAACAACTCTCCGCCGAATATAATATCGAATCCGCCCAGCACATTCGAAGAGGACGGGACTTTTGTCTACAGGGTTATCGCGGAGGATATAGACAATGATACTCTGACTTTTTCGCTTTCGGCCAATAATCCCCCAGGCGCAAAAATAGATCCCAAAACCGGTCTGCTTTTATGGAAAATTCCCAATGACCTCGATCCAGGACCCAACAGGATGGAGGTTATTGTTTGTGATCAGGATGGCAGCGAGGCCTCTCAGTGGTTTACCTTAAATATAAACTTCGTGGTAAGTTATGATCATACATAAAAATAAATTTAAATGAGATTTACGGGGCCTTTCAGAAGTACTTGACAGACGAGTATATTTGATATATTTTTCACTATAATTCTTTGGTTTGTTTTTGACTACCATAAAATGGAAGGCAGGTGGACTGTATTGAAACTATTTGAAAAAAAAGATTTGGTTGGCTTGGATATTGGGGCGAGCGCAGTTAAAGTGGTTCAATTGAAAAAGATTAAGAAAAAGCAAGGGAAGATGTATGAATTGATAAATTTGGCCTATAGAAAGCTCCCTCCTGAAACGATCAAAGAAGACGAGTTTACAAAACCTGAAATTGTCGCGGAAACTATTAAGAAGACGTTTGCTGATAACAAGATAGAGACCAAAAATGTGGCTGTCTCTATTTCAGGAAGATCTGTTATTGTAAAAAGAATAAAATTGCCCAAGATGTTACCGGAAGAGCTGGAAGAATCAATCCAATGGGAAGCGGAACAGTTTATACCCTTTGATATCAATGATGTGACCCTTGATTTTCAGATCATGCCCAGTGATGATCCTCTCAATGACAATATGGATGTACTGCTGGTGGCAGTTAAAAAAGATCGAATTACCGATATAGTAAATATAATAGAGCTTTCAGAGTTAATACCTGCGGTAGTTGATATCGACTCATTTGCTTTGGAAAATCAGTATGAAATAAATTATACGCCGGATCCTGAGAAATATGAGGCTTTGATCGACATCGGTGCAGAAACTATGTGTATTAATGTTCTTAAACAGGGAGCTTCCGTTTTTACCAGAGATGCTTCCATTGGTATTAATCAGCTCCACAGGACAATGCAGAGGGAGATGTTTTTGAATTTTTCGCAATCAGAGACTTTATTGAACGGGATTGAAGTCGAAGGAAGAACCAAGGACGAGATAATCCCATATCGTGATAATTTTTACGAAGAGCTTTTGGCTGAGATTCAGCGCTCTTTTGATTATTTCAGAGCCACAGCCGAAGATGGGGTTGTTTCCGGTATTTTTTTAAGCGGTGGAGGTTCATTGCTGGAGAATTTCCCTGATTTTTTAAATGAAAGATTGGGTGTGTCTGTTCAACAAATGGACCCTTTTAAAAACATATTTATAAATCTTAAAAAGTTTGACCGGGAATATATTACCTCTGTATCTCCAATGATGGCTGTTGGGATTGGCCTCGCGTTAAGGAGGGTTGGAGACAGATGATAAGAATCAATCTTCTTCCAAGAAAACCAAAGCCATTAATAGCTCTATGGAGAGATGGGGTAATTACGGGAGCTGTGCTTCTTATTTTGTTACTATCCTGGTCGATAGTTATGGTTAATATGAATAGAAAGCTAAATAGAGCCAGAGGCGAATTGCAGCAAGTAAAAAAACAGATCGAAGATTCAAAGCTGGATCTCAAAAAGGTTGAGCAATTAAAACAGCATAAGGCTGTCTTGGAAAATAAGATAAACATAATCCATTCCCTGAGGGAGAAACAGGCTGGACCTGTACATGTCCTTGATGATATAAGCGCGACAATACCCGAACAGGTCTGGCTTGATAACCTCAATAATATTGGGACTTCTCTGACTCTTGGGGGATTGTCACCCTCTTATAATGCTGTATCTGAATTCATGAGAGAATTGGCTCATTCTCCATATTTTACCAATATAGAGCTTAGGAATATTCAACAATCCATTATACAATCAAAAAAATATCAGAGATTCAACATCTCATGTCAGGTGCAATTTATACCTCCTGTATCTGAAAAAGCTGAAAAAGTAACTGAGGAGAAAAAGACATAAATGGACCTTAAAGAGCTAAATAAGCTACTGGCTACAACCCCTTTATCCAAAAAGGCCCTCATCCTCTTTCTGGTCGTCGTCATTTTTTGTGTGTTTGGTTTTTACTACATTTATAAACCAAAGAGCGGGAAGATTGCGGCAATCGAGCCAGAGATAAAAAAGCTTAAGAAGACCCTGAGAGAAAACCTGGAAATTACAAAAGGGATAAAGGATATCGAAGAAGAGTTGACGAAGATAGAGGAAAGGCTTTCAGAGGCACAGGCACAATTGCCGACAGAGAAAGAGATACCGAATTTATTGACAAAGATTTCAGACCTGGGAAGCATGGTTGGCCTCGAGTTCGTACTTTTTCAGCCGAAGCCTGAAATACCTAAAGACTTTTATAATGAAGTGCCTATAGATATTCGTATAAAAGGGAGCTATCATACAGTGGCACAATTTTTTGATATGATAGCTCATCTTCCGAGAATAGTTAATATTAGCAATATCGCCATGAGGAATCCTCATTTGGAAAAAGGTGTCATTATTTTGGAGACAAGTTGTCTTGCTACAACCTTTAGATTTACAGCAAAATCCGTACAAAGGGAAAATAATAAATGATGTTGACTCAAATTAATGAAAATATGTATGAGTACTATGATGCTTACATGAAAATCATCCTGCTTTTTTGCACGGTTTTTATCGTAATATCCTTTTCCAGATGTTTCGCGCAGGAATTCGAGTCGGAAACCATAATGGAACTGGAAGATACCGGAATTGCAGAACCGAAAGTAAACGAGACAGAGAGAAATGAGGAGGAAGCCATTCAGGAAGGTGAAGAGGCCAGGATGGAAGACCTGGATAAAACGAAAAGTGAATTGATTCAGGATGATTACCATTATGATCCTTTGGGGAAAAGGGATCCTTTTTACTCAAGGCTGCTGGAGGAGAAAAAAAAGATAGAGCCGAACAAGCAGCTCTTTGGTGTTCAAAGATATGATCTTGCAGAGTTAAAACTTGTTGGTATCATATGGGGAGGTCTCGGCAGAAAAGGGGTGGTCGAGACACCCGAAGGGAAATCCTACTTGCTTAAAGTCGGCAGTCTTGTGGGAAAAAATGGTGGCGTAGTCAAAGCTATCACTAATCAAGAGATAGTGATACAAGAATTTGTAACGGATTATCTGGGAAACAACATTGAAAATATTTCAGTCATTAAGATTCAACATAAGGAACAGGAACAATAAGTAAGAAAATTCAAGAAAGTGAAACTATCGAGGAGGTAAAATAAATGGCAAAACATATATCACATAGTAGCCTTAAGCTCCTATGTATATTAATCCTTATCCTTGTCTGTGCCTTTGCCTGTGCACCAGCGTATGTGCCTCCGCAAGACGCTTCTGCTCCTACCCCCGAAAAGGTAATGATAACGGATATAGGGAAGGAATCAGAGGGTCAAAAAACTTCCATTATCGTTTATTCGAACCAGATGATAAATTATACCTCTTTTGCCCAGCAGGATCCTCCGGCTCTGGTATTGGATATCCCTGACGTATATCTCCACAGGAATTTAATGCCCATGGAGTTCTCGGAAGGACCAGTAAAAATGGTCATTCCGGAACAGATCCTGTCGGAAGAGAGCGTTCAAACACGTTTAACGATAAAAATGGCTGAGGCCTTTCCATATGAAATCAATAGAGAAAAAAACCAATTAAGGATCAATATCAAAGAATATACGATCGTCTCACAGCCTCTTGCCAACGACGAATCATCTAAAACCGTAATCCCTGAAGAGAAAAGTCCTGAAGATAAGGCGCCCGAGATCGTTAAGTCAAAACAACCGGTTGCGCCGAAATTTACCATGCCTGAAAGAAAAATCATAAGAACAATATCCAAAACCGAAAAAGAGATCAAAACCGTTCCTCCGCAAGAAGCTCGAACTAAACCAATAGCAAAAGAGACATCTAAAAAGGAAAGTTCTATAAACAAGAAGGATGAAATATCAAGCCTGCTTAGTGAGAAAAAATACACAGGAAAACCCATATCCCTCGATTTTCAAAACGCGGATATAAGATCTGTGTTGCGTATAATTGCAGATGTAAGTGGCCGTAATCTTGTTATTGACCCAGAGGTCAAAGGCAGGGTAGACATTACTTTAATCAAACCGGTACCCTGGGACCATGCACTTGATGTTATACTCAAGACTAATAAATTGAGCATGAAGATGGAAGGTAATATTATCAGGGTTGGTCTCCCGCAGACCTTTGCCTCGGAAAAGGACGCGGAACTGAAGGAAATTCAAGCCGCTCGCAAGGCGAGAGAGGAAGCAACCAAGGTCTTGCCTTTGGAAACCAGAATAATCACAATTAATTATGCCAAAGCTGAAGTTCTTCTTCAGAAGGTTCAACCCATGCTCAGCAAAAGCGGAGAGCTTGCAGAATCCCCTTCGATCATGGTTGATGAGAGAACGAATACTCTGATTATAAAGGACCTTCCGGAGTCAATAGATGAAATTGTTGCAGTAATAAACACTTTGGACCGTCCAACACCTCAGGTGATGATCGAGGCCAGAATCGTTGAAACAAATAAGAATTTTGCCAAGGATTTGGGTATACAGTGGGGAGGTACTTATTCAAGACAAACAAATTATCGATTTGCCAATACAGTTGAAGTGAAAGGTGCGACTGGAGGCCAAACGGGTCTTGGATCGTTGGGACCCACCGGACGGTCGGATCAGTATGCTGTTAACCTTCCCATAGCGTCATCTGCTTTTGGAGCAATCGGTATTAATCTGGGACATGTAAATGGCACAACTGCTTTGGATTTACAACTAAAGGCTATGGAAACTAGCGGTAAGGGCAGAATTATATCGAATCCTAGGATTGCAACACTCGATAATGAACAGGCAACCATAAAAAGCGGTCATAAAATCCCTTACCAGACAACCGATGCAGAGGGCAATCCCTCAACATCATTTGTCGATGCAGTCATCAATCTGACTGTAACCCCCCAGATAACACCGGATAATAACATTACTATGAAAATTCAGGCTGATAAAAGCGAGCCTGACTGGAGCAGAACCGTTGCCGGTGCACCATCCATTATCACGCGTAACGCAACTACAAGGCTGATTGTGGCAAATGGCGATACTGCCGTTATAGGCGGGCTCGCCCAACATAATGAACAAAGCAATGAAAGAAAAGTCCCTTTTTTCGGGGATATACCTATATTGCGATATCTCTTTAAGGCCAATGACAGAACTGATGGCTTTGATGAACTGCTCATCTTTATTACTCCCAGAATAATTAAGGATAATACGATGAAAAAGGCGGAGCTTGGGGAGTAAGTAAAGGTTAAAGACTGCTTTTCTATTGAAGTTTCTCGATGCATGCTGCCAGAGTCTGGATACTGGATAGATGCAAAAAACATTTTCTTTCCCTAAAAAATAGAACCATTCCCTTTTTTCTTTACTTCAACTTTAGGCACTTCCTTTTTTACCTTATGGTATCGTCTTTCATAAAGTTTTTTAAAAAAATAGTCGATAAATGAAAAGAAGGTTTGGTCTATACAGCATTTATAAAATAGGAATTATTTTTTTGTAATCCAAAGGTTAAATAATTCTAAAACAATCATTTCTCCGTTAAGGTCTTATTAATCAGGCTTTTTCAGAGAGGAATGAAAACTGTAATTGATTGTGTGGGGGAATGAATATGAAGATGAAAAAAAGAAAACATTTTTTCGAAAGTAATTCAAAAACAAAAGAATTTTATTATCTGATTATACTGCTTATCATTCCTTGTTTCTTACTCTGTACTTCATTGACAGGTTGTACAAAGGTAGATGTAGGTCCGGAAGGTACTGGCTCCGGAACCGGAGCGGCTACAGAAGGCCAGCCTTACGAAATAACCGTTACCGTCCAGGATCCCAATATCGGAATAGGGGAAGTCATCCCGTTAACCGCTACAGTGACTGACAGTGATGGGAATCCTGTGGATGCGGGTTTTCAGATAGATTTCACAATTACTCCTGGAAATCTTGGAATGTTTACCCCCAATGATTATGTCAATACTTCCGGATCAGGGGATGCCCTGATTTATCTCTTTACACTGGCGCCTGGAAGCGGGGTTGTTACCGCTCAATTTGCAGGTACAGGCGCCTGGGGGGCCTTGTCCATAGATATTGTCGGAGATCCTAATACTGTTGTGGATCCCAATTCAATACCAGTACCGCCGCCAATCATCGGAACAGGTGTCATTGGCTCCATCACATTAAGTAAAGGTGCGGAAAGCATCGTGGCCGACGGTTTTGACTATGTCTATCTATCCGCACAGGTAACCGATACCGCGGGTTTGGCCATGCCTGACAACACAATCGTTACTTTTTCCACGACAGGAGGAGATATCGATCCTCTGACCGGAGGAATTCAGAGTTCGGTGAATGCATTCACAACTGACGGAATTGCTCAGACTACCTTGAGAAGCTCAACTAATGTCGGTACAGTGACAATTATCGCATCGTGTAATGGTTTCAATACGGATGATACTGTTGAATTCATTCCCGGACCATCATCAACCATAATAGTAGAGGCCTTCCCTGACCTTCTCATTCCGGATGGGGAAAGCACAAGTAATATTGTTGTGACAGTATATGATATAAACAACAATCCTATCGCGGACAATACCATACTTACTTTTAGCGCTAATTACGGGGAATTGAACAGCCTTTTGGGCGTAACAAGCAAGGGAGTCGCAACGGTCACCTATACCGCTCCTGATTATTCACCTCCGGGGGGGACTGATACTGTAACTGTTGAGGCGCCAAATGAACAAACAGGGAATGTAGTAATAAATCTGAGTGGAAGTACCGGAGATCCTAATGCGCCGACTTATCCGGTTGGGTCTATTACAGTGACAGCAGGGTCCCAAAATATCGTGGCGGATGGTTCCACCTCCGTCACTATCACTGCGGATGTAAAAGATACCATAGGGGTTAGTATACCAGATGGCACAATAGTCACCTTTACAACCACTGCCGGCGATCTGGATCCCAATACAGCAGGTATTCAAAATATGGTGACTGCTTTAACAACCGGCGGTATTGCGCGAATACGTTTGATTAGCTCCACAAAAACCGGTACAGCCACAATTACAGGTGAAGCAGGTGGATTTAACGGCAGTACGACCGTTGCATTTATACCAGGGCCGCCTGCAACGATAAATATAAAAGCAACTCCCGCGGACCTTGTTGCGGACGGTTTAAGTGAAAGTACTATCACAGTAATGGTTTTTGATGTACACGGAAATCCTGTAGCAGACGGAACCATACTTACATTTAACACTATTGACGGGGACCTGAGCACGCTTATGGAAACAACGACCATAGGAGAGGCAGCGATAACCTATACAACCCCCGGTTACGTTCCAGGCTCAGGTAATGATATAGTGACTGTTGAGACCACAAACGAAATAACAGCGAGTACAATAATCAAATTAACAGGTGCACAGGTTGCCAGTATGACACTCAGCGCCGAACCTGAGAGCCTGCCGGCGGACGGATCAAGCAAGGCAAACATAACCGCCGCTGTTACTATTATTGGTGGTGGAAAAGCCCCTGATGATACACCGGTTATTTTTACGATTGTATCAGGAGGAGGCACCTTTCAAATAACTGGAACAACTTCAGTAACAAGCTATACAGCGGGTGGTGAAGCAACGGCACGGTTAATAAGCGATCCTAATGTGGGAACCGCTACGATTCAGGCATCAAGCGGTGGAATAATCGAAGAGATTCAAATTACCTATACGCCGGGGAGCGTGAGTCTTGCCATAACACCTAATTCCCTTTTAGGTACCGGAGAAGAAGAAGCTACCGTTGTGGCCACATTGACGGATGCCTCCGGTGGCCCGCCAGTGGATGGCCAAACAGTGGTATTTACACTCAGCGACGGGACACTGGGACATTTTGATCCCAATAGCATTTTCATCGACCCAGTTAACGGAAAAGCCTACGGTTTTTCCTCCGGTGGCGAGGTGAGGGCTACATTTATAGCTTCTGATAAAGACGGAACCATTGTCATAACTGCGACCTGGGATGCGGGCAGTATGGATATAACGGGATCGGCTTCAGCCAAAGTCCTTCCTTCACCGGCAGATATCCGGATTGCAAGTGGTTTTCCCAGTCCAATGTCCATCAGTATAAAAGGCACAGGCGGGATATCTACCTCAAGGATAACCTTTGATGTCACAGATTCCCATAGTGACCCGGTTCCTGATGGGTATAGGATTGATTTTACCATTCAAAGCGGCCCAAATGGAGGAGAGATTATCGGACCGCCTTCAGCCATGACTGAAAACGGTCAGGTAACAACCCTTCTCAGAAGCGGTACCAAGGCCGGTCCGGTAAGTATCAAGGCATATTATTACTATAATAGTGAAGTAACTACAACCACAAGCTCTATTGCTATTAGCGCCGGTCCTCCTGTGGGAGAGGAGTTTGGTATTTCCGCACAATATATCAATGTGTCAGGTCTTTGGTTAGATGGAATTGCTGATCCGATCAGCATCCGGGCAGGTGACATATCAGGTAACCCTGTCCCGGACGATACGGCGATCGCTTTTAAGACATACAATACAGGTGGTTCTACAGTACCGGGCAGCTCTGAGACAACAGATGGAGTCGCGACAAGCACGCTCGAAAGTTCAGCCCCGGAACCCCATGAAGGTTTTCTTTCACTGACGGCAGAGGCCACCAATGGAGGGAGAACCACTCATGTGACAACCATTGCCGTGACCCCGTCCCCGGACTACCATATTATTTATGCAGGAACCGATGGCGGTGGTATTTATAAATCCACGGACAGCGGTTATTCCTGGGAGAATATCAGCCGTTCATCCACCATATCCGGACAGAACTGGATTGATCCCTATATCAATGACATCTCTATAGATCCTGATAATCACAATGTTTTGTATGCCGCCACAGGTTATTTAGGAAAAGGTAATATATTCCGTAGTATTGATGGCGGCCTGAACTGGAACAGCAATAACTCCGAGGAATGGGATGGTATCTTCAGCACGGATAAGGCAGTTTTATCAGTTTTATGCGATGATACAGGCAGTCCCTATGTATGGATTGGGACCAATGGGTATGGTGCCCTGTATTCTCCGGATGGAGAGAATTTCAGTTGGGGAGGAAAGGTGGATCCCAATCGTGGCATACTATTCTATTCAAAAGGCAGTACTTATGATAATCCAAATAATAATGACAAGGGATATATCACAACGCCCGAACTTTCCTATACATCAAAGACTGAAAAATGGACAGCCACTTATGTAAAAACAAGTGTATATATAGATCAGAATGGTCCTTTTTATCCCAATACTTCTGCGTCAGGGAGTAATGCCGATGGATACCTGGATGATCTTGAAATATCTTTACTGGCAGGTACAGAATCATGGACTATCACATATGTGGGTGGGTTTGATCCTAATCTTTCAACAACAGGAAAGCCTGATCCCAATAATCATGGCATACTATATGTGACTGATACGTCAGCCTCTACCAGGAATGAAACGTGGTTTGTGACCTACCGTGATCCGAATCTTACATTCGGTTGGACAGAAGCCGGATTCGAAGTAAGAGGAACTTATTCCGGTCTTCAAGCTAAATATATGGACCTTTCAAAGCCATATATCTCCGATAATAGTGAGGTGGAATTCTATATAATACCCAATAGCACTTTTAGTCATGGGGATTGCTTTACCTTCCAAACATTGGCGGACAGTTGGTATATCAAGGCTGATTATTCTGATCCCAATGGAGGAAAATATGGCAATGCCAGAACCGATATTCCATTTGTCTCCAGCCTTATTAGTTTTACTATTTATTCAGGTGAGAAAAATTTCTTCAAGAAAGGGGATTTTTTCTCTTTAAGCAGCATAGCGGATGGGAAATGGGTTGTTACAGGAGAAATCTCCGGCATCCAATATGCCAGAGCCAGAAATAACGAACCTTATGTATCGGATAATGACGAAGTGGCCTTTACGATTTACACAGGATATACTCCTTTTGATGCAGGAGACATATTTGAGTTTCATATAATAGCGAGCGGGCTGGGGGTTGGTAAAGTCGTGCATGATATTGTCAAAGTGCCGGGCACCAATGGTTCATCAGCGACTTTATTCGCTGGTACGGATGCCGGTATATTCAAAAGCCTGGACGGCGGAATCCTCTGGTCAGAGGCCACATCTTTTTCTGGTGACAGGATCATGACCATTGAAATGCATCCGGATCCTCCTCACGTGTTTTATGTGGGTACAGAAGATGCCGGAGTATGGGGAACTAATGATGGAGCCGTATCGTGGATATCCTATTCAGGAGGAATGAGCAAAGGGCTTTCCGCCACGGAACCATTACCGAATGCGGGAAATATAGGAAATGGTTCAATGAGTAAGGTGACTGTAAAACCAAATGTGTTATCAGAGACATGGACCGTGACCTGTACAAGCGCTATATCTGATTCCGGGATATTCAGCGTGGTCGGGAGTCAGTCAGGTCCGCAATCGGATGCAACCGTAGGCATTCCTTACGAATCGGATAACCAGGAAATTGCATTTCAAATATATGACGGAACATTTGACTTTAAAGAAGGCGACACCTTTACCTTCGATACGATCCGTGCCCCAGGTACAAATATAAAAGATCTCCTGATAGACAATGTGAACAATAAACTCTATGCGGTCACATATTATATGGGAGCCCTTATACCTCATGCTGTCGGCAATGTCTATGTCCGAACCCTGGATACCATAACCAACCTGCCGATAGAGCCTTGGCAGGAAGCCAATCAGGGACTTCCCCAGTATGAACCACCGGATGATATCACGCTTTTTGCGATGCACAGCCTCGCTATCGATAGTGATCCTGCGGGTCCTAAAGCCGTCTATATAGGTGGAGAAGGCATCAATTTTCTTAGGTCCAAAAGCGGGCTTGCCTCAGCTCCAGCCGGATTTGTATGGGAAAGCAGTAAAAGTGGTATGACTAACCGGATTATGGCAAGAATGCCCGTACTTTTTTCAGGAGAATGTTTCATGGATGTCACTCCGAATAATATGTTCGGACACGTAGTCGCTTTTACCGTGTATATCCAGGATGAAAAAGGAAATCCGCCCATTGCAGGATCCGTCTTCAGGGTAATTGTGAATGAGGCGGATGAGATCTTCCATGTAGAATATCCTGATTGTTATACCTATCAGGGTACATTCCCGGATCCTTCTGATAAATCAACGGATAATCCTTTTGTTATCTGGTTTGATTTTAGTCCGGGGGATATACTTGATTTTGAGTTTATCCCAAACAATACCTTGCCTGATCCACCAGGAAGTTCAGGATCAGAGCAGGCAATACGTTATGGATATTCAGACACTTTATACTAATAATATCAAAGATCTTAAAAAGGCCGGATCAAAACTGATCCGGCCTTTTTTGCAGGTCTTGGATTTCCAGACTTGGTAATATTTTTGTTGATAGCAATGAACGTTTCTTTTTTCGATGTTAATTAATGTTTTTTTCGCCTGAATGATATGCCTGTATAGGCCGAACCGTAAGCTTATTTTTTTGCAGGGCATCTATAGCCATGACAAGTGCCCGGGCAGCGGGCAAGGTAGTGACATAAGTAATACCCTGTCCGACCGCAAGGCGTCGTATGGATATCTGATCCATACGGGTTTCCTTTCCTGAAGGGGTATTGATCACGAGATGTATCTCCCCCGATCCGAGCAGGTCAAGAAGATTCGGATGGGTTTCGCTCGCTTTTCGGACAACCTGGGAAGCAATGCCGTTTATTTTAAGGGCCGTATGTGTGCCCTTTGTCGCCAATATCCGGAATCCCATCTGGCTGAGAAGATGAGCTATGAGAACGATATCCCTCTTATCCTTATCCCTTACGCTTATGAATGCGTTTCCGGATGTCGGGATAGTATTGCCCGCAGCCATCTGCGATTTGGCAAATGCCATAGGAAAGGTCTGGTCAATACCCATAACTTCACCTGTGGAATGCATCTCTGGACCGAGAACAGGATCAACTTCAAGGAAACGGTTGAAGGGAAGAACGGATTCCTTAACAGCCACGTGATTTAGCATTGAGGGAACTTCCGTAATTAATCCTGAAAGGGGTTCTCCCATCATAAGCCTTGTAGCCAGCTTTACCCAGGGTATGCCTGTAGCTTTGCTCACATAAGGAACAGTTCTCGATGCCCTTGGATTCACTTCAAGAATATAAAGATTTTCACCCTTTACTGCCATCTGCACATTCATAAGCCCTATGACCCTCATCTCCAGCGCTAGCTTCTCTGTGGCAGATCTGACCATTTCCAGCATCTCCTCCGTTAAGGATGTTGGTGGTATGACACAGGCGCTGTCACCCGAATGAACGCCGGCCTCCTCTATGTGCTCCATAATTCCGGCAATAATGCATATTTTCCCGTCACAAATGGCATCAACGTCGATCTCTGTTGCATCTTCCAGAAACTTGTCCACAAGGATAGGTTTTTCCGCTATCAATTCCTCCGTTTTGTCCATAAATTCCTTCATCTCTGCTTCATCATGGATAATAGCCATTGCCCTGCCGCCCAGAACATATGAAGGCCGCATAAGTACCGGAAAGCCGATACGTTCTGCGATTTCAGATGCCTGATCAAGATTTGATGCAATCCCGTTGGGAGGCTGTTTCAGAAAAAGCCTCTTTAAGAGGGATTGAAATCTATCCCGGTCCTCGGCCATATCAACCGCTTCAGGGCTTGTGCCGAGTATGGGAACACCCTCTCTATGAAGCAGCAGTGCGAGGTTTAGGGGTGTTTGGCCGCCAAACTGTATGATAACTCCTTCCGGCCTCTCCTGGTCACATATATTCATTACATCTTCATATGTAACCGGCTCGAAATAGAGCTTGTCCGATATATCGTAATCCGTAGACACGGTCTCCGGATTGGAGTTGACCATGATAGATTCTATCCCCATTTCTCTGAGGGCGATAGCCGCTTGGACGCAACAATAGTCAAACTCAATCCCCTGCCCTATCCTGTTCGGACCGCCTCCCAGGATGATGACCTTCCAGCGACCGGAGATCCTGTTTTCATTTTCCGAGTCATAGGTAGAGTAAAAGTAAGGTGTAGCTGCCTCAAACTCACCCGCACATGTGTCCACCAGCTTATAGGACGCCGTGACACCCTTTGCCATCCGGATACCGCGTATGATTGCCTCATCGATTTTCCAGAGCCTGGCGAGATATCTGTCTGAAAAGCCCATTCCCTTTAATTTCCGCCACTTATCCGGAGAAAGCTGCGTGATGGTGTAACGATCCATCTCCTTTAGTCTGCTTTCCTCTTCAACGATTTGAAGAAGATTGTCCAGGAACCATGGATCTATATGTGATAGACCGTTGATCTCATCTATACCCATTCCAGCTTGCATGGCCCTTTTTATAAAGAGTATCCTGTCGGAGGACGGCTCTTTAAGATGTCTTTTCAGCTCTTCTTTTGAAAGTGAAGCACCCGGACCGGTTCCGTCGAAACCGGAAAGTCCGGTCTCCAGGGACCTCAAACCCTTTTGAAAGGCCTCCTTGAAAGTCCTTCCAATGGCCATTGTCTCGCCAACCGACTTCATGGAGCTGGTCAGCCGGGGGTCGGCGCCGGGGAATTTTTCGAAGGTAAACCTGGGAAATTTGAGGACACAATAGTCAATGGTTGGCTCGAAGGATGCAAGTGTTTTTTTCGTTATGTCATTGGGAAGCTCGTCAAGTGTGTAGCCTATAGCCAATTTTGCTGCTATTTTGGCAATAGGAAAACCGGTGGCCTTGGATGCGAGAGCCGAGCTTCGTGAAACCCTGGGATTCATCTCGATGATCATCATCCTTCCATCCCTGGGATTTATGGCAAACTGGATATTGGAGCCTCCGGTATCCACACCGATCTCCCTGATGCACTTTATGGCTGCGTTCCGCATCCTCTGATATTCCTTATCTGTCAGTGTTTGAGCAGGGGCCACTGTAATGCTGTCGCCTGTATGAATACCCATGGGATCTATATTTTCTATGGAGCATATAATGACCACATTATCCATCCTGTCCCTCATGACCTCCAGCTCAAATTCTTTCCAGCCCCAAATGGATTCTTCCACAAGGACCTCATGAATAGGGCTCAATTCTAACCCTTTACGAAGTATCCCCAGATAAGCATCCTTTGTATTGACTACGCCTCCGCCCGTGCCGCCGAGGGTGTAGCTCGGACGAATAATAAGAGGAAGCCCGATCTCTTCAAGTATCGCCCTGCCCTCTTCCATACTTCTTGCAATCACGCTTCTGGGTAATTCAAGGCCTATTCTTGCCATTGCTGCCTTGAACTCCTCCCTGTCCTCCGCCCTCTGGATAGCATCAGGGGCGGCTCCAATCATTTTAACGCCATACCTTTTGAGGACCTTGTTTCTATAGAGATCCATGGCGACATTCAGGCCTGTTTGCCCACCTAGAGTAGGAAGAAGACTGTCAGGACGGTCCTGTTCTATTATTAATTCAACTAATTCGGGTGTTATAGGCTCTATATATGTGCGGTCTGCCATCTGCGGGTCAGTCATTATAGTAGCCGGATTGGAATTGACAAGAACTACCTCCAGACCTTCTTCCTTCAAAGCCTTGCAAGCCTGTGTGCCTGAATAGTCGAACTCGCATGCCTGGCCTATTATGATAGGCCCGGATCCTATTATAAGGACCTTTTTTATGTCTTCACGTTTAGGCATTTTTGAAATTTATTGTATTTAATTATAATTGAATTAATAATCGATAAAATCGAATAAAGCCATTTTGTCTAATATCAAAACATAAGGATAATTCCTGATTTCGCTGAAAAGTATATCCAATGATCATTGATCATGTCAAATTAGGGTACTTAAATCATCTAATTTGATTTGTGCTAACCGGCAGTATAGAATTGATAGGATTGATTAAAATGATCAGTGATGCGAAACAAACCAAGGTTATGAATCGATTTTTCGAAAAGGATTTAAGCAGGCGTGAAGTTTTGAAATACGGTCTCTATGGCGGGCTGGCGGCTGGTATCTCAGGCAGTCTGTTTCTGGAGGGGTGTGAGTTGCAAAGGTACGTGAAAAGGCCCAATATCTTCCTTATCACCGTGGATACATTGAGGGCGGACCATTTGGGATGCTACGGATACCCGAAGGACACTTCTCCCAACATCGATAGATTTGCCTCCAATGCCTTGTTGTTTGAGAATTGTTTCTCGAATGCCTCTGAAACCTGGTCAAGCTGTGCAAGCATACTCAGCGGATTCCTTCCCCATGAAACAAAGGCCATAGAACGTCTTTCCTTGCCAATGGGGGTTGAGATACTTCCTATAATCCTGAAAAGGCTGGGATATAAAACCGTGGGAGTAGTGAGCAATTATCTTCTCAGAAAGAAATCCGGATGGGCCCAGGGTTTTACCATATTCGACGACAGCCTGGAAGACAGGGAAGTTGTGAGGGACTGGCCGGAGAGGATTGCGGAACATACCACGGATCGAGCAATAGAACTGATAGAGCAATTTCATGAGGAACAACTGTTCATGTGGATTCATTATCAGGACCCGCACGGACCGTACACTCCTCCTGATGGTTTTGTCGGGCAATTCAGGAATCCCAGCCAAAAACCATTTTATCTTGATGTGAATAAATCATTGAGCGGTTTCGGCGGTATTCCATCTTACCAGAGATTAGAAGAAAACAGGGATTTTTACTATTACGTTTCCCGCTATGACGGCGAGATCAGATATCAGGATGAACATTTCAAGCGCCTGACAGACTGCCTGGATCGATTTGGTTTGTTTAAGGATGCAATGATAATCTTTACATCCGATCATGGGGAGGCCATGGGGGGACATAACTATTATTTCTCGCATGGGGAGAACCTTTACAACAGCGTGACTCATGTTCCCCTTATAATAAAATACGGAAGTAAACCGGCCGGCAGAAGGGCCGATTTTGTCCAGCATATCGATATTGTTCCTACCATTTTAAAGATGCTGGACCTGAAGACGGATTTGAGCTTTCGCGGACGGGATTTGCTCAGAAGGAGTGGAGGAGAGAGTGAGATCTTTGCTGAAGTTAAGTCTCTGCTGGTTAAGGATGAAGTTAGATTTTCAATAATAATGGATGGTTTCAAACTGATACATACACCCAAGTTTGAAAAAACAGAGTTGTTCGATCTCAGGACAGATCCTGACGAACATCACGATCTTATTGCTGTGGAAAAGCACAGAGATCGAGTGAAGGATTTGCAGATCAGACTGGCACGTCTTCGCGGGGAAGACCTTTTGCAGCTCAGTCTGAATGAAAAGCCCCAGAAACTGACAGATGAAGAAATGGAAAAGCTTAAGTCCTTAGGTTATGTTTTTGACCCGTAATTCAGATTCCTAAGATTGTAACGGGCCCTGTCATAATCGGGTTTTATCTTTATGGCTTCAGTATAGTGGATTATGGCTTCTTCATTCCTGCCGAGCTTTTCAAGAGCAATTCCCATATTAAAGTGTGCCTCGGCATAATCGGGTTTGATCTTTAATGCATTTTTATAATGAAGAATGGCATCCTGAATGTTGCCCTGACTGGAAAGTGCTATTCCCAGATTATTATGCGCCCTCACATAACCGGGCCAAATCCTTACAGCCTCTGAAAAATGGGCTATGCTATTCTCAATAGCACCCTTCTTGAATAAAGCGATTCCAATGCTGTTATGTAAAATTTCAGAATCAGGGCTAGTACTAAGTGCTTCTTCATAATGAGAAATTGCCTCATCGAGCTTGCCCTGGTTGACCAAGGCAATACCGAGATTTTTGTGTGCCTCAGCGTAATCGTGTTTGATCTGAAGCGCCTTATAGAGATTATCGATTCCCTCTTTGGTTCTTCCCTGTTCAATAAGCGCTACGCCAAGACCGTTGTAAGCCAGGTAATTTCTGTCTGTCACTTTAATGGTATGCTCAAGCAGTGTTTCCGTATCAAACCAATATCCGGTTTGAAGCCAGGTGGATGTGATTAAGATTGCAATAATTAAAATTGAAAATCCCGCAACCGTATTCCTTCCAATGAAAAATACTTGTATGATATCGGAAATGCCCCATATGATTATTATAAAGAGTCCGATCATAGGGATATATGTGTATCTATCAGCCATGCTTTGTAATCCCACCTGGACCAGTCCGATAACCGGTATGAGGGTTCCGATATACCACAGCCACCCTGTCAAAAGATAAGGATACCTTCCTGATTTGCGGATAACGATGATGAACGAGCCTATGAGCAAAAATCCGGCGGTTAATACCCGCCAAATGGGTAATATCTCAGAATACGGATAAAGTATGGCCAGATTGATTGGTAAGAACATCTTTATAATATAATTTAAATAAGAAACCAGTGCATTGGCGATACGTAAATTCAAAGGAAAAAGATCGAGCGATTTTACAGCTCCGCCATACTTTTGTGCAAAAAAGGTTAAAAAACATGTGATAATTGAAAGGGTCAAAAAGGGGATCTTTTCCAAAACCAGGTTGGAGAAGGAGGCCTTCTTAAAATCTCTATCAAAGTCCTTATCAGTTTGAGGATTTCTCTCATCGCCTGAGTATAAGAATTTAATCCTCCTAAGAGGCCAATAATCCAAAAGAAGTAGCACAAAGGGAAGAGTTACGAGCATAGGCTTTGCCATAAGGCCAAAGGCAAAACAAAAAAGAGTCAAGAGATACCTGTTAATGCCTTTATTCTCTGCGTAATAAGCATAGGCCCATATGGTCAGTATCCAAAAAAGGGTGCTTAAGACATCCTTTCGTTCAGATACCCAGGCAACTGATTCGACATGAAGCGGATGAACAGCGAAAAGGAATGCAATAAAGGCGCTTCGCCATACGGACCCTGTAATCCATTTCAAAACAATAAATAGCAACAAAGTATTCAGTATGTGAAGGAGCAGACTGGTAAGATGGTGTCCGCCCGCGTTCAAGCCATAGATTTCATAGTCCGCCATATGGGATATCCATGTCAATGGATGCCAATTATAAAAATGGAATTTAGTAAAGGCCCATTTAATACCTTCAAAAGTGATACCGGAATTTACCCTGGGGTTTTTTACGACATACTCGATGTCATCAAAATTGATAAATCCATTTTTCAGGATACGGGAAAAAGAAACATAGGTGAGTATTATCAGAAAAAGACATATGAGCAGTATGACGCGGCGTCGGTGATTCTTTTGGACGGACATAATCCCGCAGTCAGGCTTCATATAATTGCATCATTTATTCTTTTTGTTGCGCCAGTTGTTCATCATTTTTCTGAAATCCTTAAAGAGTCCGTTCGCGTCATGCGGACCCGGGGCTGCCTCAGGATGGAACTGGACAGATATAAGATACTGATCCGGCACAAAAATGCCCTCCAGGGTATTATCATTCAGATTGATATGGGTTACCTCGAGACCTTTTACATTAATGGAATCCGGATCGATACAAAAGCCGTGGTTTTGAACCGTTATCCTTACCCTGCCGTTTTTTACCTCTTTTACAGGATGATTGACCCCGTGATGTCCGAATTTTAGCTTAAAGGAGCGCCCGCCAAGAGCAAGACCGATTATCTGATGGCCCAGACAGATGCCAAAGATCGGTAGCTTGCCGATAAGCGACCTAACCTCTTGTATGACATATGGCACTCCTTCAGGATCACCAGGACCGTTTGATAGCATGACGCCGTCCGGATTCATTTTTAATATATCCGATGCCTTTGTATCACTCTTTACAACGCTCACCCAGCATCCTGCTCCTACCAGGGACCGTATGATATTCCTTTTTATGCCAAAATCGTAAACAACAACATGAAAATCATTTCCGGCTGAACTCTTTTGCATCCTTTCAAAAAAATCCTGATCCAGCCATGTCACTTCCTTGACAAGGTCCCGGCCTATCAAACCGGGTGCTTTATCTATCTTATTCAAAAGGCTTTTTTTATCAAAATCCTGAGTGGATATCACGGCCTTCATAGCCCCCTCTTCCCTCAGTCTAAGGGTAATGGCCCTGGTATCCACACCCTGGATACCCATACAATTATTATTGATCAGAAAATCTCTAAGTTCTTCCTGTGATTCATGGTGAGAAGGGATACGGCTCAATTCTCTCACTATAAATGCATCCATATGGATAGACCCTGATTCCGAGAAATCCGGATTCATTCCGTAATTGCCGATCTGGGGTGCGGTCATCACAACCATCTGGCCTTTATAAGAAGGGTCGGTGAGCACTTCCTGATAGCCTGCCATCCCGGTATTAAAAACCATCTCAGCAATTCTTTCTCCGGGCACGCCAAAGGATAACCCCTCAAAGACGGTGCCGTCTTCTAAAACGATTATTGCCTTTTCATTTTTTTTTGATTGAGCCATAGTGACTTATACCCTTACTTAATTTTAATATGTTTTTTTCTCATTGGCTATATATTTTCTCATTAACCATAGATATTAGTACCATAATATTTAATAATAATTGTATTACAAATTCAGAAAATAATCTACATCTTTATCTGTAAGGGATTTCATCCAGGGTTATGTTTTGGTCATTAGCCTCGATTGGCGAGGTTAATTGTACTACATTTTCCTCCTCCTCAATCATCGAGGAGAAGTGGTCTTTCCAATAGAGTTGAATCAATTCCTGGGTAAATACAGGATTCGGGGGTGAAGGGATGCATGTCAGTGTTGATGTCTGGCCGCCACCGTGTCCGCTTACCCCAACTACGATGGAGCTTTTCGCGGTAACATCTATCCCTGTTATCTTCCCTTCTCCTGCTTCAAGGGATTTGATGAATTCCTTTTGATTCAGGCTGAAATTCTCATATTGTCCCAGTTTATATACTATAAGATAAGTTTTACCAATATCACAATTATTATCCTCAGGGGGGACATAAGCCAAAAAAAGCGCTTCATAAAACGAAGAGATATCATTTTTTATAATGACAGGGGAACATGTAAGCCTCGATCTCAGGGGAAAGTTGGTTGAAATGGGATCTATGACTAAATCGATGAGAGAAATTACTTCAGAGTGTAAAAGAAAGTGATTGGAATCAAACAAAAGCAGATAGAGCGTTGTGGAAAAAGTCGAGCCTGATTGATTGATATCCGGGTCATCGGATGAACCGGACCCGGCCACTATAAGAGTCTTTGCGGATGCACCCGATCCTAATTGAAGCACGGCGGGTGAATAGAAAAAGGGTTGATTTACACTGGCATCATAAATGATATTCATAGACCATCCCGTGGGATTTCCGCTGGTATCTATATGCCGGATTTTTCCGCTGGTATCTGCTATATAGGAATCGGTTATGACTCCGTTGTTTTCATAACAAACAGCATCCGCCACAAGGGCATGATCAACAATAGTTGAAGCTGATCCTATGTCTTCGCTGAATACGATCTGGCCGTTTTCGGCACCTGTATCAAATTTTATGGCCATGAAGGTGGTGCCTTCAACATCACTGCTGACCGGATCATTGTATCCGGAGCCCAGAAATGTCAAGTATTTTGAAACAGCACTTCCACCGTCATCATAGGTAATTTTACCAAACGCTGGTGTGGACCAGGACTCACCTATAATGGAGCCGTATGTTGCGTTGTGAAGTGCGTCCCCGGTATGCCAGAGCATAGAAAAGGGCGTATTGGCAATATAACCGGGATCACCAGGTGACGGATGTGTCACGTCAAGGGCAAAATAATTATATCCGCCCGGGCCTTCTCCCGAGACCAGAACTGTTTTCCATACCCCATCATGGAAGATGTCATATGCCTTCGGGGAGGCGGCAACACCATAGATATGCTTGGAAGGCGTCACAATATGCTCTCCGTTTAGAAAGATCCGGGTTAACTTGGGAAATAGATCCGGAGGCACATAAGCAAAGACTTCATGACCATCATACATGGAAAAACAGTGAATCATGCAGTCATTTGACCCGGTATATATGACCTTGTTTCTGTTCTGATACTTCAGCTCAAAGAGATCGTGTCCCGGGGTCGAAGAACGCTCATTGGGTACATATGGCGTACCTACGACTATAGGTGTGCAATTGGTTATATCGGCCAGCCTCCAGAACCTGTCCTTGCCTGAGATAAATTCTATGATATCGGAGGCTTCTTTTTCACTCGCTCCTAATCCGAGGCTGAACAGGGCTGCCGCATTCGGGCTTCCCGAGTCAAAGAAAGAAACAATAGCGCAAGTGGATAGATTGGAAGTATATATTTTTCTAGCATTATAGACAATATGGTTGGCATCCAGTTGAATGCCTGCGTCCCATAACTGGGTGCTATCCAGAAGATCGGTTGCAACCATATGCCCTTTCCAATAAGGAAACTCGCATGAGGAGAGCAATCCAATATTCCCTTCCATACGGCTGTTGGCGCCTGTACCCGTTGTCGGGGCAGATGTGACATAATCCCCTGCCGCTGCCTCGAGAACTATCTGTTTTATGGCTTCCTCCAACGAGCTTTGATCGGAGGTAAAGTATGCGTAATGGCCGTCCGGCTTCAACGGGCACCCGCCGGCATTTGCAATACTGTCGAGTGTCGGGCTTCCGGTGGTATCTGAGCCGAAGCCTATCATATAAACAGTTACATCTTTATCATTATAAAGAGTGGAAGCTGCATTGACCGCGTCCGTTTTTTCAGAGATAGGACTCGGTTCCCCGTCCGTAACGAATAGAATAAGATTCTTTCTGCATGATACGGGATCATTGGGAATCACCTCATTGACAAAATAGCTGTATGCGTTATCATAGTAATTGGTGTCAGATACTGTATTTTTAAGAGTTGATCCCGTAGGAGTATAACCAGCGGCAATCAATCCCCCTCGGTTTTGAGGCTCCATCCATTGTATGATTTCATTGACCTTTTCATCCTGCACGGACTGGTCTGTAGAGAATGAGAAAGGTGCAAGGAGAATCCCGCCGCGGTTAGGATCGTATTTATCCAAAGCGCCTACCGGATAGTTGGAATCAGTCCAGCCAGCAACACTGTCGTAATTGAAGTCTATTCCGTCCTTGCCGGGATAATAAACAAATACATCATTAGGGTCTACCGGCGCACTCGCGCCTCCGCCTTCGTCTTCGGTTCCGTCGGCAATGAATTCCTGGCCATAATATGTATCAAAATGATATAAATTGTCCATGGCATCTTGCTTAAAGACAATGTCATAGCCATTAGTGCTGTTTACATATCCTAAAGTGCTTAATTCAGGGTCTTGTATAATGATAAGGACAGGGAAGTTGTACAGGTCGGAGTTGCCGCTGACCTTTGTATGATCAATGGTTATCTTCATATATCTCTCAAAATCGCCTGGATCCGGTGAACTACTTGATAGGCTGTAAAAGGTCGATGGTGAGTTCTGGTTGTTGTATTCGGTCATGATCCAATCAGTCGAACGTTCAACGTTGGAGATGCGGACCTCGTCCAACAGGCCGTCAATAGAATCAAATTCTTCCATTCCACCCAGGTATAAACTACCCTTATGAATTTCTATAGGGCCAGTGAATGATCCTGTTCCATCTGAAGAACCATTAAGGTAAACTGTACGCGATCCACCAGATTTCCAGGTGCCGACGATATAATACCATGTATTAGGGAAAAGATATGTACTGCCAATGATTGGATCATCATCCCCCCCATTTAAAACAAATTGAGGGTATGAATCGTCAAACACGAGCTGGTAGTCAGGAGGAATATTTTTACGTCTACGAATGAGTACATCGACATCATCACCCGATCCAAAATTTCTTAGATTAATCCATCCGGAAAGGGTTATGGCATCGGTCAATTTTAAACTTGCACTATCTGGGAATTCAATATAATCATCCCCATATAAATCCTGGGCATAACCTATTTTCCCGGAGCTTGTTATTTCGGGCACAAGAGCTGGTGTTCCGCCACCACCTCTACCATCATTATAGTTAGATGTACTGTCTTTATATTCCTTTCCACTCCCATTTGCCTTTTCTCTAAGGTGCCAGACAGCCATGTAGTTTTCATCCCAAACTTGATTCGAATTTTCAGTGGGAGCACTTATACTGCTATTTCCATAATAAATATAAATAATAGTATCTTTATCATGATTAAGAACCGGGACTCTCACCCAGGCCACAACTTTCCCTGAAATACAATTATAATGATCAATCTCATGGGCAAGTTGGCTCATTGTATGGAAACCATATTTAGTGTATTCATAATAGCTTCCCTCATATTTCCATGTAAAGGTATGAGGATTATTCGGGTCCGGGTCCTGGAATGTGGCAATGTATCCGCTATGGTTGTGGTCTGCGTATCTGTCGGCCTTAAGATCAACGGACCATCTTCTGTACTTGCTGTTATTTGAGGATTTGAGGGTGTATGTAATTCCATTGTATACAAATGAGTTTACTGGTGTAAAGTTTGGTGGGCCGGAGTTTGCTCTCTTGTTGGGGACACCACTGACTGTATATCTTGCCTGGTCTAATTTATATTTTGGAAGGTATATGGTTTCTGTTGTCGAGGAATCGGTACTAGCCTTATAATATGGGAAGTAGCCTTTTTGGTTGGTGTTTAAACCAAAATGGGTTTGTTTGAATGACATGAGGCCGAAGTTGGCCAGGTCCCTGGTTTCGTCCAGGACATTGGTAATTACCCCTTTCGCGATATTCAGACGGCTTTCCGCGTGATCCCCGTGTGTTCTGCCTTTCGTATCCGGTGCGCTCAGGATATTTCCGGTTGTATCCCTCATCATGCTCCCGGAAGTATCCAGAATTACCAGAATATTCGGCTTTACGAACTGGTCTTCCATCTCGGTTAAAGGTCTCATCTTTGCCAAGGCAGAGGAACCAATAATCCCAATTGCAAGAAGGCAGGCAATAATCCTGTATTTCAAAGTTTTCATAAGTATACAGTATCCTCCTATAGGTTTTAATACTTTTTAAAAAATTCTGCTTTAATATTGGGACATATTGTATTTTGTATTTACTTTCCATTCTGCCTTTTCATTAGCCTTATAATTTTACTTAAATAGTCTGAAAATATATACAAGTACCCCTCTTGAATACTATCGGAAATATGAATAAATCTGATCGGTTTGTTTTGAATGACTATTGACAAATTTCCCTAAAGGTGTATACTAATTATGTACACTTTGAAAGGAGATAAGTCCATATGAAGATAAACGTAAAAGAGGCAAGGAGTAAATTGAGTTCACTTCTTGACCGGGTGGAAGAAGGAGAGGAAGTGATTATTACCCGGCACGGAAAAGAAGTCGCCCGTATAATAAGCCCTAATGACAATATTAAGAAATTACCCTCATTAAAGAAATTTCGGTCCTCAATACATATAGAGACAAATACTCTGAGTGATACAGTTATTAAGGCTAGAAAAAAGGAACGTTATTAATGTACTATGTCGATACTAGTGTATTGGCTGCGTATTATTGTCCTGAGCCGTTGAGTGAAAAGGTTGAAGAATATATTCTCGGTAATGATCAGCCGGTTATCAGCAATCTGGTTGAAGTTGAGCTATGTTCGGCAATATCCAGGAAAGTTCGAGAAGGAGGAATAAAGAAAAACGATGCGGTCCAAATTATAAAAAAATTCCTTTCTCATTTGGATGAAGGTTTTTATATTAAACTCCCCATTGAATCAAACCACTATAGATTGGCCCGAGAATGGATAAGGCAATTTAATACAGCTCTCAGTACCCTCGATGCTCTTCATTTAGCTGCAGCATTCTCGAAAGGTTTAAGAATTATAACAGCTGATAGGTCATTATCAAAGCCTGCAGAAATATTATCTATAGATATAATCGTTCTTTAAGCAATTAAAAGCAATTAAGGGTACGTTGTTTACAAAGCTTACTTATTAGAATTGCCGGTTATTTGCCATATAGTAAGAATTAATGTATAATATAATTCAATTAATTTATAATATAATAATTGTTAGTTATTTATAGTTCTCTATAATTTATTAATCAACCAAAAGAATAAATATTCCAAAAGAATTTTTTGTGTTCTTATCTTTTTTTCTTAAAATAAGGTCTTTTTTAAAGACGCCTATATATTTTGGCAGGGCTTCATCTTCTGTGCCGGAGGAAACCCTGATCCTTTTCCCTCTTAATTCAGATCGTCTTTGCTGTGGTCTTATTGGCATACTGGAATATAAAACCAGTAAAAACAAAGATAATATTGAATCATACCGGTCCGATATCAAAAAAGTGAGAGAAATATGGTCAGAAATAATATCCAACAGGCTTAAGTCGTTAACCAAAAAGAAGATAAGCGCGGATGAATACCTTAAGGACGAAGAGAGCCTCGATAAATTAAAAGATACGATTATTTCCCTTAAGGACTTAAAGGTATTTAAATATATCTTTAAGGACATGGAATCACAGAAGGCCATTAAGGCCCAGGTTCAGGACATGCATTCTTTCCTGGCAGAGGAAGAAGCTTTACTTGATCAGTCAGGTTTTAGAATACCCTCCTCCGATCTCGAGCTTGTAAACACTCGTTTGATACTTCTCAGGGACTGCATATGGTGGCTTGAGAAGGAACTTCTTCTCAATTTAGAAAAGGTCCGCTCTCTAATCGATCCTTTGCTGGAAAAGGATAGAAACAAGATTTCTCCTGATCTGATCCATGAGATGACAAAGGTGAATGTTATCCTTAATAACCTCGATCGTCTGGAGATAAGGGGAAGGGATTCTGCAGGTGTTTCGGTTATGGTCCGTTTTCCTGATAAGGGTGCATTGAGCGCTTGGGAGGAGATTGTCCAAGAGGAAGGCCTTTCAGAGGAATATAGTAACCGAAAATTAAGAAAGGACATGATTCATAAATCCATCAAGGCCAATTCCCCTGCCCTTTTTTTTATTTTTAAAACGGCACGTGAACTCGGCCGACTAGGAGATAACGTATTATTCCTGAGAAAGGAGATTGCGGAGGATCATCTGTTCAAGTTGGCGCTTTCACAGCCTGATATCTTTTCCCAAACCATTGCTCACACGAGATGGGCATCCGTTGGGGATATAACAGAAGCCAACTGCCACCCTCTTGACAACCGGTCAGGCTTTGATGAATCTAAGGAGTCTCAGATAAATGTCGTACTGAACGGTGATATCGATAACTACCGGGACCTGAAGCAAAGGATCGAGGAAGAGGACGGCATCCAAATACCCTCTCACATCACTACGGATACAAAAATTATACCCCTATGGGTGACACATTATCTGAGGAAAGGCCTTTCATTAAAAGAGGCATTCCGTATGGCCGTGTCTGATTTTGAAGGTTCGCATGCCATAGCGCTTCAGTCCGATAAGGAACCAGACCATATTTATCTTGCCCAGCGGGGAAGCGGACAGGCCATTTTTATTGGCATTGCAAACAACTGTTATATTGCAGCTTCTGAGGTATATGGGCTTGTGGAAAAGACCATGTTTTATATAAAACTGGATGGGGAGAAAGAGAGGGTGCCCGGCGATCCTAAAACCCAGGGACAAATCTTTATGCTCGATACCAAAGGAGGCCTGGAGGGACTTAGCGCTTGGTTTTACGACGGGCATCCTTTGTCATTGAATGAATCCTTTATCAAGTCGGCGCAGATTACCACGCGTGACATAGACAGGCAGGGTTTCCCCCACTTTTTTCTAAAAGAGATCAGCCAGGCGCCTGAATCCGTTCGTAAAACAATCAGGGGCAAGGCAACTATCATAAAGAGGGAAGGAGACCGACACGTCAGATTTAACCTGGGAGAGGAGATATTGCCCCTCAGTATTATTGATGCATTAAAAGCTGATAAGATCAGGAACATATACCTTATGGGACAAGGGACCGCAGGGGTTGCGGCACAAGGCATCGCCATGCTCATGTCTGAATATCTCGCCAGGACTTCCATATCCGTATGCGCTACCAAGGCATCCGAATTAAGCGGATTCGGCCTCGATCGTTCCATGTCGGATACCCTGGTACTCGCTGTTACACAATCCGGAACAACTACTGACACGAACAAAGCCGTCGATCTTGCTAGAAACCGCGATGCTTTTACCATGGCCATCGTAAACAGACGGGATTCGGATATCACTACAAAAGTAGACGGAATATTTTACACGAGTGACGGCAGGGATATTGAAATGTCCGTGGCATCTACAAAGGCCTTTTATTCCCAGATTGTTGCGGGTTGCTTGCTCGGTCTAAGAATAGCCCAGATCCTGGGGACAAAGTCGGAAGGGTATATTGTCTCGGAGATAAGAGATCTTATGAATCTGCCAAACCTCATGGCTAAAATAATAGAAGAGCAAAAGGATATAATAAAATCCGCTGCCGGATCCATTGCCCTTTCAAAAAGGAATTGGTCTGTGGTCGGAAGCGGACCTAATAAAGTGGCCGCTGATGAGATCAGGATCAAGTTGAGCGAGCTTTGTTATAAGACATTGCCGGCGGATGTGGTGGAGGATAGAAAGCACATTGATCTGTCCGCAGAACCTTTAATAATAATATGTGCTGCAGGAAACAGGGAAACCGTCCTGGGGGATGTGATAAAGGACACTGCCATATTCAAGGCCCATCAGGCCACGGTTGTATGTATCGCCACAGAGGGGGAAGATCGCTTTAACGGGCTTGCTGACGCCCTATTCTTTGTGCCTGATATCAATGAGAGATTTTCACCTATTCTCAATACATTGGCAGGTCATTTGTGGGGTTACTATGTTGCCAGGGCAATGAATGAAGAGGCAGATTTCTTCAAGGAATTTAAAATACAGTTCAACAAAAGGATCGAACTTCTTTCAGGTCTGGGCAATGAGGGCCCGGATATGATCTATGACCGTGAAATACGTTTGTCATTAAAGGAATTTGAAAGGTCTGTAATGCAAAAAAAACAAGAAGGCAGATTCGATTCCATAGTCCGACCGCAGACATTATGTAATCTGGCGCTTGCGGGTCGATATGCCATGGGACATATTCCGGTGAACGAAATGGCAAATCATTTCGGATCTTTGGCAAGTCACAGCGATCCTCTGATACTGCTTTGCCAGGTAGTGGATGAGGTGATTGACCAGTTGTCTAGGCCCATAGACGCCATCAAGCACCAGGCAAAAACAGTTACGGTAGGCACCAGCAGGCTGCCTGCAACCCTGACCGGGACAATCTTTAATATTATCCCCCAAATGGGCTTTTCTCAATCAGACCTGGGCCCTCCCATAATCTCCAGGCTAAAACAGATACAGCCAGCCGTAGAGGAGGTAAAGGGTGCAACCCTCTATCATGTAACGGGCCTGGACCCATTCGGTGCTCCTACCGCGGATTCCCGGATAAGTATAATCGAACGTTATGGCATTACGAAAAACATGCCATCCAGGGTAAATAATGATAATACTTTGCGAGGGACTAAAAGGAAGGTTGTTGAAAGAGGCGAGGTCTATATGGGGCTCGGCTTATGGGACAAGGCACAGATTATCATCTTCCCTTTAATCGGCAAAAAAGACGGGGAGGAATACCTTTTGGTTCTTCATGTAAACTTTTTTGAGGATCTCAGCCTGGACAAGAAAATCAGTGCCATGGGAATGAAATACAATGAAGTTATCGATATAGTCACGGAGTGGAATATGCCCTGGCAGGATAATCTTTTAGATGGATTCAACCCTGAGTTCCTGATGATCCAGTCTGAGGCCGTAATAGCCCAAAGGATAGTAGAGGCTGTCTAATAATGGTTACGTGTGAAATATAAATAAAAACAGGAGGGATTTAAAACCATCTTAAGCCTTGTACATCTTAAAAGGGGTCTTTAAATGCAATATTTAAAGCTGAAACTCTCAATACCGTTTTTGCTGTTATATTGTATTGTTGGATTCACGAACAGTTCATGTATGACAACGAAAAGGGGCTCATACATAGTGGATGAGCAGGTATGGGAGAACCTGACATGGAAGGAAGACAGCAGGGAAGATGTTGTCATCGAATGGAAATTTTCGAAAGGATCAAGGGCGGTCTACCGTGAAACACAAAAAGCGACGGTATCCGGTGAAGAAAAGGCAACTGAACAGGATCATTCTCTGACCCTTGAATACCATGTGGAAGAGGTTAAAAAAGATGGAACCGCACGAATCGTTTTAAAAGGAAAGGAATTCAGCAGCAGGGGAACAGGATATGAGTTGTTTAAATTCCTGCTTCACTCCTCTTCAGAATTGGGAAGCTTTTCTATAACACCTTCCGGTCAAATGAAAGATATCAGGGGATTAATAGATATCAGATCTCTGCCTGTGTTTCCTGATAATCCATTGAAAATAGGTTCAACATGGACAGGCGTCGTGAACATTGCTTTTGCGCCAACACTCCCGCAAGCTATCGCGAGTGGAGAATGCAATTATCAATTGATAGGCCTTGCAGATGTTGACGGACATAACTGGGCAAAGATAACCTTTGAAGCGGATGTTAATCAACCGAAGCAGGAAGTAGTGATTGACAAGATTATAGGTGTAAAATGGGCAGAGAAACCGGGGGAGAACGGGCAAAAAGTTGTAGTATCAGAGGTCATACCCGGAACACCCGCAGAAAAAGCGGGAGTTTTAAGAGGCGATATAATCAGCAGCTTTGACAATATGAATATTCAAGGCTGGTCGGATTTGGCCTCTGCAATCTCTCTGGCATCTTGTGATAAACCGGTTCCCATGAGTATACTTCGGAACAAAAGAAAAGAAGAGCTTATGGTTCAGCCAAAAGCTGTTTTATCAGGCAAAATGGAGTCAAAAGGAAAAATCGAGGGTATAATTGTATTTGATGTAACACAGGGAATTTTGGTCAGGATGCAAATAAAATCCTTTATAATAAGCAGCAAATTCATTATAGATGACCAAACGACAGAGATAAATGCAACTGTGGAAAGTCTTTCGCAATTGCTCAGATTGAGATAAAAAATCAATTAAGCTTCGAACGAACCACCTCAGCAATCTTTTTACAATATTTTTCCGTTTCCTCATGGGTCGGTCCTTCAACCATAACACGACACATTGGCTGAGTTCCGGAATATCTGACAAGCACCCTTCCCTTGTCGCCCAGTTCCTCTTCCACGGCGTTGATTGTGTCCATGATCTCCGGAATGGAAGAGATGTCTGGTTTTTTCTTCACATCAATATTTATGAGCATCTGAGGGTATACCTTCATCACCCTGGCGAGTTCAGATAATGGTTTTCGTTCCTTCTTCATTGCGGCGAGGACCTGTAATGCGGTCAGGATACCGTCTCCTGTGGTGTGATGATTCAGGAAGATTAAATGCCCGGAATCCTCCCCACCTATGGATGCCCCTTTTTCAAGCATCTTTTCCAGAACATACCGGTCACCAACCTTGGTGATTATCTGGTCTATGCCAAGCTCTTTTAAAGCGATGCTCAGTCCTATATTGCTCATAACCGTGCTGACCAGCAGATTGTTTGAAAGTGCGTTTTCTTTTTTCATAAATCTTGAGCAAATGGCCATAATCCGGTCGCCGGTTATGATCCCGCCTTTTTCATCAACCGCAATTACCCTGTCACCGTCCCCGTCAAAGGCCAATCCAACATGCGCCTTTTTCTTAACCACCTCTTCAGCCAGGGCTTCCGGGTGTTGGGAGCCACAGTCCTGATTGATATTTTTACCGTCCGGCTCATGGAAAAGGGTAGTTACCTCTGCTCCAAGCTCAGAAAAGGTTTCAGGCGCCACCTTGTAGGTCGCACCATTGGCACAGTCCAGGACGACCTTTGTGCCTTCCAGATCATAATCTTTAGGAAAGGTGTTTTTAAGAAATACAATATACCTTCCCCTGGCATCATCCAGCTTGTAAACCTTCCCCAGTTTGTCAGGTCTGGTGTTCGAA
Source organism: bacterium (assembly GCA_049472335.1). GTDB lineage: Bacteria > SZUA-182 > SZUA-182 > DTGQ01 > JAFGSM01 > JBLIRM01. The sequence continues at coordinate 42,468 of JBLIRO010000006.1, read as the reverse complement.
TCTTCAAGATATCCGGAAAAAATAAGGTCCTCTATCTCTGATTCCTTTTCATCCTGCAATTTGATCCCCTTACTGGAAAAGATCTTAATCCCATTGTCATAAAAGGGATTATGGGACGCAGAAATCATAATGCCGGCATCGGCTCTCATGCTGCCTGTAAGAAAGGCAATCCCCGGGGTTGGCATCGGACCTGCAAGGATGGCATTCACCCCCAAGGAACAGATCCCAGACACAAGTGCGCTCTCGATCATATACCCTGATATTCTGGTGTCTTTCCCTATTATTATCCTGGGGATATGTCCTTCCCTGTTAAAAAAATAGGCGGTGGCCTTCCCTATTTTCAAGGCCATTTCGGAAGTCATCGGGTATTTATTGGCAACTCCCCTTATTCCGTCAGTACCAAATAATTTTCCCATTATTTTTACCCTTTATTTACTTATTTTTAAGATTTAGATTCAGGGTTTAAATATTAAAAGTTGGAATGACTTTCAGGACCTCTTCATTGGTTCTGTCAACTATGGATTTTAGCCATTTAGAACCAATCTCCCTGCAGTTTCTGTCGAGTCCCTGAATAACTCTTATATAATCATTGCCTGTCTTTTCTCGCACAGCATCAATTTTTTCTGAAAATAACAATTTTTCATCGGATTTTATATCATTTTCCCTTGAGGTATAAAAAATGTCTTCTATTTCGGACCATTTATTGAATAACTCTTTTTTTTGGGATATTAAACGTTCAGAGGCCTTTTCTTTCATAATCTCATGACAGATCTTAACGGATTCGGGCAATTTTTGGACAAAGGCCTTGAAACGTTCTATCCTTTCTTGAGTTGCAATATTCAATTTTTCCAATGCACCCTTATACAATTCTTTTTTCATTGGGCTTTCCTGAAAAAATCGTGAACGGATCTCTTTGTACCAAAAGCTGAGAGCTATAAGATTTGCAACATAATTTATATTGTTAAGGACTTGTCTTTGAATACTCAAATAAAGTCCCGGATAAAAATCAGAACATTTATAATTTAAAATCGAACCGGAAATAAGCTTATTTTCCTCAAGAAAATCGCTACGAATTATGGATCCTGCCGCTATGACAATGCCAAACCCTAATTTTGCCGGTCCCACCAGTCCCCCCTGACCGCCCAGAAAGATGGGAGGTTTATCGAGCATTACCCCCCTGTGCACATCCCCTATCAAAGAGGGGGTTGCCTTGTCCTGATTTGGAGTATAGTTAAAATGGATATATGAGCTGCCCACCTCACTATGATTTTTTCTGCTCGTTCCACCTGCCATAAGGCAGTCACAAAAATTTATCAGGCTTCCTAGTGTCACAAAAGGGAACAGGATAGTGTGTTTGATCCCCACCAAGTGAGCTCCGTTTGCCTCTTCTTCAAGGATGCAGGCATCCCTGACATGGGCACAGGATCCCATGCTGGATCCTGCCAGGAATACTGAATTGCAAAAAAAGCCGCCTCTTAATTCCACATCGGGTCCTATTTGACAATTTTCTATGGTAACAGGGGCCTCATAGCCAAGTTTTGTGCCGGACAAAATAAGCGTGTCTTTTCCCGATATTTTACATCCTGTATAGAGAACGACTCCCTCACCCGAAATCCGGTCAGTATCCACGTCTTCTCCTATATGAATTGAATTCGGATTGAAGATTTTTACCCCTTTCTCCATAAGTTTCATGAGTTTTTCTTGATTGTTCGGGGATTTATGATTTTCTGTCATCATAGCCTTGGGTGTAATCCTTATCTATGGTGTAATCCTTATTTATAAAATAAGGAAAAATATGGATGCACAGAGCTTCTATTCTAATTACACTTAGCTGAGCAGTCAAGGGGTAATGATGATGTAATGATAAAAAATCAAGAATTGATTTGTTTTTGATTTTTTTGTATAATTAATTATATCAATTAATAGGTATAGGTGACAATTCATATATAATTTTTATTGAGTATAATTAATTACCTCAATATTCATTTGTTTGATAATTATAAAATATTATCGATAATAGATCTGACTTAAAGCAACATTTCACAATAGAAAATCAGTAAAAAGTCAATAACATAGTTTTTATTGTTCCTTATATGATAAGTAAGTTTTGGGACCGTCAAACAGATCTCCAGAAGTGAAACTGACTAATTGCTTTTCTATAAATAATGATACTTAAAAATAATTAATAAAGTATTAAATTATAAAAACTTTAATCATCAAATTACTGAAAGGAGGAGAATTGTCATGAACTTAAAGAAAGGAAAAAGGCTTATTCAGATATCTTGTATTCTGGCCGTTTTTTCTTTTTTTTCAGTTTTGGTTTGCAGTCCGGGAATAGCGGCCATTTATACCCAGCAGGAATTGTCATCTACTGACTGGCGCGCTTTGGAAACCTTTATCTGGCAGGATTTCGAGTATTGGCACGCACCGGCAAATTACGGGTGGCAGAGTTCCTGCCCGCCATATCCTAATTTCGGCTTCTGACCTTATACAGGCTTTGGGCGGATAGAAACCACTTTCTGCCCTTTGCTAAAGAGCAGGGTCCTGCTCTATGCGTGTATGATGTCTCCTTTTAATCAGTTTTATCCATTTTATGCCTGGAATCAAAATGTAACCTATCCGGACGGAAGTCCGATTAACGATAAGAGTATCTTTTCCTTTGACATCATGATTCCCTTTGTGGGTATTGAACGGTTTGATACATGGGAAGTCTCAATCATGCTGGTTACAAGAAAAGGAGAACAGGTAAATCTCATTTACGATCCGGTGGGAACTCACGAGGAAGGTCCCATTTTCAGGGAAGGGATACCAGGCGATGTCTTTACCGGTATGTATGACCCTCCAGGATTTGTTTATAAAATAGGGCGGCAGTTCAATCAGGGTACATGGAATCATGTTATCAGGGATTTAGACCAGGATGCCGCATTGGCCCTGGAGTATGATCTGAATGATCCGAACAGGGACGGGTATGGACCGAATCCTTTGACGGGTGATCCTGATCCTGGAAATTCCATGATAGCTATGGTTAAATTTCAACACACTTTATTAAGGGTGGATAATATCGCCTTTCATAAAAAAAGCCTTTTCCCGATGTCCCATACTGTTCTGCAACCGCATCTTTCTAAGATAGGCCCCCGTTATGCCCAGATTTTCGAGCCCTACCGTTATCTGTTTTTTGCTGATTATGATACCGGAGATGATGAAATATCCAGTATAATGGACTTTCTTATCTATGAAAACATTGAAGAGATCTTCGTCACGGATCCGAATGAGATCTCGGACTACTGGATATCTTTAGGCGCGGATCCCAATAAGTTTGGCGAGGAACCCGATCCGAATATCTCCGTTCTTTTTGACAGGGATTTTGTGGTTGATATTAATCTTCCGATATTTGCAAATCCAAACTTCAGAATAGGCAAAAATCCTTATCTGAAGCTAATACCAGGTACAAACATCAATCAGACCCTGGGCTGGAATGCGACAGTGGGAGGCGCAGGTGCCAGCGGCATACAATTTACGCCTTTAGCACCACTGGAGATATATCCCTATGATGGTATGCCCACATATATCCCAACTTACTATAAAGCGGAAGATGTAATAGCCAAATTGGGCAATCCGTTTTTCGGACCTTTATTATGCTTCTTTTTGGAGTCCGCGCTTTGGAATGCGGGATTTACTTATTGGCCCAACATAGCAAAGCTCGATTTCACACCGCAGGTTTTCGAGGACATTATCCTGACCATAGAGGTTACAAATGGCAGGGTGTCTGATTTGGAGACCTTCCCCATATCAGTAGTGAACTATCCTGTTGAAAATTACCCTCCTTATATTGAAGATGTCGATGACAGGATCTTTTATGTGGGTGAGTTCAATTCCTATGCCGTTGGTGTGATTGATCCGGATTGTACCATATTCTCATTGTCAAGCAGTCCCGCCACAACTCATATACCTGGATTTCCTGTTTCTGAGCAATTCAGGCAGGATATGGATAATATGTTGTGGGAGTTTTTCCTGAATGGATTTGCTTCATATCAATATGGTCCATGGATGGATAGCATAATCGAGCCTTGCAACGGCTTAATAAGCTTTTCGCCAAAATTTGAAGGTGCTTATCTGGCCCATTTAGTTGCAACGGATGATCGCGGAAGCTCTTCATATGCCAATTTTACAATATTTGCGGTTAACAGAGGAACGTGGCTCAACCATCCGCCTGTTATTATGATGGATTGGGACCATCCTCAGGTTGTGAGAGCGGGAGAAGAGTTTTTACTGACATCTCCGACCCTTCAGGTAGTTGATCCCGATGGGGATGAACTTTATTTTTCATGTAACATTGGCTCCTGCGGCATATCCTCTGGCGGTGATTTTTATTGGCATCTCTATACTCATTTCCCGGGTTTCTATATAGTAGAGATTATTGCCTTTGATATCAGGGGGGGGTACGCAATCATAACGATCGACCTCGAGGTTAAACCCTGGTGGTCATTCTAAAATTATAGGTTAGATTGTTAATTGTTTTCGGAAAATCCCGGAGGAATACCTCCGGGATTTTTTTTGGAGTAGATATTTGTTGCCGGAATAGATGAACTTATGTATAATTCCAGTGATTGTTCAGTAAAAAGAAAAACCAACAATTAAAAAATGAGTAATAGTTCACCACGGACACAGAGGCACTGAGATCAGATGGATATTAGGGTTGAAAAATTTAATTTTTCTCTGTGTCTCTGTGCCTCTGTGGTGAGGTGAACTGTTACAAAAATGGAAATAATTTATGTGCGGGATTTGCGGGTTTTCAAATAACGATCCGCGGCCTGAACCTACGCAATCGATTTTACAGGCCATGTGTGAGACTATGATTCATAGAGGTCCCGATGATTGGGGTACTCATTACGACGGGGTTATGGCCCTTGGTATGAGACGCCTGAGTATCATAGATCTGAAAACAGGGCATCAGCCGCTTACTAATGAGGATCGGTCCTTATGGCTGGTTTACAACGGAGAGATATATAACTTTCAAGGAATTAAAGAAGACCTGATCAAAAAAGGTCACCATTTTAATACAGGATCCGATGGTGAAGTCATTATCCACCTCTATGAAGAAAAAGGCGACGAATTTATCGAAGATCTGAACGGCATGTTTGGAATAGCACTCTGGGATGCAAAAAAAAGAAGGCTAGTCCTCGCCAGGGACCGGCTCGGTATAAAACCGCTCCACTACATGATGACAAAGGAAGGCCGGATCGTATTTGCCTCTGAGCTAAAGGCTTTTCTGAAGTTTCCGGGCTGGGAACCCAAATTGGACCTGGAGGCCCTGAATCTCTATCTTACTTATGAGTATGTGCCGACACCGAAGACTATCTATAAAGGAGTCTTGAAACTTCCTCCCGGTCATATGCTTTTTTTTGAAAAGGGACATATCTGCTTAAAGGAATATTGGGACCTGGATTACAGTTCAGGAAGGATAAATTCAAGATGCATCAGTGAAAAGGAATGTGAAGAAAGGCTTCTCCATCTTTTAACCGCTTCCGTGAAAAGGAGGCTTATCAGTGACGTTCCGCTTGGAACCTTTTTGAGCGGAGGCATCGACTCGAGTATGGTCACCGCTTTGGCGCATCGTTATGCAAACGAGGAGATTGATAGTTTCCAGATCGGATTTTATGAGCGCTCATTCGATGAATCTGATTATGCAGTCCAGGTTGCCGGACACTTAAAGATTAATCATCATCAGGAGATGTTCGATACTTCCCGGATGTTGGAGGCCCTTCCAAAGGTCTGTGAGTTTTTGGATGAACCATTTGGAGATGCATCGTTTCTGCCGACATTCCTTCTTTGCAAATTTTGCAGGGAGAATGTAACAGTTGCCTTGAGCGGGGATGGAGGGGATGAACTCTTTGCGGGTTATTATACTTACCAGGCCCATAGATTAGCCGGTATATATCTGAAATTGCCTGAAATTTTAAGAAAAAGGATACTTGAACCTGTTATTAATAGCCTGCCTGTATCTGACAAGAATTTCAGCCTCGATTTCAGGGCAAAGAGATTTATTCACGGTAATTCCGCTCCGCCGGGAATCAGGCATACATTATGGATGGGATCTTTCAGCCCGGAGGATAAAGCTTCTCTTTTCAACCCGGAGATACATGAAAGACTGTCTTCACATGATACTTTTTCTCCTGTCAGGGATTATCTCGTCAAGGCAAAAGCAAATCATCCCCTTCATGCTATACTCTATTTAGATGCTAAACTCTACCTTCAAGACGATCTTCTGGTAAAGGTGGACAGGGCCAGTATGGCGAATTCCCTCGAGGTGCGGGTGCCTTTTTTGGATCACACCTTTGTGGATTTCATAACACATCTTCCCCCGGAATTTAAGCTAAGAAGATTAAAAACAAAATATCTACTTAAAAAAACAGCCGGTCCGCTTCTACCCAAAAATATTATTCACCGCCCCAAAAAGGGCTTTGGCATCCCTGTAGCCAAATGGATAAAGGGGGAACTAAGAGAACTCTTTCAGGATACATTTAGTCCTGAAAGAATACGCAGGGAAGGTTTATTTAATCCTGTTTTTATTTCACAAATGCTCGATGATCATATAAATGGAAGAGTCGACCATCGAAAACCGCTCTGGACGCTTTTTATGTTTCAACAATGGCAGACAAGGTGGCCTAGATGATATCCTTATCCTTAATTTATGTATTTTGGAAGAGAGTATTTAAGATTTTGTAACATTTTAGTTATTTGTAAAACGACCGGAAAAAACAATTTTTCAGACGACTAAAATGCTATATGCCTTTATCTTTAAAAAAATTAGTATAATTAATGATTTCAAAGAAATATTGACAGTTTTTTGCATTATTGTTATAATTTAAATTAAGTGTGAACGAATAACTTACGAAAAACAATTTATTCAAGTATAAGAATATTTTTTTATAAGGGTTTTTAAGAGGTTATATAGTAAGTATTTATTCAAAATAAAAAGTGTATATGTAGTCTTGCGGGGGGTTAGGAAAGGGGTGAATCAATGTTCAGAGAAAAAGGCACAATACTCAGAATTATTATTTTGGGCCTGGCTTCGATTTGCTTATTTGTTCTAATCTTCTGTAATTCTTCACTGGCAGATACCTATGTATGGCAGGATTTTGAGTATTGGGATACACCCAGAAACCATGGTTGGATAAGTTCTTCCCCTGCCTATCCGGTATTTGGTTTTGGTCCATACACTGGATTTGGACAAACCATGACTATAATAGATCCGACATTGCAGAGCAGGGTTCTTTTATATGAAAGTGTGAGAACACCTTTCAATCAATTTTATCCATATTTTTTATATAATCAATCTCTTGTATATCCAAATGGTGATCCGATAGATGATAAGAATATTATCTCTTTTAATATCAATATGTGGTTCGGAATCGAGTGGTTCGATCAATGGGAGTTCCAAATTGCTGTAATCTCCAGAAAGGGGGAGCAGGTAAATCTAATTTATCGTCCTACCGGCCAGTATGAATACGGACCGGAATTTATAGAGGGAAGACCGGGTGATATATTTACCGGTATGTACGACCCTCCGGGTTATCTATTCCAGATTGGCAGACAATATCAGGACGGGACCTGGCATCTTGTGGTAAGGGACTTGGACCGTGATGTTGCCGTTGCGCTGGGATATGAAATGGATGATATTGACAGAGACGGATTTGGCATTGAGTCGGGTTTTGGGCCAGGAGAGTCCAGAATAGTATATATTATGTTTAAAGGTTATCAATTTCGGGTAGATAACATTGCATTTCATGACAGGTTAAGTGATATTATAAACCATCCCCCGAAATTGCAAAGGATAGGACCACAATTTGCAGAGATATTTGTGCCTTATTCATTTATAATAACTGCAAATGATATTGATCTTTCAGGCGGATCGTCGGATCAGAGATTAGAATTTCTTGCTACAGTTGGTGGATATGGCTATCAAGGTGTTCAGACAAGCGATATGATTTACAGGATAAAAGAAGACCCAAATGACCCGGAGAATTTCCTGATTTGTGACAATGATGATCCCGCGTGTATTTCAAACAAGATATTACTGCATTTTATACCTCAGGTTTTTGAAGACCTCATCATTACAATCAGAGTGGTGGATGAAGGTGGCCTTTCAGATATTGAGACCTTCCCGTTATCAGTTGTAAACTATCCGATTGTAAATAATCCTCCATATTTCGAAGAGATCGAGAATGATGTATATGTGCTTGGAACTAATGAGGGTTTTTTTGTAAAGGAATTCATCTGTTATGATCAGGACAGAGAAGATATTCCGGGAACCGTAGAAGAACCTGGGAACATCACTTATACTGCTTTGATTGACGGCTCCAGAAGTTACAGATATGGACCCTGGCTGGACTCGATTATACCTAGCCCTTGTAAGCCGGAGATCCGGTTCAGTCCAAAATTCGAGGGATTGCATACCATACAGATAATAGCTACAGATCAAAGGGGTTTGTCAGCAATAACCGATTTTAACCTTATTGTAGTTAATCAAGGGACCTGGTTGAACCATCCTCCTATTCTCTGTGAGGATATAGATAGCCCGCAGATTGCTAAAGCGGGGAGAACATTTATTATTCCCGTTGAATTCTTTGATCCCGATGGTGATATGGTCTATTATTCGTGCAATATCGGAAGTGTCACCGAGATGAAGGAGGGATTCGGGATTACATCCGGCAGTACAGTAGGCTCTACTACAGGGGTAGAAAAATACGGAAGGTATACCAGTGGTGCGATTTACACACTCACTACTCATTGGCCGGGAAGATATTTGATACAGATTGTAGCCTTTGATATAAGAGGAGGCTACGCGATTGTTGAGTTTATTTTAGACGTTGAGCCCTGGTGGACATTCTAAAAAGATAGTTCGCTAATGAGAAAAAACGGGGACGTTGTTTACAAAGTTTACTTATTATCCGGAAGCAATAGAATTTTAGGCAATAAATAAACTTTGTAAACAACGTCCCCGTTTTATGTTTTAATTCTTTTCTTTTTTACTTTACATTGCCAACATACCTGTCGGAATTAGGAGAAATTTAAACGTAGATAATTATAACTATAGGAACTTGACACTTTAGGCACTTTCTTTATCTCTTTTTGCTCTTTTTTCGCTTTTTAGCGGTCCCGCTTTTTGAAGTCTTTTTTGTACTTTGTCCTTTTGAATTTGAGGAAGAAGCAGCTTCACTTTGCTTTTGCTGTTCCATCATTCTACTCACCCCGCCCTTATTAACAGGCGCTACATTACTGGCTGCCCTGCTCATTTCCCTTTTTGCCTTGCTCCTTCCATCGGAAGCCGCGGATGGTGCCAGGTTATGGAAGAAAAGTGCTGTTGGGCTTGCTATATAGATTGATGAATAAGTGCCTACCACAACACCTATTATCAGGGCGAAGGCAAAATCATTGATGACTTCTCCGCCCAAAATAAACAGGCAAAATACCACGAAAAATGTCGTCAAAGATGTGAGTATAGTTCTGCTCAATGTCTGATTAATGCTGGTATTCAGGATTGCTTCAAGCGGACGGTTCCTTAGAAGCTTTAGATTGTCCCTCACTCGGTCATAAACGACAATGGTATCATTGAGGGAGTAACCTATGATTGTCAAAAGCGCGGCAATCACCGGTAATGTAAATTCGCGGTTGGTAAGAGAAAAGGCGCCGATAGTTACCAAAACATCATGGACCAAGGCCAGGATGGCACCCAATGAATATACGAATTCAAATCTCCACCAAATATATACCAAAACCAATAATGTGGCAAAAACTATCGCCCAAATTCCCTTTTCCCGAAGGTCTTTACCCACCTTCGGGCCAACCATTTCCACCCGTCTAATCTCAAATGTATCAGCTCCCATATTTTCTGTTAACATGTCGCTGATTCTATCTTCAAATCCTTCCAGGGAGGTTGTGGAGCTTGACATCCTCAGGAGTATTTCATTTTCTGATTTTAGACCGTATTGCTGGATCATCAGCTCTCCAAGATCAAGATCCTTTAAGCTCTCCCGTATCTTATCTATATCAACATGCATATGAAATTTTATCTGGACCAGGGTACCTCCGGCAAAATCTACCCCGTATCTGGGGCCGCCCTTGAGTATCAGAGACACAATCCCAATGGCGATAACTAACAGTGACACAAGGATTGCCCATTTTCGGGCACCCATGAAATTTATATGTAATTCTTCTTTAAAAAAACGCATCAGTGCCTCCTAATTATATTCTTATTTATATGCTTAAGGTTTGTATTCTCACTCTGGACATAAACCAGTCGAACACAAATCTCGTCACAACGATGGCAGTGAACATGCTCGCAGTAATACCGATACTCAGTGTGACAGCAAAACCTTTTACAGGTCCGGTGCCGAATTGAAATAGGACTACTGCCGCAATAAGGGTTGTAACATTTGCATCCAAGATGGTTATGAACGCTTTGGAATAGCCTGCACTGATTGCGGCTCTCACTGTTTTGCCAAGAAGAAGCTCTTCCCTGATCCTTTCAAAAATGAGGACATTGGCATCTACGGCCATACCTACTGTAAGAACTATACCTGCTATCCCGGGGAGGGTTAAGGTGGCCTTGAATAATGATAAAACAGCCATGATCAGGATGATGTTCAGTATAAGTGCCAGGTCAGCCACAAAACCCGAGAGTTTATAATAAACAACCATAAATGCGACAACCAGAAAAAAACCTAACAAAAGGGAGATTAATCCCTTTCTGATCGAATCATGTCCAAGTGAAGGCCCAACCGACCGCTGGTGAAGGATCTCCACAGGTGCCGGCAAAGAACCGGCCCTAAGAACTATTGCAAGATCGTGGGCCTCTTCAGTAGTGAATCTTCCTGTTATCTGTGCTTGTCCCCCGGCTATTTTTTCCCTGATGACAGGCGCAGAATACACATTTTTGTCAAGGATGATGGCAAGCCTACGCCCTACATTATCAGCAGTAATCTGTTCAAAGAGTTTTGCCCCTGTTTTGTCGAATTCCATCGCTACATAGGATTCTCCGTACTCACCACCTATTCTCACCTCTGCATTTGTGAGCACGTCTCCTGTCATTAGCGTCCTTTGTTTTAAAAGATAAGGCTTTTTGGTAAACCTTCCGGTGTCCGGATCCACGACTTTTTCATAAAGGATCTCATCTCCTGGTGGAATATTTCCCCTTAATGCCTCATCAATATTTGCCTCATCATCCACAAGCTTGAACTCCAGTTGGGCGGTTTTGCCGATAAGGGCAATGGCCCTTTTTGTATCCTTTATGCCCGGGAGTTCCACAACGATTCTGTCTGTACCCTGTTTCTGGATGCTAGGCTCGCTTACACCAAACTGGTCTATCCTGTTACGGATAGTTTCCAGGGCCTGATTGAGGGCCGAGGTCTTTATCCTTTCAACCTCCTGAGGCCTCAAGGATAGTTGAAACTTGGTGTTATCACCGTCCACAGGATTCGCGATCTCAAAATTCAGGAAATCTTCCATGATCCTTTCAGTCGGGGTAATGAATTCATCATTGATGAGCTTAATATCTATTTTTCTGTCATCGATTCGCTCTATCTGATCAAAAACAATCCCCTTTTCCCTCATGGAATCCTTTATTGAGCTGACTGTTCTTTCCAAATAATTTTCAACGGCCTTCTCTACCTTTACCCCTAAAATAAGATGCATTCCGCCCTGCAAATCAAGTCCTAAATGGATCTTGTCAATCTTTTTTGACCATAATGAAGGAAGTTTGCTGGTCATGGATGGGATTATGTAGATGAAGGCTATAATACTTATAACAACAATAAGCCAAAATCTCCATTTAAGATTATCTTTCACTGTGACCCCTTTCTATATCTAAAATTTATTAAAACATTTTTTATGCTTTCTTTTCCTGTTTTTGAGCTTTTTTGCCTCTTTCGTTTCTCTCTCTGAGGCCGGCGATTGCACTCTTTGTCACCTCTATTTTAACCTTGTCGGCGACTTTGATCATTACACTGTCCTGGGATATGGACTCGATTGTCCCAAATATTCCCCCCGAGGTCATTATCCTGTCTCCGGCGCGAAGGGTGTTACGCATTTGCTGCAATTGTTTCTGTTGTTTTTGTTGCGGTCGTATCAAAAGAAAATAGAAAACAAGAAAAATAAGTCCTAGTGTTAGCAAACCGGGCATAAAACTTCCACCGGGTTGTTGGCCGGACTGAGCTCCACCCGAAGACATAGCAAAGGCAACATTTAATAAAATCATTTTTTATTTCCCCCTATTGGATTATTCAATGAGATTATATTCATAATGAATCAATCTTCATAGTTCTTTTCAAAGTTGTCTTTAAATTCATAAAATCTTTTATCTCTTATCGCTTCCCGAATGGATATCATAAGGTCCTGATAGAAGGTGAGATTATGAATTGTATTTAATATACATGATAATATCTCACCACTCATAAATAGGTGTCTTAGATATGCCCTGCTAAAATTTTTGCATGTGTAGCAGGAACAATTCGGGTCTAACGAATTGAAATCATTTGTGTAACATGCATGTTTAATAACCACCTTTTTCCCACTGGTAAATAATAGACCGTTCCTGGCACACCTTGTCGGGATAACGCAATCCATCATATCCGCTCCGGATGAAACCGCTTCCAGGATATCCAAGGGGGTGCCCATTCCCATTATATATCTGGGCTTATTTTCAGGCAAAAAAGATGTAGTTAAATTTATTATTTTATACGTATCAGATAAATCCTCACCAACACTGAGGCCGCCTAAGGCATAACCATCAAAATTCAGAGTGATAAGTTCTCTTGCACAGATCTCCCTCAGGTCCCTATATATTCCTCCCTGGACAATTCCGAATACGGCTTGCTTATCAGAATCAAACTCCCTGCATTTTGCCGCCCATATCAGAGAAAGCTCCATGGAAGCCTTTACCTCTTCATAAGTGGCAGGATACTTGGTGCATTCATCAAGGCACATGGCGATATCAGAGCCTATTTTTTTTTGAATGGCCATAACATCTTCGGGTCTCAAAAAATGAGTAGATCCGTCAAGATGAGACTGAAAGGTTACCCCTTCTTTCTTAAGATTCACAAGCCGGCTAAGGCTCATAATCTGATAGCCGCCACTATCTGTTAATATCGGTCGTGACCATCCCATAAAATTATGAAGGCCACCGTGATTTTCAATAACGGAAATGCCGGGTCTTAAATAGAGATGATAGGCATTTCCGAGTAATATCTCAACTCCCACCCGATCAAGATCGGATGGGGTAACTGCTTTAACAGTACCCTGTGTACCAACAGGCATAAATGCCGGAGTATGGATGGACCCATGCTCAGTATGTATAATCCCCAATCGGGCTGATGTTTTCAGGTCCCTTGAAATGAGGGTGAATGAAAAAGCCATTTATCTCCCTGTCAAATCATACCTCCAGGATTTCTTTTTCCTTTTTTGAAAGCAATTCATCTACCTTGTTAATATATTCATCTGTTAAATTCTGGATTTCCTTGAGACCATTATGGTATTCATCCTCAGTTATATCCTTTTCTTTTTCCATTTTTTTGAGTTTTTCATTGCTGTCCCTGCGCGTATTTCTAATGGAAATCCGGCACTCCTCTGCAATATTTTTGATGACTTTTACTAATTGTTTTCTTCGCTCTTCTGTCAGCATAGGAATTGCCAGACGAATTACCTTGCCGTCATTTGAGGGATTGAGACCAAGATCGGATTTTAGTATAGCCTTTTCAATATTGGCAAGCGCTGATGGATCCCAGGGCTGAATTACAATCAATCTGGGTTCCGGGACAGAAATAGTCGCCATCTGGTTAAGATGCGTGAGGGAACTATAATACTCAACCTTGATGCCATCCAGGATGGAAGGGGATGCCCTGCCAGTCCTGATAGACCCGAACTCATGACTGAGGGCATCGATAGCTAAATCCATTTTCTCTTTTGTTTCTTTGTTTAATGTTTTGATCATGATTCCTCATCCTTTATGTAAGAGCCAATGGGTTCACCACAAACAATTCGTTTAATATTTCCTTTTTTCTTAAAGTTAAAAACAATAATAGGAAGGAAATTTTCCATACATAAAGATATAGCTGTGTTATCCATAACCTGAAGACGCTTTTTGATGACATCCATATAAGTAAGCTTATCGAATTTTTGGGCATTTTTATCCTTTAACGGATCAGTGCTGTATATTCCGTCCACTTTAGTGGCTTTTAAGATTACTTCAGCAGAGATCTCTATGGCGCGAAGGGATGCGGCAGTATCAGTAGTGAAATATGGGTTGCCGGTCCCACCTGCGAAAATAACAATCCTTCCTTTTTCCATATGACGAATCGCTCTGCGCCTGATGTATTGTTCCGCAACCCTGGGCATCTCTATAGCGCTCAGCACCCTGGTAAAGGCCCCTAATTTTTCCAATGCTCCCTGGAAAGCAAGGGCATTTATGACAGTGGCAAGCATACCCATGTAATCCGCTGATGTCTTTTCCACACAACAAACATCTCCGGAGGAGCCGCGGTATATATTGCCACCCCCGATAACCAGTGCTATTTCAACACCCAGGTCTCTTACTTCTTTGATTTCCTGTGCAATGGAAAGAACGGTCTTGGACTCTATGCCGTACCCTCTTTCTCCTTGCAGGGCTTCACCGCTGAGTTTTAAAAGTACCCTTTTATAAATCGGCTTGTCATAGCTCATAAATCTTCGCCCAATTCAAAACGTACAAATCTCTTGATATTCACATTCTCACCAAGCGATGCTATGTTTTCGGTGATAATATCCTTGATCGATTTTTTGTCATCACGGATAAAGGGTTGCTCGAGCAAACAGACCTTTTCAAAAAAATTCTTCTCCAGCTTTCCTGTAACAATTTTATCTACAATATTCGCGGGCTTTTTGCCATCTTCAACCTGGGACCTGTAAATTTCCTTTTCCTTTTCGATGATATCCTGTGGGATATCTTCCCTGCTGACGTATACGGGATTAAAGGCCGCTATCTGCATTGCCATATCCTTGGCAAGTTCTTTGAATTTATCGGTTCTAGCCACAAAATCCGTTTCACAATTTATCTCAATAAGTACTCCGATACGGCCGTTTCCATGTATGTAGGAATGAATCAGCCCTTGTGAGGTCTCCCGACCCGCCTTTTTGGCAGCAGTTGCAATACCTTTTTTCCGCAGATATTCGATGGCTTTTTCGAAATCTCCCCCGGTCTCCTTAAGTGCCTGTTTACATTCCATAAAACCTGCGCCTGTCTTTGACCGGAGATCCTTTACCGCTTGTGCTGATATCTCCATAACTTTCATTCCCTTTCTAAGTTATTATTCTAAGATGCTAAAAAATATCAAATTTCGTTATTATTTCCCTCTGCTTCTACCTTTTTATCACCATAGTCTGAGTTTTTGGCTTTTACCCTTTTTTTGTTTTTCGCCTTTGAGGAAGAGACCTTTTCTTCTTTTAGCTTTTCCTCTTTCTTTTCTTCCTCAACTTCTGAAAGTCTGGCCAGCCATTCTTCATAACCTTCTATAATGGCATCTGCTATATGAGATGTAATCAGTTTAAGGGATCTGATTGCGTCATCATTGCCGGGAATGGGAAAATCTATTCCGTCCGGATCAGCATTTGTATCCACTATGGCGATAACAGGTATTTCCAGTTTGTTCGCCTCATTTACAGCTATTCTTTCTCGTTTGGTGTCAATAATAAACACTGCATCCGGAAGTCTATCCATATCCTTAATGCCCTTTAATACCTTTTCCATTTTTTGCCTTTTTTTCTCCAGCTTGGAGGCTTCCTTTTTAGTCAGTCCCGCATAATTTCCGTTATTTTTTAATTCTTCTATTTTTTTAAGCCGGACCAGGCTTTTCTGAATAGTATCAAAGTTTGTAAGCATCCCGCCCAACCATCTTTGATTGACATAAGACATATTACATCTAATGGCTTCTTCCTGTATTACTTCCTGGGCCTGTTTTTTGGTCCCAACGAAAATTACTTTGCCTCCCTGTGAACAAGAATCTTTAACAAAATTGTATGCTTCCTTGAACTTGCGCAAGGTCTTTTGTAAGTCAATGATAAAAATACCGTTTCTCTCTATGAAAAGATACTTTTTCATTTTCGGGTTCCATCTTTTGGCCTGATGTCCAAAATGGACCCCCGCTTCCAACAACTGCTTCATAGAAACATTATACATAAAAATTCCTCCGAAAAATGGGTTAATTTTCCACCACCCAAGAATGTAATAAACCAATTGGCATTGCCAACACCCAGGTCATACTCTTTGGATGTGAGTTATGGATTAAAAGCGTTGAAAATTTTAGCACAAAAAGTCAGCACATGCAAGATTGGAATTGTCTAAGAAATATAATCAGCATTGATGTGAATGTAATCCGGGGAAAGGTCTGTTGTCCAGACCGTTCCGGCCGCTTCCCCGAGATGTAGATCCAGGCGTATATTTATGTCCCTTGCCAGGAGAAAGGTTTCTGCCTCTTTTTCCCTTTCTGAGCCTAGTCCGATTCCATTGCCGACTACCTGAATTGATCCGTAAAATATATCGATTTTTTGGGGATCGATTGGGACATCTGCGGCTCCCGCAGCAGCTATTAACCTCCCCCAGTTACATCTTTTACCATAGAAAGAGGTTTTAACAAGCGGGGATTCAGCTATCCTGAAGGCAATCTTACTTGCATCCGTTTCTGATCGAGCGCCCACAACGTCAATACGAATCAGCTTCGTAGCACCCTCTCCGTCGCTTACAATCATAAGTGACAATCTCTGACATATATATTCGACAGCCTCGGTAAATTTATCCGCATCTTCGCTCCCTGCGGAAGAGATCGTCTCGCTCCCTGAGTTGCCATTAGCCAGTATGATTACCATATCATTTGTGCTTGTATCGCCATCCACGCTGATCCTGTTAAATGTTTTTTTAACTGCATCTTTCAGGACCTTACCTAAAAAGTCTTTGTTCACATTAGCATCTGTAGCCAAAAAGGCAAGCATGGTGGCCATATCGGGTCTGATCATACCCGCCCCTTTGGCCATCCCTGCAACGGTTATAAGTGAACCGGCCATTTCAATCTGGACGGCAATTTGCTTGGAAAAGGTATCCGTGGTCAGGATTGCTTCGGCAGCTTCTTCCCCGCCATCTTTTGATAAAGAAGAGACGGCCTTATCGATGCCGGGAGCGATTTTTTCCATGGGCAAAAATCGCCCTATACGGCCTGTGGATGCGACTATAACGGAATTCAATGATATTTTGAGGGCAGAAGCAGTAAGCTTTGCCATTTGAAGTGCGTCTTTCATGCCCTTTTCTCCGGTGGCAGCGTTCGCGATTCCGCTATTAATAACAATGGCCTGGGCATAACTGCCTCGAAGATTTTCCCTGGATACTATAACAGGAGCGGCAACAGCAATGTTTGAAGTAAAAACCCCTGCGGCGGTCGCCTGAGTGTCTGAGTATATAAGGGCAAGATCCCTTTTTCCCCCTAACTTTATCCCGCAATGGATACCTGATGCATTTATGCCTCTCACCAGAGTAAGGGGACCTTTTTCAATTATTTTCACAGAAAGGGCCCTAGATATTATCTCTTTGAGAACTGATATCTGGCACGCGCGCCTCTTTGACCATATTTTTTCCTTTCCTTAGCCCTTGGATCTCTGGTCAAGAAGCCGGCTTTTTTAAGTTTTAGTCGAAGATTTTTATCCATATTCAAAAGAGCCCTGGCAATCCCGTGACGAACAGCCCCTGCCTGAGCGGACACCCCTCCGCCCTTCACATTTATGTTTATAGCAAAATTAGAGATTGTCCCTGTTAGCTCCAGAGGTTCGTGTACCATGTGAATCAATCTGTTAATCTTGAAATATTCTTCAGGACTTCGCCCGTTTACCAGGATCTTTCCTGATCCGGGCTTCATCCATACACGGGCCACTGAGGATTTTCGCTTTCCTGTCCCATACAAAGCAGTTTCTAGAACCATTCCATACTCCTTATCTATTGTTCTGATTGGTCAGTATTTGTTAAAAAATATTATACATTATTTATTATGACAAGAATGACACAAGGCATTCTGTATATTAGTTCGTCTTAGATAATAAGAGCGATATAACAGATCTCTGGATGTTTTTGCAGGTGATACATAGTCTGCTGGTTTCAATCTTGTATAAGCATCACCATGGGGCTGATGGCATGTTGCACAAGTCATATTCATATATTCATCCAGATGAAGATCCTCCGGTATCCTCATGTCATCCGGTGGTGTAATATTGACCGGATGCGATCTTCCGAGGGATTCTTCCGTATGACACCTATGGCATAATGTAACAATATCGTCGATGAAACTGAGATCCCGATAGTCCGTCTCTTCAAATACAGGTTCTCCCAAGTGACAATCCTCGCATTTATTAGGATCACTCATAAAATCATGTCCATCTTTAGTGGTATTTTGAGCGATTGTAATGATAGCGATCAATAACACTGTTACCACTATAAAGCTTAGTCCTTTAATTGAGCAGGATTTAAGACCCATTCTCGGCTCATAATTCCTAAAGCTTGAAAAATTTCAAAGTTTTAACCAAAGAATTCGACATTTGCTTTAGATTGTTCAATTTGTCTTTGATTTCATTTATATTTGGGCTTTTATCTTGAATCACGGAGTTCAGGTCCTCTGCGATCTGATCGATCTCTTTAGAGCTGGAATCAATCTCGAGCAGCTTTTTTCTTAGATCACTCGTCATTCGGCTAAATGCATTGGCAAGGTCCTTTGCCTGGTCTGATTCCCTGAGCTGTGTTATCAAGGTTAGATTACCCTTTCCAATCTCCTCCGCGCTGCGTTCAAATCTATATAGAGGCCCGGCTATTTTATGGGATATAAAAATAGTCAGGATAATGGTTGCAAAGCCGATCAAAACAACCCCGATTCCATAGGAAATAAAAAGGGCAGGTTGAAGGATTTCTCCGGTTTTTTCAAGTTTTATGTGGGCCCTTCCATATTCATAACCTAGATATGTATTGGCCTTTGTGTATAAAATAATTCCCGATATGATACTACCTATAATCACCAGAAGAAGAAAAGCAAGAATGAATTTAGCCTGAAACACCTTCTGTATGAAATAGGTTTTTCTTCTATACCGGGGTTTTTGATTTGTCATCCTGCTCCTCTTTTTTCCTGATCCTTGACTGTATCGATATTATTGATCCGTCAGGAAGAAGTTTAAATTGACAAAACCTTTGGAGACTGTGCCTCATGTTTATGATCCGGTCCTACAAAGATCTTGAGCTTCTTAATCTGCTTGCGACCGAGTTTGTTATGGGGAAGCATTCCTCTAACCGCATGTTTGATAAGGAATACAGGGTTATTATCCCTTATTTTACCTGCGGTGATTGACTTCAGTCCCCCCGGATAACCTGAATGCCGATAATAGGTCTTTTGCTCCCATTTTCTTCCGGTGAGCCTGACCTTATCCGCGTTTATAACAACCACGAAGTCTCCGGTGTCCACATGCGGTGTAAATATGGGCTTGTTCTTGCCTCTCAAGATATTTGCAATTTGCGTGGAAAGACGTCCCAAAACCTTATCAGAGGCGTCAACCACATACCAGTCTCTCTGGATTTCTTCCTTTTTGGCGCTGAATGTCTTTTTCATAGTAGTATTCCTATTTATCTTTATTTAACTCATAGTATTAATAATAATGACCTTTTCACGATTTTATCAAAATCGGCAATTCTTAAAATATAATAAAAGCAAAGATTGATTGAACATTTTAAGAATATAAAAGACTTTTGTCAAGTGGGAAAAAAGCCCGGATTGTCAATTGGAGTAAAAGGCTATGCAAATGCAAGGTTTGGGATAAATTTAGGAACCTAATTGAATACTTAATTTAATATTGTATAATATATAATATAAAAAGTGCAATTTCGGTTGTAATATTTAACTGTCTTATAAAAGGGGCGCATAATGTCTATTAATATTATAGAAGACATATTATCAATAACGGATCTAAAAAAAAATGCTCACAGGATATTAAAGCAAATACATGATACACAGCGGCCAGTGATTTTAACAGTCAATGGTAAAGCCGAAGCTGTTTTAGTCGATGCAATCCAGTATGAAAAAATCATGAATGCTTTTAATATGATTAAATTATTAGGTCCGGCTGAAAAAGATATAAAGGAAGGCAGGGTAAAAAATGTAAAGGATTTTTTCAAGGAATTTAAACGTGAGAAAAAAATATAATATTGTTATTGCAAAGGCAGCAGAGGATGATCTCGACGGAATTTGGAATTATATATCTGTTGACAGTATCAAAAATGCTACAAATTTTATAACTGAAATTGAAGAACGGATATATTCATTAGAAAATTATCCTTTAAGAAATCCTTTAATCCCTGAAAATGAAATCTTAGGCAGTAAATACAGACACTTAATCTATAAAGACTATAGGATTATATACAGAATAAAGAATTATTCAGTATACATACTACGTATCCTTCACGGGTCAAGATTATTCGAGAAGGATGTTATAGAAGAATCAATATGATTCAGGCTGCAAGTATAATAAAAATGCCTATTACCGACAGAACAATAGCTGTGGCAAGCTTCAGATGGTACACATAGCAGGTCCTGCTACTTCCTGATGCATCAAGGGCCTTTAATTCTATGTAAGGTATGGGTGCTCTTCGGTACCATCCAGTGACGGTCACATCCTGATTCTGTAAGGATTCTCTCCGGAAAATGGCAAACAGGAATTCCCATATGCGCAAGGGCTGTCTATAATCGAGAAAGATTATCCCGGTCTCGTCCTGCAGGACGAAGTCTTCTGACCAGATAAGCCCGGGCACCCCCCTGCCGATGACTCTGCCTTTTAATGAACAGGGTACAGGGCGAACCGAAGAGACCTTCACCTTTTTTAAGAGACCGGCGATGGTCATTTTAGGGAAAAAGCCCTGTTTGTAGCTGAAAAGCGTCTGCAACAGGAAGCTGAGCCCCACCATGGCAAGACCCAATCCCAAAAAGAGCTTGTTGCGGTCAGCGAGATAGATTCCCCCAAAGATGAGCAGGGAGATTAGAGGAGCAAACTTGACAAGAAGATCAATAAAAAACTCGTCCCAGTATGACTCGGGTTTTGTCTCATCAAACATAAGGTAAGGGGTATGGCCTGAGTAAGCTGCCTGGTTGCTGAGATACCTCAGACGGTTGGCAATCAGGGGATGTGTTGAGTTAAGCTCATAGTATTTGGCCCAGGGGTTCCAGAGGTCCCATCTTACGGCGCCTTTGAGATTTTCCTTGTTGACCTCCCCTCCCATACTCCCTGTTCTGTTGTAACCTGTAATAGCAAGGGAACGCGCCGCATGAGCATCGAAGATGCCGAGAGAACCAACCGCCTCCAGGCTTTTGCTGCGCTGTTTTGATTTCTCAGACACCTTTTGAGGCTTCTGACCTGCCAGGCCGTATCCGATCTTTACAAGGGCGCTGGCCAGGTAATTAGGATTTCCCGTGTTTTCGCCGGCAAAGCGGTCCGCATAGTATTCCCTTGTGCGTGAAAGCCATAGAACCATATATTCAGAAATGATGTAGAGTATATATGCACCTATTGCTATCGCTATTCTGTATCCGCCTGAATCATCGTCTTTTTCGGACCTCATCCTGATCAGTGTGTTGTAAACATAATAAAGGATAAGGGGGACCAGTTGGGCGGCAGTCATGATCAGCATATCCCAGTGCCTGGCATGCCCGATTTCATGGGCAATCACCGCCTCTGACTCCTTTTCGTTGAGCAGGTCAAGTATACCATGAGTAATCACAATCCGGGCATTATTCGGATGGTGTCCGTAGGTGAAGGCATTGGGAGCGCCGTCATGGATGATCCCCATATGGGGAAACTTCATGCCATTCTTTATACAGGTGTTTTGGATAAAATCCTTCAGATGGGAAGGCAGGTCAGAAGGGGACACCCAGTCCATCTTATAAAACCAACGGAGTGAGAAATCCATTATAAAAGGACCAAGCAGGAACTGGATGGCGGCTATGACAATACCTATAATGAGTGCGATGTTGGGTGACAAGCCGGCAAACTGGACCAGGGTGATAAGGACCAGTACAAGCAGCCCATACAGGCCTATAAGGACGGTTGACGACCTCAGCACCAGATCGGGCAGGGAGAAGAGGACTGTATCCCTCACGAAGTGATTTGTGGGCTTTCCCGCCCTCTCCTCTTCCAGTATACGGTCAAGGCTTGATTTTTCAATAATAAGCGAAAACTCTCTCTTCGGAGAATGTGCCAGTTTTTCCAGTTCACCTTCATCCAGCCATATGCCGTGAGTTGTGGGGCAATAGTCGACAAACACCGTATTATGCAACAGGGGTATATTGAACATGGGTCCATTGGTCTTTGGGCAGGTGTAGTGTGAAAGGTGCCTGAGCTTGAGCCCTTGCTCTATCTCCTGGTGTATCAGTTTTGAATCTTTGGCGAATAGGAAGATCTCTCCTTCGTCAAGCCATATTCCCTTGCATATGGGACAATAATCTATAACGACCCCCTGTTTGGTCATTACCTTTTTTAATTCACTATCCTTGCATAGAGGGCATTTCATGTTTCTCCTCCCCCCTTTATGTGGTTTTATTTTGTTTTCACTCCCCTCCCTGGGGGGGCAGACTTCGGACAGGGAGAGGCGTATCTTTTCCTTTTGAAATTAAATTTACGGCTATTCGCCCCATTTCTTCATTTTGATCTTCAAATGAGCCACTACTATAAAAGTAGTTCGGATAAATTATAGAACGAATTTAAGAAAAATAAAAGATAAAAATAACTTGCTATAAATCTGCAATGGTATTATTCTATTAGTATTTTAATGCTTAAGGGCTTATTAAAAAATACCGGAGAGTGCTATTCTATGTCCCTGGGGGGGAATAGTTAAATTAAGAATCATTTTCTTTGCTTGGAGAATCCCTGTATATTTTTTAATGGATCTCATTTCAGACATATAACACAGATAAGGGGAAGACATGGCGGAGATAAAGTACACTGAAGAGAGTATCAAATCATTAAACTGGCGTGAGCACATCCGCCTGCGTCCCGGTATGTATATCGGGAAGCTCGGCGACGGCTCCGCACCGGATGACGGAATCTATGTCTTGCTGAAGGAGACCATAGACAATTCCATAGATGAGTTTCTTATGGGTTATGGAAAAAGGATCGATGTCAGCATCTCTGAGCAACGGGTCCGGGTGCAGGATTACGGAAGGGGCATCCCTTTGGGAAAGGTCTTTGATTGTGTGGCGATGATCAATACAGGAGGCAAATATGACACAGAGGCCTTTCAAAAATCCGTAGGGCTTAACGGAGTGGGCACGAAGGCAGTCAATGCGCTTTCGAGATATTTCAAGGTCCAGTCCATAAGGGATGAAAAGACAAAGATACTGGAGTTTGAGCAGGGGGAATTGAGAAAAGACCATCCCCTGGCTTTAATTCAGGAGCCTAACGGGACTATAGTGACCTTTTTGCCTGATGATTCCATATTCAAGCACTACCACTTCATCCCTGAATTCATTGAGAATCAGCTCAAGAATTATGTTTACCTCAACTCCGGGTTGACTATCACCTTCAACGGCAAGAGATTCTATTCCAAAAACGGCCTCCTGGACCTTATTTCATCAAAGACAGATCCTGAATCGATCCGTTATCCAATAATACATCTGCGGGGACCTGACATAGAGATCGCCCTCACCCATGGCAACCAGTATGGGGAGGAGTACTATACCTTTGTGAACGGGCAACATACCACACAGGGAGGCACACACCTTGCCGCGTTTAAAGAGGCCATAGTGAAGACCTTGCGAGATTTCTATAATAAGAATTTTGAGGTCATGGATATACGGGCCTCCATAGTTGCGGCCCTGAGTGTTCGTATCCAGGAACCGATCTTTGAATCGCAAACCAAAACCAAATTGGGCTCTGTTGCCATGGGACCCGACGGCCCCACGGTGAGGGGGTATATTATCGATTTCATAAAAAAAGAGCTTGATGATTACCTGCACAAAAACCCGGAAACCTCCGATGCCATGCTGAAGCGAATACTTCAATCAGAAAGGGAAAGAAAGGATATCGCCGGGATCAAGAAACTGGCGAATCAGCGTGCGAAAAAGGCCAGCCTGCACAACAAAAAGCTGCGAGACTGCAGGATACACTATAATGATATAAAAAACGAACGCAGATACGAGAGCGCCGTATTTATCACAGAGGGGGATTCCGCAAGCGGCTCCATCACCAAGGCCAGGAACGTGGAGACCCAGGCGGTGTTCAGCCTGAGGGGGAAGCCCCTTAACTGTTACGGCCTTACCAAAAAGGTCGTGTATGAGAATGAAGAGTTCAACCTACTGCAGCATGCCCTCGATATAGAGGACGGCCTAGAGAACCTGAGATACAACAATGTCATTATCGCAACCGATGCGGATGTGGACGGGATGCACATACGCCTTCTGATGATGACCTTTTTTCTCCAGTTCTTTCCGGATCTGGTGAAAAACGGTCATGTTTATATACTAGAAACACCGCTCTTCCGGGTACGGAACAAGAAGGAAACCATCTATTGCTATACGGAAGAGGAAAAGCAAGCTGCCATCAACAAGCTTGGCAAAGACCCGGAGATTACCCGTTTCAAAGGGCTCGGGGAGATTTCTCCGGATGAGTTCAGTGCCTTTATCAGTGAAGATATGCGTCTGGAGCCCCTTGTAATGGACGCTGGTTCTTCGATACCCAGGATACTTGAATACTATATGGGAAAGAATACCCCTGACCGCCAGGAGTTCATTATAGAAAACCTGCGCGTGGAAATGGATCTTGTTGAGGAAGCGGCCTGATACAGATATTTATTCTCCATTGATTGACTAGCGAAGCCCCGCTTCAAACCAACTGGGTTAAACCAGATCCGTGTCAAAGAATACTCTTCCAGCGGAGCTTCACGATGCTGGCTGCCAGATGCCGGATACCGGATAAATACAAGTAAAAATATTACTTAATCTACCGGAATCAGGAAACCGGAAACCAGCATCGGTTCTGTTTCACATTAAATTAATCCATAAAAACCCGACTTATTTATTAAGTTTTTGGTCAATAAAGGACAACTAGAAATCAAATCTGGAAGTAATAAAAGCTCCTAAATGCCATTTTTCGCCATAGCTAAAAGGGTCACCGATATAGAGCTTAAAATAATTTCCAACAGGAGCATTTGGACCAGCATCCAGACCATACGCTCTACCTACACAACCAGTGCAAACTGGCTTACCATTTCTGGTTACATTCCAGAGCCCGTGAATAAAATCAGGACCGGTAGCAGATGGGGCAGCACATTCAAATGTATACCTTACTGCTTCATCCTTCAGTCCTATCTTGACCTCGGCATAAAAAAATGCATCCGGCTCATCATCTTTCCAGGTCATCGTAACGAAGCCTTTAACAGGATCAGGAGGATGAGGGAATGGCATACCAATATCACCATCTACCACGCCAATAGGCGCTTCCGATATTACCGTATGGACACTGGCGCTATAACCATAGCCAGCAAAAAAGATAAAACATATTGCCAAAAAGATTGCCATTAATGATTTGCTGTATTTTTGAGACATCTTTCCCCTCCTACATTTTTATAAATACTAATAGGGAACAGGTAAACCTATATGAGCAAAATTTACTAAGATGTAGCTTTGCTTATCATTTCCCTCCTTTATATTATCATTATCTTTTTTAAAACCTGAGACCTTTCTGGAAATATATTTTTCAATAGGCATCACCTCCTCAAATGAGCGGTAGTTAAGGACGGAATATTAAATTGTTTTTAAAGATCAGAGAATTTCAGGATAAAAAACAAAATGAGGACAGGTTTTTTCCGTATATTAACAGGAAAAAGAGGGTGAGTTTGAATAAATATATTTTTTAATGGTTAATATTAAGTATATATAATGTGTGTGAAATCTTTTCCTTTTTATAATTTCTATCATTTCTTAAACCTTTTGTCAATATGAAAATTTATAATTAATACCGGCAATCCTTGTATGATAATTGTGTTACCGGAACGTAAATTTGGAATTCATCAAGTCATTATAAATTGGGCCAGCGTAAGCAATACTGAGGGAAACATTGAGGGATCATCATTTTTGTTCCTAAACGAATCTTTTCAGATTTTGACTGAATAAATTGTATGTATATAATAGACAAAAGGAAAACATAACGACCGGAAAAAACAACCTTTGCCTTTACCGGTCTGAAGCTGAGCTTAGCCGGAGTATTATATGGGGAAGAATATCCCTGACCGGCAGGGATTCTTTGACGAAAACCTGCGCGTCGAATTGAACCTTATTGAGGAAAAGGCATGATGGAAATATTTATTCTCCATAAGTCTGCCAGGAAAGAAGTAAAATCGAATCCTGTTAAGGAAGCTGCCTGGAGGAATCAGCCTGATGGAAGATAGGGATAACACACAGGAAGGAATCTTCCCGGAAGGAACCGCACAAACTTATCCGGAAAAGACCCTGCCTGAAGGGACTGCACTAACAGAACCGGAAAAAGCCCTCCCCGAAGGGCCCGCAACAACGGAAAAAGAGGGCTCACAGACCGCCCATATACAGGAACTGTATAAGGACTGGTTCCTGGATTATGCCTCCTATGTAATACTTGAACGCGCAGTCCCTGATATCAAGGACGGGCTGAAGCCTGTGCAGCGCCGTATCCTTTATTCGATGAAAAGAATGGAGGACGGCCGTTTCAACAAGGTCGCCAATATCATAGGGCACACTATGCAATTTCATCCCCACGGTGACGCCGCAATAGGTGACGCGATAATCCTTCTCGGCCAGAAAGACCTCCTGATCGAAACACAGGGGAACTGGGGGGATGTCTGTACAGGTGATCAGGCTGCGGCGCCCCGATATATCGAAGCCAGGCTCTCCAAATTCGCCCTAGAGGTGGCCTTTAATGACAAGACCACTAAATGGCAGCTCTCCTATGACGGTAGAAAAAGGGAGCCCGTGCACCTGCCTGTAAAATTTCCTCTCCTCTTAGCCCAGGGTGTAGAGGGGATAGCGGTAGGCCTTTCCACAAAGATCCTTCCCCATAATTTCATAGAGCTGATCGATGCCTCTATCGATATCCTGAAGGAAAAGCCAGTGAATATACTCCCGGACTTTCCCACAGGAGGACTGGCGGATTTCAGCAATTACAGCGAAGGGCTAAAAGGCGGCAAGGTTCGCGTGCGAACACGTATAGAAACCCTTGACAAAAAGACCCTGGTAATACGCGAGGTCCCTTACGGCGTAACCACCTCCACGCTCATAGACTCCATTGTAAAGGCGAACGAAAGCAACAAGATAAAGATAAAAAAGGTAATCGATAATACGGCCAAGGATGTGGAGATCGTCGTAGAGCTGCCTCCCGGGGTCTCACCTGACATCACCATTGACGCCCTTTATGCCTTCACCAACTGTGAGATATCCGTATCTCCTAACACCTGTGTAATTATTGATGAAAAGCCTCGTTTTATGAGCGTCAACGAGATCCTGGAGCTATCAACCCATAACACTGTAGCGCTCCTTAAGCAGGAACTGGATATAAAAAGAGGGGAATTATTCGAAAAACTCCATCTGGCAAGCCTGGAAAAGATCTTTATAGAAAAGAGGATCTATCGTGATATAGAAAAATGCGAGACATGGGAATCCATAGTAGAGACCATAGATAAGGGACTGGAATCCTATAAATCCCTTTTTGTAAGGGAGGTCACGGAGGAGGATATAACGCACCTCACACAGATCATCATCAAACGCATCTCCCGCTTTGACTCCATCAAGGCCGATCAGAACATAGCCAGCCTGAAGGATGAAATCAGCCGTGTTGAATTTAACCTGGCTCACCTGACCGACTATGCCATATCATATTTTGAATCACTCAAAAAGAAATACGGTTCGAGCAGGGAGCGAAAGACAGAGATTCGTTCTTTTGACGTAATAAAAGGGGCCCACGTGGCTGTGGCCAATCAGAAATTATATATAAACCGCAAGGAGGGATTTATTGGATACGGCCTCAAGAAGGATGAATTCGTCTGTGAATGCTCGGACCTGGATGATATCATCGTATTCTTTAAGGATGGCACATTTACGGTGACCAGGGTCTCTGAGAAGGCCTTTGTGGGCAAAGACATAATTTATGCGACAGTATGGAAGAAGAACGACACCAGGATGATATATCATATGATATACAGTGACGGGGAATCGGGTATAAACTATGCGAAACGCTTCCCTGTTAATGCGATCACCCGTGATAAACTCTATTCCCTTACCAAATCCTCTCCCGGAACAAGGGTTGTTTATTTTACGGCAAATCCGAATAGCCAGTCAGAGGTGGTCACCATCTATCTGAACCCGGCGAGCCGCGCCCGAAAAAGGGTCTTTGATTTTGATTTTGCAGGCCTTTCCATAAAAGGACGGAGTTCCCAGGGGAATATAGTCACTAAACATCAGATAAAAAAGGTTGTGCACAAGGAGGCCGGCGGCTCCACATTGGGTGGTGTGGATATCTGGTATGATGAGACTATCGGTAGATTAAATACAGAGGAAAGGGGGGAATATCTCGGGAGCTTTGAAGGGGAGGATACCATCCTGGTTATCCAGAGCAACGGCTCCTACTTCCTCACCTCCTATGAGCTTACCAATCGCTATGAACCAGACAATATCCTGATCATAAGAAAATTCGATCCTGATGAGATCTTCACCGCGGTTCACTATGACACAGAAGCAGATAATATATTCGTGAAAAGATTCAGGGTCGAAACACAAACCACAGGAAAGCCCTTTTTCTTCATAAATGAATCGCAGGAGTCCAGATTGCTTCTTTTAAGCGCTGAGGAAGAACCAATCGTTGAGGTCGAATACCTGAAAGGCAGAAAAAAGAAAAAATACACCGAGCAGATAAACCTTGCTGAGTTTATCGATGTAAAGGGCTGGAAGGCTCGGGGCAACCGTTTGAGCACATTTACCGTATCCGTGGTGAGATTGATAGAAAAGACAGAAGATGAGTTATCGGCAGAGGGATATGATGATGGAGAAAACCCGGAAGACAAGAATCATAGCGGGAAAAACCACTCTGAACAGAAGCCATTGGATGAAGGGGGACATTTTGATGCGGAAAATCAGGAGAAAGAAAGTTTAGAGGTCGAAGGCACAGGAGTGAAAAATCAGGAGACGGAGAGTTCGGATGAAGGAATTTTTGAAATTGAACACCCGGATGTGAAAAACGCAAGGAGGAAAAAATCAAAGAAAGAAAGCTCAGAGTTGAATTACCCCGAAAAGAAAAATGCAGAAAATGAACATCCCGAAGGGGATCATTCAAATGCCGAAAATAACCCTCTTTATAGGAAAGGTAGTGATAGAAAAAACAGTAAAGAACAACTGAAACTCTTCGATAAAACAAATTAGTCCTTGGATTTTATTTTGTTAATTTAAAAATAAAAAGGTGTGAAGGTTGATTTAAGCAACCTTCACACCTTTTTTTATAAAGCTTATGAAATTCGGTATACGTCTCTAATATGAAAATAAACTTGTTTTTACTTACTCATACATTTTCTGAAAATATTTTCGCACTTTTGGGCCATATTCTCTGCCTTGTTTGCCGCGGCCTCAGCCCTTTTTGCTGAAGACTCGGCTCTATCTGCGGCTTTTTCAGACCGGGTGGCTGCCTTTTCAGCCCTCTGAGCCGCTTCCTCTGCCTTCTGGGATTCTGTTTTTACTAATGCCTTTGCATTTTCAGCCTCTATTTTTGCCATGTCAGCCTTTTCCAAAGCTTCCTGAACCTGTGCCTGGAGAGACGTGATCTGAGGTGTTGTTGCGGCACAACCCGTTATAAATATCCCTATACACAGCATTATGACAATCTTAACAGCAAAATATCTTTGTCCGGTAATCCATTTCATTGTTGGCATCTCCTCTCCTTTCTATTATTTTACCATGTTTTTTGGTAATCCTTAAAAAAATCAAACGGCCTTCTACTCATCACTCAAGTCTTATTAAGCATGTGATATCTACAGGAAGACCGTTCCTGGTCTCAAGGGCACTGTAAAATTTGTCTAAATCCACAAGATTGATCACTCCCTTCTCAATTAGTTTATTGTAACCATATAAAACAAAATTTTCAATCCTGTTATATATATCCTCGTGAATCTCTATATATACTCTATCTGAGAGCATCCCTATCTTAATGGGCTCATAAATAATCTCTACAGAAGTTCCGTACCCGATAAGATCGAACAACTGCTCCATATCTTCTGGATACAGGCGTATACAACCATGGGTGACAAGACGGCCAATGGACCAGGGTATGTTGGTGCCATGGATCCCGTATCCCGATTCTCCCAATCCCATCCAATATTTTCCCAAAGGATTATCCGGGCCGGGCGCCATAGTCTTAATCCCGTATTTTTCCTGCAATAAATGAGGAATAAACCAGACAGGCTGAATTTGCTTCTCTTTGATCGGATAATTCCCAAGAGGGGTCTGCCACTCCTGTTCCCCGATACCGATAGGACAAGTCTTGATCATTTGCATCTTTTTTATAAAATAATAGAGCCTCAGCTCCGGAATATTGATTACAATCCCTTCCTTTTGCGTGTCCGGAAGTATCCATTGCGATGGGATGATAAGCTCCATACCGGCAGGCGGGAGCCATGGATCCTGCTTAGGGTAAAGGGCTTCTATTTCATTAAATCCAAGGTTGTAAAGCCTGGCAATATCCAGAAACGTCTCTTTATCTTGTACGATATGTTTTCTCAGCGCTCCTATCACGGTCTTCACCTCCCCGTCAAAAGATAATCCATTTGGAGGCAATCGGTAGGAAAATGCCCCGCCTGCAAAGACATATCCGGTAAAAAAAGTGAAATAAATGAAGATCGTAAGCAAAAATATTTTTGCGGTCGAATTAAACAAAAAAATACCTTTCAATTTAGATGAATATCTTTTTGTTGTTTTTTGACATTAAATCCTTTAAAAAATATTATCATAGAAGAAAAGATAAAAGCAAAAACAGTTAAACAAAGGAGTTTAACAGAAACATTCAATAGCTTTGATTTATTATACATTATTCCCACTCCGTTTTGTGTTATTTTTCCTAGTCTCTGCAGTATATAAAACTACAGCCTCACATTTCCCATTTAGAATTCAGATATGTGCCATGTTTAACAATAAGTATCTGAGGGTATGTGTTGTAGTAATATTTTTATTAATTAATATTATACTTAATACTGATTAAAAGAAGATTAAAACAAAATTAAAATTTTTTAATAAAAGATATTATATTTTATCAATTTTGATAAACTCGTAAAAAACATTCTTTCAATCTTTATCTGATTCTGCTATCCTCTAATAAAACAGGTGTATGATTATTTTTTGATGTTTAGAGGAGGTTTTATGCCGGTGGTGAAAAAGCTCGTGCTTCTCAGACACGGAGAGAGTATATGGAATAAAGAAAACCGATTTACCGGGTGGACAGATATAGACTTGTCAGAGAGAGGAATCGATGAGGCAAGGTCTGCGGCCCAAAACCTTAAGAGAGAGGGCTTTATTTTTGATATTGCCTATACCTCTGTATTAAAAAGGGCGATCAGGACATTATGGATATTGCTGGATGAGATGGATCTATTATGGATACCCGTTTATCGCTCGTGGAGATTGAATGAACGGCATTATGGGGCCCTTCAGGGATTGAATAAATCCGAGATGGCAGAAAAATATGGTGAAAAGCAGGTGCTTGTCTGGAGAAGAAGCTATGATATCCGTCCACCGGCATTAGAAGAGACGGATGACCGTTATCCGGGGTTTGATCCAAGATATAAGGGGCTTGATAAAAAGGATCTGCCCCGAAGTGAGTGCCTGAAGGATACGGTTAAAAGGTTCTTGCCTTACTGGCACGAGATGATAACTCCAAGTTTAAAATCAGGGATGAAGGTCCTTATCGTAGCCCATGGCAATAGCCTGCGTGCCCTCGTAAAATATCTGGATGACGTTTCAGATGACGAAATCATAGAATTAAATATTCCTACAGGTATCCCACTTGTATATGAACTAAATGCTGACCTAAAGGCTGTATCACACTATTATTTAGGTGATGAGGAAGAGATCAAAAGGGCCGTAAGCCGGGTCGCCGACCAGGGAAAATCAAAAACCTTGGCAACCAGATAAATTTTAAGATGTTTATTGTTTGTTAATCATACCCTGCCGTAATCATCCTCCAATCTTTCGATATCATCCTCTCCGAAATAATCACCTGTCTGGACTTCTATAAACACCAGGTTT
Source organism: bacterium (assembly GCA_049472335.1). Lineage (GTDB taxonomy): Bacteria > SZUA-182 > SZUA-182 > DTGQ01 > JAFGSM01 > JBLIRM01. The sequence continues at coordinate 10,126 of JBLIRO010000006.1, read as the reverse complement.
TCCTTACCCGGATTCCGGATGCGGTGCCATGACTGTAAAGGTATATCCAGGGCCTGGCCGGATGTCAGCTCTATATCTTCGCCATTTTTGGTTACAATGGCCTTGCCTCTTATCATGAACCAATGCTCAGAGCGGCGGAAATGACGTTGATAGCTCAATCTCTGGCCGGGACAGACGGTTATCCTCTTGACCTTATGATCCGGGGTGTCCGAAAGGACTTCATAAAAACCCCAGGGGCGATGGTTCTCAGATTTGTTCATTTTTAAAAATCCTTTCATAAATCCTGACAGAGTTGTTAATTTTGCAGTACATGCTGAAACTGCTTCTTTATCCATTAGTTATTTTGCTTTATTCTTATACCATTTCGATTCCGGTTCGGTAAATATGGGATCCCTGATTTTGCATTCTTTTAGAAATTTTTCATCGTTTTCACTTATCCCGTTTCCCATTGCATAAGACCATGCCATTTTAACAAGGCGCTTAAAATCCGAGTGATGCTCAACCACGCGTCTTTCAGCGTAATCCTTTGTGCTCCAGTTAGTTATCATAAATTCCCAATCAGATGCCTGAACAATAAGGAGTTCCCTGACAGCTTGTTTTAGTATACTTCTGAGGGGTTCGTCTTCTCTATGGGATAGATCGTTTGCCAAATAACCCATCTCCAGTTCCGCCCAATAGAGCCTTTCCCAGACCCATTCCACATCCCTGTTGATCCATGTACTGCTATCATATCCTTTTCCCCAGGATGATTCCGGAAGATGAATAAGACTTTGCGGGGATTGCCTGGCTATATACTCCGAACAAGTTGAAAGATTAATTTCAGGATCACTGTTTATCCATTTCAATAACTGATAGAGCCAGGTGGGCCCTTCGAACCACCAATGGCCGAAGAGTTCGGAATCGAATGCCGTAACGATAAGGCTTGCTCGGCCTGTATCTTTGAAATGGTCCATTAGGGATTTTTTTATGAGCCATTTGTAATGCCCTGCGTGTTGGGGGATCCTTTCTCTCTTAACCTCCTGGGGGTAATAGAGGGTTTTATAATCCATATCGAGCGTTCGATCCGTAATCCTCCAGTATCTGTGCTGACCCGGGAAATGTTTTTTGTGAAATTCCAGGTAACTAGGATCACCGGGATAGCCGATCTGGTGATTCCAGATTTGTTCGGAGATTTTTGACTCCCTTACAAATACGCTTACAGGACCGGATCCGTTTTTGATCCAAAAGGTCTCTAAAGGATTAAGTTCAATTTCGTTTGACCATCCCCTTTGTAACTGTATCTGGTCAATGATAAAAAATTTGATATCATTTTGACTTAAAATTTCCTCAATTCCCTGGCGGTGGTCGTAATGAACGGTATGACGGTAATGAGATAATATTGGGCTCCAATTCCCTGAAGGCCTATAGCCGCACTCGGGAAGCCAAAATCCGGCGGGAAAAGAGCCAAACAATTCATGGCAGCTTTTATTAGCCATTTTTACCTGCGCTTGTATACTTTGGTCCCTTATTAAAGCGGGGAAATAGGCATGAGTGGCACCACATGTAATTATTTCGATTGCGCCGATATCATGAAGTTTTTTAAAGGCTCCTATGAGATCTTCTTCGTAGTCTTCCACGAAAGCCCGTTGAGTCCTATAATAAAATTTCCTCCATAATGTAGCCAGCCATTCCATATGACTATTATTTTTGAATGATTCAGCATCTTTTATGGCATATTCTATTTTCTTTTTACAGTATTCCTTAAATCTTCCATTGAAACACGACATATGAAGCTGTTCGGCAAGAACAGGAGAGATATTGATGGTGATTTTGGGCTTAATCCCTTCTCTTACAAGCCGGTTGAATATATTCAGTAAGGGAATATAAGTCTCTGCTGTTGCCTCGAAAAGCCATTCCTCTCCCATCATACCATGGTTGAATACATACGGAATATGCGAATGAAGAATAAGGCAAAAGGATCCATAGAAGGTATCATGCATGATTAAATATCTCCCTTGACTTTAAAAAAATGTATTATTTGAATCTTTTCTTTTTATTATCCAATATTTTTCTATTATCCAATATATTCATAAGGCAGGTCAACATATAAGAGAAAAAACAGCTTAATCATTAAATCCGTGACCTTTTAAATAACTATTAAAAAACTGTGTGGTTTTCTGGCAGTTAATGCAAATTGCAAAATGAAAAATGAAAATTTAAGGAATACATTATTTTACATTTTAAAATTTGCGATTTACATTTTGCAATTTTTTTAAAGATTTCACCTGGATTTAGAAAAATTGTCCTTTAAAAAATCCCAGAGGACGATATAAGTTTTTATAAAAGAATCAATTTATTATTGAATATTGATTTACACCTGTGTTATTTTTTGTTAGAATAAATGTGTTAGATTTTGGTTAACCTGCCAAAAATCAGAACAAAAGGAAATGGATTAAGAGGATACCAAGATAGAGAAAGGGATTATTCAAATATATTTCGGAAAAGGAAAAGGAAAAACCACTGCCGCTATTGGTCAGGCAGTAAGGGCATTGGGACAGGGATTGAGAGTATACATGGCGCAGTTCCTAAAACCAATAGATGCCTTTTCCGGAGAAATTGCTATGTTTAAGGTTTTTGGCCCTCATTTTAAATTTCGCCGTCCTAATAGATCATGTTTTTTGGATAATTCTCTTACCAAAAATGAGAAAGAGATAGAAAAGGGGCTTATAATAAATGAAATTAATTACGCCAGGGAGGAAATGTCCAAGGGGTCTTATGACATATTTATATTTGATGAATTGTTAACAGCTTTGAATCTTGATATGATAGAAGAACACGCTTTAATAGAATTGCTTGAGATGAAACCGGAACAGACTGAGATTATATTGACCGGCCTTAAGTGTAAAAAGAGAATTTTAGATATTGCAGATCTGGTCACGGACATGAGATCTGTTAAGCACCCTTATAAAAATGGACTTCAAGCAAGAAGAGGTATTGAATACTGATATAAAAGGTACCAAACAGTGATAAAAGATTCTCATCTTAGATTTTGCAGAGAAAAAACGATTAAATCGGTTACCCTGATTTTTTCGTTATTAATTGTAATTATTTGTTCAAATGCTATTTTTTGTGTAAAGGCCTCAGAAGGGGCAAAGGCAATAATTAAAGAAATTCAGGCCATAAAAGACAACAGGACTATTATAGTTAATGCAACCCTTGAAGGGGCCTTTAGCCCGGATATAACAGAGGCAATTTCCAGTGGGGCGCCGACAAGATTCAGATTTCTTATACATCTTATGAAAAGACAGGGTTTCTGGTTAGATGAAAAGGTAAAAGAATTAACCCTTCATAATACCGTGGTCTATGATGTCCTGAAAAAAGAATACATTATTACCCGGTCATTTCCTGGAAATTTAGAAGAAAGTTACACAACCGAAGACTGGGATGAAATGACTAAATGGATGAGTGAGCTTAAATCAGTTCAATTTAATGTCCCTGAACTAAAAGATAAAAAGGATAAATATTATCTTAAGATCAGGGCCGAAATGAAATGTATCAAGATACCCTTTCCGCTTAATTACCTTCTTGCGTTCGTAGCTTTATGGAATTTTGATACCCCGTGGGTTAAGGTCCCATTGGATGCCAATCCTAAAAAGTCTGAAATGATTGAACAGGCTTTGATTCCACATGGAAAAGAATTATAAAAAGAAACACCCCCTCATTCCTATTGTAGTTATCTTTACTTTGGGATTTCTGCTGGTGATCTCACTCAGCTTTCTGTTTCAATGGAGGGAAGGGGCTAACCTGCCCAGCGGTATTCAGGTCCTTGTTGTTCTGAATCTGAACATTATTCTTTTGCTTGTTATAGTGCTTCTTGTATTTAGAAACCTCGTCAAGCTCTATTTCGAACATAAGAAAAATGTACTGGGGGCAAAATTCAGGATAAAATTGATACTCGCATTTATTAGTGTTTCTCTTATTCCCGCCATTCTTCTATTTTTATTGGCAAGCAATCTTATCAGCAGGAGCATTGAAAGCTGGTTTAATGTTCAGAATGAAGAATACCTGAAAAAATCTCTTCGAGTGGCGCAAGTTCATTATACTTCTTCCATAGGACAGGCTTTTTTATCAGCCAGACAGATGGGTGATGAGATAGTTGAAAAAGGGCTATTATATACCGGCAAATCCAGACAATTGAAGAATTTAGTCGCAAGTTATCAGGCTGCTTCTGAAATAGGATCGATAAAGGTTCTTAGCCAATATGGGAATGATATTCTAAATTTGCCTAAGCCATCCATTCCCGAGAGCCGTTTTGCCGGATCACATAGCGAGCTTATCAAAAAAGGATTAACTGGAAAAGAATACTCGATTATTCAGCGTTCCGGTGAAGGGCATCTGATAGAAGCCGTAGTGCCTATCCATGCAAAAGACAAAAAGGATCTGGCCGGGCTCATTCTTTTTAATTATTATGATCCATACGGACTTATGGAAGAAATCAATTATATAAAAAATGCATTCGAGGAATATCAAAAACGCAAGGTCTTTAAAAAACCTCTAAAGATGACATATCTTATTACTTTTCTGCTCATGACTCTTTTGATAATATTTTCAGCCATATGGTTCGGAATTTATTTGGCAAAGGGAATAACCATCCCAATACAGAAACTCGCGGAAGGCACAAAAGAGGTTGCAATGGGAAATCTGGATTATAAGGTTGAGGTGCAGGCAAAGGATGAGATAGGGATGCTTGTGGAATCATTTAATCGAATGACTAAGGATCTGAACAGGGCATTGACGGGATTGAGGCAAACAAATCTGGAGCTGGATCAAAGGAGAAAACATATCGAAAAGGTCCTTGCCAATATTACCTCAGGCGTGGTAACCATAGACGCAAATGGCCTAATAACCACAATCAATCCTGCCGCTGAAAGAATACTGATTCTGCATGCCAGTCAAATTCTGGGCCTTCCTTATTTTGAAGCTATGGGAAGAGAGACATTGAGACCTTTAAAAGAAATCATAGACAAATCCAGAAAACAGAAAAAAGAGGATGTACATGACCATGAGGTTCAAATACGTCTGCGGGGGCAAATTAAGACCTTATTGGTTAATATTGCCAAACTCCATGGTCAGGAAGGTGATATGGGATCATTGATCGTGTTTGACGACCTGACTCAATTGATCAAGGCACAAAAGATTGCAACATGGCAGGAGGTGGCAAGACGCCTCGCGCATGAGATTAAAAATCCGCTTACCCCTATCCAGCTTTCAGCGGAAAGGCTTTGGAAAAAGTTCCAGAAAATGGAGGGTAAAGAAAGAGAAATCATGCAGGAATGTACTGATACTATAATTCAGGGATCACAGGGGCTTAAAACACTCATTGATGAGTTCGCTCATTTTGCCAGGATGCCTGAGCCGGTTTTAAAGTCGGATGACCTTAGGAGTCTTGTATCCCAAACCGTCTCCCTTTACAGTTCCATTCATCCGGATTGTAAGTTTGATATAATAAATGATAATGAATTACCGCCAGTAATGATGGACAAAGATCAAATTAAAAGGGCAATGATAAACCTGCTGGATAATGGGTATGAGTCAATGGAGGATAATCGGTATATCCAGGTGCGAACCTTTTTTAATAGCCAGGACAATATGGTCTCTGTTCAAATTGCAGACTGGGGAACCGGCATTTCCCCTGAGGACAGGGATAAGATGATCGAGCCTTATTTCTCAAAGAAAAAGGGAGGAACAGGTCTGGGACTGGCCATTGTCAACCGTATCATTGTGGATCACCACGGCCATTTAATGATCGAAGACAACCAGCCAAGAGGAACGAGGGTGGGCTTTAGTCTGCCCCGTGCATAAATGCAAAATGCAAATTTCAAAATGAAAAATGAAAATTTAAGGAATACATTATTTTGTATTTTGAAATTTGCATTTTGCAATTTGCAATTTTTCAAGATCCCACAAAGTTAACAAATCGGCTAATATGTTTCCTTTAATCTCATCATCTTCTCAACTTTATGGATATCTTCGGGAGTATCTACTCCGATTGATCGATATTCAGTCTTAACCATTTTTATATTAAATCCATTGGCCAATATCCTTAACTGCTCAAGTCCCTCCACTTCCTCTAAAACGGATGGTCTCATATCAGGGATTGATAAAAGAAATCCCTTCCTGTAACAATAAATTCCACAATGTATGAATGCGTTTTTTGGGGATATTATGATATTGTCGGGTGTTTGTTCAGAATCTGAAATATATATGGATTTACCTTTCGGATAAGGGATGGGCGCCCTTGAAAAATAAAGGGCATATCCCTTATGATTAGTAACCACCTTTACTATATTCGGATTGAGAAATTCTTCGTTTTTCGAGACAGGGCGCATTAGGCTGAACATCTTTTCTTTCGGAAAGTCGAACATTTCCCTGGCAAGAAGATCTATAACACCGGGATCAATTAATGGCTCGTCACCCTGCAGGTTTATTATCCATTGACAATCAATATTTTTGGCTACCTCAGCAATTCGATCCGTGCCGGTTTTATGATGTGGTGATGTCATGGTTACAGTTCCGCCAAAACCTTTTACAGTGTCGTAAATCCTCTTGTCATCTGTCGCAACAATAACCATATCGGCCTTATTTGCAAGTTTTGCCTTTTCATAGACGTGTTGTATCATGGGACGTCCGCAGATAGAAGCAAGAGGCTTGCCTTCAAATCTTGTTGATTTAAAACGTGCGGGAATGACAATGGCTATTTTCACTATAGAACCATCCATGGCTGAGGGAGAAAGATCTTTTCATAGGTCATTAGCGCGTAACGATCAGTCATTCCTGCAATGAAATCACACACGATCCTCTCCGTGTTTTCCCCTTCTTCCTGGGGTTCTTCGGCAATGATCAGTTCCGTATGGTTCAGATAGTAAGAATACAATTCTTGAATAATTTTCGATGCCTTTTCAAACTCCGCCCTTGTAACTGGATTGTAGTATACATTCCGGTAAAGGAAGCTTCGGAGCAAATCTGTCGCCATAAGGACATCCTCGCTCATCTTTATCATCTCCATATCGCAATTAATTGTCGAGTAAATGATATCCTTAACCAGTGTATTGATCCTTTGTACAATACTCTGGCCAAGGACCTTGGTGCAGGAGGCCGGCAGATCCTTTTCTTGGATAATTCCAGCCCTGAGGGCGTCATCAATATCATGATTGACATAAGCCACTATATCGGCAATTCGTACTATTTCCCCCTCCATAGTCAAGGCTTTATTCTCTTTTTTGGGCAGGATATCCCCCCTTCCTTTTGAATGGTGAAGGATTCCATCCCTTACCTCTAATGTCAAATTAAGACCTGCTCCCTCTTTCTCGAGTTTTTTAACCACTCTAAGGCTCTGTTCATTATGTTTGAATCCACCGGGATGGATTTTATTAAGAACCTCTTCCCCTGCATGCCCAAAAGGTGTATGCCCGAGATCATGGCCCATGGCTATGGCCTCGGCCAAGGTTTCATTAAGCTTTAATGCCTTGGCGATAGTCCTTGCAATTTGTGAAACCTCAAGGGTGTGTGTCAATCTTGTTCTGTAATGATCCCCGAAAGGGGATAGAAATACCTGTGTTTTGTGCTTGAGTCTCCTAAAGGATTTGGAATGTATGATTCTGTCCCTGTCTCTCTGGAATGCCGGACGTATGGGACAAGGCTCTTCGGGCCTTAACCGTCCTTTAGTATGGATATTAAGACATGCCTTTTTTGAAAGAGTGACTTCCTCGAGTCTTTCTAATTCCTCTCGGACATTCAAGTCTCATCTCCCATTTTATATGAAATTGAATTGCAAAAGTAATTAAAAGATATTATGAAATTCTTACAATAGCAGTATATTCAATTCCATGAATATGTGTCAATATTGAGACAATATTTAAAAGAGTCACTGGATTTAAAGGAGTCACAGGATTTAAAAGAGTCAATGGATTTAAAAGAGTCACCGGAAGAGGGCCTGAATTCTCTGAGAACCTTTCCCTGACAATATCTTTGAGATTCGGGCTATCTTGACACAAAGTTTACAGAGTGCTAATATTTCCCGATATATTTATAAAAATTTTAATAATAAATATTCAAGAAAACCTTTTTGATTTATGCTAAGCATTCTAAAAAACAAAACGTTTTGCGAATCCATAAATTTTGAATAGTATGATTCAACAAAAAGCTGATATAGAGCGCATTTATAATCATATTAAGGCTCTTGAAGCAAGATACAGGAAAAATATTGACTCTCGTCTCTTTTTCCCTTTGGCGGACGCATATGTTAAAGCAGACATGTTGGATCAGGCGGAGGTAATTTTAAGGGAAGGGCTTTGTAATCACCCAAAATACTGCGCCGCAAAGGCACTTTTGGGTGAAGTGCTTTTTAAAAAGGGAGATCTCCATGATGCTCAAATTCAATTGGAGGAAGTAATCGAGATAGTTCCTGACAATATAATGGCGCATAAACTTCTAATCGAAATTTACAAAAGGACAGGATTGAAGGAAAGATATGAAAGGGAATTAATGACCCTTAAAATAATCTATCATGAGGAAAGACCATATTCGGGCAGAATTCAGATAGAAAAGAGAGTATCTGCCGCGTGGGAAGAGAGATCCAGGCCTGATCAGAAGCAAGAGAGTGAAATCTTCGAAACCGGAGGCATCGATGAGACCTTAGTGGAAAATAACATGATTGATTTTAAAGGGGAAAAAATAGAGGAATGCAAGGGTGAAATAATAACCGCTACACTTGCTGAACTATATTTTTCTCAAGGATTTATTGAGAAATCCATTGAGATCTATAATAAGCTTTTAATTCAACAGCCGGATCAAAAAAAATGGGCTAAAAGACTCCTGGAGATAAGGGAAATATATAATAGAATAAAAATGGGTTCCGAAGTGATTTCAGATAAGATTATGCATTATGAAGCGGGGGGCGAAAAAGAAAAAATTCTGTTTACATTGGAAAAGTGGCTCGAAAATTGTCGGAGATTAAAAAAGAGTAATTAGGAAACTAAATGTGAATCTTCAAACTACGAAAATGTTACAGTAAAAATGAAATATCCAAAGAGAAATCAGAGATTGAGGGAGAAATTTTCAGATTGCGAATTGGATGGAATATTGATAACACGGCCTGAGAATATTTTTTATTTGACAGGTATTGAGAATATAGAGGGTATTTATTTTTTATATGATAAAGGGTTCGTGCTCTTTACGGATTTTAGATATTTTAATTATCTTAAAGAAAAAGATCCTTTCTTTGAAATTGTTCAGTGCAGATTATATACTGAGGATATAGCGGCATGGCTTAAAAAGAATGATTTTAAAAAAATTGGCTTTGAATCGGGATATATTACCATTAAGGCGCTCAATAGCTGGAAAGACGTATTCTTAGAAATTACCCTTATTCCCTGCGATGGATTTGTAGAGGATCTGAGGTTGATCAAAGATAGTTTCGAGCAGGAGCAGATTAAGAAAAGCACTAATATTTTGGGCCAGGTAATGAATAAAGCTTCTGAGATATTGAAAAAAAGCAGCCGCATTACTGAACGTGATTTAGCTATTGAAATGGATTATATAATGAAGAAGATGGGTGCTCAAGGCTCAGCATTTGATATAATTGTTGCGTCAGGAAAAAGGTCTGCCTTTCCGCATTCATATCCCACTGATTGTGTTATTGAAAATGAAGATTTGCTTTTGATAGATTGTGGAGTCATATACATGGGATACCATTCAGATATAACAAGGGTTATGGTTTTAAATGACAATCCTGATACCAGGATTAAGGAGGTTTATGATATAGTCAGAGAAGCCCAAAAGGCTGCCGTATCTTTGGTTCATCCCGGAGTATCCGCGAAAGAGATTGATCATGCGGCCAGGGAGATTATTAAAGAAGCGGGTTTTGAAGATTGTTTCGGCCATGGCACAGGACATGGTGTTGGTCTCATGATCCATGAAGAGCCTAAGATTAATAAGAGATCCGATAGTGTCTTGAAAAAAGGGATGGTCTTTACAATTGAGCCGGGAATATATCTGGAAAATGAATTTGGTGTAATTACTGGAGACGGACTCGATCCCTTTTAAACCCAGGACGGAGGCGTCATATAAATGGTTGATCGTCTGAACG
>JBLIRO010000059.1:0-31996 GCA_049472335.1 bacterium | reverse complement strand
CTGTTGGAGATGGTCGTGAATTGTAATATTTTTTCCGGTTGCGTCCACAAGGCAAGTCATACGCATCGTTCGACCTCCAATATATAAAAATGCATTTCAATTGTTGCATTTTGCTATTTTTAGTAGTAAAATGTATTTATTATGTTAATCTTAAATTTATGGAGGTGCCTAAGATATGGCTACTGCAATAAGAATATCAGATGAATTAGTCAATGAAGCAAAAAAATATAGCCGGATTGAACATAGATCTATAACAGGCCAAATCGAACATTGGGCAAGAATTGGTAAATGTATTGAGGAAAATCCTGACTTAACTTACAGTCTTATTAAAGAAATATTAATAGGAATAGAAGAATTAGAACAAGGAGAAAGGTCAGAATATAAATTTGGGTAATAAAATATATGAAAATTTGTCAATCGAGATCTTTTGAAAAGAAAATTAAGAGATTTTTAAAAAAAGAAAAAAAGATATTCGATCAAGAAATAAAAAAGATAATAGAAAATCCTTTTATTGGTGAAGAAAAAAAAAGGGATCTAAAGGGGCTGTTTGTTTATAAATTCAAAATTGAAACTATTCAATATCTCCTTTCATATAGAATGATTAATGATGATTTAGAACTAATTATGATTGGACCTCATGAAAACTATTATCGAGATTTGAAAAGCTATTTAAAAAGAAGACAAAATTGAGGCCAAACAAGGCTATCACTTGCCCGTTTGTGAATCGTTCAAGCATACTAATTTGGGTGTGATGCCCATGATCTTTGACCCATAAAAGATGAAAAACGATACACGATTGCTGAATCGCCTCATAACCCAGCTTGACTCTCTCATATCATTCATGGGGCTTTCCCATGAGGAGGTCTTTCAACTCCTCCGCCGAGAGCGGACACCCTGGCTTGGCGAGTCAGCCGATAGTTTACCGGAGGCATACACGACATACAGAATGCAGGTCATTCATTCAGCATTTCTTCTCGGCTATTCCTATTTCGAGAGTTTCCTCACGGATTTACTCTTAGCGATTCTTCGCTCACGTCCTGCCATGCTTCCAAGGGACAGACAATTATCATATTTGCAAATCATAGTGGCAGATTCGAAGGATGCGATTCTTGACCAAATTACTCCAAAATAGTGGATTCTAAATTGTAAAAGAAAAGGGATCTATAAGATATTACGGGAAACCTGGATGGAATAAATTAATCCGTATGTATTATTTATTGCATAATACGTTAATATAATATTTAAAAATAACAAATAAGGGATTAGTTCAACTTTTTTATGCATCCGACCACTCTACCCGCCGCTGTAAAATTGCGTGCACGGCCTTGAAGTGAAAACATTCTCGCCTTCCGGACCGCAAAAAAGATCCGTTCACTTTATAACCTTGCCCCTAATGGAGTAGTCAAGGTCTGCCGGGGATTGCTCAATTCCGATTAGACATCAAAATCGATACTGAACCCCCACGGCATAACCAATCTCCTGACACACATTTACTTCCGCCCTGAAAAATATATTTTCCACAAAGGGGACATAAATACCAGCAGCGATCAACAGGGAAGTCTGGTCATAGTCTTTTATACTTGCTGTATCCAGCTTCGAATAAAGAACCCCTATGTTGAGGTAAGGGGTGCTTCGCACATACCTCCATTCAAGCCCTGCTGTGCCAATGATCCGGCTATGGGTAAAGTCGTCTTTTTTTATTTGACTATTGGTATCAGTATATTCAAAATCATGATTGGCAGTACTGTAAGAGAAGGAGAGAACAAAATCAGCAGGCACGCCCATGGGGATTGCACGTAATGCATATAATTTTCCCCCGATCCGAAATGCCAGGGCAGGATCGATGTCCAAATCCTGCAACCTGTTATCAGTCTGGTCGAGTCTCAAACTGACATCCACATCATCCCTGCTTAGGGCAACAAATACATCAAAGGTCTGAGGCATGGAATAATTTATCTTGGCGCCCAACTGAGTAGAGTCCATTTCCTGTCCGTCCTTGGACTGCTCCTCAAAATGCTCCCACTCGATACTTATATCAAAACCCGGCGGATATCCCTGGGCATTGAGGATCGGAACAGCCGTTACAAACAGGGCAATTAAAACTCCAATAATGACCGTAAGTTTCAGATTATTGTTATTCATCACAGCATCTCCCCTTTACCAACCTATAACAGACTTTTTAGCCTGTTTACGGATTTCCTTCTCTTCAGACCATTCGATCAAACCGGTCTGCAGGTCTGCCAACTCAAGATTTATCTTGTAATAGACATCCTTTGTTCGACCGGCGCTCTTAACAATGGATGTAATGTCTCCGTAAAGCATCAGGTCAGCCCCAACCTGCTTTCCTATGGCAGTCCGTGTTTTCGGATCTACCATGCCTGATTCCGATTGATAACGAAGCTGTTCAATCATCTCTTCATTTATCTCACTTATGGCAGTAAACCTTACCTTACCGGATTTTAGCATGGCAGTCTTAATCTTATCAGTAATGGCCTCGGTATCAATATGCTCTGAGGTTTTGTTGCGGATCCGGCTCACATAAACTACAGGCCTTCCCTCCAGCGCGGGGTGCACAAGCAGGGATTCAATCATGGCCTCTGCTATTGTCTGGAGATCTGTAGATCCGTAATCAACCGTAACGGTTTCCACAGCCCCTGGGTCGCCATAATTTACCTTCATACCTCCGCAACCGGCGAAAAAGAACCCGGCTACAAATATCAATGTAAAAAATAAAACAGGTATTGTCTTTCTTATATCCATTTTTGGATCCATGTTTTCTCCCCCTTTTAGCGAACAGGATGTGCCGCCCTGATGTTGATCCTGAATTTAACTGCATCAGGATTAGGAGCCGTTCCGACCAGCGTCTTTAACTCCTGGCCGTAAATCAATACCGGAGTCCAATGTTCCTTGACGGATTTAATCTCAAAACCCTTGTCGTCAAACCATTGAAACCGGTATTCAAAATTGTAATCCCGATCAAATTTATTCATCACCTGAATCTGTGCCTGCATCAGATTATTCTCTTTTCTTCCCGTTAAATCCACGATCTGAAGATGCCTTGAAAGCTCCTGATTGTTTATCAATACATAATGACTGAAGGAATAGTTGCCCTCAGGAGTGTAAGCAAGCTCCCCTATTCCCACGTTACTTGTCGAAGCTGAACAGCCAAGGAAAAAGGCCGTGCATATGATCAAAATTAATGAAAAAAATTTATAACGACTCATCTCATATCCCCCTGTCTTAGTTTTTATGTGTTACAATCCTCGATCCTATGGACCGAACATCCAAAATATGGTAACCGCCAGCCTCGATCTCAACCTCAACCTGAGTGCTGGCAGGGCTGCCAACAAGGTCCAGGCTTACGATATGCCGTCCCTGAGGTAACCTTATCTGCCCCACCTGAATCGAAAGAGGTATCATCAACCAGGAACGAAGATCCGCCTTTTCACTGATCACATTATATATAGTTGTCACCATAGAGGCAAGGGTTCCTCCTTTTCTTGACATCTGACGGGATGCATTGGCCTTGAGTATCAGACGGGCCAACTCTCTTGTGGCAATACCCGGAATCCTCTCCTTTAAAGATTCCCTTGCCAGGGAATAGACATTTACAAGCTCCCATGTTTCAATTTCAGTATCTCCTGATCTGGCCCTGAGTCCCATCTTTAAAGGTGAGGCATTCGGATAAACAGGAATTGCCATTAATACAAAAGAGCCTCTGATCTCCATTGGAATTCTCAACTCCTCCAAAGCCGGGATAAGGCCCTGTTGATGAATAATAAGTAGGCTGCCATATTTTTTATCTAAATCACGTCTTGGAGCACTGTAAGAAAATTCCATGGAGCTGCTTAGATATTCAATCTTATTCGCAATAGACTCTGTTTTTATCCCGAGGTCCCAAATTCGTTTGTAATCGATGAGCGCCTCGTCAGGGTATCCCTCTTTCTCATATAGCCATCCGGACAGATAAAATGCCAGAGGATTCAAGCTGAACGAGGCGAAATCCTCAGTCATTCCATATCGGGAATGGTACACATCCAGCATTTTTTTCTCTATATTACTTGCCTCCGGATAGCCTTTTAACTGCTCGGATCTTTTCTCTTTCCATCTTTCAAACGCATCCTTCTGGACCTGCTCGGCCTTTTTAAGTTCGATCCTTGCCCCCTCCGGATCTTTCCTCATAATAAATGCCAGCGCCAAATAAATATGAAGCAGAACCCGTTCATATGTCATACCCTGATAGGTAATAAGATAGTCATTGATAGCTAGAGTGCCTATGTTCTCACCTATCTCACGGACACTTACAACCGGCCTGCGATCAAATTTGTCCATCATCCTCTCTGCGACAAGCCATTCATCAATGCATTTATCATAATCTCCCTGCAGATAATGGACTATGCCTGACTCCATGGAATAAAGCAGTTTATCCCGGTCAGATCGAAGCCTTGAATTTAACTCCTTTTCTGCCAAACTATCCCGACCCTCGGCCAGATATAATTTAGCCCTTGATAAACGCATTGGATAATGGACCCATATACTCCTTGAGCAACCGCATATAGTGGCAAGAAGAAACCAAAAGACAACAATTACGGGAAAGGTTTTTAAGCGAGAAACATTCTTTTTCATTCATTAATCCCATTATTTAACCGAAAGACCGGTTATTCAACCAAAAGGCCAGTCACCAAAGACAAGCTCTTTTAATTCTTTTCTCTCTCTGTTTGCTTCTCTATTATCCACTTCCTTTGGGAAACCCAGGGCTATAACCGCTAACAGCTCATATGATTCCGGTGTTTTTAACAGCCCTTCTACCTCTTTCGCTTTGTTAAGGATCTCTCCCAGCCAACACGCGCCAAGGCCAAGAGCTTGGATCTGAAGAAGCATATTCTCTATACATGCGCCTATTGCAAGGATATCCTTATCCCTGGAATAACCGGCTTCCCTATCCAAAAATACGGCTATAGCAGCGGGTGCCTGAAGAAGGATCGAAGAATATTTCGTCATATAGGCAAGCTTAAAAAGTGTCTGTTCATCAACAACAACAACAAAACGCCAGGGCTGATTGTTCAATCCTGAAGGGGCCCATCGGCCAGCCTCCAGGACTGAGGCTATCATCTCACCAGGAACAGGTTGCGATTCAAATTCCCTAATACTCCTTCGCTGAAGGATTATCTCCATAATTTCTGCTTTTCCCATATCCTTTCTCCATTTCAAAATTGGAAATCTTCTTTACGAAATATCCGTTGTCGATTATTACCACATGTTAATATATGAAATGCTCCTTCTTCCGTATATACTATTTTTGTTCCAGATATAATAAATCTCTTTTAATAATCAAGAAATTCTATCAATTAATTTTGGCATTTGTCAAAAAACAGAACTTTCCCCTTTTGCTTTACAAATAGCTTTTTCGCGCCCCTTTTCGGTGCGACAAATCTCGTGAGAATGGGGATTCAAAACGGGTATTCGCGCCGCCAAGGCGGCGCGAATATAATGTTTAAGGGAGAGAAGATTACATATGTCCTTTGTTTCCCAATCTTCCTAATTTGAAATATAACTCTCCAAGCCATATACAAACTATACCATTGTCAATTGGAAATAAATTTGCTTCAATTGTGATAATATCACCCTCTCTGGCTCCAACTACAAGAAAAACACCGTTAGTCATATCTTTTTTAAATCTCAACTCTCTATTCAGATAGATAGACACTTCGGCACCTGTGTTAGGGCAAAGCGAACTACCCGTTGTTGTAAAGCAATATGCACCACTTTCAAGCACTCTATATGATACTAAAAATGGCGCGCCACAAGCACCAATACAGCCTTCAATTAAAGGCCTACCACACGGTGGATCTGCTTGCCCTGGCAGGGCAACTGCAATATTTGTTACTACAAAAAAACTTAAAACAATCAATATGGCAGCAAAAACAGCCAACTTTTTCACGATTACTCCCTTCATTTTAAATATATTTTTACGGTTGAACTCGGCTTTTTTAAATAAAAATATAAACAACCCCTTTCTCCCCCTTTTTTACCTATTTCTGATAGTATATATTCAATATTTATAGAATTATATAGCCTTTATCAGACACTCCCATATTTTCTTATGGTGGTCCGCTCTTTTTGCGCAGCAGACGATAAGAGATTTATTTAAAAGTTTCTTGCCAAAAGGGTTGTCCTAGTAATCATTACCTTTATACAGACCTGAGGGAATATGATTAATTCCATTTCAACCTCAATGTAGTAATAAACAGAGATGTTTTTAAAGGACGGTGTTTTTCATAAAATTCACAGGATAGTTATACAGAAGATAGCCAATATACTTAGAGAAAAATGCTCATCCTTTTTTTAATTAAACATACTTTCTTAAAAAAGTCAAGATATTATTCAAATTGTCTCATTATTTTTATCAATTTCTTTTTAATAATAACTTTATTGAATGTTCCCTTTATTTTGAACTTAGTTTTATCGAAAAATAGAACTCTTCCCTTTTTCTTATTGTTGCCATTTTTTATTTTTTCCTTTTCAAAACGCAATATTTAGCAACATTACATAATCCATTTTATCAAGCCAATACTAATATATTCTTTAATATCAAGATGTTACAAGAATATTCTTTTTAGGCATATTAAATGCTTAATAATAGTATTGTCAAAACTATAATAAGTATCTTTTCTAATTGCAACAAAAATTTAAACCTTTTTCATTTATCCTTTTAAAATTATATATGTAAAAGGGGGTTTCCAATGTTGTATCAAATCTTATATCAATTAATCTGGGTTCCAGTCTTAAGCAGTCTTAGTTTGTTGTGTGTTTTTCTTTGTAATCGAGTGTAATCAAAAAAATCGAAAGGGAGTTAGAACTGGTAGGAAGGCATATCTTTTAATGGTATAAATTATTTTATACCTATCAAAAAATCTCTTTTTTGTAGGATGTGTCATTTTCAAAGCCTTTTACAAACACTTACTTAATCATCCCAAAATTGTATATTACATTATAGGCTTATATTTACCTCTAAAAGCAAGATAATAGAGGATAAAATCATAAGCTTTCAATAAAGGCTTCCCCTACTTATTTCTATTAAGGCTCTATCTCCTCCAAAAGGGGTACCTATTCAGGTACCCCTTTTTTTCAAGCTGCCTTTTTTTAGATATCCCATTTTTTCAAGCTTCCTTTTTGCAGTTCGCTTTTTCAGATGCTACTTTCACTAACAGATATCTATTCTCTCATAATTTTTATACTTTCCCAGTCATATTTTTTTATCCCGCATTAAATATTCAATCTAACTAGATTTAGTTCGTTATGTATATTTTTCAGTTCTAATTATTTATCAGATAAGCATTTTTATTCTATTCATTCTATATTCAAGATAGCTTATTGAATGCACAAATATAGTGGCACAATAGTTGCTCCCATTAACATGCAACATGAGAACTATCTTAAACCGATTAAATATTGTAGCAATTGAATCATAGATAATAAGATTTAAATATATTAAATATGTCATCTTAGAACCGGCATAAAAATAGTATCAAAATAAGATTATTAATGTTGAATGGCATTTTTAAAAATTTTTTTAAGAATTTATTAAAGTTGAATTTATAAGGTATAAAAAATGATTAGAATCAATATGGGAAAGATCGCACACTTCTTAAGCCTTGTGCTTGTCATATTACTTTTATGGGGCAGCAAGGGATTTTTAATTTCACACCCACTCATAAGTGCATCGATACTTCTTTTGTTTTCCATTTTATATTTTATCATCGGATTAACCCTTGATTCAAAATTTTTCATTTACCCATCAATTGGTCTTTTTATTCTCGCTTATTTTCTTTCAGCGTATCATCTGCATCCTTATCCCTATCACTCACCGTTAGTTTCCATCATCTTGGTTGGTTTTTTTCTAATTTTAGCTTTAAAAAACAACTTAAAGGCCCTTTTATTTAATCCTTTTATTAACTATGTTTATGGATTAGTTACTTTCTTTACGATTTATATAATTGCAAACGCAAATCATTATATTCTCACAGATCATATGGTACCGATTATTACTTTATTCACCTATTCATTCGCGCTTGGCCTTTACTGCCTTATAAACAAAAAACAGATTCTCAGATACTGGACTCTGTTTAATGCGTCACTCGCTTTCCTTTTTCTACTTTATGCTATTACTCCAATACCTAAAGGACATTATAGCCTATACCTAATGGCATTTTTCATCTGTATAATGCATCTAGGCACCCTTGTCCATCGTAAGACTAACTTTAAGGAGGGAAAGGCCTTTTATTGGACTGGTTTTTGGGGCTTAGCAATAGCGCCTCTCTATTCTGTCCATCAATCCAATATATTACTTCTTCTCCAGGCCTTATATGCTTTACATTTCTGGGAAATCCATCATGAAATAAAAACATTGGAACCAGAATGTAACAAAAAGGGCAGAACCTATAAAATCTTTAAGATGATGGTCTATCCCTTAACTATTATTAGTCTTGCCTTGATTGTGCAGCAACACTTTCCAGTCTCATGGAACAGCATAGGAACTTGTCTTATTTTCGCATTTCTCTATTTCAAGATAGCGCACGATCACCGGGATTCATGGAAGAGAAAGGATTTAACCCTGGTTATAACAGGTACCATCTTTTTCACAATCGCCTACTTTACAGCTATATTCTTATATCTTTCACCTGATCGTAATCCCTGGGGCTGGCTGGCATCAGTCCCCCTAATTTGGATTTTGCTTTTTATGGGATGGATCTTTTCTAAAGGTGACAATAAAATGGGGATGGCAATCAATCAAACACAATATTTGGCTATGGCTATTGCCTTAACTATTCCCTTCTTTTTGAAAAGGACAGATATAACTGTACTATTGGTGCTTGATCTTGTTTTTCTATTGACCTATTTACTTATATATCTTAAAAAGCGCTGGTGGGGATTTCTCTATGCCTTTCCCATAACCATTTCGTACCTTTATTATTTGATGCTTCACGAGACATTTGTTCCCACAAGGCTTATAAGTCCTGCCTTCATCTTCCCTGGGGTAATAGCTGTTTCTATGGCCATCTGGTTTTATTTAAGAAAATCCAGGTGGAATGAGATCTTCTTTTTCTGGTTCTATACGTTAAGTTTCATGGCCTTGATTACCCTTAACAGTTCCCACGTCTCAATGGGTTATAGCCTGGCTCTCTGGGGACTACTGTATCTTTTTATAAGCTTTTTTGGGAATCTGCCTTCTGAAGAACTGAGGTCATACTTTTTGACAATAGGGAATACTCTGAGTATTGCCTCTGCTGTATCCATACTGTTTTTTATGAATACCCAGGCCACACTCCATGTATACCTCATTCTTGGAATTGGTTACCTTATTGTCTATTTGATGAAAAAGAAGGAAATATACCTTTACCCAATAGCCATCTCAGGCGCTATCAGCTATTATCTGTTTTTCCTGAAAGATCTCAGATGGGATATGGTCTGTCTTAACGCGGTTCCTTTTCTTGTCTCTGTTTACGGGATCTGGATATTTATGAACAAAAAACAAAAAAAAGATTCCGGAATTGCCTTAAAAAGGATTGGCCATATAACCGCTTTCTTCTATACTATGATGCTCGTTTTTAATCTCTCAGAAACCAGTATCAGCATAACAATACTATCACTTGTAGTTTATGCAGGGATCTATTTCCTGTTAAATATATACCATAAGGCCTATGACATCCATTTTTTAGCAATCAGTTATATTTCCCTGATCTATTTTGAAGCATTGAATATTTCAAACACAATGGCCATGGAAATTCATCTTCAGCTTTTCATCCTTATCATGGTTCCCTTGGTCCTGTTCGGATATTATTTCTGGAAACAGAAGGATGAAAGCTGGGCATTACCTATTCTTGATCTTATGGTTATTATCTCTCTGTTTACAACACTCGTATCATTATCTCAGGGTTTTGTATGGACGACTCAAGTCATCCTGATCATGAGTGCCGTGCTATTCATGACGGTTTCACTGTTCCTTAAAAAGGATCTCTATATATTTTTAACAACTCTGTGTTTAGGGTTATCTGCGTACAATTCCCTTCTAGCGGCCAAAAACAGATTTGTAATCGATCTTGTGGTCTACACAGTTTATGCCTTGGTTTTTATCGGTATATTCTTTTTCCTCCCGATCTTGCGTCGAATATTCAATTACAAAGGCCCGAGATACATGATAAGGGCCATTAACTGGAAATCAGTTCTTTTTTATGGCTCTATCGGTTCGGCGGTTACATTTATATTTCTATTTCTCTATTCACTTCAATTGGCTAATTTCCCGGGATTCTGTACAAAATGTCACTTTATGAAACCATATGCAGAGGCGTGGGAACACTCCACACATAATGAGGTTAACTGTGTGGACTGCCATTATGAACCGGGCATTAAACCAGTTATTGAAGGCAAAATTAACGGTCTGGTATCAGTTGTTAAATATCTAACCCATACCTATTCCATAAAACCGAACTCCGAGATAGGTGATGCAAGTTGCTTAAGGATTGGCTGCCACAACAAAATGGATCTCCATGCAGAGATTCTCTACAAAAAAAATATCTACTTTAACCATGAGCATCACCTGAAGACCCTCAGAAGGGGCAAACAACTTCGCTGCACCACATGTCATTCGCAGATCGTTCAGGGTGACCATATTAATGTCACGGAATCCATCTGTTTTACATGTCATTTTAAAGAAAGAGATAAAAAAGGGGTTGGAATTGGAAAATGTACAATTTGTCATGACAATCCTAGTGAACCAGTTCTTTATCATGGGGTGGAATTTGATCACCAGGAATTCCTTGAAGGTAAACCCAACGAACTCTGTATTGACTGCCACTCTGGCGTGACTCAAGGGAACGGAGAAGTCCCGATGGAGCGATGTTTTTCATGCCATACAGAGCAGGACCCTGACCTGAGTGATCCGGAGGCTTTACATTTGGTTCATATTACTAAAAGAAAGATCGAATGTTTCGAATGCCATCTGGATATAAAGCATGGAATTATGGCCATGGCTAAACAGATCAAATGGAATTGTATTGAATGTCATGAATCATCTCATACAGTTGCGGAAAAAATGTATCTTGGAATCGGGGCAAAAGGGGTATCCGGAGAGCCCGATCCGATGTTTACCGCCAGAGTTTCCTGCCAGGGCTGCCATAAATATAAAGAAACCGTCAATATAGGCGGTCTCTCATTTGAGACTACCAAAGCAAATGTGAAAGCTTGCGATGACTGCCATGGTGAAGGGTCAGGATACACGGATCTGGCTTTGGAATGGCAGGAAGATATCAAGCAAATGTTAGAAAAGGTTTTATTACTAAGAAAAGAACTGGAAAAACCGATTAAACTATTGAAGGAAGAGGGTGTTTCGAGTCAAAGCGAGTATATTTTTTCTATATACGAAAAGGCGGAAACCAACCTCCTGTTTGTGCAAGCCGATGGTAGTATCGGGGTGCATAATTACCTCTATGCTCGTGATCTGCTGGAAGACGTTGAGAATGATTTTGATAAATGCCTGTCTTTGATTGAAAAGGTTGGTGGCTTCAATGAGGATTAAGGAGGTTATGTAATGAAATGGGTTCTTAATCAAAATACATGCAATGAGGTATTTCTTGCTGAAATAGAAAAAACAAGCGCCCAAAAGATCTCCTCATGTTATCAGTGCGGGAAATGTTCTGCGGGATGTCCTATTTGCAAAGATATGGACCTTTCTCCTAATCAGATAATCCGGCTTCTTCAACTCGGCATAAAGGACAAGGTGTTAGCAAGTCAAACCATATGGCTATGTGCATCATGCCAGACATGCAGCATCAGATGCCCCCAGAAAATAGACCTGGCCAGGATTATGGATAGTATAAGAATCTTATATCATAAAGAATCATTAACTGATTCAAATGATTTGCGAAGTCTTCTCAAAAACATATGGAATAGGGTCAAGGATAGCATTATCTATATATTACAGATGGATGCAAAATCCAATCTTAAATGCTTCAACCAGATTTTTCTGGATAGTATACATTATTATGGTCGTGTTTTTGAACCCGGATTGATTTATAACTATAACATTAACAGTGGCTACCTGTTCGCGAACTTTCTAAAGGCTCCCATCATGATTCTGAAATCCAAGATCAAAATATTACCGGTTGAAGTTCAAAGAGTAGAAAGGGTTCAGAAAATCTTTGAAAAAGTCAGTAAATTAGAGAGGGAAGAACAATGAAATTTGCATATTATCCGGGTTGTTCTCTCCATGCTACGGCAAAAGAGTACAATCTCTCTATGAGGGCCGTATGCAACCAAATAGGGATTGACCTTATAGAGATCCCGGATTGGATCTGCTGCGGGGCCACCCCGGCACATACGACAAGCCAATGGCTTTCATTGGCGCTTGCAATTGCCAATTGCACCTGGGCCGAAAACCAGGGATTGGATATTGTAGCCCCCTGCGCCTCATGCTTCAGCAGGCTTAAAGTGGCCAATCTGGAGGTAAAAAAAGATGAGAAGGTTCGTAAAAAGGTTAATGAGCTGATAGATGAAAAATATGCGGGAAAGGTTGAGATTATAAATCCCCTATATCTTTTTAATCGCCTGGATACCCTCAGCAAGATAAAGAATGCCATCAAGAGAGAGCTATCGGGTTTGAGGGTTGCTTGTTATTATGGGTGCCTTCTGGCCAGACCAAAGGAGATTGCCGGAGAGGAAAATTGCGAGGCTCCTATAAAAATGGACCGCATTATCTCAACTCTGGGGGCCACATCCTGTAATTGGCCATATAAAACTGAGTGTTGCGGCGCAAGCCTTGCCATCACACAACCTATGGTTGCATTGAGATTAGCCTGCAATATATTGCATTCAGCAGTTGAAAACAATGCTGATTGCATTGCAGTTGCCTGTCCCTTATGTCAGTCAAATCTGGACCTGAAACAATCCGAGGTATCGAAGCAATTGGGCTATGAAATTCATATCCCGATTGTCTATTTCACTCAACTGATCGGATTGGCAATGAATTTACCGTCAGAGGCCATAGGTTTAAAACACCTTATAACAACACCGCTTTCTTTATTTGAAGAAAAAGGTGTTCTGGCAATGGCTGATAAATAGGGGATGTAATGACAGGTAGATTTTTATCTAGGAATAGAGAGGAATAAATGGCACGTATTGGGGTTTTTGTTTGTTGGTGCGGTTCAAATATATCTGAAACGGTCGACGTTAAAGAAGTGGCAGAATATGCCTCACATTTGCCCGGTGTTGTAACTTCCGTTGAATACAAATATATGTGTTCTGATCCGGGGCAAAGGCTTATATTGGATTCTATAAAAAAAGATAAATTAACCGGGGTTGTTGTGGCTGCCTGTTCTCCCCGCATGCATGAAGTCACTTACCGCAGGACAGTCGCCCAAATCGGCTTTAATCCTTATCTTCTGGAAATGGCGAATCTAAGAGAACATTGTTCCTGGGTGCATACCAATCGCAAAGAAGCCACTGAAAAGGCCAAAGACCTGGTGCGTCTTATGGTCGAAAAGGTGAAGAGAAATCATCCGCTAAACAATATACAGATACCTGTCACAAAACGGGCATTGGTAATCGGTGGAGGGATAGCGGGCATCCAGGCCGCCCTGGATATTGCTCACGCCGGGTACGAAGTAATAATGGTGGAAAAAAGCCCATCCATCGGAGGACATATGGCGCAATTGGATGAAACGTTTCCCACGCTGGATTGTTCTCAATGCATACTTACCCCCAGGATGGTGGAGGTAGCTCAGGACCCCAGGATAAAGCTTTATACATATTCAGAGGTTGAAGCAGTGGATGGTTATATCGGTAATTTCCAGGTTACAATCCGAAAAAAGGCCGGGTCTGTGAACACCAAAAAATGCACGGGATGTAATCTATGCCAGCAGAAATGCCCCATCAAGATAAAAAGCGAATTTGACCAGGGTATGGGAATCCGTAAAGCCATATATGTTCCGTTCCCTCAAGCCGTACCAAACAAACCGGTTATTGATAGAGAGAACTGTCTGAAATTCACCAAGGGCAAATGTGGTGTATGTGAAAAGGTTTGTCCCACGAAAGCAATAGATTATGAACAAAAGGATGAATTAATCACAGAGGATGTGGGCGCCGTTATCTGTGCTACCGGCTACGAACTAACCGAAACCCATATGTATCCGGAATATGGCCGTGATCCCGATATCATTTCGGGGCTCCAGTTTGAAAGACTGGTAAGCGCGTCAGGTCCAACACTGGGAGAGCTAAAAAGACCTTCGGATGGAAAAGTACCACAAAGTATCGTCTTTATACAATGCGTCGGGTCAAGGGACCCCCTATGCGGCAGGTCCTATTGCTCAAAAATCTGCTGCATGTATACGGCCAAGCATACCATGCTTTACAGGCACAAGGTCCATGAGGGAAAGGCTTACGTGTTTTATATGGATATACGTGCCGGCGGGAAAAATTATGATGAATTTGTTCGTCGTGCGATTGAAGAAGATCATGCCATATATATACGCGGCAGGGTCTCAAAGATATACCGCAAAGGCGAAAAACTGGTTATTCTTGGAGCGGATACCCTCCTTGGGGCTCAGGTAGAGATAGAGGCGGATATGGTAGTGCTCGCGACGGCCATGGTAGCCCCCAAGGGTATTGAAAAACTGGCTCAGATGCTGGGTGTTTCCTACGATCTTTATAATTTTATGTGTGAAGCGCACCCAAAGCTCAGACCTGTTGAGACAAACAGCGCAGGGGTGTTCCTTGCCGGGGCGTGTCAGGCGCCAAAGGATATACCCGAATCTGTAGCACAGGCAGGCGCGGCAGCCAGTAAGGTGCTTGCATTGTTTGGGCAAAAGGAGCTCCTCAGAGAACCCATTATTGCCAAGGTGAATCACACCACATGTATAGGATGCTTTACATGCAAAGAAGTATGTGCATATAAGGCCATAGAGCCTTATGAGATCAAAGATAAGAAAGGAAATCTGATCAAAAGGGTGGCTGAGATAAACAAGGGTAAATGTCAGGGATGCGGGGTATGTGCCTCGACTTGCAGGTCCAATAGCATCCAGCTTTCAGGATTTACAGATGCCCAGATCTTCGCGCAGATTCATCATATAACATCTGAGCCCTTTATAATAGAATCATTGGACGAGACTCAGAAGAAATCTACAGAAACCCAACATTCTTTGTCTGAAGACAAAGAAGAAATCCATGATGAAGAGCCGATTCTGGTTAGTCAAAGGGAGAAGTCATAAATGGAAAAGAAAAAAGAGCAGGCTTGCACCAGCCTGAGAGAAGAACAGGGGAAGGAAAAGGTATGGAAGCCTAATATCATCGCCTTCCTGTGCAACTGGTGTTCATACGCAGGGGCAGACCTGGCAGGGACAAGTCGTCTGAAATACAATTCAGACATCAGGCTTATTCGGGTACCCTGTTCCGGCAAGGTCGATCCGCTTTATATCCTGCGCGCTTTCGCGGATGGAGCCGACGGAGTCCTGGTGTCCGGTTGTCATCCAGGTGATTGTCATTACTCTACAGGCAACTATTTTGCCCGAAGGAAATTCGCCATTTTGAAAAAACTTTTGGAATTCAGCGGTATAGATCAACGCAGGATACATTTCTCATGGGTATCGGCAGCAGAGGGAGGGAAATGGTCTCAGGTTGTTAACGAGGTTGTAGATGCCGTATATAAGGCCGGTCCTTTTCAGATTTTTGATGTTTCTGAAGATCCGGAAGAAGGTATAAAAAATGGATGAAATAAAGACCAAAATCAGAGAATTGCTGAAATCCGGAAAAGTTGATCTGATTATTGGTTATAAAGAAGGGAAGATCTCTCTTGTGGACGGTTCGGAAGTCAGAAGTGTAAAACCGGTCTTCCTTACAAAAGAAACCGAAACAGATCTATTGATCTGGAATCGCCGTTGTGTCCAAAATCTGGTGACCTACCTGACCAGAAAAGAAAACAAAGTATTTGAAAAGATCGGGATATTTGTAAAACCTTGTGAGCTAAAGGCCATACATGTTCTGTCCCAGGAAAATCAAATAGACCGCCAGAAATTATTTATTATAGGACTTTCCTGTGACGGGATCATAGGGAAAAAATTGGGCGCGGACACAAATCATCTGGCTGGTAAATGTGTTACATGCCGTGACGCACATGAAGGAGCAATAGCCAAATGTGGAGACGAAGAGGTAGATCTTTTAATAGAAAATCTTCCGGAGGGTGAGCTGCCCACGGCATCCAAAGAAGTGACAATTACTATCCAGGATCTTGAAAATATGTCCCGTGAGGACAGACTGGCCTTCTGGCAGAAACAGTTTCAAAAATGCCTGCGCTGTTACGCGTGTCGATCTGCCTGCCCTCTATGTTATTGCGAGCAATGCATTACTGACATGAGCCAGCCGCAGTGGATTGATAAAAGCCCCCATCTTAAAGGCAATTTTCTTTTTCATCTCGTGAGGGCCTTTCATCTTGCGGGCCGTTGTATTGGCTGTGAAGAGTGCGAGCGTGTATGCCCCATGGGTATTCCCCTAATGCTCCTGAACAAAAAGATGATCATCGAGGTTAAGCAGCTTTATGATTATGAATCAGGAAAAAAACCTGATCAGATACCCGTATTGAGTCAGTTTAATGTTAATGACGATGAATCTTTTATTAAATAGAGGCAACTAATGGATAAGTTAATCAGTAAAAAAGACCTTGAAAATATAATAACAAAAATGATACAAAATATTAATGTTTTCGCGCCTGTAAATCAGGATGGGGTAAAGGTCTACAAAAAAATCGATAACCATGATCAAATCATCTGGGATAGCGCGAACTGTCACTGTCCCCCAAAAGAACTCTTTTTTCCAGTCACTGAGCCTATCTTCTTCTATAAAAAAATAAACAAGGGTATTAAAATAGAAAAAATCCGCAATCACAACAAAAAAAGGGTCATTATTGGAATAAGGCCTTGCGATGCCTACGCGTTACATATTATGGACAATGTATTTACATGGGACTATAAAGATGAATTATATCTGACTCTCAGGCAAAATACCGTGATCATAGGCCTTTCCTGTCTTAAGCCCGATCCGTTCTGTTTCTGCACCGCAACCCATCTTTCGCCATTTGAGGAAAAAGGAAGCGATATCCTTTTAACCGATCTGGACTCCGGTATTTACCATGCAAGAATAATAACGGAAAAAGGAAAGGATCTGGTGGAAAGGTTTAAGGATAATTTCAAAGATATAACCCCGGAACTGGAATTGAAGAGAGATACACTGGCCGCGGAGCTTATCTCTAAAATGCCAGCACCGTTACCTGTTTCGGATATAAAGTCCTGGCTGGACAAAAACTTCGATAATCCTATATGGGAGAAACTGGCGCCAAGTTGTCTGGGCTGCGGGACCTGCGCATATCTATGCCCCACCTGCCATTGTTTCGATCTTGTTGACGAATCCCGAGGATATAGCGGTGAGAGAAGAAGGAATTGGGATTCCTGCGCATTTGATCATTTTACAAAAATGGCCGCACATCAACCCCGTTCTTTGCAATGGCAAAGATTCAGACAGCGTATCATGCATAAATTCAAGTATTTCATGGATAAGTTCTCGTATCATGCCTGCGTAGGATGCGGCAGGTGCCGCACACTCTGTCCTGCCGGCATGGACATCCTGCAGATTATTCGTTCTATACAAAATCAAACGGAACTTTCTAAGTCAGAACCTAAAATAAGTAAAAAAGGGCAATAAAAATGAACCATATATACAAGCCTTCTCTAATGAGGGTCGAAAATATCAAGCAAGAAACACCCGATGTAAAAACATTTCGGCTCGTTTTCCTGGATCCTGTGCTTAGAGAGACATTTCAATTCAAGGCCGGGCAATTTGGCGAATTCTCTATATTTGGAGAAGGTGAGTCCACTTTTTGTATAGCATCTTCACCGAGCTGGCGTGGCTTTATAGAGTGCAGTGTCAAAATGGCCGGCAAGGTGACACAGGCTATGCACCAGTTGGATGTGGGAGATGTAATAGGCTTCCGGGGGCCCTATGGAAATCATTTTCCCATAAAACAGATGGAGGAAAAGGACCTTGTATTTGTGGCGGGAGGGATAGGGATTGCCCCCCTAAGATCTCTCATATGGAATTGCCTTTATTCCAGAGATAAATTCGGAAAGATTACCATACTTTACGGGGCAAGGAGCGTTGCGGACCTGGTATATAAAGATGAATTAATAACCTGGGAGAAACGCCATGACATAAATTTTGTAAAAACCGTTGACCCGGGAGGTGAGACAGAAGACTGGAATGGAAGGGTCGGATTTGTGCCCTTGGTCATGAGAGATCTGGAACTGGATCCGACAAATGCCTATGCCATAGTGTGCGGACCTCCGATCATGATCAAGTTTACTGTTCAGGGTCTCGATGCTATGGGATTTAACGCTGAAAAGATTATTACAACTTTAGAGATGAAAATGAAATGTGGTTTGGGCAAGTGTGGAAGGTGTAATATCGGTTCCACATATGTATGCAAAGAAGGGCCGGTATTTACCTTTGCCCAGATTCAGGCCATGCCTGCTGAATTTTAACCTATTACTACCTTGTAAGGGAGGGATTAAAATGTCAGGCTCGAAGAAAGTCTTGCTCATAGATGATGACATAGATCTCGTGGAGGCAAATAAGATCGTACTGGAGGCAAACGGTTATACAGTCTTCACTGCTTATAATGGTGAAGACGGCCTTAATATGGCAAAACAAAAGGTTCCTGATGTGATCGTACTGGATGTATCCATGGAGAAAAAGGATGAGGGATTCTATGTGAGTCAGCGGATCAGGAGCACACCGGGAATTGCAAAGATACCTATCCTGATGATCAGTGCCATACATAAATGCACAAAGCTTAGATTTTCCCCACAAACGGATGGAGAATATCTCCCTGTAAATGAATTTTTAGACAAACCGGTTGATCCGAATATCCTTGTAAGTTTGGTAGAAAAATGGTCAAAATCATCACAAAATTAACAGGTCTCTACAGGTCAATAAGAAAGCGGCTGGCTATCAAGCTGATTTTGTGGACGGGTCTGATTCTCGTAGCCTGTCTTGAAGTGGTATTCTATCTGGACATCAGGTCTCATAGAAACATAATGGTCGAATACATGAAAGAGGAGGCATATAGACTGAGTGACATCATCAAAAGAAGCATCCATCATGACATGATGAGAGCGAGAAGCCATGAACTGCAGGAAGTCATGGAAACCATAGGCGCACAGGAGGATGTCAGGAAGGTAAGGATTATCGAGCGGGGTTTTATAAAAATGGCCTCAAATAAGGAAGAAGTGGGCAAAGATGTTGATAGGTCCGCAGAAGGATGCTATGACTGTCACGAAAATGAGCGGCAAAGGCCTTTGACCATAAGCCGTTACCGGTTTTTCAAAACAGAGGATGGGGAGCGGGTCCTCGGCCTGGTGAATCCCTTATATAACGACAAAGAATGCCACGCCTGCCATGGGTCGGATAGGAAGGTCCTTGGTGTCCTCGATATCATCATATCCCTGGAAAAGGTCCATACCTTTCTTAAAAGCAATCAGAGGTTTTCTCTCATCTTTATCCTGGTCTGTTTTGTGCTCATAGCGCTATTCACAGGTATATTTATTCTGAAATCGGTCAATCGCCCCATAAAAGAGCTTACTTACGGTACACGCAGGATTACGAACGGGGACCTTGACTACCATATCCCCATTCACACCGAAGATGAAATCGGGGAGCTGGCAGATTCATTCAATGTAATGACGGACGAGATCAAGATCTCCAGAAAAAAGATCGAGGCATGGAATGAAGAGCTTTCGGAGCGCGTAAAAAAGGCAACAGCCCAACTGGAAAAGACCAATACGGAACTGGCCATAGCAAATAAAAAATTGAATCAGTCCGACAAGAAAAAATCCGAAGTAGTAATGATGGTGGCACATGATATCCGGGCGCCTCTCGCTGCCATAAAAAGCTGCCTAAGAGTGGTACTGGACGGCTATCTTAAAAATAATCGTGAAAAAGAGATGGAGATGATCCATAGGGCGGAAGACAGGGTAGAATCTCAACTGTCCTTTGTAAAAGACCTGCTCGATTTCACCCGTATGGAGGAAGAGCACAGGGAGATGAAGCCCTTGTCCCTCAGGCCCTTAGTCCTGAGCGTGGTGGATTTGATGCAGGCATGGGCCAGGGATGAAGATATTTCAATAGAGATAAGAAACATTCCCGAGGCGAGGATCCTGGGTGACGAGAATCTGCTGAACAGGTCTCTGACCAATCTCATCTCAAATGCCATCAAATACAGCCCGCCAAACACTCTTGTCTGGGTCAACTGCCTGTTGAAAGGACAGGAAGTGGAAATCCAGGTCGGTGACAATGGAGTGGGAATCCCCGAAGACGAGGTCCCTGAAATCTTTGAAATCCTCTTCAGAGGGGTACATGCCAAAAGAAAGCAGGAGCACGGCGCAGGCCTGGGGCTTTCCATTGTAAAGCGCGCGGTCGAGTTACACGGCGGAAACATCAGGGTGGAAAGCAAAGTAGATGTAGGCACCACCTTTTTCATAACCCTTCCCCTATATAATAAACAGGAAAAGGATGAAAAGGAAGAACTGGTCCTTACCGATGCCACTATAGCTGAATCTAAAGATTCGAAGTAATACAGCATAAAGCACTTTACTTTTGTAAATCCACCAAACAGAAACCATACCAAAAAATTCCAGGAAAATAGATATTATGCTTTTATACTTTTTTATAATATATTGCCTATTTTTTAATCCTATAATAAATATTTCAATATATTTTTCAAATCCATAAATTAAAGTCTTACTAAAATTAAGCTTAACTTTAATTATGGCAGTGGTATTTATCACCTTCAGAGTCAAAGCCATATAACCTTTGAGTTTTAAAGACAAGGGCGAGGTTTAATTTACTCTTTTGGACATTTGCATAAATGTGGATCATGAGATTATTATCTATTAACAAATGAAGACTAATTATTTGCTCAGTCCTATCTCTTTCAATAACATGTAAATTATATTTTAACGAATATCTACATTTATGAGACGTCTTCTTACAGGATACAAATTTATAATTATCACAGCATTGTCGCAGGAACAGTTCCTTTGATGCCTTCAAAGGACAAGATTTCAATATTGATTTATTAGTATATTTTTCCTGTCTGGAGATGATTTTAGATCGATATCAAATTTAGAAATTTCTAAGTCTTATGCGAGGCACACCCAAAAAACGAAGTGAACTAAAAAACTAATTCAGAAAATTATTGAAAAATATCAACCAGACAAGATAATTCTTTTTGGCTCTTATGCTTATGGAAATCCGGATGAAAATAGTGACGCAAATATTCTTATCATTAAAGAAACAGATGACACACCTTTTTATAGACGGGTCAAATTAAGAAAATTGTGTCAGGACCCTCACCGTCATATGCCCTTTCAGCCGCTGGTAGTATCACCTAAGGAATTGGCACGCCGACTGGAGCTTGGAGATCCATTTTTTAAGGAAATAATTGAAAAAGGAGAAGTATGTTATGTCTCCTAAAGAGTCAAAATTGCCACATGATTGGTATGAAAAAGCAAAAAAGGAAATAAAAAGAGTAAAAATACTCCTTGAAGCTGAGGATATAGAGGATGCAGGTTTTCATTTACAACAGGCTGCGGAGAAAGCAATAAAAGGTTTTTTATAAGGAAAGGGATGGAAATTGAAATGTAGCCATGATTTTGAAGACCTTTTAAACAGTGCGCTCGAATACGATCCCAATCTTGAAAGATTCCGTGAGGCATTACAATTTACCACGGAGTTCTATATTGAGGACCCTTATCCATACTTTGGATCGGATGTTCCCTCTAAAGAAGAATTTGCTACTTATACCTTACCCATTGCTTCCCTGCATTCATTAAATACTTTATAAAATCTGTTATTGCGAATCATGGCTGATGCTATTCCTTCTTTTATTTTGTCCAGGAGTCTGTAATTTACTATCAGATTCACACTTAAAGAAAATGCCTGAATAGCATTGGCTGTTTCCCATCTGTCTCCTATTATAACGAGAAATATCTGCCGTCTCTGGGAAACAGACATATTTTGAAATTCCGACATGATCTGTGATTCCTCTATGGGACCGCCAAATCCATCTTCAATCACTACAATATCATACAAGTTATACTTCATTTTATCCAAGGCCTCTTTTTGTGATAAGGCCTGCGAAACTGAGGATAATCCTATTTCGTTAAGGGCATCAATAACCTCCGGTGCCTTATCTTGATCCTTTAGACAAACAAGAGCTATCCCCGGGCCTGAAATCCCCAATTCCGATAAGTCCATATTTTGTCTCCCTTTTAAATCGTTCTCTCATAATCTCTATCCATAGAAAGACCTGCTATATCAGTGGTCTTCTCTCCTTTTACGCTCTTAATGGCGTCGATTCCCCTTCCTACGACATTTCTCTTTGATGCATAAGTCATTGCTGTATCTTCAGTAATCAATCCCTGCTTATAAAGTTCAACAATAGATTTATCAAAGGTTTTCATCCCAAACGCCTCACCGTTTGAGATCATATGATAAAAGGTCTTATCTTCAGTTTCTCCATTCAGTATGCACTCCTTCACCCTCAAGTTGGTTCCCATGACCTCAAGAGCAGCTACCCGGTCACCAGCCACCTTAGGGAGCAACCTCTGGGCTATGATCCATCGAACGGTTTCAGCGAGTCTGATTCGGATCTGCTTTTCCTCTTCCTGGTCAAACATACCAACTATACGGCTTATGGTCTGACCTGCATCAATGGTATGAAGGGTGCTTAAAACCAGATGTCCTGTCTCTGCTGCGCACAGGGCAATCTCTACTGTCTCCCTATCACGCATCTCACCGACGAGTATTATTTTGGGCGCCTGTCTGAGTGCCGCACGAAGTCCATTAGCAAAGTTATCAAAGTCCTGGCCCAGTTCCCTTTGATTGAAGGTAGCCTTTTTGTGATTATGGACATACTCTACAGGGTCTTCAAGGGTAATTATATGAATAGCCTTTTTCTCATTGACTTCCTCAAGCAAAGCAGCCAGAGATGTCGACTTTCCTGACCCGGTCGCACCGGTAAACAAAACCAGACCGTTCATCTCTCCCGCAATCTTATAGAACACCGGGGGGAGCCCAAGCTCCTCAATTGTGGGAATCTTGGTGGCAAGTTTTCTGAGCACAATAGAGTAGGTTCCCCTTTGAGAAAAAATATTAACCCTTAATCTGGCAAGGCCCTGAATATAATAAGAAAGGTCGCATGATCCTTCATTGAGAAGGATGTTTGTAAGTCTCCTGTCACCTCCTATAAGACTTAGGGCTATTTGTTCTGTTTGATAAGGTGTCAAAGAGGTCAAAGGAGGATCTATGGGTACGGGCACCATTGTGCCCGAGGCCTCAACCTGCAATGATTTCCCAACGGTAAAGTTTAAGTCAGAAACAACCTGCTGGGACTGAAGCATTGTGGTTAAAATAAAATCCAATTCTTGACTGCGCATTTATCACTCCTTTTAAGCTCCAAATGGGTTAATCCAAATTCTATAAATTCCTAAATCATTATGTCCGGAGCCCTTTTTAGAAAAGGCACAAATTTTTGTTTATCAACACA
Source organism: bacterium (assembly GCA_049472335.1). Classification (GTDB taxonomy): domain Bacteria; phylum SZUA-182; class SZUA-182; order DTGQ01; family JAFGSM01; genus JBLIRM01. The sequence goes on along the minus strand of JBLIRO010000059.1, from coordinate 8,352 downwards.
TTTTGTATAGGCATCATAGGGACTTATCATCCTTTTTTGCAGAAGCCCCATTATGGCATCATCCAAAACCTGCATCCCATATTGTTTTCCTGTCTGCATAACAGATGGAAGCTGAAAGGTCTTTCCTTCACGAATAAGGTTTCCAACCGCATAGGTACATATGAGGACCTCTATGGCAGCAACCCTTCCTTTGACATCCACCCTTTTAAAAAGGGTCTGAGAGATAACCGCCTTTAATGATTCTGAGAGTGTTGTCCTCACCTTTTCCTGTTGATTTGCGGGAAAAACATCAATCACCCTGTCGACGGTTTTCGCAGCGCTCTGAGTATGAAGGGTGCCAAACACCAGATGCCCTGTGGCAGCGGCTTCCAATGCCAGATTTATTGTTTCAAGGTCCCTCATTTCCCCAACCAGTATAATGTCAGGATCTTCACGCAGCGCGCCCCTTAAAGCGGCGCTAAAAGACTTGGTATGGCTCCCGACCTCACGATGGTTGATTATGCATCCCTTGCTCTCATGGACAAATTCTATAGGGTCCTCAATGGTAATTATGTGATCTCTTCTATTCCTGTTTGCATGGTCGATTATTGCAGCAAGGGTAGTTGATTTTCCGCTTCCTGTGGGACCGGTAACCAATACCAATCCTTGCGGCAGCAAGGCAAGTTTCCTCAGAACCGGGGGCAAACCAAGATCGTCAATAGTGAGAATGGTTTCCGGGATCTCTCTGAAAACGGCACCGATTCCTTTTCTCTGCATAAAGAAATTGGCCCTGTATCTGGCTAACCCAGGAACCTCATACGAAAAATCTATATCCCCTTTTTCCTCAAAAAGCTTTACCTTGTCTTCGGGTGCGATCTCATAAAGCATTGCTCTGAGGGAATCATTATCCAAAATATCATATTTAACTCTCTCCATAGCTCCCATAACCCTGAGTATAGGTTGGGAACCTGCAACCAGATGAAGATCCGAAGCCCCTTGTTCTCTCATCAGCTTAAAAAAGGCATCTATCTTTGCCATCTCTTCCTCCTTATTAAAATCTTATGGATGTTTCTTAAAAAAATTAAAAAAGGGAGCTTATTATTAATTATGAATTTAAAAATTTTCTATTTTATTATCGGTTAAAAAGGAAAGGCAGATCATGATCGAGGGGTTCAAAATTTTTAAAGCTTTATGTGATATATATTTGAATAAAGTTTTTAAATCCTTTTACCGATAAAGTGAATAGCTTAAAAATTTTTTAAAAATCTTTAATTCAAAATACAAATAGAGGTTATTGAAAGATGCGAACCAATATGCGAGGTCGAAGATGTCAGCCAGAGAAGTAAAAGAAAAGCTTGTGGCTACAAGGAGATTTTTTCTCAACTTCTCACTTACAACCATATTGTTGGCCCTTATTAGCTGGTTTTTCTATCCTATAATTAAATTTCTCATACCTCCGAGTAAAACCTTTATTGATCCGAATATACTTACTATCCCAATTGCACAGATTCCGCAAGGCAAGTCCTTGATCACAAAATTTAAAGGCCGACCAATAATTATTGTTAACAGAGGGAATGAGATTAACGCCCTCTCTGCCGTTTGTACGCATCTGGGGTGCATAGTGAAGTGGGACCCAGACAAAGAGGAACTCTTTTGCCCATGTCATATGGCCAAATATGACACTAATGGAAATGTCAAATCAGGGCCTGCTCCCAAACCTCTATTCACTCTTAAGGCTAATCTTATAAATGAACAAATCATCGTAGAAGAGGTTTAAAAATGCCTGTTCAGACAAATCAAAAGGAACCGATTAATAACATAAAGAATAATCCCCTGGGAATAAAGGGCCTTATGAGGTGGTTTTCAGCAGACGGTTTTTATAATGAAATAATTGATAAGAGGCTTGGATTATCAGGGGTCGCCAATAAAATTAAGAAGAATGTCGAACCTCAAAAAAAGCTACATATCCGGACATTGCCCGGTTGGATCGCCCTGTTTTTATTTATCTGTGAAATATTAACCGGAATCTTGCTTATGCTTTATTATCATCCGACAACTGCGGAAGCATATAGAAACGTCCGGTATATTACGAATAATATTCATTTTGGCTGGCTCATCAGGGGTGTTCATTTCTGGGGTTCACACTTGATGATACTATTTGTCTTTCTTCATATGATTCAGACCTTCATTTATGGGGGATATAAGACACCACGGGAACTTGCATGGATCTCCGGAGTCATTCTTTTAATCCTGACACTTCTGTTCGGACTTACCGGATATCTGTTGCCCTGGAACCAGATATCATACTGGGCAACAACTGTTGTCACTGAATCCGCGGCCGTAATACCCGTAATAGGAAATTATCTAAAGATGATAGCACGCGGAGGAGAAGATGTCTCTCAAGTCACTTTATCCAGATTTTATGCGCTTCATGTTGTGGTTGTACCCATGCTGGTTTCAATCTTGTTGATCTTTCATCTTTTTACAATCAGAAAATATCTTATTCCAAAGGACCTTCTTGCACACTTTATCGTTATATTAGTAATGTTCGGATTGCTTCTATCCCTTGCGACCCTCTTCCCTGCTCCTATACATACAAAGGCGGATCCGTTTAATACCCCCGCGAATGTCAAACCGGAGTGGTATTTCCTGGCCTCGTATTCAGTTCTGGCCCTTGCAGGTAAACTCGAATTCCTCGGCGGATGGGCCCCAAAGCTTATCGGGGTTTTTATTCAGATTGCTATTGTCATATTCCTCTTCATAGTCCCGTTCCTGGATACCTCTAAAATAAGAAGTCCGAAGAGAAGGCCTTTATCAATGGTGTTCGGAACCTTGACAATAGTAGGTTTCTTATTGTTAACCATTTTAGGGAAATATATATAAAAAATGTTTAACTTATCTAAAAGAAATCTTATATTTAAAATCCTTTACCTTTTTCTTTTCCTGTTCTTCATCCAATGGATTTGTTCGTCTTTAACCCTGGCCAGGACAAGAAAAAAATCCTCCAATACCTGTTATATATGTCACAAAGATCTGGGCAAAAAAGCGGCTGAATGGATCGAGCAATGGCGCATAAGTGTACACGGGGAGAGCAATGTTACGTGTTCAGGATGCCATGGAGGGGATCCCACATCTTTCAATCGTCCACATGAAAAAAGCAATGGTTTTAGAGGTGCGCCGTCCAGGACACAGATCCCGGAATTTTGCGCCAGATGTCACTCCAATCCGACATGGATGAGGCAGTTCAACAAGAGGACAGACCAGCTTTCACTCTATAAAACAAGCATTCACGGCCGCAGCCTTCTGGAGGAAGGGGATAAAAATGTTGCTACATGTACAGACTGCCATGGCAGACACGAGATCAGAAGGCACACAGATCTCAGTTCTCTTGCCCATCATCAGAAGGTTGCCGAGACATGTGCTTCCTGTCACTCAGACACGGAAAAGATGAAGTTATATGATCTGCGCAGTGACCAACTAAAGCTTTACAAATTAAGTTATCATGGACAGATACTATACAATAAGATCCCGGACAAAAACCCTTCCCTTGTTCCTTCCTGTCCGGAGTGTCATGGTATTCATGGTGCAACTCCTGCCGGTGTTACAGAAGTGGCCAATGTATGTGGAAACTGCCACACCACCACACAGGAATATTTTGAAAAAAGCGGTCATTTTGAACAATTGGAAGCCAAGGGATCACCACGTTGTATAGACTGCCATGCATATCACGATATCCTTTATCCCACAATGGCATTATATGACGGAACAGAAAAAAACCACTGTGGATATTGTCATAACATAAACCATAAGTACTATAATCTCGGGCAGGAAATCAAAACAGCTTTTATTGTCTCGGAAAAGAGGGTGGATGAGGCTTGGGAAAAGGCAATAAACATAGAGATAAATCCGGGTTTGGATGTTCTGGACGAGAAAGATCAGCTAGAGTCAGCCAGACGCTTATTGCTTGAAGCCGTACCTGTCAGTCATACCCTGGATTTGGAAGAGATCAACAAATATACCAATGAAGTGCTTGAAATTGCCAATAAGGTTGATGCCTCTATTGATGGAAGGCAGGAGGAATTCATTATCCGTAAGAAAGGTCTTTTTGCCACACTGGTCATCTTGATCCTTATAATTGGTTTCTTGCTTTTTAAGCGCTGGAATATGCAGATCGAGCTTGAAACAGACATGGATCTTTAACAGTCATCAATTCAATAACCATCTTATTTTCTGTTTTTCCATGATTTATGGTTAAATAAAACCATTTTTTTTCCTTGACACGATCGAAAAAGTCCGTATAATTTGAATTAGAAGAAAATGGTTATTTCACTCGAGTTTAGACTTCGCATATTTTTCTTCATAAACATCTTCAAATAAAATTTCTGGTCAGGCTTATTAACAGAGGATAAATTATTTTTTCAGACACATTTATTCTGAAAGATATTTGTCAATGAAAAAGTTACCACTTTCACTTTTCGACTTGCACTGGGAAGCAAGATCAATTTCCACGAATTTATTTAGGGGGCTTGTGTTCCTATTTGGGGGGAAAGGATGGTGTCATATGAAAAGAAATACAAAAAAGGATTATCAATCCGAATTCATTGAAAGTATTATTTGTTGTATTTCTATCTTGATCATTATGAGTCTTATGACGGCATTTTATAAACCGGTTGCCGAGGCTGTCATTTATTATGTGCCTGGTAATTTTAGCTCTATACAGCCTGCTATTACCGCTGCAGTAAATGGAGATACAATCATAGTAAGAAACGGCACTTATACGGGAGCAAATAATAAAAACCTTGATTTTGCGGGAAAGCGTATTACTGTTCGTTCAGAGAACGGGGCGCAAAATACCATAATAGATTGTCAAAACAGCGGCAGAGGATTTTATTTTCATAGTGGTGAGAATAATTTATCAGTTTTGGATGGTTTTACTATTAAGAATGCATCATCCCTAACAGGTAGTGGCGCAATTGATTGTTCAGGCGCTTCTCCCACAATAAAGAATTGTATAATTACTGACAATAGCTCTAATAGCCTCGAGTTTGGAGGAGGAGGCGGGATTGGTTGTTGGGCTTCCTCCTCGCCCCAAATAATCAATTGCATTATCAGTAGAAACAGCGCTGATGGGGCTGGCGGGGGGATTATTTGCAACAGTTCTTCTCCTACCATTACCAATTGCACTATTAGTGAAAATACATCTAACGGAGGTGCCGGGATCACCTGTCATGAGTCCTCGTCAACGATAACCGGCTGTATCATTAAAGACAATATTGCGACCTATGATGGCGGAGGGATTGATTCTTCCTCTTCCTCCCTGATAATAACCAACTGCATAATTATTGGCAATACGGCTGGCAGATGGGGAGGCGGGATGAATTGTCTTCACGACTCACCCACATTGATCAACTGCACCATTAGTGAGAACACGGATGGCACAAACGGTGGAGGGATCTATTGCTCCTACTCCTCTCCCACGATAACCAATTGTATACTCTGGAATGATTCCGGCTCGGAAATTTATAAATACGGTTACAGCAGTAATCCAATAGTCACATATTCCGATATCCAGGGAGGCTATTCTGGTACAGGAAACATAAATCAAAATCCCATGTTTGTCAATCCGGATGCTGATAATTACCATCTTCAATCTGGCTCACCCTGTATCGATGCCGGAACCGGCTCAGGAGCGCCTGCTAATGATATTGAAGGAAATAGCAGACCCTGTAATGAACATGATATGGGAGCTTATGAATTTATTGTAGCTATCGATGCTGATGGAGATGGTCATTATACACCGGGATCCTGCGTTACACCTGCTGATGACTGCAATGACAGTGACAACACTATATATCTGGGAGCTACGGAGATATGTGACGGTAAGGACAATGATTGCGATACCCTTATAGATGAAGGTCTTTCAACAGATGCTGACGGAGACGGCCATTACCTCCCTGGCTCCTGTTTTACACCTGCCGATGACTGCAATGATAGTGACAACACCATATATCCGGGAGCTACGGAGATATGTGACGGCAAGGACAATGATTGCGATACCTTTATAGACGACGGTCTTTCAACAGATGCTGACGGGGACGGCCATTACGCTCCCGGCTCTTGTCTTACACCTGCTGATGACTGCGATGACAACAACCCATCGATTTGGGATTGTGATACACCAACAGGAAATAATGTATCCGTTCAAAACGACACCGGCGAAGTAACACTCACCTTTCCTGTTGTGACTGGCGGTGGGAATACCTCAATCACTGTTGAAGATTGTGAATCTCCGCCTGAGGGTATAACCCTTGCCCCTTATTCTCCGTTTTGCGTCGAGATCACCACGGATGCCACTTTTGAAGGTGAGGCACAAATCTGTATCTCCTATGATGATACAGGATTGACTATAGTTCAAGAGCTTAACCTGAATATGGTACGTTGTGATAATCTGGGAACCTGCCAGTTACTGGCATGCGATCCGCCGATACCGGTGGACACGGCAATCAACATTGTCTGCGCCTGCACTGATCACTTTTCCATCTTTGCTGTCGGGATCCCTACAGATAAAGATGGCGATCTGACACCCGATCTGATAGATAATTGTCCTGACGATTACAATATTTGGCAGGAAGACAAGGATGAAGATGGTATCGGCGATGTCTGTGACAACTGCCCGGATTTTTACGATCCGACCAATCAGTGCCAAGGCCTTCAAATGAATCTGCCCGCAGGCTGGAGCATGATATCACTGAATGTGGAACCAGAAGATCCAACATCATCAACCCTCTTCCCTGAGGCTACCGTTATATATGGATATCAAAAAGGGAGTGGTTATGATAGGATTGAAGGGAATGAGGCCCTCGAACCCGGCAAGGGATACTGGATACTATTTAAGAATACAAACGAACAATCGGAATTAAAAGTCGCGGTTCAGTTTTAGAATAAAAGGAAGCTCGGCTCATTAGGGATTATCTGTTAAAATCATCTATTTTCTTGCCAGATGACTTATTTTGGCTGATTTTCCCCTGAAACGGGCTGATAGTTCCTGAAACCGGTGTACTACCTCTATATGCCACCAATTCTTGACGATCCATCCCAGTCTCATGCGGATAAACTTAACCGGCCATTCCAGGTCCTTCTTGTCACAGATGGTATTTTCGCTCAGCTTATGGACCTTTGAACGCAGGGCATCGAGTTCTCTTTCCCTCTCACTCTCATCTTCAATCTTCATGATATCATCAATCAGACTTACCGTTTCACGGGCCTGCATCATCCTTTTTTCTGTCTTAAGCACCTTGCGCCGGCTTGCCAGGCCAAAATCGGCCCTCATGCGGTTCAGCTCTATGGCCGCCTCATAAGAGCTTTCCACTATCTCGTCCCTGCTCATCCACTCCGTTTCATAGCTCAGGATGTGTTTCCAGCTTGGCTGCTCCATGGCCTTTCTATGTTCCTGAACCGTTTTGCAATAGATCTTGTATCCGAACTTTTCCGGATTTTCATATGCCTCGCTGCCGGGGTCTATGAATGGGGCGTATGGAGAGATAAACAAAAGGAGTCTCTTTGTATGTGCGAATCTTTTATAAAGCTCCCTGCAATATTCCACAGTACCCTTAACGGAGTTAACATCCTGCTTTGGTATCCCGATGATATAGAATAGGTCGATCCTCTCACACCCCAGATTGAGGGCCTTGTCTATCATTCTCTCCAGTTCCTCGTTGCCATAGGGACGGCCGAAAAACCTGCGAAGGGCCTCATCATGAGATTCCGGGGACATCTCTATATTGAATCGAGGGATGGAACCGGCTATCATCTCGAGTATATCGTCAGGCGGAGGCACGAAGAATTCAAAACCGATCGGGTTCTTTATTCCCTTTTCCTTTAGGGCCTTAAGCAACCTCACAGCATAATCCCTGCCATTCTGAAGGATATCGCCTATGATCATTGTAGGGGTATTAAGGTTCTCTGAAATCTTTCCCATCTCCTCTGCCAGCAATTCAGGCTCCCTATAGGCAGGTTTGTGCCTGTTTACAGATTTCTTAAAAAAATAGGCGGACCCGCCACAAATCTTGCAGTTATGAGTGCATCCCCGGACATTGAGCACTGCTGTTGCCGGGTATTCCAGCCAGTTTGAATAAGGGATGTAACCCTTTAGATCCCGGTAGCGCATAACCTTTTTCATCACATATGAAAAATCGACTACAAAGCTGTTCAGGTCAGGGAGAATATTGGTAAGAGGGTTGACCCTGGTTTTCCCCTCGCTGTCTCTCCATGTGAGATTGGGAATCTGTGCGAGGTCCCCCTTTCCAGTCCGTATATAGTCCATCAGTTGCAGAAGCGGCTTCTCTGTCGAATCACCCCTTAGGACATAATCAA
>JBLIRO010000058.1:0-32967 GCA_049472335.1 bacterium | reverse complement strand
ATGTACTTGATCGATCAATGATGGGGATATTCATAAGGAGATAATGATATGAAAACGGAATTCTTGAAAATCTTAGTAGTATCAATGGTATTGATAATTGGTTTATTTGTGTTTATACTTGGATATGCTGTTCCATGTTCAGCCCAGTTTTTTCCATATCCACCTATTCCATCTGTATTTAATCCAACATTCTATCCATTTACTTTTAATCCTTTTATTCTTCCATTACCCACTCTTTCTGCTCCGATTTTAAGTCCTGTGTTAAGCCCGTATCCTATTCTGCCGACATTCCCTCGCGCTGCTGCCGCCACTATTATTATTCCTACGGCTGCTCCCACAGTGACCGCGGCCGCTCCTTTGGGAACGCTTAATCTCACCCCTAGTACATTGATATTTTTGCTTCTTTATTTAACATTAGCGGAATAATACGGAATGAATTGTTAGATTGTTTTGGATATTGAGAGAAATGAATGTTTTGAGGATGAATTTGATTGAGAGGTGAGTAATTTATGAAGGTTTTAAAATTTTTGGTGCTTTGTATTATTATTATCCTGGTTTTATCGGGGATAAGTGCTGATGTGGGGTTTGCCCAGTCACTTTTTGGGCCATGGGGTTTCCCATGGATAAGCAATCCGTTTTATTCTCCGTTTATACCATTTGGAGGAGGCTATTTTCCTTCGGCGAATATTTTTCCTCCTCTTTACGGGGTAAATTTGGGTTTTGGCCTTCCATTTGGTCCGATAACGGCCCCTTCGCCGGCTATTTTGTCACCGTATCAGCGTAGACCCAATGCGACTATCATCTTTACCTCTCCCACATTGACTGCTGTAAGCGCAGCCCCGGGGGTGATCCTGATTGGAGCGACGGGTGTGATTGCACCCACTGTGGCAGTACCTACCGGAATAGCTCCCGCTGTTGTAACTCCTACGGCGGCTATAGCTGCATCTATACCGACAGCAACTATAGCTCCGGCCCCTGCACCGCTTTTGAGTATTTTGGCTGTTTTATATGCGAGCGCTCTTCTGGACGGCAAGGCTTTACTTTCAACAGCCAATCCACTGCTATTTGCTTATCTGAGCACTTTGGTCTTATGAGGAATAAGTAAAATGGGTTTGAGCCAATACAAGTTCATTTATATAAAGGGAGGTTTTAGAAATGAAAAAGGGTTATATTATAATAGCGATTATGGTTTTGCTCATTATATTTAGTCTTGCAACAAGAGGGATATCTCAAGTGCCTTATCCCTTTCCTTTTTTGGGGATAAATCCTTATTTCCCCATATTTCCACCTGTATTTCCTCCGCTTGTGCTTGCTCCACCGGTTTATCCTCCTTTTCCATATGTGAGTCCAACGCTTCCATCCATATTACCCAGGGTAGGTGCAGCAACGATCATCATAACAAATCCTACAGCTGGAACGGTTAGTGTTATTAATCCAACAGTGGCTGCTGTTCCGACGGTTGCAACTACAGCGGTTGCGGCGCCGACTCCATTGCTGTCGGTTCTGGCTCCCTTATATGCCTCGCTTCTCTATGAGAGTCCATTAACGTCGGCCAATCCGCTTCTCAATGCGTTACTTCAAACTATTTTCTTATAATTTTTATGGATTTATTAATTGCCGGTGCATTATTGATTAGAAATTGTTTAAGGATTAGAAATTAGAAGATTGGGAAATGATTTTAAGAGGTGATGTTTATGAAAGTAAGATACCGGTACCATACAACACTATATATTCTTATTGTATGTCTTATTTGTGTGGGTATTCTTGTTGCATCTGTTGTGGATAGCCAGTTCACGGGATTTACCATTGCTCCGCCCAATACTGCAATAGGATATGGAGGTTTTTTCAATCCTTATGTATTTTGGCCAAGTAGTAATATAAAGGCTGCTGCTGCATTAAATCCTCTGGTTTTGTTTTCCCCTGCGGGTTTTGACACTTTTGGACTGGGCAACCTTTTTGGGAATTTAACGCAATTGGGCAATAGCACTTTTAATCCGGTTTTGGGTTTTGGGAACACGGCTTTGACCTTTGGTAACCCCACATCAACCTTTGGCAATTCAGCTCTAAGTCTTGGGGGATTGGGCCTCGGGCTTAATAGCCCGTTAGGGAATCTTTCACTTTTAGGCCTTAATTCCTTAAATCCTTTGGCCTTAGCTCCATCAATCAGCTTCCCGGGCATATTGGCAGCCCCTCTGGGAGCTATTTCCCCGATACGGACTGCTGCTCAAACAGGGACCTGGACAGGGACCTGGACGAGTACATATATAGCATTTGTTGCGCTATTTAACACAGGGCCTATGATGTTAAATATCATTGAAGATCCTTTGTTAGGGACAGTGGCCGGAACAACCATACTTCAGGGTAGCCGCTATGCCAGTGCGCTTACGGAAGTAGCCGGTGTGCTTGTAAACAATGTGATTACACTGGAGGGATTCCTGTTCACCGGATTTAATATTGGATTAACCTGTTATTTGACTTCACCAACTACGATGAACGGTTTTTATACCGTATATGGGACAACCACGCCTATACTAGATGAAGGGATTTTTACTTTGACCCTTCTTCCGGCGGTTATATAGAAGAAAGGATTGCCTGTACGGAATTGATAATTTATGAAAGGAACCTGCCCCCTGTCTTATTGATATTATTGATAGGGGGCAGATATATATAGAAGTTTTATATTAAAAGGATATAGAAGAATGAAGCGGCCCGGATTTTTTCTCCTGGCTTTAATATTGGTTCTGGGTGTCGCATTTGAGCAAATATGTGCTAAAGACGGTCACATAATAAAGGGGCCGAACTTTAATCTTTTGCTTATTACAATTGATACTCTAAGAGCGGACCATCTTGGATGTTATGGGTATAAAAAGATTGAAACACCCACAATAGACCGATTGGCATCAGAAGGAGTTCTATTTTCTCAAGCCTTAACGCCTGTTCCCATAACATTGCCTTCACATGTATCTATTATGACCGGGACTTATCCATTTCAGCATGGTGTCCGTAACAATGGAAATTATATTTTAAGGAAAGAGGCTTTAACCCTTGCTGAGGTTATGAAGGCAAATGGATACCGAACGGCGGCTTGTGTTGGGGCCTTTGTGTTGGATTCTCTTTTTGGATTGGATCAGGGATTTGATTTATATGATGATTTTCTTCCCAGAGGAGGTAGGAGCGCAACCCTGCTTGATAATGAGAGGAGGGCTGAGGCTGTTACGAAGTCAGGATTAGATTGGCTAAAGAAAAATAAGGGCTTTCCATTTTTTATGTGGCTACACTATTTTGATCCCCATGCCATTTATCTACCCCCGAGCCCTTTTGACAAGGAATATAAAGGGCGCTTATACGACGGTGAGATCGCATATACAGATAAATGCATAGGCGATCTCATCCGGGGATTAAATGATATGGAATTGATGAAAGGGACTATCATAATCCTTACATCGGATCATGGAGAGGGGCTTGGAGAACATGGAGAACCTACGCATGCGATTTTTATATATGATTCAACCCTTCATGTTCCCCTTATTATTCGAACGCCAAAAGACATCTTACCATATAGAAGAGTAGATGCAATGGTCTCTATTTTAGACATTTTTCCTACTGTTATGGATCTTTTATCCTTGCCAATTAAAGACAAGGGGATTGCTTCTATAGAAGGAAAGAGTCTCATACCGTTAATTATGGGGAAGACAGATTCCCTTCATAAAGAGATACTGTGTGAGAGCCTTTATCCGGAGCTTAACTTTGGATGGGGCAGGGTGGAAGGGATAAGGACGGATGATTGGAAATACATAAAGGCTTCCAAACCAGAATTATATCAATTATCAAATGACCCTAAAGAAAGAAAAAACATCTATCCGCTTGAGGCAGGCAAGTGGGAGAAGAAACTGGAAAGGCTAAAGTTGGCTTTAGGGCCCGAGATAGAGTCCCGTGTGGATTTGGATGACGAGGTAAGGGAGCGTCTTTTAAGCCTTGGGTATGTATGGTCGGAGGCTTCTGATATATCCGATGAAAGGCCTGATCCCAAGGATATGATTAAACTCCTTGAGAGGATAGACCGGGGTGTATCATACATATATATGGGTTTTTATGAGAAGGCACAGAAAGAGTTTCAGAAGGTTCTGAAAATAAATCCGGATAATGCCTCTGTCCTTTTTTATCTTGCATCCGTTGAAGAAAGGTTAGGCAATCTCGAAGAGGCAGACCATTTGTTCAGAGATGTTCTTAAACTGTCTACCCACTATCTGGATGTACACAATCATCTTGGAGTTATTTATCATAAGCAGGGCAACCTGGATAAGGCTGTCATGGAATTTGAACTTGCACTGAAACAGGCTGAATATCCGGAGGTTTATTATAATCTGAGTGTTGTGCTCAAACAGAAGGGGCATTATGATGAAGCTGTTAAGGCGGCAAAGGGGGCCTTATTTCTTAATCCCAAATATACGGATGCTCTCAATCAATTAGGCCAACTTGCCATTGATCAAGGGGCGCTTGACAAGGCAGAGGTATATCTTAAAGAGGCATTGGAAATAGAACCAAATCACCTTGAAGCAAATAATAACTTGGGAGTCGTTCAGCATCGAAAGAGAAGGTATGCGGAGGCCATAAGGGCTTTTGAAAAGGCTCTGTCCATAGATTCAAACAGTCCTGAAGCCCTGAATAACCTTGGAAGTGTATACCTCTCACAGGGGAAATATGACAAGGCTGAGGCGGTATTTAAGGAGGCGATACGTATAAGACCTTCTTATTTTGAGGGTTTGATTAACTTAGGTAGTGTACATTTTCATAAGAAAGAATATCAAAGCGCGAGGGATTTATATTTAAAGGCAATAGAGCTTAATCCAAGTGCCAATACTGAGGCATGGGCTCGTCTTGGGATTCTCTACCTGGATCAGGCTAAATATGAACATGCCCTGCATGCATTTGAGAAAGCATTAGAGACAGGGCCAAAATCTGCTGATCTATATTTTTTAATGGGGCAGGTCTATCTAGGGCTCACTCGTTTTAATGATGCATTAGATTCCTGGAATAAGGCATTAAAATTTAATCCTTGTCATTGTCAAACCATTCTTAAAATAGGACAGTTTTATTACGATATAGGGAATTGGGAGGAAGCTTTAAATACCTGGGAGAAAGGATACAAATGTAATCCTGAAGATCCTCTGCCTTTGATGAATATGGCAACCATGAAATTTCAGAGAGGGGAATACGATGAGGCCATCTCCCTTTGGGAAAGGGCTGGAGAAGTGAAGCCGGACCTTGATGGACCATACCTTCATATCGGTAATGCTTACCTTAGACAAAACAAGATCGATAAGGCCATTAACATCTTGGAAAGGCTTTTAGCGCTCAAACCGGACCATCTGGATGCATTAATAAATTTAGGCACTGCACTTTATAAAAAAGGTGATATTGAAGGAGCCATTAAATTCTGGCAAAGGGCCGAGAAGCTAGATCCTGAGAATCCTAAGGTCCATTATAATCTGGGGGTTGCCTTTTTTTATCTTAAGAACTATGAAGGGTCAATAAATGAGCTCAAAGAGGCACTGCGCTTGGACCCTAGTAATCAAGAGGGATTGAAGTTATTGAACCAAGCAAAAAGCCTATACCCGAACCAAGGGTAACTATTTATAAAAATAGACTGCTTAATAAAAAACAAATTTACTTTGTAATATGATACATTGTATTGAAAGGAGGAGATGAATAGATGAGGCCAATTTCAATAATTTCGTTGATGATTTTTTTGCTTATAAGTTTTATATTCTTATATCCAATGCCTGCAAAGGCACAATATCCCAGATTCAATCCTTTTTGGACATTTCAGCAGGCTCCTTTCTTACCAGTATTTCCTCTATGGTCTATGGAGCCCGTTTTCTTAAATCCCATGTTTCCGGGAACACCCTTAGCAATGCCACTCTTTTCCAGCCCTATTTCTTCTCCTCTTCTGGTGGAGCCAATGTTGAGAAGAGGAAATGCGCCTGTGACTTTAACTGTCCCCACTGTAACAATCACAACAGCTCCTCTGACAGCGATTCTGGGTCTTATTAATCCAAACCTTTTAGCAAGCAATATTGCTACATTAACTTCGATAGTAAATCCTACGGTTTTTAATCTATTAGTCACAACCTTTCAATTACCCTTCTTGGGCATTATATGAATTATGAGGTGAGATTTTATGAGAAAATATCTTTTTCTTTTATTATTAATTTTAATGATTTTTTGTTTTAGTACACCGGCACAGTCCCAGTTTCCTTTTGGCTTTGCGCCGCAGAATCCATTTTTGTCGCCTTTTTTCAATATGCCGTCTCCTTATTTCTCCTTTTCACCATTTCTCTACCCCGCGCCCTTTGGTCCTTATACACTACCATCACTTATACCAAGAACTGCGCTATCCCTTCTTTCTCCTATCAGGATGCCTCAGCCTTTCAGGCAAGCTGCAGCTACAATAACCATTTTTTTTAATCCGACCCTGTCCGTGATTCAGGTTACTGTGCTTCCCTTAACCCCGACTGCTGCTGTTGCACCTGTTGTAGCTCCTACTGCCGTGGCACCGGCCATTGCTCCTTCTGCTCTCCTGCTTTTGCCTTTGCTCACAGGGCTTGGTGGAACAACCCCTCAGACACAGGTTAATACAATTGGCTCTGTAGCTCCTGTAACCCCTGTAACGAGCGCACCCACAGGGCTTTCTGCTCTATTGCCAATCATTTAAGGCATTTAATCAAGTATGGGCCTGGAGTCATATTAAAATTTCAGGCCTTGCTTGATTTGAAAGTCAAATCATTTTTGCCAATCCTCGATTTCTGCTCTCTGATATTCTTCCTGCTGGACAGTCATGTCCAGATTGATTACAAGTCCCGAATGTTTCTTTACCTCGTTGTCTTCCTGCATTTTCCTATGACGTTCCTGAGCCTCCTTAACATCTTTCACTGCCTTTCTCAGGGCAGCTTCAATGGAATCATTTTTAACTATTTGTCCAGGCTTTAATTGAGGGGGTACACCGTCCTCAGCTATTGGTTCGGAAAAATGTGCGAGATGTCTCATCTTTTTCATGGCTTGATCCATAATCTTCCATCCAATGATTCCATTTTTTTGGAAAATCCATGAAGTTCTAATATGCTGCAGCATCTCCGTATATTTACTTGTGACTTCTGCTTGCATTTTTCCCAGGAATTCCTCTGGCAATTCACTATCTTGCCCAGGTTGGCCTGCCTTTTCTTCGTGGCTCAATTTCCCCAATTTTCTTGAAAACTTTCTGGCATGGCCCTGTGATTCCCATGCCTCTCTTTTAAGAACTCGCTTGATATGGGGATCATCTACTTTTTCGGCTTCTCCATTATAATGAGGGATCAGGTTCTCCTCATACTTAATATAGGACTTTAGAATCGTCTCCCTACTTGTTGGATCATAGGGGTATGGGGCTGGTGTAAAGTTTGGCTCGCCCCCCAATTCACTTATGATCATGCCAAGCCAGTGCATATGCCACATTTCTTCCCTGGAGATGGAAATGAGACTGGAACCTAAGGGAGTATCTTCGCCTTCCATCCAGCCGTGTACAAGATAACGTATAATAGCGGCATGCTCATCCGCAAGGTCTCTGTTTAACATACCAATCAATGCTTGTTTTTCCATGGGTTTTTTTCCCTCCAAACCAAATTTAATTTTAAGCAGTTAAATATGATTTATTAACTTTTAATAATAATATTTGACAAATGCTTTAGCAATATATCTAAACAGTCATCTCAGATTTTTATAACTATTTGAATTAAATGCATTTATTGTTTTATATATTTTGGCACCTCTATTGCATATTTAAAATCTATACAATAATGCATGAGAAATGTATTCAAGATATTTACAATAATATTTCCTTAATCCAATATCGATTAAACCCTATAAAAATTAGATTTAATATCTTTATTCCAAGTCGGAGGTGATATCGTTAAAAGAATTATAGCAAGAAATAGTTTTAAAAGACAGGTCAAAAACTCAATCTATTTGGCTGAAAATGGACCTTATACCTATCTCATTCATAAGAGAGTTCATTAATTATTGTCAATCCACTTCTTAATCCCGAGCTTCAAACCATATTTATATTTTTTTATAAAGGGATATATTTTGAGTGGGAAAGTATTTAAAGATTTGGAAGTGGAGCTTAACTAATTGATTTTATGAGGTGATACCAATGAAAAAGAGATTTTATTCAGCATGTTTTATTCTGCTTTGTTTTTTTCTTTGTATGGGAATTTTAGCAGCTTCTCCTGTAAATAGCCAGTTCTCAGGATTCACTATTGCCCCTCCCAATTTAGCAATAGGATATGGAGGCTTTTTTAATCCCTATGTGTTTTGGCCAAGTAGTAATATAAATGCTGCTGCTGCATCGAATCCTCTGGTTCTGTTTACACCTCCCAGTTTCGATACTTTTGGACTGGGTAACCTTCTTGGGTCCCTTACACAATTAGGCAATAGTTCCTTTAATCCGGTTTTGGGTTTTGGTAATTCAACTTTAACCTTTGGGAATCTGGCTTTAAGTCTCGGAGGCTTAAGCCTTGGGCTTAACAATCCATTAGGGAGCCTTCCTCTATTTGGTCTTAATTATCCTAATCCTTTAGCATTGTCTCCACTGACCGGCATCACCTCAGGTGTCTCAGCCCCTTTGGGGGTAATTTCTCAATTCCGGACTGCTGCACAAACAGGGACTTGGACAGGGACTTGGACAAGTACATTTGTAGCTTTCCCTATCCTGTTTAACAATGGGCCAATGGTATTAAACATTGTTGAAGATCCTTTGCTGGGGGTAGTTGCTGGAACGACTATACTTCAGGGCAGCCGTTTTGCCAGTGTTCTGACAGAAGTAGCCGGAGTTATCGTAAACAATGTTATTACATTGGAAGGGAGCCCTTTGGTCGGATATGATCTTCAACTTATATGTTACTTGACTTCACCGACTACAATGAATGGCTTTTATACCGTATTAGGTGTAGGGGGAATGACCCTTCCAATCAGCGATGAAGGGATATTTAATTTGACCCTTAATCCTGTTGTGATATAGGAATCTTTGGCTATAGTATCCCCTTGTTTAAAATGGAAGAAATAGGATCTTCGGATCTTTATTTTATTCCATTGAATAACTACTCCTGCATGTCGTCAATTGCTCTTTTAACCAGTAAGGAGAAAAGCTTCGGAGTTTTTCAATAATCGGTGGAAATTTTTCAATGACAAAATCGATTTCCTCTTCAGTATTGTAAACGCTTAAGCTGAACCGAACTGAACCATGAGCCATGGTAAAGGGAACCCCCATGGCGTGGAGCACATGAGAAGGCTGGAGTGAACCCGAAGTGCAGGCAGAACCCGAAGAAGCACATATACCGTATTCATTGAGCATCAAAAGTATTGCTTCCCCCTCTACAAATTCAAAACTAATGTTTGTTGTATTGGGAAGACGATTTTCGCAATCGCCGTTTATGCGTGAATTAGGGACTGTGAGCAGGATTTTGTTTTGTAATTCATCCCTTAGGTTTTTTACCCTTGTATTTTCCTCCTCCATTTTGAGGTTTGCCAGTTCACATGCCTTGCCGAGTCCGATTATACCGGGCGTATTTTCAGTGCCGCTGCGGCGATTATTTTCCTGGTGGCCTCCGATCATAAAAGGCGAAAACTTGGTTCCCCTTCGCAGATAGAGCACCCCGATACCTTTGGATGCATGCAATTTGTGACCGGACACAGAGAGCATATCAATCGTGTTTTTTCCCATGTTGATAGGGATTTTCCCAACCGCTTGAACTGCATCCGTATGGAATAGAATTCCTCTTTCCCTGGCTAATTCAGAGGCCTTTTCTACCGGAAATATGACCCCGGTTTCATTATTAGCCCACATAAGGCTTACAATGGCGGTATCCGGTGTCAGACTCTCCTTGTAGCGATTCATATCAAGACGGCCCTCTGTGTCCACAGGTATATAAGTTACATGATATCCCTGGGTTGAAAGATAAGTGCAAAGGGATTTGACCGCTGGATGTTCAACCCTGCTCGTCACAATATGCCGTTTATCGGGCTGAACTTCCAACGCAGATCGGATGGCTGTATTATCACTCTCAGTACCACAACTGGTAAAAAGAATCTCGTCAGGTTTTGCACCTATTAGTGCTGCTACTTCCCCACGGGCTTCCCGGATTTTCTTGGATACCTGGCCTCCAAAAGAATGCATGCTGGAGGGATTTCCATAAAGCTCACAAAAATAGGGAAGCATGACTTCCATAACTTCAGGAGCCACCTGTGTGGTTGCATTATTATCGAGATAAATCGTTTTCATCGGGAAACCTCCTCAACCCTTAAGTCAGGAGAAACCAATTCACGCAGCTTAACTTCCACAAAATTTTTAAGTGTTTGCTCAGATGCCTTACAAAAAGAACATGCTCCCCGTTTAGCAACTAAAACCCTGTTTTCCACCACATCAATCAGTTCAACATCTCCCCCGTCTCTCTGCAATGCAGGCCTGATTTCACGCTCTATCGTTTCTTCGATCATTCTTATTTTTTGTATATTTGTTAGTTTCGGAGTTGATGTTGGTTCTGGTTTGGCTCTCACAACTGTAATTATCTTTTCGATGGCTTCATGACAATTACCGCAGCCACCCCCGGCCTTGGTATAATTAGTTACCTCTTCAACCGTGTTGAGGTTATTTTCCCTTATAGCCCTTTCGATTTCAGTATCTGTAACACCAAAGCATTCACATATTACTTTACCTTCCTCTTTTTCCTTTGAGAAGCTGGCACCCTTGTAATTGGCAATAGCCTGCTCAAGGGCCTGACGGCCCAGAACTGAACAGTGCATCTTTTGCTCCGGAAGCCCTCCAAGAAAATCAACGATATCCTGATTTGTTATCTTTTCGACCTCCTCGATCGTTTTGCCTTTGATTATTTCGGTAAGAGCAGAAGCTGAGGCAATGGCGCTTGCACATCCAAAGGTTTTGAATTTGGCGTCTTTGATTTTTCCGCTTTCATCCAGTTTGAAGGTAAGTTTAAGCGCGTCTCCGCAAGCAATGGAACCAACCATGGCTTCGCCATCAGGATTTTCAATCTCTCCTACATTTCTGGGATTAAGGAAATGTTCCTTAACCTTATCTGAATAATCCCACATAAACCTTCTCCTTGATTTCAGTTTCCTAAAGGTATAGGACACAATATGAATGACAGAATAAAAAAAGTATATCCCATAATAATTCGGTATGTCAAAAAAAGCCTATTATAGGGAGGTTTTTGTGGAAGTGTTTTTATTTACTTTACATCATTTATTGAATGATAGTTACATCCTGTGCTTGAGGACCTTTTTGTCCTTGTGTAATGGTAAATTCTACCTTCTGATGCTCCTGTAAAGTACGATAACCCGTTCCGCTAATACCGCTATAATGAACAAACACATCTGGCCCGTTATCTCTCGTTATAAAACCATAACCCTTTTCAGAGTTAAACCACTTAACAGTGCCAGTTTCACGCTCTGCCAAAACAAAACACCTCCTTTCCTTTCAAGATTTCTTTCGACAGAGCGTTCTAAACTAGCTCAGAAAATTTCTTTGTTGCGGAAACTTTTTATTGCAAATAATTCTGTGTTGCTAATAAAACGACTGTCAGTAAATCTTGGATCTTACCTCCTGCCTAAAAGCTTTTAAAATTGCAACCAATTGTAAAAGCTTTGAATGCATGTCCAAATGCAAGAAATGAGCCAATTAAAACAAAGCAATCTAAATTATACGAAGTTTGTAAATCTAATGTCCTCCATGATTATGAATGTTTTGATTTGTCAAGGATTTTTTATCAGGTAAACAGTGAAGCTATGATTATTTGATGACTTTTGGAATATACCTTTTTGATAATGTAAGCCTTATTTAATATGGAGAATTATTGTCTATTGATATTATTATAAATTTCTACTATGCACTTAACCCCTTTAAATTGTGTTTCACATCTTGATTTTTAATAACTGATAAAATGATATATATAATAACTTAAATATTTTACATAGTAATATGCATCAAATTGATATTGAATCAAGTGCATAGATTTATAATAATTATAACTTAATTATAATAAAATAGCAAATCTTTGTTGTGGCGGTCATCTATTTTATTTATATATTATTTATTCCCTTAACATTTTTGCTTTTTGTTCTATGGAATCTAAAAGTGACAGGAAGGATTTCTCAAAGGCAGCCACTCCGTCATCGAGTAACTTATTACAAACCGCATCTATGTCAATACCAAAATCTTTCAGATTATCAATCACGGATTGAGCGGTTTGATCATCAGACGTTAATGCTTCATGAATTGTGCCGTGGTCCAAAAATGCTTCAAATGTATTGTCCGGCAGGGTATTAATAGTATCTTTACCTATAAGCTCCGATACATATTTAATATCACTATAAGCCGGATTTTTGGTACTGGTAGAACCCCATAGCACTCTTTGGAGCTTTGCCCCTTTTTCCTTTAGTGCCTGAAATTCTTTTCCGGAAAAGATTTTAAGATACTCTTGAAAAATCCTTTTAGAATTCGCGACTGCAGCTTTTCCTTTTAAGGCTCCAAGAGCGCTTTTTCTTGATCCATTACTCGTCTTTTTTATAAGCTCATCAAGCTCCCTATCCACAACTGTGTCGATACGGCTCACAAAAACACTTGCTACAGATCCGATTCTACTTAGATCTTCTGAAGCCTCGGATAGTCTTTTCAAGCCCCTTAAAAAGGCTTGAGCTGTTTTTTTATATTGTTCCAGAGAGAATATGAGGGTGATATTGACATTTATTCCGGAAGCCAGGAGTTCTTCAATCGCCTCAAATCCCGCATCGGTCGAGGGGACCTTGAACATTACATTCGGGCGGTCAACCTTTTTATGCAGCCTTTTTCCCTCTTCGATAGTCTCTTTTGTCTTTAATGCCAGTTGAGGATTGATCTCCAGGCTCACATACCCATCCATGCCCCGGGTGCTCTCATAAACCGGTTTAAAGATGTCTGCTGCTTCCTGAATATCCCTTATAGTAAGATCATCATAAATCTGGAACGTGGATTTATTTTGCCTGCATAACTCTCTTGTTTTGCCATCATATTCACTGCTTTTACTGATTGCTTTATCAAAGATGGTAGGATTGGATGTCATACCCCTTAATCCTTTATTAATCATCTCTTTTAGCTTTCCGGTCTCGATAAGAGAACGATTGATATTGTCCAGCCAGATACTTTGTCCAAAAAGGGCCAATTCCTCAGCAATTTTCCTTGTCATTATGTCCTCCTCTTATTTTCTTTTAATAACCTTTTTAACAGCATTCACGATATCAACATCTTTTAAATGATATTTTTTGAGTAACTCCTCCGGAGAACCGGACTCGCCAAATGTATCTTTTACTGCCACCATTTCTAAAGGGACAGGATAATTCTGCCCTAAAACCTCGGCAACGGCGCTCCCTAATCCTCCGTTGATCTGATGCTCCTCGGCAGTAACAATGGAATGCGTATCTTTTGCGCATTTTACAATGATATCCGAATCAATGGGTTTTATAGTGTGCATATTAATAACCCTTGATTCAATACCTTCACCGGCAAGGATTTTCGATGCCATTAATGATTCAGAAACCATAAGGCCGCAGGCAATGATTGTGACATCTTTCCCTTCCCTAATCACATTGGCTTTACCGATAATAAAGGGATCCGATTCCTTTGTAATTACAGGGTAGGGATATCGTCCGACTCTCATATATACAGGCCCGGATATTTCTGCCATAGCCCTTGTCGCCTTTTTGGTTTCAACAGCATCAGCCGGGCTGAGTACAATAAGGTTGGGTAAGACACGTGTAATCGCAAAATCCTCCAGACACTGGGCGGTTGCTCCGTCTTCCCCAACAGTGAGCCCTGCGTGAGAGCCTATGACCTTCACGTTTCTTTTATTATAACAAATGGAAATTCTTAGGATACCATAGGCCCTATTGGTCAGAAATACAGCAAAAGAAGATGTAAAGGGCACAAGACCATCCAGACTCATGCCAACTGCCGTACCTAAAATGTCCTGCTCCGCGATCCCCAAATTAAAAAACCTGTTGGGAAATTCCTTTTTGAAGTACTCAGCGCGGGTAGAATCCTCCAAATCGCCGGAAAGGACAACAATTTTCCTGTTTTTTCTGCCTAATTCTACAAGCGCTTCCCCAAAGGCATCCCTTGTAGCCTTCATATCCCACATTATATTTTTCCTTTTTTTATATTCAAAATCCCAATTCTTTAAGGGCTGTTTCCAGTTCTTCTTTTTTGGGTGCCTTCCCGTGCCATTTTGCCTGATGCTCCATAAAAGATATCCCTTTTCCTTTGACTGTATGAGCCAAGATAACCATAGGTTGACCTTTAACATCATCAAATTCATCAAAGGCGCAGATCAGCTCCTCAAAACTGTGCCCATCCACCTCTTTCACATACCAGCCAAAACTTCGCCATTTATCTGCCAGCGGCTCTTCATTTTTAATTTCAGCTACCGGTCCGTTTTCCTGAATCTCATTCCAATCCAGGATGGCGCATATATTGTCCAGCTTATGATGTGGCGCAGTCATTGCCGCTTCCCATATCTGGCCCTCCTGAATCTCACCGTCACCCAGCACACAATAGATATTAAAACCTGCTTTTCTCACCTTGGCCCCTAAAGCGATTCCATTTGCCACAGAAAGCCCCTGGCCCAATGAGCCTGTAGAAAGCTCGACTCCCGGTACACCTGTATGAACATGGCCCTGCAAACGACTGCCTAATTTACGAAATGTCTTTAGCTCCTCCCTGGGGAAGTATCCGCAATTGGCAAGGGTCACATATACAACGGGACTGGCGTGTCCTTTGGACATGATAAATCTGTCTCTCATCGGCCAACACGGATTATCGGGTCTATGCCTCATCTTATAATAATAAAGTGTGATTAGAATCTCCACCGCTGATAAAGAACCTCCGGGATGGCCGCTTCCTGCTTCGGTTATCATTTCCAGGATCTCTTTTCTAAAACTGCGGGCGGTCTCTTTTAATATTCTGATATCGATATCCTTCTTATCCAAGTTGTCCTTTCTTTAATCCAAAAGGAGTGAGAGCCCCAGTCCGGTGAATCGGATTTTTATTTACTATTGATAATACTCAAACTACCATTGAAAGGCAAGGCTGCAGGCACACTATGAGTTTAGGAGCTAAAAATGACTTTTTTACGATCCTATCAAATTTAAATAAAAAAAATCAACGAATTGTCATAAAAATTTTTCACTTTCTTCATATATGATATGAAAAATTCCACCAGACGATAGTCTCTTATTTTCATAATTTACTGAAATGTTTAGAAAATACCAACTCCTTTAAAGTGGTATTATATATGCTCTTTTTATAATTGATAATGAGGGCCAAACTATGTGCAAAGAAAGAGAAAGGGGGTGAAAATAACCCACACAAAAAAGAATCACTAAAATTAGATTAATATCTGATTTTTCTTTCAAGGTTAGGGAAAGGATTAGTATTATGTTACATAAGAATTTTTATAAAGTATCTTTATTTACTTTATCCATATTATTGCTTTTTTGTTTTACGTTCGCATGGAACGTTTATGCTCAGGATTATTGGACCGCACTTCCTCCCTATAATACATTATGGCCATTATGGTCACCAGTCTTATCCCCGGTCGATGCCACAACTGGGCTGCCTGTACCTATAGTTTCCAGTTTGGAGCCCTCGACGGTTCTTCCGGTACAGCCGGGATTAACCTGGAATCCGAATCTGGAATATCCATGGCTGTTGTATAATACTCCCGTTGGACTGTCCTATTTCGATCCGTTTTATGGAATAAATTTCTGGCCTCCTCCCAGTTTGGTCGATTCTACAGGAGCAGCGGCTCCAATTCTTCTGCCTGATCTATTTAGCGCTCTTCCTCCTACTGATCCCACATGGTTGCAGCAAAACATGCTCTTTGCAAACAGTTATTTCCTGCAGGTTTATCCCTCTTTATTGGCAACTGCAGATCCCGCGCTGTTAATAGCGGCAGCCACAGTTCCTTTGGCGCCACCTGTAATTGCGGCACTTACTGCCGGGATTCCTCTGGCCGGATTAACTACACTATTTCCTCCTCCGGATATTCTTGATTTCTTGACACCGGCGGCCATTTTAGGCTGGTAGAGATAGCTTGTTCTTTATAACTGCGGTCTTTTTTCACTCGCCCTGGTCCTCTCTCAGATGAGAGAGGGCTGGGGCGGGGTGAAAAAATAGGCAGCGAGTCTCCTTTTTTATGACTTATATAATGTCTATCTCCATAAGATCCTCCGCCAGCCTTACATCACCGGGAAAGACCCTGCTGCATTCCATCAATCTTATATTATCCGGATATGTAGTAGGATATATATGGGAAAGAAGGAGTATCTTTACACGGGCGCTATTTGCAATAAGACCGCATCCCTTTGAAGTCAGATGTCCCTTCACCTTTAAGGAGTCAGGAAAAGAGCAGTCTATTACCAGCAGGTCCGCATCCTTTGAAAATTTGATGAGGGATTGATCAAAGTCACAGTCTCCGGTTATTATGATAGATTTCCCTTCCGCTTCAAATCTGTAAGCAACACTTTCTTCCGAATGGACAGTTTTCATGGAAAAAACAAAAAGAGAATCCAGGTCTAATTTATCTTTGATCTCAACAAGTTTACATTGAAATGTCTTTAATCTTCTAATAAATGAAGCAATACAACGTTCGTAAAATCCTTTTAATCCATTTGGCCCGACTATCAATATATCTTTTTCCCTTTTAAAACCTGGTGTTGCAATAAGTGCTTGTATTAGAGGCACTAGATCTGAGATATGGTCTGGGTGCGTATGTGTAATAAAGATTGCATCAATCGACTTGTAGCTTTTACCAGCCTTCTCGAGTTGAAGGAGTGTTCCGCTTCCACAGTCGATCAGTATCTCTTTGTTAAAGACATTCAGATAATAACCCGGAGAATGTCTTTTCAGGGAAGGGACGCATGTCCCGCTACCTAAAACAACAAGTTTCATCTATGACCCTCCTTTTCTATTATATGAATTCTATTGGGACTGATTCGGCAAGAAACTCATTACCGCAAATGATGAATTTTAAACCATTATTATTGGCCTTTTTTCTGCCCAATAGCTTTTCCCTTTTTAGGATATTTTCCCCTTAATTTCCGATGAATAATTATGACAACCCGTAAAAAGCCATTTAAGGAACGCATTGTCATTTTTGGCAAAAGGCCCTTTGAAAAGCCGAGCTTAGGACCTTTAAGAAAGATCTTGAACACAGAAATGACTTTTTACAAAACAATCAATAGCATTATAACAGAAAATTAACCGGATACTTTATGGTCATTGCTCATATTTGTTATCTAACCTGTGAATTAATCTGTATTCATTGAGCAGTAATATGGAAAATCAAGAACTAAATCATTTCCTAGAGTATGTCGGCAAAGATCCTTCCCGGCTAATCTTTGAAGACGAGGCTACCGGCATTTACAATCGGCGTTATCTGCACCATTATTTAGAATATAAGATTCCACAAAATTCCCAGGAGGATCAATCACTTTCTCTAATCATGCTGGACGTGGATCATTTTAAGGAGATAAATGATACATATGGTCACCAAATAGGTGATGAAGCTCTTATCTGGGTAGCGCAAGTGCTTAAAAAGGTAGCGGGTGAAGATTGTGTACCCATTCGGTATGCGGGTGATGAGTTTATGATTCTGCTCCCGGATCAGAAAAAGGATTTTGCCCTGAGAATGGGAGAAAGGCTTTTACAGTGGGTCCGCTCAGAACCATTCCGTCATAAGAGCATGGATAGTTCTTTGAACATCACATTCAGTATAGGGGTCGCTTCTATCCCTATGAGTAAAAAGGGTAGCAAGGAGCTGATTCATAAGGCAGATACAGCGCTTTATTATGCCAAACAAAAAGGGCGGGATTGTCTTGCAGATGCTGATAGCTTGGATAATGAGGTAGTATTTTCCAAAACAGCAATAAATAAGCTGGAAGATATCAAAATAGTCGGCCGGAAAAAGCAACTCGAGCAAGTGGCTGAATCCCTTAAAAAATTCGCACAACCACAGAATCAATTCCTTATTATAGAGGGCGCCGCGGGGATGGGGAAGAGTGTGTTTTTGGATGTGGTACACCGAACCCTGGACCAAAGTAAAATATATACTATCAAAACAAAGGGTATTCCCCATGAGATGTTTCGTCCCTATTATTCTATTATAGATATGCTGATGTCTGTTTTAAATCAGAGAGAAGATAAGGGAGCAGGAATTTTCAAGACCCTGACTGAAGAAGAGATTGCTTATCTATCCAATTTTTTGCCGCCACTGAGCGGAAAGAAAGAGTCATCTGCAAAGAAAAACAAAAAATTGCAGCGCGAAGACATTTTTAACACACTGATCCGGTTATTCTTTAGAATTATCAATAATCGCCCTTTTGCTATACTTATTGATGATTTGCATTACCTGGATGAAGCAACGCTTTTATTGTTTCGCCAAATGAAACTAGAGTGTAAGAGCCCGCTTTTCATCTGCGGCACCTCACCCGAAACCTCAGATTTGCAAGATTATAATCAGATGGCCTCGCTTGAGCTATTTTATAAAAACTATTCTAAGGAACTGGATATAAAAAAGATTACATTGACACCACTTACTGCCGAGGATATCAGTAACCACATAAAAGGGATCTTTTCCAATGTGCATTTATCCGAAAACATTATAAAAGAACTCATGCAAATTACTCAGGGTAATCCACTTTTTCTTAGTGAGATCCTGCGCAAGCTGGTACAGGATCAAAAAATAGTTCTGGTAGGCCATGAATGGCTGGTTCTTCCCTGTGACGAAGGGTATCTTCCAAAATCCCTGGAAGAGATTGTTAGTCAAAAGATAGCAGCGCTTGATGAAGAAAATCGTCAATTTCTTGAGCAAATATCCGCCTTCGGAACAAATGTTCCCTTGAGCGCACTCACTGGAAGTTCAGGTAAGATAGAGACGCAAGTACTGGAGTTTATTGATAATGCAAAGAATCAAGGGCTTATCAGCTCTGAGTTTAAACTAAATGATGAGACGATCAATTTTCTCAGCAGAAGCATCCTACAGATTGCATATGGCTCTATAGGAGATAAACGTAAGCAGGAGATGCATGAAAAAATCGGAAATTACCAGGAAACATTATATGAAAAGAATCTTTTACCTTCAGTTGCCACCCTGGCATACCATTTTAAAAGGTCATCCGACCAAACCCGCACCCAAAAATATGAAAAACTAATAGCTGATTGGAACAGTAAAATCTTCAATGCAAAAGAGGCGGAAGAATATAAGATAAAAGAAGAGATGGAGACGACAGATGAATCCTGTGAAGATAGGACCCTTTTGGATTTAGCCTCTTTGGAAAAAGTGCCCGGCATAATCCGTTACCTGCTTAATGCGTTGAGAATTTTAAAACTTTATCCTAAAGGAAGCCAGTCAACAATTAATTCTATTAAGCAATTGAAGGAAGGGATAGATCAGATATTAAAAAATACAAACTTCATCAAT
The DNA here is from genome assembly GCA_049472335.1 of bacterium. Taxonomy (GTDB): domain Bacteria; phylum SZUA-182; class SZUA-182; order DTGQ01; family JAFGSM01; genus JBLIRM01. Next base: position 13,405 of record JBLIRO010000058.1, on the reverse strand, counting down.
ATTGTTCATACAGAACAAATTTTATTAGTCAATGAGCAGGAGATAGATATAGCCGAATTTGAATCAGTTGCCCATAATTTTTTCACTTTTCTAAATCAGTTTGACCTCAAAAGTATCGGTTTTCATAAGGGGGTGACTGAGAATGAATTAGAGGCTTTACTCTATGGCTTTTGTAACATTAAGGCAGATATTGTCGATCCTGAGTTCTGGCAACGCTTTTTAAATGAACATCCTGATATAACCAATATAACTTTAAGGCAGATACGTTACACCAAGAAAGGAGAACCTGAAGACCATGAGCTGAAGTTAAGATCCTTTGACCAGGACGGCATTGTGATTTCAGGAGAACCTTCTTTTCAATTATTCTTGCTTGAACAGGGTCTGGTTCAGGAAGATCTGACCCATGTACTTGAAATTATCCGCGCCCTGCTCAGGACATCCAGAAACATAAAGCTATACCCACTCGAGAGCAAAGCCATATCCGATTCCATTGAAGATCTCATGCAGTCCCTGCGAAGCATCTTAGCCAAATACCCGGTTCTCTCTCTGGCGCATGTTAGCGGTTCATTGCTGGTTAACGGCAAAAAAATTGATGTTGCTGTTTTTGGCACAGTGGGGAAAAATTTTTTAAAATTCCTTGAAACAACAAATATAAAAAGTCTCAGTTTTTTACAGTGCATTACTTCTCAGGAATTGCAGACATTCATAGGAACTCTTGCTCAGCTTCCTGATGAACCATCGGATAACAATTTCTGGGAGAATCTAAGTGAAGAAAAGGAGTTCTCCGGCATACTTTTTAATAAGCAACTTTATGAAATATTGGAAGGAATCAAAGGGGATGAGAGATATGGGAATTCTGAAGAGAATTTATCGGAAGAGGAGGAAGCCGGGGATGCCACTGATGATTCTTTGGATGCTTTTCTCAAAGAGATAAAGGAGCGTTTGTCGGATCTTTTTACTAAGGAGAATAAGAAAAAGTTAGAAAAGACTATCAAAGAGCTTTTTAAAGGATTTCATGATCGTGACAACTTCGGTCGAAAAAAGGTTATTGATTGTTGTCAAAGCACACTTGATGACCTGAACCTGGCCGGAAAATGCAGGCTGTCGGAACTAATGGCCGATCATCTTCTCAATATCTTTTCAGAAGAAAAGGATCTTGATATTTCAAACAAAATAGCATCCCTTTTAAATCAAATTACCAATTGCTTCATCCAGTTTGCCGAATATCAGTTGGCAAGCAAGATATTGTTTAATCTCCAAAAAAATCAGGTTCAATATAATAATAAGAAAATAAATGAGCATGCTCAGATTCAATCAAAAGGGATTAATATAGAATTGGATCCCTCAACTCATAGATTGTTGATGGATGATCTGAAATCCCCTGACAGCACCAGACAAAAAGATACAATCCAATTGCTGGAAATGCTTGGAGAAGCTGCAATACCCATGTTGATTGATGTAATCAAGCAGGAAGATGATTTCCGGATCAGGAAGATTGCTTCAACGCTTCTGGAAGAGATGAGTCCGGAGGTGGGGAAGATGCTCAAACAGGAACTTCTTAAGGAGATAGATACAGAGGAACGCATTCGTATCCTTGAAATCCTGGATAATTTTAGTACCGATTTAAGAGATGATCTTGTTTTTTTCCTGACTGATAGAAACCCGAGGGTTCGAAAAGCTGCATTCCAACTCACGGAGCGGCTTGATGAAAAGTATGTGATTGAAGTGCTCCTGGATTTTGCTGAGAATGAAGAAACCAGCTTAGCAACCGCAGCGATCAAAAGCCTCGGAAAGTTTAAGATCCCTACAGTAGGACAAAGAATCCTTTCCCTTTTGAATTCCACAAAGGAAGAGGAGAGGCTCATAGCCATCTGCAGAGCCCTTGGGCAAATCGGAGATCCATCCAGCATTGAACCTCTCGCCAAGATTTTAGCCCCAAAACATTTCTTTAGCTTCCATAAAAAGCCAAGTATCCAGGTTCGCACTGCAGCAGCTTATGCCCTGTCACAGATCTCTCATAAAAGGGGGACTGAGGTGCTCAGACTTTATGTGGGAGATCCTAATCCGGGTATTAGACATATAGCCAAATCTGCATTAGAAAAAGTAAAATCATGACGCGATTGAAATAATGTTAGAAAAACTTAACAGTTGTTAGCATTTATTGACTCCATTCTTTTGTCATTAATATTTAAATAAAACAAGGTGTTAATGATTTTTTTTCATTTTTTTTACATTCTTATAATGAAAAGTGTTAATTATTGATACCACCTTTTATGTTCAATCAATCTGTCGTTTCTTGGGATAATTAATAATTTTTTCATTTTTTATTTCGTCATTTTTATAGAGATATTTAGTATATCGGTGTAATAGAAGGAAAAAATTTTAATAAGTCAACAATATAAAAAATTATTTGTTTTGAAAAAAGATTGATTTATTATTTGGCATAAATATTGGATAGGTATTATATATTAAATATTGAAGAATGAATAAATGTAGTTCCGGAAAACTATTTGGAGGGTTATGATAGCTATGGATAGAGACATAGATGTTAAAGAAATACAGAAGGATATAAATGATTTTTTAACCAGAAAGTATGGCAAGAGGGTTCGTTTTACTGGATTTGACCCTTTACAGCAACAGGCAGGGAATAAAAACGGAGAAGCTGTAAAACAGGAAAAGAAGGATGAAAGCCTTTCTATCAACTTCGACATGAAGCCTGAGGAGCTTAAATCTTACCTGGATGAATATATCGTCAAACAGGATGAAGCCAAGGAAGTTTTGTCAACTAAGATCTGCACGCATTTTAACCGGATCAAAATGTTTGATTTGAAACATAAAAAACGCCGTCACGAAAGAATGGGAGAGGTCAAGAATAATATCATTATGCTGGGTCCTACAGGTGTAGGCAAGACATTCCTGGTAAAACTCATAGCCAAAAAGATTGGTGTGCCTTTTGTGAAGGGAGATGCAACCAAGTTCAGTGAAACCGGTTATGTCGGCGGAGATGTGGAAGATCTGGTAAGGGATTTGGTCCATGAGACCAAGGGAGACATTGAATTGGCTCAATATGGAATAATTTATCTGGATGAGGTTGATAAGATTGCTGCTTCACCTACTACTTCCGGCCCTGATGTTTCACGCTCAGGTGTACAGCGGGCATTGCTCAAGCCTATGGAGGAGACGGAAGTAGAGCTTAAGACCCCTCATGATCCTGTTTCTCAGATGGAAGCCATTATGGAATTTCAAAAAACAGGAAAGCGGGACAAAAAGAAGATCAATTCCAAAAACATCCTTTTTATTATGAGCGGGTCCTTCAGCGGACTTGAAGAGTTGATTAAAAACAGATTAAATAAACAGGGAATAGGGTTCGGAGCAGAGATCAAATGCAAGGATGAACACTCCCAGTATATGAGACATGTGAAGGCAGAGGATCTTATTCAATATGGATTTGAGTCGGAGTTCATTGGAAGGCTGCCGGTAATAACCGTTTTTGATCAATTGGAGGTGGAAGACCTTTATAATATCCTGAGAAGTCCCACAAGTTCCATAATCATCGGTAAAAAACGGGACTTCAAGGCCTATGGTATTGATTTGCAGTTTGAAGATGAAGCTCTCCGTCAAATTGCGGAAAACGCTTACAAAGAAAAGACAGGCGCCCGGGGACTCAATAGAGCTCTGGAAAGGGTTCTGATGAAATTTGAACATGCCCTCCCATCGACAAATATTCGTCATCTTGTAATCACAAAGGCCATGGTTGATGATCCGGTAGGTGAGCTGCAAAAACTTTTACAAAATCCCGAAGATCCCAATCAGGAAGCACTGTTCAATCATTTGATCGTTGAGGAAGAAAGGGAGTTGGAAAAATCCCTTCGTAAAAAGGAAGTGGAATTTCAACACCAATATGGAATCAAATTTTCAGCTCGAAGGATCAATATAATCACAAAGCGGATAGTAGAAGAACGGTTGGACCTGGATTCCGTTGTTGAGGAGTTGCTTACAGTATATAAAGAAGCCAGGGATTTTGAACAGAGCTTTACCTTTAGGAATAATATAAAACTATCCTTTAATGAGGAGGCTATTGACTGCCTTGTAGAGAAAGTCTGGGAAGACGGGGTGGATCTAAACAGTTATTTGAAGCAATCTTTTCAGAATTATGAGCACGGATTAAAGCTCATTAATGAGAAGACCAGGAAGTTTGAATTCTCTATTCCTCCTAATGGTGTTGAAAATCCCGAGGAATATCTGAACGATCTGATCAGGGACACATACAGATAATATCTGGCGAAGCTCCGCCTCAAACCTACAATGTTAAAGATTGTTTTTCTCTGGCAGAGCTTCCGTATTGAAATACTATGGCTTGAAACCTTCGGAATAATCTATCTTTGCTTTACTTCGCAGCTCCGTCAGGTAATTGCTAACCGCTTCTTGCTGCTTTTGGCGATTTAGGTAATATACTATTTTTTCACGGGCATTCTCTAAAGGCATGACTTGGCCCTCCTGACGGTCTGTCAATTTTATCAGGTGGAATCCGAATTGTGTCTCTACAATATTACTGACATCGCCAACCTGTAATTGAAAGGCCGCATCTTCAAAGGGCTTAACCATTCTGCCCCTTTCAAACATCCCCAGGTCCCCGCCACGGGATTTGCTCGGGCAATCGGAATACTCACCAGCCAGTTCAGCGAAATCAGCGCCATTCTCGATTTGCTTACGGATTTCGGTTAATTTCTGGCGTTTTTGCTCTTTTACTTCGGGTGTATCCTCCGGATCGATTTTGAGCAGAATATGACTGGCCTGTATCCGCTCAGGCGTCTGGAAATTCTCAGGGTGGTCCTGGTAAAATTCCTTAATATCATCCTCGCTTACTTCTTCCTTTTTTTCTGAGGTGGTTTCCAGGAGCTTTTCGATTCTAATGCTTGCTCCTATCTCATCGCGAAATTTTTCCTCGGAAATCCCCATCGCGGAAAGTTGTTCCCTGAATTTTTCAGGATTGGGAAAACGGCTTGAGATCTGCTGAATCTGCTTGTCAACAGCCTCATTGTCGAATTGGATATTCTTACTGTCCGCTTCCTGATTAAGAAGTCTTAGGTTTATCAGATTCTCCAATGCCTGTTGCCACAATTTAGGCATTATCGATTCCATTTGTTCAGGAGGAACTTTGCCTTGAAATTGGCGAGCAAGTTTTTCCCTTTCGGTGTCAACTTCGGATTTGGTTATTACGCTTCCATTTACGCTGGCTATCATTGAATCCTCCTTCAAGTCAGATATCGGCGGGGCAGTAATAGGTCCCTCAGACTCCCCGGTCGGGGATATAGAAGTAGTTTCTTTTCCATTACTTTTGCAACCAAAAACCATCATTCCACAGATTAAAAGAATGAATATATAAGATAATCCCCTTTTCAACATTTATTTCCTCCAATAAAAAAGGCCACCGGTAAATCTTTTCCAAAAACCGGTGACCATATTAAAAAAATAAAACTATTATATTAATAATAAAAGAGATATTTTTTTTTTAGCCAAACTACCAGAAATATAGGATCATGGCTTTTGAATGTATTTATTATACTTTTATCATTTCAAGAATATAAAGTCAAATAATAATAAGCAATTATGATTTCATTTGTTCTAATTAGATAATAAAGTGATTTTGAAGAACCTTGACATAAAAAAAACTTTGAAAACGATATAAGACGTGTTATAATATTTTAGATTATTATTTAGATCGTTATCCATAAATTGGATTTATAAAATTATTAATTACAGAATCATTATACCCTGTTCGTCTGCTCTTTAAAGTTGGTTTTTTGCACTTCCATTGTGTAGTTCCAGCCAAGATTAGAGAAAGACAGGCTTCTTAAAGCCCTTGATAGATAAGAAGGCCAATAGTCTTAATTCATCGCGGAATTGCAGAAAAAGTTTATAAGACAATATGGACACCTTAACTCTAAAAGACCAGAATATAATACCAGGAAGTAATATGGAAGTTAATGAAGTTAATAAAGAATTTGTCGATTTTTTGAATAAATGCAAAAAAAAGGAGGAAAAGGCCTGGGATTTTTTTGTTGAAAAGTATGCCAATCTAATTTATCAGTATATAATAAAAACCCTAAGGAGATACAGTTATTCCTTTCAGGAGGATGAAGTGGACGATATTTTTCATAACGTCTTTTTGGCCCTCCTGGATGAAGATTGCAAAAGGTTAAAGAAATTTCGAGGTCATGACGAATATTCATTTCTGGCCTATCTGAGAGTGATCAGCTTTAATAAGGCGATTGATTATCTTAGAAAACAAAAAACCTTTATAGAGTTGGAAAAGATACAGCACCGTACTTCTGACCAGAATAATATTGATGGATCAAATTATAGGGATCTTAAGGATATTATATTGATGATAAAAGAGGACCTTCCTGAGAGACATAATTACCTGTTTAAACTGATTTACGAAGAGGGTTTTGTTTTTTCAGAGATCGCAGAGATCATGAATATTAAGATAAATGCGGTTCACCAGCTAAAGTTCCGAATGATTCAAAATATTCATAAGATAGCAAGAAAGAAGGACTTATATCAGGTTTTAAAATATTTTTAATAGGACCTCAATGACTTTTTACGATCTTATCAATGTTCATATTTTTTATTTTTATGATTTGTTGCTGCTTCGCTTAACGACCCATGGGGCCCATATTCGGGCCCCATCCAAGGAAGATCATAATATAAAAAAGGGTTATAATTACAAAGGGTGCTATTAGTATAGCGGCAGAGAGGGAATATATCCTCTTTTTATTTTTTAATAAGAATTCCTTCACCTTTTCCTCTGGTTTGTTAAAAAGGGCGCCGAGGATATCAGAAAGAATCCCTGCTTTATTCAATATGGCCAGGATGATGAAAAGGAGTGCAAAAAAAGGCCACATCCCAAGTGTTTTAAGTGCCAGCATTGCAAAGATCAGAATAATCATAGGTAAAGATGGTATGATCAATATTCCAGAGATAAATATCCAGAGAACGGCCATGCCTTTCCATACCGGAAATCTTTTGGAACGCTTGATGTTCAAGATCCCCCAGCCAAGACCATTTAGTATGGACAAAAAAACGGTTATCTTAATCCATAAACGGGTCTCAGGACCCAGGGGAAAGAGGGTGGCCGCTTCAACCGCAATGATGACCATCCCGATTATAAAAGGGAGAATGAACCGTTGAAAGGGATTGAGATTTTTATCTTCGCTAAAGGTGAAAGAGCGGCCATGTTCCGTTGCCAATGCATAAACCGAAAAAAGTACCAGAGCGGCGAATATTAATACAACACTCAGAGGCATAGAGCAATCTCCCATAATTTGTCAAGGGACAGGATTTGTAATTTCATACTCTTGACATAGATATAAAGAAGCATACATTTTTAACTAACTGAAACATCAATCATTATTAATTTTTTCGGTTTTTTCCACAGTATTATTCAATAGGACCTTTAAATAAGATATAATAAGAAAATGATAAATCAATACAAAAGACTCGATGTTTTTCGCTGCACCCATGAGTCTCATCATAGTTTTGGGGATATGGTATCAGTCTATCATGTGCTAAAGGAAAAGGGGTGCTATCCCCATGGATGTGTATATTTCAAATGGAAGTGCAAAAAGCTCGATCATAAGCTGCCCTGTCCCAAGTCTTACGAACATGTGGGAAAAAGGTGCACGTCATGCGCTAATTACTATGATGAGAAGATAGTAAAACATCCCAGACTCCTTCTCACACAGAATGATTATCGGCTCTTCCTGGATGAGCTGAGAGATTTCGAGATATGGCTGAATTCAAAGAAAGGCAAAGAGTCAAGTTGTGCCGGCACTGTAAGCAGTGTAAAACCCCGGTTTGTCCTGAATCGCCACTATAACCGGACCAGCCTGTCATTTAAGGGATTTTTGCTGACCTTCAAGGAAGGATTCATTGGCCTGATTGATTTTAAAGACACATTCTTCGCCCTTTTGAGTCCCTCGCAACAGGGCCGCCTTCGGCTCAGCGAAGGGGACCGGTTGGAATTCCGGGCCACCCTGCGCCTTGACCGGGGCAGGATAATACTTGGCCGTGTCCGCGGGATCGAGATCGAAGAGAAGGGGGATGCTGAGCCCTGGACCACCATCGAGGCCAGAAAGGCCTTGTTTCTGGGCAAAATGTCGGACCACCAGTATGAAAAGTGCATCCAGTGTCCTTATGGTTCTCTGGTGGATATTATGGAAACCTCCACTTCTCAAAATAAAGGCAGTGGAAATAAGAGAAGAAAATTATTATGCTTGAAGGGTATATCGAAACCGAAAGATTGTATTGTCCAGGCCAGTAAGGACCTTCGGCTTGCGGAGAGCCTTGCGGAAGATTATTGTAAAAGTGGCGAAATATATTAAGGTGCGGGTTTTCTGAGTATTTGCATTCAAATTCAGGGAATCGGATCAAAATCGGGAGAATTTATGAAACAAGATGAAAAAAAATATCTGAATATTCTTTCTGATATCCATTGTGAAGAGGATCAACTGGGATTTGATAAATATATAGAAACAATCAGTAATATGATCCTTGACAAGGATTTCAGGACACCCTTCTGTATAGGCATATTCGGAAAGTGGGGGAGTGGAAAGACGAGCTTTATGCATCTTCTTGAAAAGAGGCTGTCCGAGCATAAAACCAAGCCTCTTGCCATCCCGGTATGGTTCAATCCCTGGAGGTTCCAGAAGGAGGAGCACCTGATAATCCCTTTCCTGAAAACCATAGAGAATAAGATGAAGCGCTACTCTGAGGAGCAAAAGGGACTGGCAAAGGAGATCTCGGAAAAAATCAAGGATGCGGTTGACAGAATCGGTATGGCGGCTGCTGCATTTGCCTATGGAATAAAGCCTGAGTGCAAGCTAGGCTGTTTCGGTTTTGAGCTTGATGTGGCAAAATCTGCAGAAAGGGAAGAAGAACTTGTTAAAAGGAGAATAGAAGAGGCAAAGACCCTTTCCGACCGGCTATCATCCATCTATTATGAAATCGTGGATGAATTAAAAAACTCGGTTGATGAGAAGAAATTCAGGATCGTGGTATTTATAGATGACCTTGACCGGTGCCTCCCGGAAAAAGCCGTAGAGCTCCTGGAGTCCATTAAACTGTTCCTCGATATTGAAGGGTATCTGGTGATAATGGGTTTGGACAGGGATATCGTAAAAAAGGGGATTTCATACCGTTACAGGTTTTTTGAATACAAGGAGGAAAAGGAGGGCCAGGACCTTTTAATCTCACCTGAACACTATATGGATAAGATGATACAGTTGCCCCTTGAATTGCCCGCACTTGAGCCGGGCAGAAAGAGCAGGTTTATCGCGTCATTACTGGGTGATGCTGAAGGATTTACCGGGCATACGGAAATAGAGATAATCGAAGCCGGGGTGGGGGAAAACCCGAGGACGCTGAAACGATTTATCAATCTCCTTTCATTTACTGTAAGGCTTGCGGAGACAGTCAAGGAGAATATCCTGAAAGACAGGGTTGAATCAAAAGAAAGCAAGGAGCATAAGAACCTGCTCCGAGAATACTTTATACCAATAATGTATATCAAATGGACGATCATTGTCTTTAGCTTCCCTAATATACACAGTATGATCAAGGGCAACAAGAAGATGTTGATCGACCTGCAGGGATCTGCGAGAGGGGAGGGAAAAGGGGAGGTCACCGAAGATGAAAAAGCAAAGGAGAAAGGCATTCATCTGGATGAAAGGCTCAGGAAGGTGCTTTCGGCAGGCAAGCCATTCCCGGATAATGACTGGCTGATCGACAGGTTTATCCTTCTCACGGAGTCAACAGTTATCCGCGAAAAAGAGAAGGGTGTTTCTCCCGGGTTCAGCCAGACCTTTAATCCGGGTGATATGGTCCTGATTCCGAAAGGCAGCTTCCTGTATGGCGATGAGAAGATTGAGAAATAGATTGATTATGATTATTATATGGATGTTTTTCCTGTGACTAACAGGCAGTATAAGGAATTTATCGATGACAGGAAGGGCCATGGTGTTCCATACGTAAAAGAAGAATGGGCTGAGGCGTATAACTGGGATGAAAAGAAACGGACCTACCCTGAAGGGATGGCTGACCATCCGGTGGTGCTGGTGTCATATAATGATGCAGTGGAATATTGCCGCTGGCAGTCTGAAAAAGTGGGAGAAGAATTCAGACTTCCTGCTGAAGAGGAATGGGAGAAGGCTGCACGGGGGACTGATGGAAGAGAATATCCGTGGGGGAATAATTTTGACAAGGGAAGATGTAATACCTCTGAATCGGGAATTGGAAAAACAACCGCTGTGAATAACAATCCTGATGGTATAAGCCCTTATAAATGTTATGATATGGCAGGAAATGTATGTGAATGGACAGAAAGCTGGTATGATGAAAGACAGAAGGAAAAAGTGCTCAGGGGCGGCTCGTGGAACGGCATCAGTTTTAGTGCCCGGTGCGCTTACCGCTTCAGACTCAATCCCGACAGCAGGTTCAATGGCGTTGGGTTTCGTTGCGTCAGGACTTTAAAATAATTACCCTTTGCCCTTTTACACTTTTTTACCTTTTTTCAGAGACAGAGATTGAATATTTCTGCCCGGGCAGGGAATCGAGTAGCGAATGTTCGGATTAGATAAATTATTTCTTGCATTTTGGAGCATGATATGATTGCAAAGGTTTTATCAAAGGGTCAGGTTACATTGCCAAAAAAGATTGGGGAAAAGCTTGGGATAGAGCAGGGTGATTATGTTGATTTTCAGGTTGAAAACAACATGGTAATAATGAAGCCGTTTACCCAGATAAAAGGTGATATTATGGATTTGAAAGGGATTTTAAAGGCAAAGCAGAGGGCTATTGATAAAAAAATCAATAATGTAAATAATGTAAAGGATGTTGCCCTTACAAAAAAATGGATTAAGACAGGAAAACTATTTATCCTTTTTTGGGTAATACTATTAACTTTATTCTCCTCCGTATCCATGGCAAAAGGGCCATCCCCGTTAAATGTCCTTCTGATAACCATTGATACCATAAGGGCGGATCATATTGGGTGCTATGGGTATGAGAAGATAAAGACCCCTAATATGGACCGATTGGCCCGAGAGGGGATACTTTTTGAAAATGCCTTCTCTCCTGTTCCTATCACGCTTCCCTCTCACGCATCCATCCTCACCGGGACTTATCCTGCCTTTCACGGGGTAAGGAACAACGGCACCTATGCCATGACTGGGTCGGCCGTAAGCCTGGCCGAAATGCTTAAAGACGAGGGATACGTCACTGCTGCTTTTGTATCCGCATATGTGCTTGATAAACGCTTTGGGCTGGGTCAGGGGTTTGATGTCTATAATGACGATCTTTCCGGGGATGAAGATAGAGGATTTCTGGATAGGGAAAGACGGGCTGAGGATGTTACGCAAGCTGCCATTAAATGGTTAAAAGAGGCGCGCCCTGATAAATTCTTTCTATGGGTGCACTACTTTGACCCACATATGCAATATAACCCGCCTCCACCTTATTCGGAGGAATACGCTGATAATCCCTATGACGGGGAGATAGCCTATACGGATCACTGGTTAGGTGTTCTTTTGGACATGGTACATCAGCTTGGATTGGATGAAAATACCCTGGTCGTTCTAACAGGGGATCATGGTGAGGGGCTTGGTGATCATAAGGAGAAGACCCACGGGATCTTTATCTATGACACCACCCTGCAGGTCCCGTTGATATTAACCCATCCGAAGCTTTTTCCGGATTCAAAGCGGATAAGGCCTTTAGTAAGGCTGGTCGACATAGCGCCGAGTATTTTAGATCTGGCGGGGTACAAACCCCATAAGGATATACAGGGGATTTCTCTGATGCCCCTGATTCAGGGTAAAACAGATAATCCGAAACTGGTCCTTTATTGCGAAAGCCTTTATCCAAAGTTTAGTCATAACTGGAGTCCTCTGGAAGGATTAAGAACAGAGGAGTGGAAATATATCGAGGCTCCAATCAGGGAATTATACAGGGTGGATAAGGATAGGCAGGAAAAAGACAATATCTTCGATGAAAAACAGGGTGAGGCGAAAAGACTGGTTTCAAAGCTCACAGAGCTTAAGAAGAGCATAACCTCTTCCCTGGCCGAGGAGGATGCCCAAAGGGTGTCATTGGATAAAAAGACCAGGGAAAAATTGCGGAGCCTGGGGTATGTCTTTACTCCCGGCGAGAGTGAAGAACGAAAAATATACCCTGATCCCAAAAAGATGATCGATGTGCTTGAATATTTTGATAAAGGCATGAAATTTTCCGGAAAGGGAGAATACCGGAAGGCAAGGGATGAGTTCATGAAGATCCTGGAAAAGAATCCCCGGGATGTTGATGCTTATTCCGTTTTGGGGCATACCTATGCTGCCATGAATAATGATGAGAAATCAATAGAGTCCTTTAAAAAGGCCCTTGATCTTGGGTGCAGGGACCTCAGAATCTTCATAAAGCTAGGAAAGATATATATGAAAACCGGCAGGTATCAGGAAGGGGCCGATATCCTGCGGGAGGCATTGGACATAAATGCCGGAAGCAAGGAGGCCCATATAAATTTGGCCCGTTATCATATGCAAAACAATCAGATGAATCAGGCCCTTGAACAGCTTCAAAAGGCCCTGGAGATAGATCCCCATGACGTGACTGCTCATAACCATCTGGCTGTAATCTATCTCAGACAGAGGCGGTATGATCAAGCCATTTCAGCCTGTCAGATGGTCCTGAATGAAGACCCTGATAATATACCGGCCCTTCTGACACTTGGATCTTCGCTTATGTACGAAAGAAAGTATGAGGATGCCCTGGCTGCCCTGGAAAAGGTGATAAAGATTAAGCCCGGCTCTCCGCGGGGACATTACTTTGCCGGTCTGGTGAATTTTCAGCAGAATAGATTGGATGAAGCCACCAGGTTTTTTAAAAGGGCAGGGGAGCTTGATCCCAACTGGGCGGAACCCCACTTCAATCTGGGATACATTTTTCAACAGCAGAAAAGATTTAACGAGGCCATAAGTGAATATCAGACAGCCCTGAAACTCAATCCCAAGCTTATCCAGGCGCAGAGGATGATAGAACAGCTCGAGCTTCAGATACGGAGTGAGAAGGACCTTTAATCCGGATCCTGCATTTGAAAATCATCTTAAGACGCCTCATGTGAAGCCGGTTTCAAGGTAATAGTTCATCTCACCACGGAGGCACAGAGACACAGAGAAAAATCAAAAGACAAGCCTCTTGATTCCCTCAATGCCAATGAACTTCTATCGCTACTCCAATTTTCTGCTCCGTAAGTTAACCTTCTAAAATCATTACTCAGTGCCTCTGTGTCTGTTATGTAAAGTGTCAAGTTTTTTTTAATTTTTTTTAAAATAAAATTTAAAATAAAATA